>NZ_PQHZ01000047.1 GCF_003385185.1 Amycolatopsis palatopharyngis | reverse complement strand
GCAGGTACTCCTCTTGGTCGATCTGCCCCTCGGCGTAACGACGTCGCAGCTCGAGCTGGGCTGGATCCTCGCCTGCTCGGGTGCCGGAACGGTTGGAGTCCGAGCGGACCAGCCGAACGATCGTCAGCACCACGAGCACGAGCACCGCCAGTCCGAGCAGTCCCCAGAGCACCATCCACCAGCCCATGCCCATCATGCCGTCCATCAAGGCCATCACCGCCTTTCCGTCAGTCGGCCTAAGACCCATCGTAAGTGCCGCCGGTCGGTGTCGCCTCCCGTCACACAACCCGGCAGTGCCTCCTGCGACGGTCACCAACTAGTCTACGTAGTAGCTTAGTTGGTGACGTTCGGAGGTGTGGTGTGGGGCGAGGAGACAAGAAGCGCGGTCGCGGCCCGGTGATCGCGGCGAGCCGGCCGAAACCATGGGGCATGATCGCGGCAGTTACCGCCGTGGTCGTGCTGGCCGGTGTGGTGTTCGGCTATATGTACGTTCGCGCGGCCGACAATCGGGAGCTGGAGGCCGCGTTGGAGCCGTTCGCGCCATCCGCGGCGAACAACGATCCGTCGACACAGATTCCGGGGGTCGTGGTCCGGGACTACCAGGGCGCGAACCACGTGTCAGCGCAGCAGCGCGTTGCCTATGACACGGTCCCGGCGTTCGGGGGACCACACGACCAGTCCTGGGCGGCCTGCGACGGAGTGGTCTACGACGAAGCCATCCGTGTCGAGAACGTCGTGCACTCCCTGGAACACGGCGCGGTCTGGATCGCCTACCACCCCGACAAGGTCACCGGTGCGGCGCTCGACTCGTTGCGCGCCAAAGTGGAGGGGGAGAACTACCTGCTGATGTCACCGGTGCCCACTCTGGACTCGCCGATATCGCTGCAGTCCTGGGGCCACCAGCTCAAGCTCGACAACGCCCAGGATCCACGTGCCGATCAGTTCATCAAGGCACTGCGCGCCAACCGATTCACTCATCCAGAAGTGGGTGCCACCTGCTCCGAGTTGGGCCCGGGCCGCTTCGACCGCGACAACCCGCCTCCGTTCGACCCCACGCCGCCAGGACCTGGCGCACTGCCGATGAACAGTGAGGGGAACAAGTGACATCGAACGAACAGTCCGTCTCCAGCGAGGGGACGCTTCCGGCTGAGCCTCTCGCTGATGCGCGGCATCCACGATGGTTGATGGCTCTCCTGGCGGTGGGAGCGTTGCTGGCCGCCACGTTGCTGGGCGCCACCGGCGGTCTCCTCCTCGCCGATACCCAGGACGATGGCCCGGCGGAAACGCCGAACGCCGTGGATGTCGGGTTCGCCCAGGACATGACCGTGCATCACCTGCAGGGTGTCACGATGGCGAGCTGGGTTCGCGATCACAGCAGGGATCCAGCGATCCGGCAACTGGCTTTCGATATCGAAAGTGGTCAGACCGAGCAGGTCGGTCGGATGCAAGGATGGCTCGGACTGTGGTCCCGGGCGTCGCTGCCGAGCGGCGAGCACATGGGATGGATGAGCGACGCCGGACACGCCAATCACGCCAAGGGCACTCCAGACGATGCGAGTAGGCCGATGCCCGGCATGGCCACGACAAAGGAGCTGTCCCGGTTGCGCTCGCTGTCCGGGACTGAGCTGGACGTCTACTTCCTGCAGTTGATGATCCGGCACCACCAGGGTGGCGGTCCCATGATGCGTGCGGCCAAGGACAAAGCCGCGATGGGTGAGGTACTGAACCTTGCCGAGAAGATGCTCACCGCGCAGACCGCCGAGATCGAGGCGATGACCGCGATGCTCACGGTACGGGACGCGGAGCCGCTGCCTGCGCCGCTCTGACCGGAGCCACCCGCGAGGTGATGCATGCCAACGAGATCCACTCTCAGTGGCAACTCAGCTCGGCCATGGCGGCCGCCGCGAGTGGACTGGCGAAGGCGAGCAAAGCGATGCCCAGAAGTAGCGCGAGCGCCATGAGCCTGGGTGAATCGGCATGAAAGGTACGCGGCGGAACCGGGTCGGTACGCGGGAGATCGCTGGTCAAGGTCGAGAGTTCGACGACAGTACGTGCTTGATAAGCGGCACCCGAGCGCTCGGAGAACTCGTCCAGGGTCAACCGCCCGGTACCGACTTCCCGCTGCAGCTGGGCGACTGTCCGCTCTCGGTCGGCGTCCGACGCCCGGACGTTCGAGCCCGTCATAGCCTTACCTTCCAACGCATTGCTGTATTACCCCGAAGAGGGCGGCGCCGGTCGCCGGGGGAGCCGTCCCGACTCCAGTGAGTCCTCCGCACGCAAGACCCGAAGCTCTTCTCGCAGGTCCGCGATCTGCCGGTCGAGGTCGGCGTCCTGGCTGGAACCAGGCGTCATCGCGCAGTTTCGCTTGCGCATGGGACGGATGCAGAAGAAGTAGACAGCGGTAATGGCGGCGGCTGCGACGAACGCGGAGAACCAGGTGGGCATGTCAGAAGGTTCCTTCCGTGCTCCGAGACTCGCGCTCCGCCTTGAGTTGGTCGATCTCGGCGCGTAGCTGCCGCACCTGTTCCGGCTGTCCGCTGCCGGTGTTCTTGCCCTGGCCGCGCATCATCATCCACATCATCGCGCCCATTCCTACCGGGCAGGCCAGGATGGCAACGGTGTACAGCAGAGAGTCCATGCTTCCTCCATCCGCCGGGAGTCGGTTCCCGTCGATCATTCTACTATACTACTTAGGAGATTGGTCCTCTCGTGGTCGCCTGGTGTCCGTCGATCGGCTTACCTCTTGGCGGGTGCCGGCAGTGTCGCCAACCGGCGCTGCTCAGCGGGTCCGGTAGCGGGCGTAGATCAGTCCGCTGTCAAAGGCACGCTCCTCGACCAGTTCGAGATCGAGGCGCACCCCGTCGGGGAAGAACCGCTTGCCGCCGCCGACCACGCTCGTGGTGATGAACAGGTGGTACTCGTCCACCAGGCCGGCCGCGATCGCCTGGGCCGCGAGGTTCGGGCCGTCGACGGTGAGGTCGTGATGGGCCTCGGCCTTGAGCTTGCGCACCGCGTCGGGGTCGAACGTCCGCTCGATTCTGGTCTTCGTGCTGGACGCCGATTCCAGCGTGGTGGAGTACACGATCTTCTCCGCGGCCTGCCAGTCCCGGGCGTACTGCAGGATGTGCGGCGGCTGGTCGGGCTCCGTGTGCGCGGTCTCCCAGTAGACCATCGTCTCGTAGATCTTTCGGCCGTAGAGGTACGTGCCGACGGGGCGGAAGAGGTCGTTGATGAAGGTATGTACCTCCTGGTCCTCGGCGCCGGTGCCGAGGTCGCCCTCCGTCGCCTCGGCGTAACCGTCGAGTGAGGTGATCATCGAGTAGATGAGCTTTGCCATCGCGTCTCCTTCGGTACGGCCGCATCAGCCACCAGCGGTCCTGGAGGTTGTGACCTCTGCGGGACCCGGAACTCATCGGTCGGCAGGCGGCAGGGTCATCTGTCCCGCGGGCCGGCCCGCAGAATCGAACTTCCGCGCCAGGAGTGAGTCTTACTTTAAGACCCGCTATTCTCGCAGGCATGAAACGGACTTCCTTCGCCGAGTGGCCGTGTTCGATCGCGCGCACCGTGGATTTGCTGGGAGATCTGTGGACTCCGCTGGTGCTGCGGGAGGCGTTCTACGGGATCCGGCGGTTCGACGGGTTCCAGCAGTCGTTGGGCATCGCTCGAAACACCCTGACGGACCGCTTGCAGCGCCTGGTGCAGGAGGGTCTGATGGTCAAGCAGGCATACCAGAGCGAACCGGAGCGCTTCGACTACGTGCTTACCGAAAAGGGGCGGGACTTCTTCGGTGTGCTCGTGACGATGTCGCGTTGGGGTGATCGCTGGTTGTCCGGTGAGGAAGGTGTGCCGGTGGTGTTGCACCACGATCGGTGCGGGCATGACACCTCCCCGGAGATCGTCTGTTCGATGTGCAGACAGCCGCTGAGGCCGGAGGAGACCAGCAAGCGAATGGGGCCGGGTTATTCCCCTCGTCTGGCACAAAGGCCGGAGGTCCAGCGTCGTTTCGCAACTTGAGCGGTCCGAGCAGGGCCGCGACCGAAACGAACAGCGGGAGGCCGGGTTGCCGATTGGCCTCGTCCTCGGACACACTTGACAAGTGGGTTGCGTTAGACAACTCTGCTGGTCGGACGGCAGCGTTCTTCATGGTGACCGATCAGCGACGAGGAGGTCGAACGCGATGGAGTGGACGGGGGCACGGTATGCGGACACGCCGACCGTGGAGGTGGAGACGCGAATCGCCACCGTGCCAGAGCGGGTGTGGCAGCTCGTATCCGACATCGAGCTGATGCCGAAGCTCAGTCCCGAGCTCCAGTCGGTGCGCTGGCTGGGCGGAGCGGACGGCCCGGCGCTGGGGGCGCGGTTCGCTGGACGCAACAAGCACGAGTCGTTGGGGGAGTGGGAAACCACCTCGCATATCGTGCGGTTCGAGCCGCCGAAGGTGTTCGCATGGGCGGTGGAGGACCCGGCCTGTCCCACCGCGACCTGGCGGTTCACCATCGAGCCGGTTCGCGGCGCAACGGTGCTGCGGCAGTGGGTGCAGCTGGGGCCTGCGCCCTCGGGATTGTCGCTGGCGATCGAGAAGATGCCGGAGAAGGAACAGAAGATCGTCTTCGTCCGGCTGCGGGAGTTCGAGCACAACATGTCGATGGCTCTCGAAGAGATCAGGAAACTCGCCGAGGCCAACTGGAGGGCGGACACGTAATGCGGACGGCGACGTCCATCGAGGCCTCGGGTGGCGACTGGATGGAGACGGTCCAGTTCGCCGTGGAGGCCGAGAAACTGGGCCTGGACATCTGCTGGGTGGCCGAAGCCTGGGGTTCCGATGCGCCCGCACCGCTGGCTTTCCTGGCGGCCCGCACCGACCGGATGTTGCTGGGGTCGGGGGTCATGCAGCTGGGAGTTCGGACTCCGGTGGCGACAGCCCAGGCGGCGATCACCTTGTCGCAGCTGTCCCAGGGCCGCTTCCTGCTCGGCTTGGGACCGTCCGGTCCGCAGGTGATCGAGGGGCTACATGGGGTGCCCTTCGCGCGGCCGGTGGTGCGGATGCGAGAAACCGTGGAGATCGTTCGAAGTGCCGTCGCCGGTGAGAAGATCTCGTACGCAGGACAGCACTTCACCATTCCCTTGCCTGGTGGGCAAGGCAAGCCCATGCGTCTGTCGGCACGTTCCGAGCACGACATCCCGATCTACCTCGCCGCGTTGTCGCCTGCCTTGCTGCGGCTGACCGGAAAGATCGCCGATGGCTGGCTGGGTACCAGTTTCGTGCCAGAGGGTGCCGCGGAAGCGTATTTCGCCCACCTGGATGCCGGACTCGCCGAGACTGGGCGGTCGCGCGCGGATCTCGACGTCTGTCAGGGCGCGGAGGTCGCCTTCGCCGGTGACGAGGATGAACTGCGGGACATGCTGGCAGAGCGCAAGAAGAAGCTGGCGTTCAGCCTTGGCGGAATGGGCGCGGGGACCACGAATTTCTACAACAACGCCTACAGCCGACAGGGCTGGGCCGTAACGGCGGCCGAGGTCCAGCAGCGGTGGCAGGCCGGCGACCGCGCGGGTGCCGTGGAACTCGTCACCGACGAGATGGTCCTCGGAACCACCCTGCTCGGAACCGAGGACATGGTGCGCGAACGGCTGAGGACATGGCGCGACGCCGGGGTGAACACGGTTCGCTTCTACCCAGCCGGTGACACCCTCGACGCCCGGCTGGCCACCCTCGGCAGGGCCATCGAGCTCGCGCGCGAAGCCGGCTGACCAACCGAACCCGGCAGGTGCACGGCCACCACGTGGCGCGGTCATCCCGTATGGACGATCGTGCCCCGGCGTTGTCTCCTGCGACATCCGCGATTGCCGGACGGGGGTAGCGGGAATTCCGGGTGGCATGGACACCTACACGTATTCCACAGAAGCCGACCTGCCCGCCGACGAGTTCTTCGCGGCCCTTGCCGAGCGCCCTGACGTGGCACGCGAGCTTCCGTGGATCGATATCGCCGAGTCGGAAGAAGACGATCCACGGGCAGTCGTGGTCGAACTACCCGATACCGCACCGCAGGACGGCTGGCTGCGTGCCGACGAGTCCGGACGATCCTTGTCCTGGGGGAGCGCGGACGAGGACTATCGCGGCGAACTGAAGGTGATCGACCGGGGCCCGGACCGGTGCGAGGTCGCGGTCACGGTGCGCATCGAACTCGGCGACGGCGATCGAGCGCGACAGGAACTGGAGGGCGCCGTCGCCGCGATCGCTCATACGGCGACCGCCGATATCGACGTCGAGGGCGCGCAGGGCCAGAAGGGCTGGGCGTGAGGAGATCCGCGGCGGCGAACTCGGGAAGGGTCGCTCGCGTCGTTCACGGGTAGACCTCAGACAGTCGGTGAAGCGGTCACCTTTGACGCTCGCCGTGGACAGCAACGAAACAACCTTCACCAACGACCGCGCCAGGTGAACTGGCCGGCTCGGACCAGATCCGAGGCGGCTTCGAACGTGTAGCCGGCGCCGTCGCGGACCACACGGCCCGCGGACGGGGCCGGAAAGTGCGCGGGTAGCAGCGGTGTCCCCGATTCGGCGAGGTGGGCGAGCAGATCCAGCCGGGTCTGGGTGGCCTGTTCCGGGTCGACGCAGTACCGGGTACTGAGGTCCGGTCGTACCAGCTGGACGGGATGGTGCAGCAGGTCGCCCGCGAGTAGCAGCTCACCGCTCGAACCCGTGATCTGCACGCAGACGTTGCCGGGGGTGTGGCCCGGGGCGGCGACCAGGCGCACTCGCGGGTGGATCTCGGCGCCGGGCTCGACGAGTTCGAGCAGTCCTCGCTCGAACAGGGGCCGCACGCTGTCGGCCATGTATTCGCCTGTGCGCAGCATGGCAGCCGTGCCCGCGGTGCTCGTCCAGTAGGCGAACTCCGGGCCGGTCACGTAGTGGCGGGCGCGGTCGAAAACGGGGGTCCAGGTAGCGCCGTCGGCCCGGGTCGCCCAGCCGACGTGGTCCACGTGCAGGTGGGTGAGGACCACGGCGGACACGTCGGCGGTCGTGATCCCGGTGGCCGTGAACCGGCGGAGCCAGTCGTCACTTTGCCGATCGAACTCCGGCCGCAGCCTCGGTTTTGCCGCCCCGACGCAGGCGTCGACGAGCACCACCGTCTCGCCTGTGCTGACCAGGAACGACTGGATCGTGTACACGAGCCGACCCGTCGCGCTGTCGAACCACGGCTGCTGGAAGCACCACGGTGAGCGGTCGTCCCCGATATCAGGGAAGAACTCCGCCGGCTCGATGAGCAGCTGTGCCGTCTCTACCAGCGGTACGACCGCGACGTCGCCGAGATCGAACCAGAACTCGCCGGGCCGCGACCCGCCGTCACGCATGCTCGTCCACCTCGGAGGGAGCTGCCGGCGCGCGGGTCCTTGTCCTGCGTCGCCAGAGCGCGGTCGCGCACGCCGCGGCCACCAGGACCGGTGCCGTAGTGAGCAGGATGATGTCGCGCTCGGAGATCGCCAGGCCGATCAGGATGCCCGCGGCGCCGGGCCCGATGATCGACCCGGCCCTGCCGAGGGCCGCCGCCCAGCCGACCCCGGTCGTGCGGGTGCGGACCGGGTAGAGGGCGACCGCCAGCGTGAGCTGCCCGATCTGTCCCGCCGTGATCCCGGCGCCCGCGCCGCCGAGCACCAGGAGTAGTGCGACGTCGTTGAGTTCCAGGCGGGCCGCTGCGGCGATACAGACGATCCCGAGCACCGGCATGAGGATCAGCGCGCGGACGATGCCGATGCGTGCGGTCAGCGGCAGCAGCAGGATCCCGCCGACGACCCCGCCCAGGCTGAGGAATGCCAGGCCGAGGGGAGCGTCGGACGGGCTGAACCCGTAGCCGACCAGCAGTGTCGGTACCCACGAGGTCAACGTGTAGGCGGCGAGGAAGACGAGGAACGAGAAAGTCCAGAGCAGCACGGTGTCTCCCCGCAATGCCGGGTGGAACAGCCGTGAGACGCTGGCGTCGCGCCGCGCGGCCGATCCCGGACCGGCCTGCGGCGGCTCGGTGATGACCCGCGCCATCGGGATCACCAGTGCGAGCGGCAACAGCCCGGCGAGCCAGAAAACCCCCGCGGTGCCGAGGTTCTCGATCAGGCGGCCGCCGGCGAAACCGCCCAAGGTAAGGCCGGACGCGAGGCCGAGTGTGACGGTGACCGAGACCAGTTCGCGGCGCCGCGCGGGGCTGTGGTCGGTCGTGAGCGAGACCGCGACGGGCAGGACCACGCCCAGGCCGATTCCGGTCAGCAGCCGGGTGACGCTCAGCGCGGCGATGGACTGCATGGGCAGGACGACGGCCGTCAGCAGGGTGAACACCGCGAAGCCGACGACGCCGCCCAGCAGCAGCCTGCGCCGGCCGATGCGGGCTCCTGCCGCGCCGCAGCAGAGGTAACCGACCACGACGCCGATGTTGGTGAGTACCAGCGGATAGGTGAACTCGCTCGCACCGACTCCCCACTCGTTCGCGAGCGTCGGTACGACGACCGCCAGCGTGGCTGTGTCGAACCCGTCGAGCAGCACCGCCAGGAATGCGAGCACGACGACCGCCCACCGCACGCGGGCCGGTTCCTGGATCGTCGCAGCGAGGCCGTCAGGCTTCATGGGAATCACTTCCGTTGCCGAAGACCACCGGATGCGCGGCGGTGAACAGGGCGGACGCGGGATTGGCGAAGGCGGCCGCCGTGCCCACGTGGTCGGTGTCGTCGAGGACGACGGTTGTGGGATGTGCCCCGGCGGCCGACAACGCTTCGGCCAACAGTCGCCCGTGGTGGGCGAAGAACTCTCCGCTGTCGGCTTTGCGGTTCGGTTCGGGGTCGCCGAACGAGACGACGATGCGTGGCGGGGCCGTGGTGACGCGAAGGGCCGGGCTGAGCGCCTCGCCGGCGCCGTTGGCCTCGCCGCGCAGATCCACCGGCGCGCTCATGCAGACGGCGCCGACGACGGTGCCGGATGCGGGCACGCGCCGCCCCGCCCATCCGGTCATCGTGGCCATCGCCGCCAGGTGCCCGCCCGAGGAGTGCCCGGTGACCACGATCCGGTCTGGGTCACCGCCATAGCGAGCGGCATTCGCGGCCACCCAGTCGATGGCGCGTACCGCGTCGTCGACGGCGTCGGCGATCGTGTGCTCTGGTTCGAGCCGGTATCCGCACGACACGAACACGGCGCCCTCGTCAACCCAGGGCCGCGCCATCCAGTCGTAGAACGCGGGATGGCCCTCTCGCCATCGGCCACCGTGGAAGTACACGATCACCGGGCGCCCTGACCCGGTGCCGGGGTGGTAGACGTTGGCGATCTGCTGCGGGTCCGGCCCGTACTTGAGTTCCACCTGGTGGGCCAGCAGCCCCCGCACTTCCTCGCGCCGGAGAAGAGAGTCGTCGTAGAAGCCACGCCAGTCCGCGTGGTAGTCGCCGGGGTTGCGGTAGGTGTAGAACCCGGCCGGATCGGCGGGGCGGGCAGGGCTGGCCTCCGGCACGATGTCCTCCTTGTGATCGGTCGTGGTCGCCGTCACATCGTCGGATCGCCGGTTATGTTTGTCCAATGCCCTTCTGGCACGCGGTCATGCCCGAATGGACATGCGCCTCAGTCCGGCCGTTGTGGCGTTACCGGCGCGGTTCCGTGGTCGTCGTCCAAGACGGCCTGCAGCCGCTTTGCTTCCAGCCGAAGGTGCTCCAGCAGGGCGGCCGCGGCGGGTGTCGGCGGCTGATCCACCGGCAGCGTCACTCCGACGCTGCGGCGGATCGTGGGCAGCGGAGTCGGCAGGATCGCGAGTTTGTCGTCGTCGTTCGCGATCAACATCGGCAGGGCGGCGATGACGTCGGTCGAGACGAGCAGGTGGCGCAGGGTGAGTATGGAGGTGCACTCGACCCGGTTGATGGGCAGTTCGACACCTTCGGTGAAGAAGAGTTGCTCCAGTTCGGCGCGCAGTGCCGTCTGGTGGACGGGGACGATCCAGGGGTAGCCCATCAACTCGGGCAGCGTCGGAGACGGTTCCCGGTGTACCGGGTGCTGCACCCGGGCGACGAGGCGAATCGGCTCCAGGTAGAGGCGTTCCTGGTGTAGCCGGCCGGCGTCCGGGGTCGGCGTCAGCCGGCCCACGGTGAGGTCCACATCGCCCCCGAGGAGCGCTGTCTGCATCACGTCGGGCGTGGCTTCCTGGACGACCACGGTCACGTTCGGATGTTCGGCTTTCAGGGATGCGATCGCGCGCGGGAGCAGCAGGTTCGAGCCAGCGAGGTGGGTGCCTACGGTCACTGTTCCGAGTTCGGCCTGCGTCAGCAGGGCGAGGTGGCGATCAGCGTGCCGCAGCCGGGCCAGCACGGCGCGCGCGTCGCCGATGAACGCCTCGCCGTAGATCGTGGGGGTGACGCCTCGGGAGGACCGAGTGAACAGGATGACCCCGAGCAACGTCTCGACGTCGCGGAGGGCGCGGGTCACGACGGGCTGGGTGATGTGCAGGTGTTCAGCGGCCCGCACGATGCTGCCGTGCTCGGCGATGGCGGTCACGAGGACGAGGTGCCGGATCTTGAGCCGGCCGTCGAGCAGCCTGTCTAGGGTCATGCCAGGCACCTTATGTCCATTCGGACATGGTCGACGACGTGGCGAGCACTAGACAAGCATGGAGTGCCGGAGGGGTTTGATGAAGCATGTAGAACACGTTCTACATGACGAGTAGTGTCGACGGGCATGAGCTAGCGGAGGAGAGTGCGTTGCGACACGGAATCGTCCTGTTCACCAGTGATCGCGGGATCACTCCTGCCGAGGCGGCCCTGGCGGCCGAGGAGCACGGCTTCACCTCGTTCTACGTTCCCGAGCACACGCACATCCCCATGCGCAGGCAGGCCGCGCATCCGAGCACGGGTGACGAGACGCTGCCCGATGACCGTTACCTGCGCACCCTCGACCCGTGGGTCGCCCTGGCGACCGCGGCGCAGGTCACCTCGCGCATCCGGCTCGCCACCGCGGTCGCCCTTCCCGTCGAGTCCGACCCGATCACCCTGGCCAAGACGGTGGCGAGCCTGGATCACCTCTCGAACGGCCGCGTCACCATCGGCGCCGGGTTCGGCTGGAACACCGATGAGCTCGCCGACCACCATGTGCCCGCCACACGGCGGCGCACGGTGCTGCGCGAGTACGTCGAGGCGATGCGGGAGTTGTGGACCCAGGAGGAGGCGGCCTATGACGGGGAGTTCGTATCGTTCGGTCCGTCGTGGGCGTATCCGAAGCCGGTTCAGCGGCACATTCCGCTGGTCGTCGGTGCTGGGGGCGGACCGAAGACGTTCGCCTGGATCGCGCGCTCCGCCGACGGGTGGATGACCACGCCGGCCGAGCGGGACATCGCGGGCAAGTGCCACCGGCTCCGCAAGGCATGGGCCGATGCGGGACGCGTGGGGGAGCCGCAGGTGCACCTGCTGGCGACGGTGAAACCGGCTCCCGAGCACCTCGCGGCCTGGGAGGACGCGGGGGTCACCGACGTGATGTGGGGCCTTCCCGACAAACCTGCCGGCGAGGTGGTCGCGTTCATCGCCCGCCACGGCGATCGTCTTGACCTGTGACAGGGCAACCGCGAGCGCGGTGAACCGCAAGAATCGCCCATGGAACTCGCCAAGCACATAGGCGCGCGGTCGCGGCGGAGGACACGGCGACGATCATGGCCGGTGGCACGCGGTGTACCCGCCTACGTTCTGGATGCGGACCGCAGGCCAGGGGATGTCGATGCTGGACAGTCGTGCCGTAGCCTCGACTGATGGAAGACTTCTGTGGGCACCTGCTGCGCGCGACCGGAGAGCCGTGCGCTCGACCGGCCGGGCACGAACTGCCGCACCGGCCGATGGCACGGCAGGAGCTCGAGGACCAGCCGACCAGGCGGACCGAACGGGACCTCGCGTACGGCCGTCAGCTCGGTGTAGCTCCAGGAGAGGCGCTACCTGCCGCGATCGGTTCGGCGTCGGCGACCGCTCGGCCACCGCGCCGGAACCGAATGAAATTCGGCAAGGTGGAGACGAGGTTCGTCGACCCGAAGCCTGTGGGTGCGAAGAAGCCGCCCGTGACGCCGGTGCGGACCGAGGGCATCTAAACCAGACCGACTCAGGGCCCCGGCCACGACCTTGTAGCGGGAATCCCCGTAGTACTCGAGAAAATCAGGCGGATAACGCGAGTGCTCCTCGCCACTGCGCGCTCATCCAGCAACTGCGTGGGGTGCGGCGTGCCAATCGGATGGATATGACAGTTCTGTCATTCGGATGACACATGGCGAATGATGAATCGGTGCGTGGGTTAGCCCTATGTGGAGGCCGTAGAAAACGACGGCTTTGACTGGACTCGATAGGGAGACCGCATGACACCGAACGACACCGCCATCGTCGTGACCGATCCGCAGAACGACTTCCTCAGCCCAGACGGTGTTACCTGGGAGCTCGTGGGACCCAGCGTTGAGGGCAACGGGACGGTCGAGCACATCGAGCAGCTGCTCATCGCGGCCAAGGAGGGCGGGTACCCCGTCTTCGTCTCCCCGCACTATTACTACCCAACTGATCACGCCTGGTTGTTCGGCGGCACGCTCGAGAAGATGATGCACGAGATCCATATGTTCGACCGCAAGAGCCCGCTGACCGGCGAAGGTCTACCGGGTTCCGGCGCCGATTGGCTCGAGCGCTACAAGCCCTACATCGACGACGGCCACACCGTCATCACCAGCCCGCACAAGGTCTACGGGCCACAGAACAACGACCTGGTCCTGCAACTGCGAAAGCGAGGCATTTCCAAGGTCGTGCTGGCCGGAATGTCGGCCAATCTGTGCGTCGAGAGCCACCTGCGAGACCTGCTCGAGCAGGGTTTTGAGGTGACAGTGGTCAAGGATGCCACCGCTGCGGCGAACCACCCCGAGCTCGGTGACGGCTTCGCCGCCGCGATCACGAATTTCAACTATGTGGCCAATGACGTGGTGACTACCGAAGCGGCGGTGCGGGAACTCAAGCGCTGACCATCGGATAGTCGAAGGTGGGCCAGAGAAGCGTCCGGCCCTGGCCCCAGTGGTTCAAGCAACCGACTCGCGTGCGTGCCACCCGGGCAGGAGGTGGAAGTCGTCGAACTCTTTGCTTCGACGAGGATGTGGTTCTCGGAAGGACACATCTCGCGGGGTAGCGCAGCCAGGGCCGTACACGCCCAGCTGGGCACTTCGCCTCCCCCTCCCCCTCGCCCGTGGTCGCGCGGTCAGAGCAGTTCGCGGACCTCCTCGGCGGCGCGCTCGCCGGCGCTGACCGCCCCTTCCATGTAGCCCTCGTACAGAATCCCGGTCTCCGTACCTGCCCAGTGGATCCGGCCGACCGGCGCACGCGCGGCGTCCGTGTAGCGGGTCAGCGTGCCGGGGGCCCGCGTGCTGACGCAGCCCTCGATCCAGCGCTCGTTCAACCAGGACTTCTCGAGGTAGCGAACCGGTTGCGCCGCCTTGGGCCCGAACAGTTTCGTCAGGTCGTCGAGGAACGCGGTGCGGCGGGCCGCGGGGTCGTCGAGGAGCGCGTCGCTCCACTTGAGACCGTCGCCCGAGCCGGCGGTGCCCATGAACGTCACCAGAATCCCGACGCTGCCGTCAGGCGGCGAGTTGTCGGCGACGTATGGCGTGATCGGCAAGTCCGTGAACGCCTGGCCGCTGAACCCTTCTTCACGCCAGAACGGCTTTTCGTACACCGCGAACAGTTTGCTCTCGGTGCCGTTGCGCCACTTTCGCTGCAATGCCGCCCGGCGGACCGGAAGCTCCGGCGTGAAGCGGATGCGTTCGGCGTCAGCCGGTGCCATGGCGACGATCACCCGCCGGCAGCGCACCTCGGCGCGCGCTGACTTCACGATCACGCCTTCGTTTTGCTGACCGATCTCGGTGACCGGCGAGCCGAGAACGACCCGTTTGCCGAGCTGCTCGGCCATCCGCAGCGAGATCAGCTGCGGACCGCCTGCGATGCGCGACTCCTGGGACCCTCCGGTCGTGTTGAACATGTGCCCGATTCCCCCGGACGATCCGATCGCGTGCAGGGCCCGGAGGAAAGAGGTCTCGTGTGGATCCTCGGCGAAGATGATGGTGAATCCCAGCGTGAACAGCCACTCGGCCTCGGCACTGAGGGAATTCGAGTCGAGCCACCCGCCAAGGGTCATGCCGTCCCACGTCAGGGCGTCGGGGGCGGTCCACGGCGCCTCGGCGGGAACGGTCGAGGCCATCTGTTCCAGCCTCGTCTGCAGCTGCACGAAGTCGGCCAGTGCGTCCGGTCCGAGCGGCGGGGTCATCCCGGTGAAGGTCTGCCGGTTTCCGTTTCGCAGGTAGACCGACTTGCCGTCGACGTAGGTGTTGAACGTCGAGAGGCCGAGTTCGTCGATGAGGCCGAGGACGCGGTCCTGGCCCGGGCCTACCCATTCCCCGCCGCCTTCGGTGACCACGCCGTTCCCGACCTCGAGATCAAGGGTCCTGCCGCCGACCCGATCGTTCGCCTCCAGCACGAGTACCGACGAAACTCCGGACTGGATGAGCCGGCGCGCCGCGGTGAGGCCGGAAATCCCGGCCCCGATGACGACCACGTCCGCACTCGCGCTATCAGGCGTCGCCTCGGCGACAGGAATCCGTCCCACGGTGAGGCTCGCGGCTATTCCGCCGCCGGCCGCCAGCGCCCCGCGTCGCGACACACCCTGACGGCGATGCTCTGTATTGCTCACGAGTCGTCTCCCTGAGGTTGATCCTGTCTGAGGTTCGATGTGCTGGCGTCGCTGTGTCATTCCGTTGTTCCGCGGACCAGTTCGCGCCTGAGGATCTTTCCGGCGACGGCGATCGACAGGCCGATGCCGCGGCTGCCGCCCGACATGGGCAGGGCGCGGCCCGAGAGGCTCATCCGGTGATCTCCTTGCCGAAGATGCCGCGAGCGATGACCCACTTCAGGATCTCGTTGGCGCCCTCGTAGATCTCACCGATCTTGCTGTCGCGGTAGATCGCCTCGACGGGGCCAGGCGTGCCGTCGGCGCTGAGTTCGCGGGCGAAGCCGAGGCCGCCGAACGCCTGGACGGCGTCGCGGGCCATGTCGACGGCGAGCCGGCTGCCGTAGAACTTGGCCATCGATGCCTCCGGCTCGGGGAACACCTCGCCGGCGTCGCGCCGCAGGGCCGCCTTGAGATAAAGGGTTCGCGCGTTCTCGATCTCGGTGGCCCGCTCGGCCATCAGGAACTGCCAGTGCTGGTTGGCGGCCAGCTTCCGGCCGAACGCCTCCCGGGTCGACAGATGCGCGACGGCGTGGTCGAACGCGGCCTGCGCCATGCCGACACCGGCGGCTGCGATGCCGATACGCCCGAGCGTGAGTGTGGCGAGCGCGTGGCGGAGCCCGTGTCCCGGCTCGCCACCGAGCAGGGAGTCCTTTGTCAGCGCGACATCGGTGAACCACACGTCGGCGGTGAGCTGACCGCGGTTGCCCATCTTCTGGTCGGACTCGCCGACTCGAACTCCGGGCAGGGAGGTGTCGACGATGAACATCGAGAGCCGGTCGCCGGTGCGGGCGAGAGTGACGATGAAGCCTGCGACGGGCGAGTTGGAGATCCAGCGCTTGCGGCCATTGAGGACCCAGGTGTCGCCGTGCTGGACGGCGACTGTCTGGATGGCTTGAGGGCTCAGGTCGGACGAGGCCTCCGGCTCGGTGGTGGCGAAGGCGCCCACCATGGTCCCCTCGGCCACCGGACGCAGCCACCTCTGCTGCTGGGCAGCGGTGCCGTGGGTCAGCACGTTGCCGGCGAGGATGCAGTGGACGTCGAAGACGGCCGCGATGCTGCTGGAGTAGTAGGCCAGCTCCTCGATCGCGACGGCGGTCGCCGTGACCGGGTGCGCGAGACCGTCCCCGCCGGCCTCGGCGGCGAAGGGAACCCGGAACAGTCCAGCGACGGCAAGGCCGTCGAAGACGTCCCGCGGGAAGCCGTCGACGCGCTCATCCCCGTTCGCGATCCGGCGCGCGACGGGGGCGACGACCTCGGCGGCGATCTTGCGCACTCGGTCGCGCAGCTCCCGGGTCTCGGCGGGGGAGAGGAGGTCGTGATAGAGCCGATCCGCCTGACGGGCGGGGTTCGATGTGGCAGGCATGGTTTCCTTTCCTCGCGAGGGTCAACCGGGAATGGTGGGGTCGGACGCGAGCGCACCCGAGTGGGACAGGCTCGCCAGAACTTGCTGCGCGGCGCGCTCACCCGATGCGGCTGCGTCGGCGAGTGAGGGCATGTCGAGCTGGTAGTCGCCGGCCAGGTGGACCGGGCCGAGGTTCCGGCGCAGCGTCGGCAGTGAGTCGCGTCCACCGGGCGCCCAGAACGGGACGACCCGACGGTGCCGCCGCACGACCCCTTCGCCGAGCTTCCCCTCGAGCTCGGGATAGAGCTCGACGAGGTCTGCGGTGAACCGGGAGACGATCTCGGAGTCGCTGAGCTCGAACAGCCTGTCGGCCACGGCGCCGCCCGCGAAGCAGGCCAGCGCGCCGCCCGGCTTTCGTGGGCCCGGACCGCGCAGGGCCGCGGCGTGGTTGAACATCGCCTGGAACGACAGCTGGGGCGTCGACACGGCGATGTAGTCGTCCCACCGCTGCGGCCCATCCTCGTGGGTGAAGAAGCCCACCACCACGTACCGGCCGTAGTGGATGTCGTTGAACGCCGCCCGGTACTCGGGCGGGAGGCCGGGCATGATCTGCACAACCACGTCACTGGGTACGGCCACGATCGCCCGGCGGGCACGGATTCGCCCCGGTCCGTTCTCGTCCTCGTACTCCACGACGACGCCGTCCTCGGTCCACTCGATGGACTTCGCCGGTGAGTTCAGTCGCAGCCGATCGCCGAGGTCGGCGGCCAGGATGTCGGTGAGGGTCTGGTTTCCCCCCTCCGGCAGGGCGAAGTTGGGAACCTTCGCCGGGTCCGTCAGGAGTATCCCCATCGAGATCACGAACTGCGTCGCCGCCGTCTCCTCCGGCTCGCATCCCATCCACTGTCCGGACCAGGATCGGACCATGTCCCGGGCGACCTCGGAGCTGACTCCACGAAGCACGTACGACGCGGATCGGGCGTCCAGCTTCGCCCGGATCCGCTTCGCCAGGCGGTTGTCCGGGTTCAGCTCCAGGAACGGCACCGCCGCGAGGATGCGGGAGCCGACAGCCGCCAGCCCGACCCGGTCCATGAAACTCATCCGGGAGCGGACCATCAGGCCGAACGGATTGGAGGTGTCGACCTGCTTCCCGTGGAGCGAGAGGGCCACCTTCTTGCCCGCGAGCGTTCCCATGGTGATCTGGTGGCGTTCGAGGGCTTCGATCAGCGGTCCTGTTCCCTCGGTGAACTGGGTGCCGAGGTTGATCCAGTAGTCGCCCTGGCGAACCGACTCCACTCGCCCCCCGGCCCGACCGGCAGCTTCGAGCACGATGACGTCCCGATTGGACAGTGTGCTCGCCGCCATCAACCCGGCGATGCCGGCACCGACCACGACGACTTCTGCCTCGAGTTCGTGGGTGGCTCCGGTCATGTGCTGCTCCCGACATGCTGCTGACGCTCGTTCAGCTCCGCGGCGATGGCTCCCACCAGTCGCCTCGTGGCCGCCCTGCTGCTCGGGCTGATCGCCGTGAAGGAGATGTAGCCGTGCACGAGCTCGCGCTCGTGGATCACCTCGGCCGGTACCCCGTGTGCCGTCAGCGCGGCGGCGTAAGCGAGTCCGTCGTCGCGGAGCGGGTCGAAACCGGCGACCGTCACGATGGCGCGGGGGAGACCTGTCAGGTCGCTGGCCAGTAAGGGAGAGACCCGTGGATCCAGATGGTCGGTTCCTTCGGGTAGGTAATGCCCCATGAACCACCCGATCTGCTTGGCCGACAACGCAGGGGATCCGGCGAACTCGTCCCGGGAGGGCCGCCGCCGCGAGATGTCGGTCACCGGCTGGATGAGCACCTGCACCATCGGCTGGACCGTTTGGCCACGAAGCCGCTGGCAGAGCACCGCGACCATGTTGCCTCCGGCGCTTTCACCGGCGACGACGATCCGGCGTGGGTCGATACCCCAGTCAGCCGCGTGCTCGATGGCGTACTGCCACGCGGTGAGTGCATCGTCGTGCGCCGCAGGGAAGGGGTGTTCGGGTGCGAGCCGGTACTCGACGGACAGGACGTCGGCGCCAGTTCCCTGTGCGAGCATCCGCGCCGGGGCGGCGTAGCTGGCGCGGCTTCCCAGAGCGAATCCGCCGCCGTGGAAGAAGAGGATCAAACCTCGGGAGGGCTTGCCGGAGCCGTACCGGGTCGCCCACAGCCCGTTGGCGAGCTCCACTTCCTGCTCGACCGCACAAGGGTCGATACGGTCGGCGAACAAGGCTGCGTCGCGCTCGGTCACCTCCCGGGCGGCTGTCGCCGACAGGTCGCTGTAGTCGTCACCGGCTTCGGTGAGCTTCATCAGGAGGGCGACGTCGGGAGCCATGTGATCGCCGGCGCTGTTGACCGGTGGGCGTACCAGCAGCCTGACGAGCGGGGCCGGGATGCGGCTCAGGGCGATGACGAACGTCCGTTGAAGACGCCGGCTCAACGTGAGGCGCGCTGCGGTCATGAGTCGGCCCCCACGCTCGTGAGGTCAGCGGCCGCGGGTTTCCGGACGGAGAAACGAATGTTCTTGTCGACCAACTGCTTACCCTTGAACAGCCGGTTGTCCTTCACGAACGTCGTGTGCATCTGCCATGGGAGCCCGGTGCCCTGGCGGGGCAGCTCGTGCTTCGACCGCTGGATGTAGCCTGCGGTGAGGTCGAGCAGGTCGACGGTGGGCATGCCCTCCGGCGGGACCGGCACGGCGATGTCGCAGCCCTTCTGTTCCATCGTGCGGATCACGTCTGCCGCGAGGCGGCTCACATTGCGGATACGCAGGGTCCAGGTCGCCTTGGTATAGCCGAGCATCATGGCCCAGTTGGGCACGCCGGAGATCAGGGCGCCGCGATACAGCACCGTGTCGCCGATGCTGACCGGGGTGCCGTCCATCGTGGGCTGGATGCCGCCCAGCATCTGCATGGCGAGGCCGGTCGCGGTGACGATGACGTCAGCTTCCAGCGTCCGGCCGGACTTCAGCAGGATGCCCTCGCTGGTGAACCGCTCGATCTGGTCGGTCACCACGTCGGCGTTCCCCTCACGGATCGCGGTGAAGAACTCTCCGTCCGGGGTGACGCACAGGCGCTGGTCCCAGGGGTTGTAGGGAGGCGCGAAGTGGGTGTCCACGTCGAACCCGGCCGGCAACTCCTTGGCCGTCCACTTACGCAGGAGGTTGCGCCCGAACTTCGGGAACCTGCAGAGCACCGTCACGATGAAGTGGTCGGACCAGATGTTCTTGACCCGCGTGGCGGCATACCCGCGCTGGACGCCGAGGAGCTTCATGAGCCTCTGGGCGAGCTTGTCCACCCGGGGGACCGACGCGACGTAGCTCGGGGTGCGCTGGAGCATGGTGACGTGGGCTGCCGCCCCATCGCCCATCAGCAGCGCGGGGAGCATCGTCACGGCGGTCGCGCCGCTGCCGATGATGACCACGCGCTTGCCGCTGTAGTCGTAGTCCTCCGGCCAGTGCTGCGGGTGGAGGATGTCGCCCTGGAAGTCAGCGCGACCCTCGAAGGCGGGCTCGTAGCCGGCCTCGTAGTTGTAGTAGCCGGTGCCGCTGAAGACGAACCCGGCTTTGATGACGTTCCGGGTCTCGTTGCCTGCTTCGTCGGTCGCGGTGACCTGGAGCGACCACTGCGCCTCCTCGCTGGACCAATCGGCAGCGGTGACCCGGTGGCGCAGCCGCAGGATCTTGTCGAGCCCGAACTCAGTGACGGTCTCGGCCATGTAGTCGCGGATGAACGGGCCGTCGGCGATCGCCTCCTTGTGCAGCCACGGCTTGAACTCGTAGCCGTAGGTGTGCACGGAATCGTCGGACCGGATGCCCGGGTACCTGAACAGGTCCCACGTGCCGCCGACCGCGTCGCGGCCCTCGAGCAGGAGGATCTTCTTGTCGGGGAAGTCGCTCGTCAGGTACTTCGCTGCACCGATGCCGGAGAGACCGGCGCCGATGATGACGATGTCAGCCGACTCCGTCGCTTTTGCGCGCTTCATAGTGCACTTCCTTCTCAATTCGTGCGGTCGTCAGACCCGGTGGGTCGTCAGTCAGGGGGCGGGTACGACGCCGGTTCCGCGGGCGCGGGTGGCGATGATGGGCTCGGCAAGGACTTCCGCCCTGCCCGACTCATCGATGGCTCGGGCGATAATGCGCAGTTCGAAGTCGATCGTCCGGCTCCGGTTGCCCTTCGCCGCGAGTCGCGCTTCGACCTCGATGACGTCGCCGCCGCGCACCGGCGACAGGAATTCCACGGACGAGTACCCGGCGAAGAGGCTCTCGTGGCCGTCGGTGACGATCGCGAGATGAGTTCCGGCGTCGCCGAACAGCGCCAGACCGAACGCCCCGTCGACGAGGTTGCCGGCGTAGTGAGCCGCGGAGTAGGCGACGTAGCGCTGATGGATGACATTCATGAGAGCTCCGGTTCGGTGCGGCGGGATCGGCCAATCAGGTCGATGCCCAGGAAGACCACGAAGACCACGGCCAGGGCGACGAGGGCGACGTACGACATCGCGTCCAGCGGTGAGGCAGGCGGATTGATCAGGCCATTCAGATACATCCAGGCCATGGCTGCCGCACCGACAAGGGAACTGACGACCGCCAGCGGGCTGAGTCGGCCCTCGCGGGCCAGCAGCTTCACGGCACCGGCGCAGATCAAGAGGTAGGGGGTCACCCAGAAGTAGACGATCAGCGTCGCCACCGAGTTGTAGACGTTGACGATGTTGTCCGGGTTGAGCGCCACCAAGATGAGGATCGCGCCGAGACCGAGAGCGCTGATCGTGACGACGGCCGTCGCGGGACTCTGGTAGCGAGGGTGGATCCGGCCGGTGCGCGCGGGCATCAACCGGTCGGTGGCGAGGGTCGCCACGAACCGGGAACCGTAGTTGACGAATCCGATCAACGCGGCGAACGTCGCGACCGCGAGGACCAGGTCGGTGGCTGTGGCCACGGTGCTGCCAAGTCCGCCCTCGACGGCGAGTGCCGCGGCAGGAGAGGTTCCGGCCGCCAACGCGTCGCTCGCGGCCAGCAGCGCGGGCACCTGGAGGACGGTCGCGACCACGTACAGGGCGCCGAGGCCGAGCGGGACACACATCACGGCGAGCGGTACCGCACGCTTCGCATCGCGTGTCTCCGAGGCGAGCGCTGTGCTGCTCTCGAAGCCGACCAAGAACACCGCACCGGCGGCGACACCCTGGAAGATGCCGCTGGTGGTGGCTCCCTCGAGGGACAACTGCGTTCCGAGGTCAAGGCCTGAGCTCACGGCGGCAGTCACAGTGATGACCACCATCAGCGGGACCGAGACGATCGCGAGGGTGACCGCTGACCGTACGGACGTGTCGAGGCCGCGATAGGCGATGGCCGCTGCGATCAGCACGGCACCGCTATAGATGATCATCTGAACCCCCACGTCGAACCCTGATCCGATGCCCAGGGAGAGCAGGAAGCTTCCGGAGAAGAGTCCGACGAGGAAAGAGATGGCTCCGACCTGGGCGATGTACCCGAGGAACAGCGCAGCTCCCGTGAGGATCCGGGCCCAGGGACCGAACACGCGGGAGATGTAGGAGTAGAGCGAGCCCGTGACTACGAAGCGCCGGGCGAAGCTGATGATCGAGAGCCCGACCAGGCTGGTCGCGACGGCGGCGATCAGCGCTCCGAGCCAGCTGCCGTTGCCTGCGGTGGCCAGCATGAGGGCCGGGACGGACGCCAGGCCGACAGGTGGGATATAGGACGCCAGCGCCAAGCCGACGAGCTGGCTTCGGCTGAGGTGCCCATCGTCGAGCCCGGCCACCTCGTGATGTTCGTCGGGTGCGGCCCAGTCTGCGGCCTCAATGGGGTTGCTCATCGTGGGAGATCTCCTGGCGACACAGCGGGCTAGTAGGTCAACTGATTAAGTCAGATGATTCAGTGTGTGGCAACGTCCATGCCTCGTCAAGAGTGGCGCGGGCACTTGACGCAAGGGCCCTGCCGGCATGGCTGTTGACAACGCGCGAGGGGGTCCCCATCATCTTCGTCAAGCGATCGAGTCATATGACTAACTATGATCGCTATCCGCCTAGGTCGAAAGGGCCGAAGGAATGACCGAGATCATGACGTTCCCCGAGGTGCCTGCGAGGTACCCCGCGGCGCCCGCGAGGGAGGGCTCGACCTCCCCGATCACGATCGAGGATGATGCGAGTCCGCTTGTCCGGCTGATCGGGCGCACGTTGCGTGACTCGTCGCGAATCGGTCACGCGCACGAGTTCTTCGGACAGACCGTCGGCACCGTGGGGGTGCGCTCCCACGACACGCCGCAGGCCGCGACGATCGTCTTCGATGGCGAGACCATCGAGGTAACCAGCGGAGTCCTGGTCGAGCCCGACTCGGCGGTCGTCGTCGATCTGCGGGCACGCTTCGCATCGACGCAGACGCCCACCGGTGATGCGGCCCTGGCCGCCGGCACCTTGCGCGCGCTGAGGCCGCCGCTACCGCACTGGCGCGAGGCCGCCCGCCACTTCTGGGAGGTGACTCGCGGAATCCCGGGCATTCCCGAAGTCTTGATCGTGGACGCCGATGGCCGCGATGGCCCGGAGCGGGGTCAGTTCGGCGACGGGTCGACCGAGTACCTGATGGCGGGACCTGCCGACCTTCTCGCCGGTGTCTGCAGCGGGGCGGACGACTTCGTCGCCTCCTTGGCGGCCGGTGTGCGGGTCAAGGGCACGTTGTCGCAGATGTCGGTCATGACGGCCGCTTCATGGAGGGTTCGTTTTGCTATCTGACCTCACTCAGCCCACCCAGGGCACTGCTCCTTCGCGCTCCCCGCGCGCCGTTCGCCTCGAAGCGACGAACCACGACGGAAGCTTTCTGGGCAAGAACGTGTCGATCACGAAATTCACCTCGGGCAAGGATGCGGGCTTCGCCTTCGCCGACCTGCTGTTCGCGATCGACCTGGGAAACGAGATCGTCCTCGGTGATGCCTTTCCGGACTGGCGCGGCAACCTCTACGACATTCAGCTGGTCCCCGACATGTCCACCCTCGTCGAGTGGAAGCCGGGTCTGGACTCGGTCATCGGCGACTACTGGCTCAAGGACGGCTCGCCCGTGCCGATCTGCCCGCGGAACCTCGTGCGGAAGCTGGTGGATCGACTCGCGTCCCTCGGGTACACCGCGACCATTGCCGTGGAGATCGAAGCAACCCTGTTCGAGGAGTCCATCCACGAGGCGCGAAAGCTCGGGTACCGGGATCTGACGCCGTTGGGCGGCAGCACGGGAGCCACGTACCACCTGGCGAGGTCCAAGGACTGGGTCGACTACATGGAAGCGGTCGTCGACCGCCTCGATCGTGTCGGCATCGAGTGGGAGGCATGGACCGACGAGGCCGCCGCCGGGCAGACGGAGCTGAATCTGGCGCCGAACGATCCGATCACGCTGGCCGATTCCTGGGCCAGGGCCCGGCAAGTCATGCGCGAGGTCGCGTTCGAGCAGGGCCACGCGGTGACCTTCATGGCCAAGCCGACGGCCGGCTATGGACAGGGCGCCCACATCAACCTGTCGCTCCGGAGCGACGGAGTGAACCAGTTCTTCGCCGAGGACGGCCCGTCCCAGCTGATGCGACATGCGGTTGGGGGACTGCTGTCCACTATGGAGGGCAACACGTCGATCGCGTTACCGCAGATCACGTCCTACCGGCGGTTGGTGGATTTCACCGGACCGCCCACCGTCGTGAGCTGGGGCGTGAACAACAAGACGGCCGCGGTGCGTGCCATCACTGGTCACCCCAAGTACTCGCGCCTCGAGTACCGGCTGCCCGGTGCCGACGTCAACCCATACCTCGCTCTGGCCGGGGTGCTGGCCGGAGTACTGGCCGGCATCGAGCGGGAGATCGAGCCACCGGAGCAGGTCACGGACATGGCATGGTGCCTGCCCGACGACGACGGAGTGACCCGGATTCCCAACACGATGTCGAAGGCCGGTGCGGCCCTGGACGCTGATCCTCTCCTGCGCGAGTACCTCGGTGACGAGTTCGTGGACTTCTGGGTCGCGTCACGACGATGGGAGTGGATGGAGTTCCACACCAAAGGCGGCGATCCGTTCGCCGAACTCTCGCAGTGGGAGTCCACACGCTACTTCGAGTTCCCGTGAGCACACATGAGGAGGCCAAGGTGATGAGGCCGCTGATCGGCATCACCGGTCGACGATTCCGGCTGAGTCTGATCAAGGGAGCCGACGAGCGGTACGGCGATCGTTGCCTCGACAGCTACATGTCGGACTTCGC
The DNA here is from genome assembly GCF_003385185.1 of Amycolatopsis palatopharyngis. Taxonomy (GTDB): domain Bacteria; phylum Actinomycetota; class Actinomycetes; order Mycobacteriales; family Pseudonocardiaceae; genus Amycolatopsis; species Amycolatopsis palatopharyngis. Next base: position 23,646 of record NZ_PQHZ01000047.1, on the reverse strand, counting down.
GAGCCGGATCGCGGAATCGGGTGGGCTTCCGGTGCACCTGTCCTACGACACCGACGCGACGGCCGTCAGCCAATGGCTGTCCGGGGTCGTGATCACCGGCGGACAGGACGTCCATCCGGCGTACTCGGGTGGCGACCCGGTAGTGGTCCGCGACATCGATCCACGGATGGACCCGATGGCGCACGACGCGGCTCGGGACTCCTACGAGCTCGCGCTCGCCAGAGCCGCTCTGGAGCGGGGCATTCCCGTGCTGGGTGTGTGCCGCGGCATGCAGGTGCTCAATGTCGCCCTCGGCGGGACGCTCGTCCCCGACCTTCCGCCCGGCTCGGTGAGTCACCTGTCGGCAGAGGCCGCGCCCACCGACGGCACCGCTGATCACCTCGTGACCTTCGAGAAGGGCTCGATCGCCGCCGACCTGTTCGGCGAGCACGCGACAACCAACTCCTGGCACCACCAGGCCGTCGACCGCTGCGGCACCGGTCTGGTCGTGACCGGGCGGACGAGTGACGGCGTGATCGAGTCGGTCGAGCTCCCAGGCGCTCCGGTGCTCGGAGTCCAGTGGCATCCGGAGTGGATGAAAAGTGCCGACCCGGCGATGACGTGGATCGTCCAGGCCGCGGTGACGCTGCTGGCGGACCGCCACGGTGAAGAGATACGGAGGAGCTTGCGATGACCGCGAACGTGGCAGCCGAGCAGGCCGGTCGCGACCGCCCGGGTCCCCGCCCGGTCGTGGAGCCCGATCGGGCGGGCGATGACCCCGCCCTTCCGACGCTGACCGAGCTGCTGTCGCAGCGTGTGCGGGACTCACCGGGCCGGGAGTTCCTGCGTTTCGGCGAATGGTCCTGGAGTTTCGCCGACATCGACGAGTGGACCTCCAGGCTCGCGCACCGGCTGATCGAGGTCGACGGCGTCCAGCCGGGCCACCGTGTCGCGATCATGCTCCCGAACGTCGTGCATTGGCCGCTGGCGTGGCTCGCCGCGCTGAAGATAGGGGCGGTCGCCGTACCGATCAACTGCTCCTACCAGCGGGCCGACCTCGCCTTCGTCCTCCGGGACTCGGGGGCACGCGTCGTGTTCACCGATTCCGAGCGCTCCGGCCTGGTTGCCGACGTCATCTCGGATGAGGACGGGCTTGCCGGCGTCCGGGTCGTCGATGTCGCCGACGACGGGTCGGAGCCGTTTCCGGCGACGCCTCCAGCTGTGCCGGTCGACGGCGGGACGCTGGCGAACCTGCAGTACACCTCGGGCACGACCGGTTTTCCCAAGGCGTGCATGCTCACCCACGACTACTGGGTCCGGTTGGGCTGGATCTGTGCGGCGGCGACCGGGCTCGGGACCGAGGACGTGCTCCTGACGGCGCAGCCGTTCTCCTATATGGATCCACAGTGGAACACCGCGCTGGCCCTCACGCTCGGCGCCCCGCTGGTCGTGCTGCCCCGATTCTCCGCGTCGAACTTCATGGCGGACGTGCGCAGGCACCACGCGACCTTCTGCTACGTCCTCGGATCGATGCCGACGCTGCTGTTCAAGCAGACACCTGCCGCCGACGACCGCGACAACGACCTCCGCATGGTGTTGTGCTCCGGCATTCCGGTCGGTCTTCATGCCCAGCTGGAGGAGCGCTGGGGCGCACCGTGGCGCGAGGTCTACGGGATGACCGAATCCGGGATCGACCTGTTCAGCGCGTTCGGTGACACCGACGCCGTGGGCAGCGGGAGCCTGGGGCGCCCGGTGCGGACGAAGCAGGTCCGCGTCGTCGACCCCGACGGCGCCGAGGTGCCCGACGGTGAGCCGGGTGAGCTGATCGTCGCGGGCAAACCGATGATGAACGGCTACTGGAACCGGCCCGAGGCCACTGCCCAGGTCCGGCGGGACTGCTGGCTGCACACCGGTGACGTCGTGGTCCGTCGCCCCGACGGCGGCATCCAACTGGTCGGACGGATCAAGGACATGGTGCGTCGCGGTGGCGAGAACGTCGCGAGCGCCGAGGTCGAGGCAGCCCTGGAACGAGACGACCTGGTGGTCTCGGCCGCGGTCGTCGCCGAGCCCGACGAGACGCTCGGCGAGGAGGTCAAGGCCTTCGTCCAGCTGGCCGCCGGCGTTCCGGCCGATCGTGCGACCGCGGAGGAGATCGTCGAGCGCGCCGCCAAGGAACTCGCCCGCTTCAAGGTGCCGCGCTACGTCGAGTTCGTTGCCGACTTCCCCCGGACGCCCTCCGAACGCGTCTCCAAGCCTGCCCTCAAGGCCCGCGCCGCAGGCGATTCCGGCGTGACCCACGACCTCGATGCACGACGGAACAGAACAGCGGCCGCATCCGGCGGAGGATTTCTCGACGTCGACGTCGTCCGGGGCGTCGCGGTACTGACGCTCCGGCGTCCCGAGAAGCTCAACGCCATGGACGTCGCCACTCGGCTGCGGCTGGCATCCGTCATCCGAGAACTCGGCACCGGCGAGAGCGTGCGCGGGATCGTGCTCACCGGCGAGGGGCGGGTCTTCTCCGCGGGGGAGGATCTGCAGAGCGCGCCCTCCACGGACGCCGAGTTCCATGAGGCGTTCGCGAGCTTCCACGACATCACCCGGGCCATCCTGGAGACCCAGGTCCCCTGCATCGCGGCTGTCAACGGCATCGCGGTCGGGGGAGCCTCGGAGATCACCCTGTGCTGCGACGCTCGCATCGGCACCCCGGCGACGGAGTACTACCAGCCGGAGAACGGCCGGGGCATCACGATCTCGAACGCGTCCAGCGTGCTACTGAGGCGCCTCGTCGGGAACCACGCGATGCGCATCGTCCTCGGGTCCCCGCGAATCCGGTCCGAGGAGGCCCTGCGGATCGGGCTCCTCGACGAGATTGTCGAACCCGACATCCTGGTCGACCGCGCCGTCGACACCGTCATCGAGTGGACCCCCGAAGGGAACACGACGGCCCTCCATCTCGCGCTCCTGCGTCCCCTGTTCGAGGAGATCGAGCAGGCCTTCGCCCGCGAGGACGTGGCCGCGAAGGCGTCGTGGGACAGCGGTGCGCTCACGACCGGCATCCAGGGCTACCTGACGGCCAGGAGCACCCGCGCGTACCCCGCACCGGAATCGCCCACCACCCGCAACAGACCAACGAGAGAAGACAGGCCGACATGATCGACACCAAGGCCGCGGTACTGACCGCGATCAACGAGCCGCTCGAGCTGACCACAATTCGGGTGGACGACCCGGAGCCGCACGAGGTGCGGGTCGCGGTCATGAACGTGGGGCTGTGCCACAGCGACCTGCACTACATGACCGGAACGGTGCCGACCGAGCTGCCGGTCGTGGTCGGGCACGAGGTGGCTGGCGTGGTCGAGGCGGTCGGTTCGGCGGTGGCCGGGTTGCACCCCGGCGACCGCGTGGTCGGCGCGCTGACACCTTCCTGCGGCCGCTGCACCAACTGTGAGGCGGGACGGTCGACCCAGTGCCAGCGCGTGGCGGAGATCCGCCGTCGCCCTCGGCCCGCGTTCCAGACCACGGACGGCAGGCCGGTCGAGCGGCTCGGCGATATCGGGGCGTTCTCACAGCACGTCCTCATGCGCGAGAACTCGCTGGTGAGGCTCCCCGGCGACGTACCGCTGCACGTCGGATGCCTCCTGGCCTGCTGCGTCATCACCGGTGTCGGCGCCGTGTTCCGCGGCGCTCAGGTGCGACCGGGCAGCACGGTCGCTGTCATCGGCTGCGGCGGTGTCGGCTCCGCCATCATCCAGGGTGCCAGGCTCGCCGGTGCCTCGGCCATCGTCGCCATCGATCTGGACGAGGATCGGTTGAAGGCCGCGCGCGGCTACGGCGCCACCCACGTCATCAACGGCGGGGACGGCGACACGGTCTCGGGACTCCACCGCCAGCTCGGTGACGGGGTGGACTACGCCTTCGAGGCGGTCGGTTCCGCCCGCACCGCGGCGACGGCCGTGGCCCTCCTGCGCCCGACGGGCACGGCCTGCCTGGTCGGGATCGCGCCAGGAGGCACCGAACTCAGTATCCCGGCGTCGGACTTCTTCTTCGAGGAGAAGCGGCTCATCGGCTCATACATGGGCTCGGGCCAGGCGCGGCAGGACATCCTTCAGCTCGCGCGCCTGTACCAACAGGGACGGCTGCAGCTCGACGAGATGGTCACGCGCGTCATCGGATTCGGCGAGATCAACGAGGGCTTCGAGGCGATGAAGTCCGGTGACGTCACCCGCATCGTCGTCGACCTCCAGTCCTGACCGAACAATGAACGCAGAGGTGAGTTCCATGGCGAGCCACGAGATCACGATCCGCCAGCCGGTGAACTACGTCGCCGACGACTGGAGCGAATGCGAGACGGTCAAGGACGCGTGGAACGTCGACCCCAACACACGCGAGCCCGTCCACCGCCTCGTCACCACCGCACCCGACGATCTCGAGCGTGCGCTGCGGCACGCGGAGCGCGTGTACGACATCGGCCGCTGGGACGAGGACGCCCGGCGTGAGCGCGCCGCCATGCTCGAGCGCGCAGCAGAGATCATCGAGACCCGAGCCGAGGACATCGCGCGGGCGGACTCGCTGACCAGTGGTACGCCCATCAGCGTCACACGTAAGGTCGCGGCGTTCCTGCCCGCGAGGATTCGGGCGTCGGCGTCGGACCTGCTGAACATTCCGCGCGTTACCGAGTTGGCAGCAGGCGGCCGCGACGTCCGCCTCTACAAGGTGCCGTGGGGGCCCGCGGCGATCCTCACGCCGTGGAACGGTCCGAGCTTCATCCCCGCAGCCAAGATCGCCAGTGCGATCGCGGCGGGTTGCCCCGTGATCCTCAAGCCCTCGGAGCACGCGCCCAGTAGCGCGCAGATCATCGTCGAGTGCTTCGTCCAGGCGGGCCTGCCCAGCGGTGCGCTTCAGCTGGTGCACGGCACCGGCGGCGTCGGCGCGACGCTGACCGCCGACTCGCGCATCAAGATCGTCTCGTTCACCGGCGGACCGGGTGCTGGCCGTGCCATCGCGCGGGCCGGCGCGGAGGACTTCAAGGTCCTGCAGTTGGAGCTCGGTGGCAACAATCCGGTGCTCGTGCTGGACGATGCCGATCTCGACGTCGCCGCCGACGGCATCCTCGACGGCATGACCAAGCTCAACGGTCAGTGGTGTGAGGGGCCGGGCAAGATCCTCGCGCACCGGGGTCTGGTCGACCCTCTTCTCGAGGCGTTGACCGAGCGGATCTCCAAGCTCGTCGTCGGTCACTCTCTCGACGAGGACGCCGACATCGGCCCGATCTCCAATGCGCCGCACTTCCAGACTCTGCAGCGCAGGATCGAGAGGCTGCGTGAACTCGGGGCGAGCATCCGTCAGCCCGCCCAGCTGCCCGAGCTCGACGGTTTCTTCATGTCGCCGACGATCGCCGTGGGCGCCGATGCCGCTGCGGCCACCGCCGAGTTGTTCGGTCCAGTGGTGTCGCTGCACGCCGTGGACTCCGACGAAGAGGCGCTGCGCGTCGCGAACGCCGATCCCTCAGGCCTTGACGCCTATGTGTTCGGCGCCGACACCGATCGCGCCATCGAGATCGGCTCCCGCATCCTGTCCGGCGAGGTGCGCGTCAATGGCGCCAAGATCGCCGACCTCGGTGACGACTCGGCGCAGAGCTTCTGGGGTCCGGCAGGTATCGGCGGCCACGGGTCGGCGGAGTCGGTGCGCGTCTTCTGTGGTGACCGGGTCGTCGGTGTGGACTCGCCCGAGCTGCCGTTGTGACAACAGCACTCACCATCGGTGGGAGGCCGGCCCCGGGCCTCCCACCGGATCGATCACACAGTGGCGGGCGTGGATCCGATCCGAACCGCGAGCCAGCTGTCGAGTACTGAGACGACGGTTTCCATCTGCTTCGTAGCGGCGGACCGATCCCCGTAGGTGAACCAGTTCATGGCGAAACCGTCGGCCAAGGTGGCGATGACATAGGCGATCTGGTCGATGGTTTCTGGTTCGACCGGGTGGTCTGAGCCGGCACCGCGAAGCACCGCGCGCATCGACTCGAGGGCTTGGTCGTACACCGCGATCCCGCGGTCTCCGTGCTGACGCCGTGCCCAGCTCATGAGTTCCAGCGTTGCGGCGGTGAAGCTGGGTGACTCGAGGTAGCACTCCATGGCAGCGCGCAGGAGTTGACGTGCTGTGTCCGCCAGGGTGGCGTGCGGATCGCTGGCTTCGGTGACGTCGCGGTACCTGCTGGCGACGTACTCGTAGACATCGGCGAAGAGATCCTCTTTGGAGTCGTAGCAGTAGTGCAGCATCGCCAGGTTCGCCTGTGCCTGCTCGGCGATTCGTCGGGTTGTCGCGCCGTCGATGCCGTAGATCGCGATGACCTCCACGGCGGCCTTGATGAAGTCACTACGCCGCTGGGCGGCGGAGATCCGTGGCACGAGATCCTCCCGATGCATACGCAGTTGGACGCTTGATTAAGTCAAGGCCCAGCTTAGCAGTGGACCCGGAGGTCGACGGTCAAGAAGCTCGACACTCCATGTTCTTAGTCAAACGCCTTGATCGGATGACTAAGTAAGAGTTAGGGTATGAGCCGGATCACGAATCGGCGCGGTGGCCACCAGGGTTGATCAGCCGGTTTCGAAGGAACGGATCCGCCGTGACGCCTTCAGCGCAGAGACGAAGGCATGACCTGAAGGAATCAAGGACATGAAGGACCTGCTCTTCATGCTGGCCGATCTCTGGATGATCTTCGCCGGCTTCTACTTCGGATGGAAGTTCATCCGACGCTACAAGAACTACCTGCTCGGTCTGGAATGGATGATCGTCGCCACGTCGGGTTCGAACTTCCTCCTCTGGGCCCTTCTGGGCGGAGACGAGGATGGCTTCCTCTACAACGTCGCGTACTTCTTCGACGCCTTCTCGCGATCCGTCGGCATCACGCTCATTCTCGTCATGGGCCTGATGCGCGTGACGCACCGGTACAAGCCGACCGTCGCGGTCGACGTCGGTGTGTTCGCGCTGGCTGCCGCCGCCGGGCTGTACCTCCAGCAGTTCCGCGCCGACCAGCTTCACCTCGGTCCGGCGACGTTCTACGTCGTGGTCAACGTGCTCACGACGATCTTCCTCGCCTACTTCTCGTGGCGGCTCTGGCGCATCGGCGCCACAGGTCTGGCCATAGCCGCGGGGCTGGTCACCATCGCGGGATCCGTTATCGCGATCACGTACGACTTCTTCCCGATTCCCGGCGACGATGCGCACCGAACGCTTTTCTACAGCGCCGCGCTGGCCACGTGGGGATTCCAGATGTTCGTGTACTTCCTCGCCTACCGCGCTCTGCACAACCACAACGTGGCGAGGGGTGCGGAATCGGCCTCGGACGAACACAGCGTTGCTCGGACCTGAACAACGAACCAAGGAACAAGCATGTTCGCGAGGAGTAAACAGATGAGGACCGGCAACGTCGAGTACACCTCCTTCAGCGGCTGGGTCGATCCGCCCCCCGACGTCCTGCCCGCCCTGGCCGGCGACCTCACCTGCGAGGTCGCGGTCGTCGGCGGCGGCCTCGGCGGCATGTCGACGGCGCTACGGCTGGCCGAACGCGGTCAGGACGTGGTGCTGCTGGAGGCGGAGTTCTGCGGACACGGCTCCAGCTCCCGCAACGCCGGGCAACTGGCGGGTGCTCCGGGCGGGGACATCCAGCTCCTCAACCTGTTCTTCCGCAAGAAGATGCCGGGCATGATCCGGCTTGCCGAGCACGCCGCGTACCACGTCGAGGACCTCATCAAGAAGCACGACATCGACTGCGACTACGAACAGACGGGCAACGTCTTCGCGGCGGTGTCTCGTGGACAGATGGGCCGAGTGCGCCGGGTGGTCAAGATCCTTCAGCGCGCGGGCGGCCACGTGGAACTGGGCACGAGCGAAGAACTCGGAATACCCCGCGGGTTCCTCGGCGGAATGCGCGAGACTGTCGGGGGAATCATGAATCCCGGCAGATTCACCTCGGGAGTGCGCCAAGCGCTTCTCTGCACGCCCGCGCGAGTATTCGAGCAGACGAAGGTCACCGACATCAGGCATGGCCGGGGTCAGGTAGCCATCACAACTCCTCAGGGGGAGGTGCGGGCGAACAAAGTGGTTCTGGCGACGAACGCGTACGCGGGAGAATGGGAGGTCACTCCGCCGCGGCTCTCCGTGCCCATCTGGGTCATCGAGGTGGAGACAGAGCCGATCGATCCCGCCCGGCTGGCGGCGCTGGGGTGGACCAGTAGGTCGGGACTCGTCACCCAGCACAACATCATGGAGAACTACCGCCTGACATCGCGTGGCACCATCGTTTTCGGCGTCCGGCGGCTCGAGCGCGGCAGGACCTATCCGCTCCCGCGGAGGGAGCCGGACCCAGCACTCGTCGAAGAACTCGCGGCAGCCTTCGCGACGCGGTTTCCGGCCCTGTCCGACGTCGCGATCGATCGTGCGTGGGGCGGATGGATCGCGATCACCTCGTCCTGGCTTCCGCTCGCCGGGCAGATCGACGACAACCTCTTCTACTCGATCGCCTGCAACGGCCACGGCCTGGCCCAGGCGCCCTACGTCGGGTCCCTCATCGCCGATCTTCTCGTTGACGGTGAACGACACGAGGACTTGGAGGGACTGTGGATGAAAAAGCCGAAGTTCCCACGCCCGATGATGATGGGCCGGCTGGGGCTTCGCACAATCTGGGCTGTCGACCGCTTCAACGATTTCGTCAACGGAAGCCGCCGCAATGCCCGGCGAGGCGCAGCGCCGGTGCCCTGAACGGGTTCCGAGGCTGCGGGTGGGCCATGGCACCAGTCCTCGCTGGGTAATCGGCGCTCGAGGGTGCGGGCGCTGGGATCGCTGAATGACAACACCGCACCACGAATGCTCGCAGCAGCCGTGGCTTTACCGGCACTTCAGGGACAAGGGCCACGATCCTCATTCGAAAAGGCCCGCCCGATCGTCTCGACTTGACGCATGCCGATATGGGCATATGATCGCTGCCATGGCACGAGCAGCGACGACCTCGGACGTCTTCAACGCGATCGCCGAGCCGCAGCGCCGGGAGATCCTGGTGCTGTTGCGGGCGGGGGAGCGGCCGGTGACCGAGTTGTCCCGGGAACTGGGGATGTCCCAGCCGGGGGCGTCCAAACACCTGCGGGTGCTCCGGGAGGTCGGGCTGGTGCGGGACCGCAAGGCAGGCAAGCTGCGCCTGTACGGCCTGGACGCCCGCGGGTTGCGACCGATTCACGAGTGGACCGGCGGGTTCGAGCGGTTCTGGAACGAGAGCTTCGACCGGCTGGACGAGTACGTGCAGGACCTCAAGCAGGCAAGGCATAAGGAGTAGCTGATGAGCGCGACGGGACGAGGAGCACCGGCTCAGTCCGCGACGGCGGACCGCGAGGTTGCGATCTCGCGGGTCATCGACGCCCCACGGGAGCTGGTGTTCGAGGCGTTCACCGAGGTGCGGCACCTGTCGCGGTGGTGGGGGCCGGAGGGGTTCACCACCACCACGCGGTCTTTCGAGTTCCGGGTCGGCGGGGAATGGGACTTCGTGATGCACGGTCCGGACGGGACGGACTACCAGGAATGGATCACCTGGACCGAGATCGAACCGCCGGCGGCGATCGCGCTACTGCACGGTGAGTACCGGGGCGACCCGAACGCCTTCGAGTCTGTCCTCACGTTCGAGCCCGACGGAGCGGCGACCCGGATCGAGATGCGCACGGTGTTCCCCTCCAAGGAGCTGCGTGACGAGGCGGTCGAGAAGTACCACGCGATCGAGGGTGGCCGGCAGACCCTGAGCAATCTGGCTACCTACCTCACGGAGAACGCCGGGAAAGGGGCTGAGGGCTGATGGCCGGGAAGGTGTTCTTCAGCGTTTCGATGTCGCTGGACGGTTTCATCGCACCCGAGTCCCCAAAGGACTTGATGGGGCCGCAGTGGATGGAACTGCAGCAGTGGATCTTCCCGACGCGGTTCATGCGGGAGAATCTCAAACTCGGCGAGGGGGGCGAGGAAGGGCGCGACAACGACATCGTGCGGGAGACGCATCTGCGCACCGGCGCGAGCGTCATGGGCAAGCGAATGTTCGACGCCGGCGAGCACGCATGGCCCGAGGAGGCGCCGTTCCACACGCCGGTCTTCGTCGTGACGCACGAGAAACGTGACCCCTGGGAGCGGCCGGGCGGAACCACGTTCCACTTCGTCAACGACGGCATCCAGGCGGCGCTCGACCAGGCCCGCGAGGCCGCTGGCGACCGAGACGTCCGCATCGCAGGCGGTGGCGCGACGATCCTGGAGTACTTGAACGCCGGGCTGATCGACGAGTTCTCGATCGCTCTCTCACCCGTGCTCTTCGGTTCGGGAATCCGCCTGTTCGAGGGCGTGGACGCGGGCCGCGTGGCCCTGGAGCCCGTCCGCGCGGAACCGACGCAGCGGGTGACCCACCTGACCTACGCGGTCCTGGAGCGGTAGGCGCACGGGTCACGAGAAAGAACACTCATCCTGCCCGGTGGACGCTCGAACCTTCGGAGGTCGAGGGTTGGGCCGCTCGCCCGGCCGGTCAGTCTGGCTGGTCCGCCGTGTAGTGCACGCCGGAGAACTGTTTGCGCCAGACAGCGACGTCCGGTGCGACCGTCGTAGGATCGCCATCGCGGTCCAGACCGCGGGCGATCAGTTGGGCCAGGTCGGCCATGTCACCGGGTTTCATACCGAGCCGGACGAGCTCGGGCGTCCCCATCCGCAGGCCGTTGACATCACCCTCGATCGGGCTCTCCGGTAAACCGATCCCACAGGCGAGCAGGTTCGCTTTGCGAAGGTGCTTCGCGGCGGCCTGGCCGCCGCCCCACTGGTACGCGCGGATTGCGAACTGGTGCGAGCGGGTCGCGCCGTGGGCGCCTGCGAACAGGGGTAGCCCTACCGCCTCCAGTTCGGCGGCGAGCCGGGCGGCGGTTTCCACCATCGCGGCCGCGTACGCCTCACCCGCGACCTGCCAATCGAGCATCGTGACGGCGAGTGCGGCAGCCTTGGCCGCGTCGAAATTCGCGGTCAGACCGGGGAACGCGATTCTGTCGATGCGCTCGGCGAGCTCCGGGTCGTTGGTGACGATCGCACCGCCGGCCGGGCCACCGAGGCTCTTGTAGGTGCTGAAGCTGATCAGGTCGGCACCCTCGGCCAGGGGTTGCTGCCAAGCCTTGCCGGCGATCAGTCCGCACAGGTGGGCGGCGTCGAAGAGGACCCGGGCTCCGACCTCGTCGGCGATTTCGCGGATCGATCCGACCGGATGCGCGTACAGGTTCAGGCTGGAGCCGATGGTGATGAGCTTCGGCCGCACCTCGTGCGCCAGGGTGCGTAGCGTCCCGATATCGACGGTGTACCCGTCGGGCGAGACCGGTGCGGGGACGGTGTTCAGCCGGTACATCCCGGCTGAACCGCCGGCGTGGTGGGTGACGTGGCCACCGATGGCGGCGGGCGGCGCGATGATCGTGTCGCCCGGTTCGCAGGTGGCCATGAATGCGTACAGGTTGGCGAGTGCACCGGAAGCCACGCGGATCTCGGCGTAGCGGGCGCCGAAGACCTCGGCAACGAGTTCGGCGGCGATGACCTCGATCTGCTCGATCGCTTCGAGGCCCATCTCGTACTTGTCTCCGGGGTAACCCAGCGATGGGCGCGAGCTCAGGTTCGCCGACAGCATCGCCTCGGCCCGAGGGTTCATGACATTGGTGGCCGGATTGAGGTTGACCGACTCGACATCGTGGATGCGTCTGTTCTCCTCGGCCAGCCGGTCGAGTTCGGCCAGCAGACTGGCCGGTGTCATGGCCGCGGCGGCACCGGCAACAGTGCGGACCCGGTTCTCGGCGTGCTCGGGCACCCACGGGCGGTGGACGAGTGCGGTCATGTCCGGTTCTCCTCTCCTGGCCAGTGCTTTCGCTAACCGTAGGTATCGGCTGGTTGCCGGAACACCCGCAGAACGCCCGGACTTGTGAGCGGTCTTTCCTACACTTGTAGGAGAACGCGAAGGGGAGGGCCGTGTCGGAACAGCAGCTTCAGGAGCAGCTCGACGCCCTGGCGGTGGAGCTGCGGCGCGGGTTGACCATCGATAGCGTCAGCGGCGACCTGCTGGCCTACAGTGCGCAGCGTGACGACGCCGACCAGGTACGGATCTCCTCGATCCTGACGCGACACGTTGCCCCCGAGGTCCGCGAGTGGGAGCTGCGGCATGCGGCAAGCGAGCCGTTCGCGCTGCCGGCGAATCCCGGGATCGGCATGTCCGCACGCCTCTGCGTGCCCCTGCGTCGCAACGGTCGCACGCTCGGCTATCTGTGGATGGTTGGCACCCGTGATGGACTCGGATCCGACGAGCGGGCGGCGCTGCTGCGTGGCGCCGACACACTGGCAGGACTCCTCAGGGGGGCGACCGACGTCGAGGTCCGGCCCAGGCCTCCTGGCCCGGACCTCGACCGGCTGGTCCGGCGACTCTTGGAGGACGGCCAGGTCGAGGCCTACGACCAGATCGTGGTCTCGGTGCCGGGCATCGTGGACAGGGTGGTTCGGGTAGTCGCGATCGTCGTCTCGGACAACGACGGTGCGGTCCGGCCGTTGCGCCCCACGGAGTTCAGCACACTGAACGGCTCGTTGAGCGCAGACCTCCGACGCCTTGATGGCTTGGTCGGGGCCTTTGTGTCCCGAAAGTACGCGCTGCTGGCGGTACATCAGGGAGACTGCGGCGAAAATCTTCGGCAGACACTGGACGAGATCGATCTTGTGGTGTCCCGATGCCTCGTCGATGGAACCCGGTTCACGATCGGGATCAGCGACGGGATCTCGCTCGGTCCGCGCTCGGCCCGCGATGCCCGTACGCAGGCGCTCACCGCGGCCGAACTGGCGGTGCTGGACCCCAAGCTGGACCGGCGTGCGTGGTGGAGCGAGATCGGCATCTACCGGATGCTGTTCGACACCCGGGACCGCATCGGCGACGTACTCAAACCGGTCGACGAGGCCGGCCCGTCGGCGCCGATGCTGCTGACGACCTTGGAAACGTACTTGGACCTGGCAGGCGACGTGCAGAAAGTCGCAGCTCGGCTGTCCCTGCACCGCAGCAGCCTCTACTACCGCCTGGACCGCCTTTCCCGTCTGCTCCAGGCCGACCTTTCTGACGGGATGATCCGGTTGGAGCTGCATACTGCGCTGAAACTCCGCCGAGTCGCCCGGCGGACCCTCAACTAGCCTCAGCGCTCCCGCCGTCCTCGAGACCGACAGTGCGGCGCCGGAACGATTCACGTCCGGATGCGGATTCCTTGCATGCATCGTGGATCGGTGTGTGTCAGGGGCGGAGCCACGCCGCGTTTCTGTATCCGAAAGGGACTTGCTGGTTCGGGCATCATGTGAGCCATGAAGTACGTGTTCCTGATCTGTGACGACGAGCAGACGTCGCCGTCCATGGAGGAGATAAGGGCGGACCCGGCGTTCCAGGCGTACGACGCGGAGGTGGACCGGCGGGGAGGCAGCCTCGGCGGCGCGCGGCTGCGGCCGGTGGCGGCCGCGACGACGGTCCGCGTCCGGGACGGCGAGACGATGGTGTCCGATGGCCCGTTCGCGGAGACGAAGGACTTCGTCGGCGGAATCGACATTGTCGAGTGTGCCGATCTCGACGACGCCCTCGCGCTCGCGGCGCTGCACCCCTACGCGAGCCGGGGTTGTATCGAGGTCCGTCCCGTATGGGAGTGACCGCGCCGGAAACGGTTCTTGCCGCGGTCGACGCGGCTTACCGGGACGAGTGGGGCCAGGTGGTCGCCACGCTGATCGGGCTGACCGGGAACTGGGACCTGGCTGAGGACTGCGCGCAGGAGGCGTTCGCCGCCGCGTTGGCGACGTGGACGCGCGACGGCGTTCCGTCCCGTCCGGGTGCGTGGCTCACCACCGCGGCCCGGCACCGGGCGCTCGACCAGCTGCGGCGGGACACGAAGGGCGCGGCGAAGGTGCGGCAGCTCGCTGTGCTGGAGCGGGTGCCGATCGAGCCCGCGTCGGAGGAGATTCCGGACGAGCGGCTGCGGCTGATCTTCACGTGTTGTCATCCCGCGCTGCCGTTCCAGGCCCGCGTCGCCCTCACGTTGCGCACGCTGGCGGGATTGAGCACGGATGAGATCGCCAAGGCGTTCCTGACCGCCGAGCCGACGATGGCGCAACGCCTGGTGCGTGCCAAGCGCAAGATCGTCGAGGCAGGGATCCCGTATCGGGTTCCGCCCACGGAGCTCCTGCCGCAGCGGCTGACCGCTGTCCTCGCGGTGCTGTACCTGATCTTCAACGAGGGCTACGACGAGCAGGACGGGCGCAGGGCGCTGGCCGCGGAGGGGATCCACCTGGCGCGGACGCTCGTCCGGCTGATGCCCGGCGAGCCCGAGGTGCGCGGCCTGCTGGCGTTGATGTTGCTGCTGGAGGCCCGTCGCGCGAGTCGCACCGTCGACGGCGTCCTGGTCACGCTGGAAAACCAGGACCGGTCCCGGTGGGATCAAGCGCTGATCGCCGAGGGTGTCGCGACTCTCGACGAAGCGCTCGCCATGCGGCGCTTCGGGCCGTACCAGGTGCAGGCCGCGATAGCCGCCTGTCACACCACCACTGCGGATGCGGATGCCACCGACTGGCCCCAGATCGCCGCACTTTATGCCGAGCTCGCGCGGCTGGCGCCGTCTCCCGTCGTGGACCTCAATCGCGCCGTGGCGATAGCGATGGCCGAGGGCGTCTCCACGGGGCTCGCGCTCGTCGACGAACTCGCCGAGTCCGGCAGACTCGACGGCTACTATCTCCTGCCTGCCACCAGGGCCGATCTCCTCCGCAGGGATGGCCGCTTCACCGAGGCAGCCACGGCTTACGAGGAGGCGCTGGAGCTGGCGCCGACCGACGCCGAGCGTCGTTACCTGAAGGCACGTCTTTCCAGCCTCTGACCACCGTCGTCACGTCTGTCGTAGGTCTTTCTCAAAATTCTTCAGGGTCGATGTCGATCCTGGGCGTTCTCCTTCGTCGGTGGGCAAAATCCGCCGAACGGAGAGAAGTGAGAACCCATGTCGAACACCGAGTACCTGACCGCCACCATGACCGTTGACCGGACGCCGGAGGAGGTCTTCGAGGCCGTCACCGACGTGCGTGGATGGTGGAGCGAGAACCTCATCGGCCATTCGGCCGCCCTGCACGATGAGTTCGTCTTCACCGACGACTGCGAATATGCCGGTGAAACCGCCCGAGCCAAGAAGGGCATTCGGTTCGCCCGGTTCCAGCTCACCGAGGTCGTGCCAGGCAGGCGGATGGTCTGGCACTGCGTGGACTCCCTGCTCACCTTCGTCGACGACCCCGACGAGTGGACTGGCACCACCGTCGTCTTCGACATCGGGGTCACGGATCAGGGCACGACGGTGCATTTCACACATGAGGGTCTCACCTCGGCAGAATCCGCCTGCTTCGAAGCGTGCTCGGCCGGCTGGACCTTCTATATCGCCAAGAGCCTGCCGCAGCTGATCACCACCGGCGTCGGCCAGCCCATGCCGAGCTACCACCACTGATCCGGCGGCGGGTCGGGTCAAGGCTGACAGGCCTAGTGTTGCGTTCGTGAACGACAATGTGGTTACTCGTCACAGCCAGGCCCGAGGCGACGCCGCTTTGATGCAGCGGCCGTTCCCACCCGACCTCGATTGCGGCAGTAGCCCACCACGATCTTGTGATCGTCGCTAGCACATTCATGGGTACCCACTGAAATGGGATTCGGTGAATCGACGGACAGCACGATCGCACTGCCAGCGTTGACGACGACCGCTGGCCACCGCCCAGCCACCCCACGAGCGTCCTTCAGTCGCTTCCACACTGCCGCGCGACGAATGTTCGGAGTTGGTCGTTCTCCTCGCGGATACCGACGGTGATCCGGAGCCCTTGCCGGCGAAGGGTCGGACACTAATAATCACCTAGGTACGCCAGGGCAAGCTTGTACATCTGTCCGCGTGGTGAAGGATGCTAATGAATCTGGTCGGTCTGCAGCGCGCACAAGCCACGCTGTGCCGGAGATTGGGCTGGGTTCGTATCGCCGCTCTGTTGACGCTCGGCCCGTGCTTGCTCCCCATCGCATGCGCGGGTTGGGCTAGCGGACCCGGCGACTCTGGGCCGAGGGCGATGAGACTTCGCGTCAACCGACGACACGATCAGAACCGACCGCAGTCAGGAGTTCCCCGATGGATGTAGGAATGCAGGCGCTTATTGTGTCGCGTTTAGGCGGTGATCCCGAGACCGGTTGTCTTTGGTTAGAAGACGGAGAGCCAGGCAATGTGCAACGAATCTCGGTGCGCTGGCAAATTCCAGGTGTGACAGTCCAGCGGGAACCGCTCGGCCTAATGGACCAATCGCGGCGCCTTTTCGCGAGGCCCGGAGACCGACTCCGCATGTCTGGCGGAGCAGGTGATCCGCTCACGACACCAACTCAGTCGCACTGTCGGGTGAGCGACAACGTCGCCGTCATCAACGAGATCGTCGAGGTCATCCCAGGAACGGCCGAAGACCGCAAACGGTAGACAGTAAGAGAACCCTTGTGCTCGGCCGCCGTCGCTTTGCGAAGAGCACTCGCGCAGCCGAACGCACCTCCGCCAGCGGGATCTAAGCGGTTCGCGCCCGATGACGCTACCTCACCACATCCCAAAGGGAGGTCGCCCGGCCAGCATTATCTGCCGAGGCACTAGTGTCGTGCGGGGATCGTGGACGATCCCGATAGGACGGACGTGCCGGGTGAGCCGCCATTGGGCACGACGCGTCCGTCCTGATACACGGCACGGATTCGCTCGCCGAGGTTCTTGACGTCCAGTGGGTTGCCCTCGATCACGACGATGTCCGCGCGCTTGCCGGGCTGGAGCGAGCCGAGGGTGCGGTCCAGGCCCATCAGTTCGGCCGCCGACAGGGTGGCGGAATGCAGTGCATCGGCCGGGCTGAGGCCCCGTTCCACGAGCAGTTCGAGTTCCAGGAGGTTCTGGCCGTGGGGATACAAGGGGGCATCTGTGCCCATGGCGATCCGTACGCCTGCCTCAACCGCCCGCCGGACGGTCTGGTCGCCGTGGGACTCCTCGACCTTCGCCAGGATGTGGCTCGGGTACGGAACTCCCGATTCGATGGACTCGCGCAGGCCCACGCCCGCGCTGAGCGTCGGGACGAGCCACGCGCCACGTTGGGCCATCAGCTCCAATGTCTCGTCATCGAGGTGATTACCGTGTTCGATGGAACGCGCACCGTTGCGCACCGCCGCCTTCGCGCCCTCGCCGTGAGCGTGCGCCATTACGTGCAGGCCGGCGGCCTCCGCCTCGCGGACCATCATCGAGATCTCGTCGTCACGGAAGTGGGGGATCTTCGGCCCGGCTCCACTGGATACGAGACCACCACTGGTCGCGACTTTGATGACGTCGGCGCCCGCACGGACCAGTTCCCTGATCTTGCGCCGGATCTCTTCCGGGCCGTCGACGACGACCGGCGGCCGGCCAGGGTGCGCCGGCAGGAGATCCATGACGCAGGTGGACGGCCACCAAGGATCGCCGTGGCCGCCTGTCTGGCTGAGCATGTTGAGCGACACCTGCATGCGGGGCCCCGGAATCATGCCGCGCTCCTGTGCGACCCGCATCCCGAGATCGGCACCTGCCGCATCGCGGACGGTCGTGATGCCGCAGGCCAGTGTTCTGGCCATGTTCAGTGCGCCCTCGTAGAACTGCAGGGAGAACGGCTGCTGCGTGCTTTCGAAGAGGTCCGTCCCGCTCATCGTCAGGTGTACGTGGCAGTCGAACAGGCCGGGCAGGACACCGCAACCGGTGCAGTCGACCTCCTCGTCGCCGTCCAGACCGGCTGCCACGTCGACGATCCAGCCGTCCTCCACCGCGATGTCGGCGGAGTCGGCAGTGCGGGACACCGCGTCGTAGAGCGTTCCGTTTCGAAATACGGTGCGTTTCAAGGATGTCTCCGTGTTCGTCCGGTGGTTGAGTTTTCCGGGTAGATCCAGGGTGGGCACTGTCCTCATCGGAGGTGCGCGCCGGCAGCGGTCGTGACCTGGCCGCCCGCCTCGTCCTCTTCGGCCAGCCGAGCCGCTGCCCGGTCCGCGGTTGCGGTCTGCCGCCGGATGAGCGGACCGCAGGCGAGCAGGACAAGGCCGAGGACCACCGTTCCCGCTCCGATGGCGCCGAAGTAGATGCCGGCCGAGTCGGCGTCGTAGAACTTGACGAGCTGCGCCGCGATTCCCTGACCTGCGGCCCCGGACGCGAGCCAGAGCCCCATCGTCTGGGTGGCGAACGCGGCGGGGGCCAGCCTCGCGGTCGCGGACAGCCCGATCGGGGAGAGGCACATCTCGCCGATCGTGACCAGTGCCAGGCTGCCGATCAGCCACAGTGGACTGCTCAGGCCACCCTGCAGTGCGGGGAGTACGAGCAGGAGGTACGACATGCCGGCGATCACCAGCGCGAAACTGAACTTGTGTGCCGTCGAAGGCGGCCGGGCCGAGCGGTCCATCCTGAGCCACATCAGGGCGAACATCGGGGTCAGGATGATCAGCACGAACGACCCGACCGACTGGAACCACGAAGCGGGCAGGGCGAAGCCGAACGCGTCGAGATCGGTGCTCTGATCGGCGTACTGCGCGATGACGGTCGCGCCCTGCTCCTGGATGACCCAGAAGAAGACCGCGGCGATGAACAGCGGGATATACCCCCGTACCCGTGCACGCTCGATGGAGGTCGTGCGCGGGCTGCGCAGCATGACGGTGAAGTAGGCGACAGGTAGAGCGATCGCCAGCACGCTGATGGTGTTCACTACGGCCCCGACGGTCAGGATTCCGGTTGCGGCGAACACCGCGACCAGCCCGATGAGACAGGTGATCGCACCAGCGAGGCAGGCCGCCTTCGGCCGGGAGACCTCGCTGAGCCGCAACGGGTTCTTCGGCCTGCTGCTCGCAGTGCTGAGATGACGTTGCGTCCACAGATAGACCACGAGGCCAAGGCCCATGCCGACGGCGGCGAGGCCGAAACCGAGGTGGTAGTCGTAGGTCTGGCCCAGCGTGCCGACGACGAGCGGTGCTGCCACGGCGCCGACGCTGATCCCCATGTAGTAGATGCTGAAGCCGGAATCCCGCCGCGGATCGTTCTTGGCGTACAGGTCCCCGACGGACGAGGAGATCGTCGGCTTCAGCAGGCCGGTGCCGGTCGCGATGAGCACCATCGACGCGAACAGTGCTCCCGCCCCAGCGGGAAGGGCGAGACAGCCGTGCCCGAACATGAGCAGTACGCCACCCAGCAGCGTCGCCCGCCGGTCGCCGAGCAGGCGGTCGCTGACCCAGCCGCCGAGAATCGCAGCCATGTAGGTGGCCGAACCGTAGACCGCGACGAGCGACCGTGCCGTGTCGGCGGGAATGCCGAGGCCGCCGTTGCTCACCTGGTCGTACATGTAGTACAGCAACAACGCGCGCATGCCGTAGTAGGAGAACCGCTCCCACGCTTCGGTGAAGAACAGACCCACCAGACCACGTGGGTGCCCGAAGAACGCCCGGTCCGATGCACTTCCCAATGCGGGTGACGTTCTCCGCAGACCCATGCCAACACCTCCGAGGTGACCTGTGGACCGGCGACCCGCGATGACGCGGGCGACCGTATCGATGAGCGCAGACGATACAACTGTGTAAGGCGGCATACAAGAGACGATTCGGCGGTGAAATCGCCCAAACTCGGCCGTATCAGTCGTATGATGTCGTGCGAGGGAGCTGGCCGTCGAGCGTCCGTGGTTCGGTCTGTGTGTGCGATAGGTTGGCGCCGATGGAGGCTCAGACGAAGGGGATGCGCGTGGATCTGGACGACGTCGACGAGCAGCTCGTGCGCGCGCTGCAACGCGACGGACGCGCTTCCTACGAGGCGTTGGCCAAGCTGGTCGGGCTCGCACGGTCGACCACGAAGGCCCGGGTGCGACGGCTGATCGACGACGGGGGTCTCCGCCTGATCGGCGCCATCCATCCTGCGGCCCTCGGCCTCCACCAACTAGGGCACGTCATCATCGAGGCGGAAGGTCCGGCACGGCCGGTCGCCGAGCGGGTCGCGGAACTCGACGAGATCTCGTTCGTCACCACCACCGCGGGCCGCTTCGCCGTGACCGCGGAGCTTCGGACCAGGGACATGGAGGCGTTCTCCCACGGGCTCGCCCGCGTGCAGGCCAGTGCCGGGGTTCGCGCCGTTCAGGCCATCACCTATCTGCAGATCTGGAAGGACCCGTACTTTCCTCCCGGCCCCCTGGAAAGCGGTGACGCACTCACGGAGGCCGACCTCGACCCGTCCGACCACGCACTGCTTGAGCATCTGCGGGTTGACGGCCGCGCGTCGTTCGCCGATCTCGCCAGCGTGAGCGGCCTGTCTCCCGGGGCGACCCGCGCCCGGGTGCTGCGTCTGCTGGAGACCAGGGTGGTGCATGTCGGTGCACTCGTGCGGCTCAATCCATTGAGCCGCACGCACACGGTCGGTTTCGCACTCACCCTCAGCGGCGCGACCGAACCCGTCGCGCGCAAGGTGGTCGAGCTGGACGAGGTGGACTGCTTCGCCACCGGCATCGGATGGTGCAACGGCATCGGCACCATCCGTGCCGGATCGCAGGAAGGCGTGTTCGCCACACTGGAGCACCTCCGAGGCCTGTCCGGCGTTCGGACTGTCGAGTCGTGGGCACACCTGCGTGCGATCAAGGAGGAGCACGATCTGGCCCGGCCGATCGCCGGTGCGGGGGAGCGGAGCCGCTGACGTGCTCAGTCAGTGGCGCGGGGACGTGCGTCGGTGACGACGATTCGCACGCCCATCACGCGCAACACCTGATTGAGCTCCACGCCGCGGCGTATCCAGGTGTATAATGCCCTATACGGCGCGGCTTTCAGATTGTTATAGCTCATCCACTCACCTCTGCATCGCCCAACGACAAACGCAAAGACGAAAGACGCGGCAGACGACAGACCACATGCGCCTCGCACCTGGACTGTGGGGCATGAACGATGCGGGGTTGAAACACGAGAAACGTCCGCCTGCCATGGCGATCTAGTGTTGCCAGGCCGGTCTGATCATCGCGCCTGCTTGTCGAATAGTCCGGCGAAGCGGCGCAGGTACAGCGGCCAGCCGCCCTCATCAGCGACGCCGCTACTGATGTTCTGCCAGCCGTCTCCGTGCCGGTCGATGTGCCGGTGCTCCAGCTCAACCCGGGTGCGCTGCGGAGTCTCGGCGATGAAGCGCACCTCGACCTCGCTGGTTCGGTCCGGATCGGACTCGATCTGCCAGTTCGGGCCAATATCCCAACTGAAGACGAGCCGCTGTGGCGGTTCGTAGACCAGCACCCGCGCCCAGCGGCACTCACTGCCGTCAATCGCTCGGTCATAAATGTGGCCGCCCACACGAGGTTCGAAGACCGTTTCCGCCAGTTCGACGCCAAGTATGTTGTGCTCGGGCGGTTTGAAGTCCCCAAGCCGCTCGGTGAAGACTGCGAACGCGCGCTCGGTCGACACCTCCACGATGGTCTGGGTCTTGACCGTTGCCGGTTCCGTTTGTGTGGTCATCAGGTCTCTCCCGTGTCGTCCTGGTCGGCGGACTGCTTGTAGACCGCCAACGTTTTTGTCCAGAAGCTGTCGAGCTGTGCTCGGAATGCGGCCAGCCCCTCGGGGTCGACCCGGTAGATACGGCGGTTACCTACGGGCTGGTCCACAACTAGTCCAGCATCCTTAAGCACCTTTACGTGCTGGGAGACAGCCGGTCGGCTTACCGGCATCGTGGCGGCAAGCTCTCCGACAGTCTGTGCGCGCTCGGCGATGCGCTCGAAGATCGTGCGACGAGTGCGATCGCCGAGCACTCCCCATCCATCAAGCTCGTAAGTTTCCACTAACGGTAAGTTTCTACTTACCCGGTTCGCTTGTCAAGCAGAACGGTGACTCCGGATCAGTCAGGCTGAGCGTTGTGGTCGTTGGATGTGGTCGCCACGGTTGTGAACCCCCGACACCTGGGTAAGGGGTTGGACCAGACGAAGCGGAACGCATCTACCAGGACATGCTGCCCGGGCTCACCTTCACCGCAAGAACGGTGGCTTGAGGCTCAGTGGAGTTCTTGGGCGAGCCCGATGAGAATGCCTTCAGGCCCGCGGACATAGCAGAGCCGATTTGCGTCTTCGTACTGGACAACCTCACTGCTGACGAGCTCCGCACCGTGCTTGCGGAGCCGAGCGAGCGTCTCGTCGACGTCGTCCACCGCAAACATGACGCGAAGGTAGCCCAGAGCGTTCACGGGGGCGTTCCGGTGATCGGCGACCACCTCGGGCGCGAGAAAACGCGAGAGTTCGAGCCGACCGTGTCCGTCCGGGGTGGACATCATGGCGATCTCGACGCGTTGATCGCCGAGGCCAGTGACGCGCCCTGCCCATTCCCCTTCCACCATGGCTTGCCCTTCGAGCTCGAGGCCGAGTTCGCGGAAGAACTCGATAGCCACCGCGAGGTCCTCGACGACGATGCCGACGTTGTCCAGCCTGAGAGCCATCTGGTCAGCCTATAGGAACCAGCATCCGAACTCTCGACATTTACCAGCCGCTGCGATGCGTTCGATCAGTTTCAATAAATCGAGATGTGCACGTGGTCGTACTGGCAGCCGGTGAGGTTGGCGGGGTTGGGGCAGTTGTAGGCGCTGGAGGTGTAGGGCGTCCAGGCCAGATTCTCGGCTGACCAGTATTGGCCCTGCCAGATGAGGTAGCGGACTCCGAGATGGGCTTGGTGGGTGGTGAGCCGGTCGGGGCGTGACGGACTGGCTTGGCCCGTGGGAACGCCTTGATGAGTTTCCCGGAATCAGCGCGAGCCGATCATTGAACCTCGAGCAACCGCGATCAGCTGTCGAAACCGAAGCCGACGCGATCCATGGCCTTGAGCCAGAGGTTGCGACGGCCGTCGCGGCGGTCCGCGCGGGCGAGCGAGGCTTTGGTGAGCTGGACCCCGATTCAGCGCAGCGGTTCGGGCGGGAACGGTAGCGCCGAGTGGCTCGATGGCCTGCGAGGGCATCGCGGCGAGTCCGCGTACGATCTGTCGCGCCGGCTCGATCAACGCGTGCCCCGCCTGGGTGAGCACAAGCCGCCTGCCGAACCGATGAAACAACGCCGTGCCGAGGTCGCGCTCCAGAACGCGGATCGTCTGCGAAAGCGAAGGCTGGGCGACGTGCAGGGCGTTCGCAGCCTTGTGCATTCCGTAGTGGTCGACCACAGCAAGGAAGTATTCGAGCTGCCGGGCGTCCACAATCACCTCCGTCAGTAGATCACTCCCGACCGGCGGGAGTTCCCAGTCTGGGAGGTTCTACAACAGTTTTTTCGCGTCGGTGAGTGCGGCGCGCAGGATCTGCTCCATCTCCTCGAACTCACGCTGCAAATCTCGGTTGCCGCGCCCTGCTCAGTATTCACTTGCCGACGGCAGCACGCGCGAAGCGGCCGGGTGTCGATGCCGTCGATCCGAATCGGAGCGGCGCGTAGGTCTGTGGAGACCTTTCGGGCACCGTCGTCTTGCCGGTACCAGGCAGTGGCCGTGGCATCGTGATTTGGCCCCGGTTCGGCACCGCTATCGGGCCCCACCGATCGGGCGAATTCCTGCTCGTGGTGTGCGAGTCGGCGGGTCGAGTTGAGGGTCCTGGGTGGACAGTGCCGGTG
>NZ_PQHZ01000046.1 GCF_003385185.1 Amycolatopsis palatopharyngis | reverse complement strand
AGGAAATGGGCATCATCCTCGGCGTCGCGGTCCTGCTCGACGCCGCACTCATCCGACTCGTGCTCCTGCCGGTCCTGCTCCGCATCACCGGCCACTCCGCCTGGTGGTCACCGCGCTGGCTCCGTAAGGCACTGCCGACCATCACGTTCTCCCACTGACAAGTCCCGAGGGGTGGTCATGGCCACTGCTGTCGCGACCACCCCTCGGACCCGGAGCACATCACCCGCAGGACTGTGTGTCTGATCTGTGTGTGCCGCGCGGTGTTGGGTTGCAGGCCCCACTGTCGACGACGAGATGAGGAGATCAGGCCATGATCACACCCCCGCCAGCCTGGGCAGCCGCAATCCCGACGTCACAGGCACGACGCTCGATCGCCGGGATGGTCGGTTTCATCCTGGCCCTCAATGCGTTCGGCTGGGGAATGCTCGTTTTCGTTGTCATGCCGCAGCACCACATCCTGAACAGCTCACAGGTGTTCGGCATCGGGCTGGGTATTACCGCGTTTACACTCGGCGTCCGCCACGCCTTCGACGCCGACCACATCGCCGCTATCGACAACACCACCCGCAACCTGCTCGCTCAGGGACAACGCCCACTGTCCGTGGGATTCTGGTTCTCCCTCGGCCACTCCACGGTCGTGTTCGCGCTCTCCATAGCGTTGGCCGTGGGCGTGCGGGCGCTGGCCGGTGCAGTACAGGACGAGGAATCGGCACTGCGTCACACGGCTGGTGCCCTCGGCTCGGCGGTATCAGGCACCTTTCTCTACGCCATCGCGATCATGAACCTTGTCGCGCTGGCCGGGATCATCAAGGTGTATCGGCAGATGCGCGACCGGGCGGCCACAGAAGCAGATCTCGACAACCAACTCGACAACCGCGGGTTCCTCAACCGACTCCTCAAAGGCATCACCAAGGCAGTCCGCAAACCCTGGCATATCTACCCGGTCGGAGTGCTCTTCGGCCTCGGATTCGACACCGCTACTGAAATCGGTCTGCTCATACTCGCCGGCGGAGCCGCACTGTCCCTGCCCTGGTACGCCATCCTGGTGCTACCCGCACTGTTCACAGCAGGCATGACCATGTTCGACACAGCCGAGGGTGTCCTCATGAACGTCGCCTACAACTGGGCCCTCACCAAACCCCTTCGCCGAGTGTTCTACAACATCATCGTCACGACACTGTCCGTCGGCAGCGCGTTCCTCATCGGCACGGTGCAACTGGCATCACTACTCGCCGACACGCTCCACCCTGACTCCGGCCCCATCACCACCATCGCCGAATTCGACCTCAACTACGTCGGATTCGCACTTGTTGGACTGTTCATCCTTGTGTTCGCCCTCGCACTGCTGATCTGGCACCTCGGCAACTTCGACACGAAACCGCCGACACACGACAAAGACCACAAAACCATCAGCCACAAAGACACGACATGACACCTCCCGCGCTCTGTGTCGACAGCCGGCTCCTGCAGTACCCGCGCTCAGGACTCTATGACAGCCGTTCTTACCAGCACAATGGAACAGGTCCATATTTGCCCGACTGGCGATCCCGGACCAGATTGTCGCCACCCGATAGCCGTGACCAGCGAAATACCGATAGTTATAGAATATCACGCAGAGGAGTGGATTTCGTTACCAATATACGGATACTCACCGTATCTAACGCAGTCAAAAGATGAAACTTAAGCAGGAAGCGCGACGCTCACGCGACGAAGGAGAAGAAAAGTTGTCCCGTTCATTCCGTCCCAACTTTACGGCCCCGCTGAATACTCAGGTGAAATCATCCAAGTGGCAGTTGGAGCGAGTTCTCTTCGCGCTGGCAGGGACCATGAATCTGATCGGCCTGATTCTTTATATATTCGCGAGTGAATGGTTTTTGATTATTGTAGCACTAGTTGGAATTAACCAAGTTCTATTTGCCACAACCGGGTTTTGTCCGGCCTCTTTAATCCTTCGTCGCGCTGGCCTAAAAGGCGCTTGCAAATGGTGAGTTGGCTGCGAATCCTACACTCGCAACCGGAGCCTACCCTGAACACTGACGACCTACGAGTTGCTCATATATTGGCAGTAGCATTACCCGTGGTCCTCAAGAGCCTTCAAGGCGACACCAGTACGTGAAGGGATTTCGCCATCGCGGCAAAGCCCAAGATCACACTGAGACTGATGGAAGTACTTGGAAGAACGCGATTCTTTACAATTACGAGCCAAGTTGGCTGGTGCACTACACCTGACTTGCCTGTTTCTGGTCTCGTTGTACCGCAACGCCATCGCCATGATCGCGCCGAATGGAGCGTGCCGCACAAGGTGGTGGCGAAGTGAAATTGATTTTGAGAAAGGCTGCGCTGTCCGGGTCAGGGATACGATCTCACGTCGACTTCACGTGACACGGCGATGCCCAAGCCGGAAATCCGATACGCCTCCAGAGGGGGCGCAAATTTAGCGACGGTGGCAGGTGCTGGATGATTCGCGGGGATTTTCTTAGGCAGGCCGGATGGTACCTGTCCATCGGCACGGTTACGACTCTTGTTCAGGGGCTACTGTTCGTTGTTCTTCGCGCACCATGCGATGCGTCCTGTAGCAATTTAGTCGCAACTGGGTTGACCACTGTGGCGAATACTGAATTTCACCGTCTAGTCACGTTCGCCGGAGCACCGAACAGAAAGCTGCGCAGGTATTTACAAACTCTGATTTCCGCAGTGTTCTACATACTACATGGATCCGTAGCACTCGCCGTATTGGACACTGTGAAAGGTTCGTACGGTATTGTTACCGAAGCGCTGGTGGTCGTCTTGGCCAGTGCACTGGGGGGAACCATACGCTTCATCGTGTTGCGGCAATGGGTATTCCGTTCCAAGCAGGACGGACACACATAGGCTCAAGGCATGCGCGCGTCTCACGCTTTCCGGCCCATTCGTCCATCTTGGATTCAGGGGGAGTGAAGAAGGGCAGGACGAGCGCTTCAGCCGCCCACCGATGAAGAAAATGAGCTCTGCTGTGGCTGGCTAGGCATGTTCAATGCACCGCCGGTCATGCTCGTCCCAAGTCGTCCTGCATGATCAGCGCAAACTGAATGTCAGGCTCCGTCGACGCAGACGCTGACAGCGTGTCGCGGAGTCTCGAACATGTGACGAACGTGTTCACCGGGGGCTCGCCGAACGCAATCGCTCGAAAGCGGCCTCACGACCACCCGCTACCTCCTTGACGCTCGGAGTTCTTCCCACGGAAGGACCCCGAAGGCAGCAACTCGTACCGTTCGACCCTGCCCCACAGGGAGCCGAGCACCTCGGTGTGGGGCCCGGCTCCCTGTGACCGCGGTGATCAACGGCGGTTGAACATCTTCCACCACTTCCGCTCGGAACCGTCCTGCCCAGGTTGGCACTGACACCGCCGGGACGCGGGCACGCCGGCGAGCACCTGCTCGACATGGCGCCCACACCCGGTGTAAGTGGCCTTCCCGCAGGTCGAACACACAGCACGCTGACACATCGTTGAACCTCCTATAGCGACTACGTTCCATAATACCCCCCGGGGTATCTTTCATTCAAAAAACGGGGGGCGTTATCGTCTCTACCCCGGCCACTGTCGCTCGTTATCCCGCCGACGACGTGTGCTCGAAGGACGGTTCAGAAGCCGCGCGAGGTGCGTGTGGGCGGGTCAGCTGCCAGCGGCTGCCAGCGGCCGTGCGGGGGTGCAGTTGGATGTGGGTGCGACCCGGTGGCGAGGCAACATCGGACAGCGAGGACGGCCGCGAGAGCGATCTCCGTCAAGTCGCCGCCAGTACATCAGCTGCGCGCCCGTGTGCAGGTCGGCCGCACTGCAGGTGGTGCCGGGCGGCGGGGTGACGTACCCGCATACAACATGAAGCCGGCGACCAGCCCGAGCAATTCGGCGGTATGCCACAGACCGCTCGAGAGCAACCCGATGGGACGCGTGGAGCGGTCGTAGAAGTGATGCCAGGCCAGGATCTGGTGAAAGACGATCTCACCGAGCGCGGCCATCACCGCCACACACCCAACAGTGCACACACCGCCAGAGGCCGCCGCGCCGCGGGCACCCCATGATGCAACGCGCACTATGGCAAGGTTTGCTCTCCGGCGCGGCCGGGGTCACAGTCATGACGCCCGGTGAAAAGCTGGAACAAAGCCTGACGAACCGGCCGAACTTCCACGTCCCCGCGCGAGTGCTGCAGCGGTTGATCGGCATGAGAGAACACCCCGGGCGACAGCCACAGCCAGTGAACTGGGCGATGCACTTCGGCCAGGACGTCGCGCTCGGCGTCCTGCGCTCGGTGATGGCCCACGCCGGACTGCGCGGCCCGTGGTCTTCGACGAAGTTCACCGTGATCCTGCTGACCAACGACCAGATCCTGGCAAACGCCACCGGTGCCGTCGCCGACGCCCTCGCCGCGCGCATCGGTCCCGGGCCCGGGCAACGACATGCCGCGATCCTGCTCGGCCGACACTCCGACGTCGGATCACCGCCCCGCGCGGGCACCTGCAGCCGCTAGGCAGAGCGCGATAAGCCAAGGCGCCGCTCTCACTCGGGCCCTACGTCCACCAGTTGCGTTCACCTTGACTGCCACTGGACGCTTTCGGCCGGTCATCGACGGATCGACTCAACCTGTCTGATCACGAGTTCGGCCTGCTGTCCCTGCCCCGAACTGTTGACCAATAAGTGCAGGTCGCTGGATTCTCGTACGGGTTAGCCCGGTGGCGACGGTACGCCTACCTTACAGGCCTCGTTTCGGCGCGGCCTCGGCCACGCTGATCCCCGCCCTCGACAGTACGAATCGCGCAATCTCGTCCACCAGGCCGCCGCCGGTCGCCTCAGCCCGAGGCTGCACCGACGCCGTCGGGAAGCGGACTCTCCCCACTGCCGATACCGCACGGGGTATACTGGTGCCAGTTCGGGATTACTTAAGGAGGGTTCGTATGACTGGGGACGAAGAAACCATCGCGCAGGTACTCAATCGGCTCCGCCGCGCGCAAGGGCAACTCGCGGGCGTGATCGCCATGATCGAAGCTGGCCGAGGCTGCAAAGACGTCGTCACTCAACTCGCCGCCGTCTCGCGCGCCCTCGACCGTGCCGGATTCAAGATCGTAGCCACAGGCATGCGCCAATGCCTCACCGGCAACGACGACAACAACCAGGAACCCCTGACCGAAGCCGAACTCGAGAAGCTGTTCCTCGCCCTCGCCTAACCCTGACATGCCTATGTACACGAGCTTCGAAGTAACCCGTTCGGAAGCCGGCAAAGCAGCTCAGCGCGCAGCGGAGCGAACATTTCAACCAGCGCCCTGACCGATCCGGATCAGCTGGCAGTGCTCTGCACGAGAAGGAGTGAAGGACTGATGCCGGTACCGTGTATCCACGGTTAGCAGTGACGACCGCAGTGGCCGTGGTTGTGGCCCTGTCGACGTGCCGTGGCGAGCGCGGCAACAGCAGCGGTGATACGAGCGATGCCCGCGCCGCCGCCCCAGCCGGAACTGGTGACCTCGACCGAGTCACCGTCGCCGGCCACCGGAAGCTCTCGACACAGTCCCCTGCCCTGTAAAGGATTAAGCGTCCCGAGCTGCGGCGACCCGAATGTCGGTGCACCCACTGGCGGTTCCGAGTTCGAGCACAGCCGGGTCGTCGACGGCGACGACCCAGATGCCCGCGCGATGGCGCTGTCGATGACGGCAGTGGTGGACCAGCGGTAGCCGGGTCCGCGGGCGAGGGCGCCGGCGACCAGGACGCGACCGTAGCCACGGCGCAGATACTCCGGGTCGACGCGGACGTGCTCGATAACCCCCACGCGGGAAGCGCGCGGGTTCGCGCATTCATGTGCCTCTGGGGTGATGAACTCGGTGGTCGATCGTGTCGTTTGCCCTGTTCAGAGTGCGGGTTCCACATGGTTGACATGGCTGCAGTTGCGGCCCGGGCTGGGTGGGTCAGCTGGCGATGGGGAGTTCGGCGACGCGCCATTCGAGCATGCCGTCGGTGAGGCGCTGGGCTCTGCGGCCGTGTTGGGTGAGGAGTCGGACGGCGTGGTGCGCGAGGACGCAGTAGGCGCCGCGGCAGTAGGCGACGATGTCCTGGTCTTTGGGGAGATCGTCGAGTCGGGCGGGGAGTTCGTCGAGGGGGACGCCGAGGGCGCCGGGGATGTGTCCTGCGGCGTATTCCTCGGGTGGGCGTACGTCGATGACCAGGACCTCGCCTGCCTCGGCGCGGCCCAGGAGTTCCTCTCGGGTGACCTGGTCGACGTCGGGACCGTGGTAGGTGGCGCGCGCGGTTTCCGCTTCGGGTAGTCGCTGGTGGGCGACGGTGCGGATGAGGTGGAAGAGCGCGGCGACGTTGTCGTCGGCGAGCCGGTAGTAGATCTTGGTGCCGGCGCGGCGGGTGGTGACGAGGTTCGCGTGTTTGAGTTTCTGCAGATGCGATGAGGCCAGGCTGATCGACACGTTGGTTGCCGAGGCAAGTGCGTCCACGGAGCGTTCGGCTTGGACGAGCAGATTGAGTAGTTCCAGGCGTTTGCCGCTGGCGAGTGCGTGACCGATGCGAGCGAACTCGTCGAACAGCGCTGTTTTGGCTTCTCGTTCCCCCATAGTTCTCCAATCTTCGTTTGAGCGTAGAACAGGCGCATGGTGCGGGTCCAGTGCCCTGACCGGGCTGGCCTGGCAAACTCCGCACGCGTCGCTGTTGGGGTTAGGGTCAGTTGGAGCGTGCCGAGGAGTGGGGGTATCAGCCGCTGATGGGCAGGCCGGCTAACCGCCACTCGAGCATTCCGTCGCTCAGGCGGCGGGCACGTTTGCCGTGCGAGGTGAGCGCGCGCACGGCGTCGTGGGCGAGCACGCAGTAAGTGCCGCGGCAGTAGGCGACGATCTCCTGCTCGGCGGGGAGTTCGGCGAGATGGTCGGCGAGGTCGTCCACCGGGACGGACAGCGCGCCGGGAATGTGCCCGGCGGCATACTCCTCCCTGGGGCGCACGTCGAGCACGATGATCTCTTCGGCCTGGACACGGCGCATCAGTTCCTCGCGGCTGAGTTCCTCGGTGTCGGGGCCGAGGTAGGCGGCACGGGCGGCCTCGACGTCGGGCAGATGTTGGTGGGCGACCGCCCGGGTCAGCGCGTAGAGCTGCGCGACATCGATGCCGGCAAGGCGATAGTAGATCTTGGTGCCCTCGCGGCGGGTGATGACCAGGTTGGCCCGCTTGAGGATCTGCAGGTGCGCCGACGTCGTGGTCAGCCTCAACCCCGCAGCTCGTGCCAGGGAGTCCACGGTGCGTTCGCCCTGGGCGAGCAGATCCAGCAATTCCAGACGCGTGCCACTACCCAGAGCCCTGCCCACGCGCGCGAACTGGTCGAACAACACCGTCTTCGATTCGCGATCACCCATGGTTCTCCAATCCTCGTTTGAATAGTGTATAACAAGGCGGTGGGGCAGGTAGCCCGCAGGACTGTGTAGTGAGGAGGCATCGTCCGATGACCGGAATTGATCTTGTTCCCCTTGTCGACGAGGGGCTGGGGAACTCCGCCTATCTGGTGGACCTGGGCGACGGGCGGGCCCTGGTGGTGGATGTCAGCCTGGACCTGCGCGGGGCATGGCGGGCCGCGCGGCGGCGGGGCCTGACCGTGGCGTTCGCTGCCGACACGCATCTGCACGCCGACTTCCTCTCCGGCGCCCGCCACCTCGCCGCGACCGAAGGCACCCAGATCCTGGCGTCCGCAGCCGGGCACCGCGAGTTCACCCACAACGGACTGCACGACGGGGACGAGATTGATCTCGGCGGGCTGCGGCTCCGCGCGCTGGCCACCCCGGGCCACACCCACGAACACCTGTCGTTCCTGCTGCTCGACGGGGATACTCCCGCCGGGGTGTTCACCGGCGGGTCGCTGCTCGTGGGATCCGCCGCGCGCACCGACCTGGTCTCGGCCGAGCAGACCGAGGACCTGGCCCGGCAGCAGTACGCCTCGCTGCAGCGGCTGGCCACACTGCCCGACGAGGTCGCGGTGTGGCCCACCCACGGTGCGGGCTCGTTCTGCTCCGCACCACCGGGCACCGAGCGCACCAGCACCATCGGGCGGGAGAAGACCAGCAACCCGTTGCTGCGGGCGGAGAACGAGGATGGCTTCGTCGCCGATCTCCTGGGGTCTCTCGGCAGCTTCCCGCCCTACTTCCTGCGCCTGAGCGAGGTCAACCGCCGCGGCTCGGTGGTGCTTGACACCGATCCCGCTCTGCCGCCGCTGGACGTGGGCGCCGTGCAATCGTTGTTGACCGATGGCGCTCAACTGGTCGACACGCGATCGGTGCCCGAGTTCGCTGCAGGGCACGTCCCCGGCGCGCTGTCGATTCCGTTTCGGCCGGTGTTCGCGTCCTGGCTGGGCTGGCTTGCCCCCCACGACCGGCCGTTGGTCATCGTGCGCGGTGCTGATCAGGATCCGGCGGAGATCGCCTGGCAAGCCACCAAGATCGGCTACACCAACCTTGCCGGCGAACTGACGGGCGGAGTCGACGCTTGGACCGCCGCCGGGCATTCCGCGACCAGTACTCGGCTCGTGCGGGCCGGCCAGCTCGGTCGTGAGCGGATCCTGGATATTCGTCAGACTGCGGAGTTCGCGGCCGGACACCTTCCTGGGGCCACGCATATAGAACTGGGTGAGCTGGCGGCGCGCGCCGGGGATCTGTCGCGGGAGCCGACGGTTCTGATGTGCGGGCACGGCGAGCGGGCCATGGGCGCGGCCAGCCTGCTCGAACAGGCCGGTCACCGGGATCTCGCTGTGCTCGACGGCGGGCCGCAGGACTGGGCCACGGTCAGCGGCCGTTCGTTGGAGTCCAGGACGTGACCACGGCGAAACCGCTCCGGCTTGGGTTGCGGGCCAACCTGGCCCAGTTCAGCCTGCTGGTTGCCGTCAATGCGCTCGTCGGTGGCATGGTGGGCCAGGAGCAGACAGTGCTGCCGCTGCTGGCCGAACGGGAATTCCACCTGGTCGGCTACACCTTCCTGCTGACCTACGTGTTCGCCTTCGGCGTGACGAAAGCCGCGACCAACTACTTCGCCGGCACGTGGTCGGATCGGTTCGGCCGCAAACCGGTGCTGATCGCCGGGTGGTTAATCGCGCTACCCGTGCCGCTGATGCTGATCTGGGCACCGAACTGGGGCTGGGTTATCGCGGCCAACGTCCTGCTCGGCGTCAACCAGGGCCTGACCTGGTCCACCACAGTCATCATGAAAATCGACCTCGTCGGGCCGAGGCAACGCGGCACGGCCATGGGTTTCAACGAAGCCGCGGGCTACGGCGCGGTTGCCGTCACCGCCGCACTCGCCGGATATCTCGCCGCCCGCTACGGGTTACGTCCCGCGCCATTCCTTCTCGGGCTCTCCTACGCCGCACTCGGACTCGGTGTGTCCGTGTTCTTCGTGCGCGAGACCCGCGAGCACGCCCGGCTGGAAGCCGCCAGCCACGCCACCTCGACCGTCAGCGGCCGTGCTCATACGCACGCCGAGTTGAGCAACCGGCAGGTGTTCGCCCGGACCAGCGTGAGCGAGCCCGCACTGTCCTCGGCCAGCCAGGCCGGCCTGGTCAACAACCTCAACTTCGGGCTGTCCTGGGGACTGTTTCCGCTCCTGTTCGCCACCACCGGCATGTCGGTGGGTCACGTCGGTGTCCTCGTCGCGCTCTACCCGGCCGTGTGGGGCGCCGGGCAACTCGTCACCGGCGCCCTGTCCGACCGATGGGGCCGCAAACACCTCATCACCGCCGGCATGCTCACCCAGGCCGGCGCGCTCGCCCTCCTCGCGAGCGTGGACACCTTCACCTGGTGGACGATCGCCACCATGCTGCTCGGCGTGGGGACCGCGATGGTCTATCCCACCCTGCTCGCCACGATCGGCGATGTCGCCCACCCCTCCTGGCGCGCCCGCGCGGTGGGCGTCTATCGGCTCTGGCGCGACAGCGGCTACGCCGTCGGTGCGCTCGTCGGTGGCATCGTGGCCGACGTCTGGGGTCTGCGCTCCGCCATCTGGGCCGCCGCCGCCATCAGCGTCGCCTCCGGCCTTGTCGTCGCGTACCGCATGTACGAAACCCATCCCGCAACCGCCAGACAGCAGACCCGCGAGGAGAGCACATCGTGACCACACCCATAGGGTTGCGGGAAGGTCCCGTTTATCTCGGCTACAACGCCACCACACCGGTGGACCCGAGGGGCGCGGAGACCTTCCTGCCCCACCTCACCGAACACTTCGGCAACCCGTCGAGCAGCCACCTGCTGCTACTCGACCACATCGGCAGCCACCACAGTCCGATCCACTTTAGACAGCGACTACAGGAGAAACTGACCGTCCGCAAACTCGGCGACTACCAGACCCGCCGACCGCTGCCACCTGTACAGAGATGCGGGTTCGTCATCCACCACCAGCATCGACTCAAAGCAGGCACCGGAATACTCTCCCTGGTGACCAACGGTCACCCCAGATGAGGTGGCCAGACAATCGAGGGAAGCTCACCCAGTTCATGCCGAGTGATGGACCCCGATGAGCACAGCAGCGCGAACGGAGACATAACGGAGCCCACATCGCTCATTCGCGTAAGCAAAGATGACCTTGAAGTCATAAAAACCGCACGTAGAAGCCTTGCATCCGGATGCCCCGTTCAAGATCACCGCGATCTGACCAACGGGCTTTTAATCCCTGGGTCCAGGGTTCGAGCCCCTGGCGGCCCACTCGATCTTGGGTGCCCCTTGTTCGGCGGGCACGCCTTCCCAGGTGGCAATCGTCGTCATTTCTTGTGGGACCGAGCCCCACACCCCAGCCGTGGGCACGCCCCCGGACCCCCATCCCGGCGGCTTGGTTCGCACGCTGACACGTTAGGCCCACCACGAAAGCGCCGTTTACCTGCGAGAACGGCTAATTTTATGATCTTTCTGCGGTGCTTGCCGGGCAGGTGCGGCAGCTCACACAGCCGGACTCGCCAGCCCCGCCCCCCGCGTGTGCGGTGTTACTTCCCAGCGCCTGCGGTCGGGGTTCCAGGTTCGATCGGCGACGTCCTCGGTTGCCAGCGGGTCGGCGAAGGCCACCACGTCGGCGACGAGGTCGGCGAATGTGTCGGGATAGGAGTTCCCGTCGACTCCTTGTCGTTTCCGCCAAGCCCGGAAGGAGCCTGCGCGTCGGGCCGGCAGGCTGACGATCGCCTCCGACAGCAGTCGCAACTCGACCCCGCGATAGTCGGCCGTGCTGCGCAGGGCACGGTACATCGAAGAGCCGTTCAACTCGTGCCGGCCGGTCAGCCGCCAAATGTCGGCCCAGTCGCGCTCGCGCGTGTTGGCATCACCGAGCGACAACGCGGTGGTCAGCTTTCCGCCAGCACCGTCTCCAGCGGATACCCCCGGATCTGGAACCCACCGTCGGCAAGCAACTGCGGATACTGCGTGACCACGACTCCTGGGGTCACCGGGCGGGCATGGTGATCCGCATCCCCTCGTATAGATCACCCTCACAAATCACCGCCGATCCGATCCGCTCGACGGCGAACTCGACGCCATCGTCGATCTCGATCCGCGCGATCTCCACCGCCCGTGGCACCCGCAGCGACACCGCCAGCAAGTCCAGGTGAGCGGTCTCCGCGGCACTCGCCTTGCGATATACCCCACGCGACAGCTCCAGCACCGCGCCCTCGGTCTTCAACCGATACAGCCGGCTACGCGACACCCCGACCTCTACCGCAGCGTGCGCGGTGAACGTCGGCGGAAGCCGCGCAAGCACATCACCGCGTCCCGTCATGCACTCCTCCTATCGCGAACCAAAGCCATACCACTAGACATCGATCTGGCATGGTTTTAGTTCAGCGTTCGAGCCCCTGGCGGTCCACCACTAAGTCGTTGCGCGAGCAGTGTGTGCAACAACTGGTTCGCATACTGGCTGCGCCTTGACCTGTCGCCGTTACTGGTAGCCGTTGGTTTCTACTGCTGGCTAGTCGATGAGGCTGACAGGTAACCCGTCGAACAGCCGAGTCCGGAGCGCACTTCTGGTTCACCAGACGTGCCGTGGATGGTCCGGTCGTTGTGGTCAATCACCACGCCGACCTCTTCCTCGGCTTCGCGGGCGGAGGAGGCGAGTCCGCCGTCAGAAACGGAGCGCGCGGATGGTGTTGAGGTCGAGGCCATAGCGGGCGTAGATCTTGATGATGTTCCCGCCAGTCAGATCGGCTTCGGTGTAGCCGAGCAGCCCGGCGACCCTGATTACCTCGTCCTTGGACCCGGCTTCGATCTCCAGATACGTCGGGATCTGCGGCCAAGTGTCGATCTCTAGCTGTGCGCCGTCGAGAAATGAAGCTGATGCGCTTGGATTCCTGATAGGACTTCGCCGTGAAGCCCATCTGCCGAGCAGTGTGTTGGTGGCGGCGAAGTCATCGACGCTCACTTCGATCTCGTGGGTGCCGTCGATGGCGTCGCTGGTGATGTGCTCGTTGTCCGTCAGGTGGGCCGGGACTAGGGCTTGATCGTCTTCATCGTGAGGTGGGAGACCACTCGCGCGATGCCAGGAGTGTCCTCGAGCCTGGTGGTCACGAACCTCTCGAACGACGCCAGGTCAGCGGTGGCGACTCTGAGGAAATAGTCGGGCAAGCCGAACATCCGGCGAAACTCAATCACCTCGTCGAAGGACGCGACGTCGGACTCGAACCGCGCGACTGTGGCACGGTCCTTGACGGCGAGGTCGACATTGACGATGACCTCGAACGCACGTCCGATCTGGTTCGGATCAACATGTGCGTGGTACCCGGTAATCACCCCAGCTTGTTCGAGTCGGCGAACCCGGCGCAAGCAGGGAGCCGGGGTCAGGCCCACCCGGTCCGCGAGGTCGGTGTTCGAGAGCCGGCCGTCCTGCCGCAACTGCTCGATTATTGCGCGATCAGTCCGATCCATGGGTAGAATCATGCGCCATCCGGCAATATGGAGCAATATCGGCAATCGAATTGCTCCATGAGCCTACTAGCGTTGCTGACATGGACAAAGCGATGGTCGCCGAGCTGCACTCCTACCCCGTCAAGAGTTGCGCCGGCATCTCGCTACGTGACGGGATGCTCACCTCGGCCGGGCTGGCGCACGACCGCAGTTTCATGATCGTCGGGCCCGGCGGAGCGTGCCGTACTCAGCGCCGCGATCCGCGATTGGCGCTCATCCGGCCCGAGATCAACACCGACGGTGGGCAGCTCGTCCTCCATGGACCTGATGGAGATGCTGTCCGGATCGAGGTGGACCTCACCGCCCCACGCCAGACGGTCAGCCTGTTCGGCACCGATCACCACGGGATTGACCAGGGCGATGAAGCCGCCGAATGGATCACGGACGTACTGCGTGTGCCGAGCAGGCTCGTACGGGTGCCGCAGGAACAACATCGCGTCACAGATGGGCTGACACCGGGAACATCGGCCTACGCCGACAGCTGCCCAGTGCACGTCATGTCGTCGTCCTCGGTCCGCCACCTCAACGAGCGGATCACCGGCGGGGGTGGCGAGCCGGTACCGATGAACCGCTTCCGGCCCAATATCGTGATCGACGGCTGGGACGAACCGTACCTGGAGGACCGGATGCGTCAGGCCGCCCTCGGCGACACCGAACTCGGCTACGCCAAGCTCGCGATCCGCTGTGTCACCACAACGGTCCGCCAAGAGACCGGCACGAAAGCCGGGCCGGAACCGCTGCGCACGCTTGCCGGGTATCGCCGTGCCGTCGAGGGTGGCGTCGCCATCGGCGCCAAGTTCGCCGTATTGCGTCCTGGCAAGCTCACCGTCGGCGACGAACTGACCGTTCTCAGCTGGGACCAGCCGGAGCTGTGCGGGACCGCGGGACACCGGTGAGACGTCCATCTTGGACCTCGGCGATCTGGTCGACGGCCGTGAGCATCGACCGCTCATGGGTGACCAGGACGGTAGCTGTCGCCTGCTGGTGAGTCAGTGTGGTGATCAGGTCGAGCACCGCTGCACCGCGTTCGTGGTCGAGGGCACTGGTGGGTTCGTCGACCAGAAGAACCGCGGGGTCGTTCATGAGCGCGCGGGCGATGTTGACGCGTTGACGCTGGCCGCCG
The DNA here is from genome assembly GCF_003385185.1 of Amycolatopsis palatopharyngis. Taxonomy (GTDB): domain Bacteria; phylum Actinomycetota; class Actinomycetes; order Mycobacteriales; family Pseudonocardiaceae; genus Amycolatopsis; species Amycolatopsis palatopharyngis. The sequence goes on along the minus strand of NZ_PQHZ01000046.1, from coordinate 36,490 downwards.
GAGAGCTGGTGGGGACGGCGGTTGGCCTGATCGGCCAGGCCGACCACCTCCAGCAGGTCCAGGGCCTTGGTTCGGGCCCGTTTGGGGCTACGCCCGGCCAGATGGGCCATGACCTGGAGTTGTTCGACGGCGGTGAGCGCGGGCAGCAGATTTGGCTGCTGGAAGACGATGCCGACCGTGGTGCGGCGCAACGCGGTCAGTTCCGCGCGGTTGAGCCCGGCGGTCGCGGTGCCCGCGAGGCTGACTCCGCCGCTGTCGGGAGCGATCAGCGTGGCGGCAACGGCGAGCAGGCTCGACTTACCGGAGCCGGAGGGGCCGACAACCGCGGTGAGGGTGCCCGCGGGCACGGTCAGGCTCACGTGATCCAGGGCGGTCAGCCTGCCTGCGCCGTCGGGGTAGGTGAGGGTGATGTCGGCCAGCCGCAGGCCGGTGTCGCTGGTCATCGGGCACTTCCCAGAGCGGTGAGGGGGTCGACGGAGGTAATACGGCGAATGGAGATAGCGGCCCCGAGTGCGCCCAGGATGATCAGGACGGTCATCGGCAGCAGCACGGTTGTGGCGTCGAGGACGAAGGGCACGCTGTCGCCGATGGCCACACCGATGCCTGCCGCGAGTGCGGTACCGATTCCGGTACCGATGACGAGGACGAGCACGGCCTGGGCGAGAGCGTCCCTGAGCAGATACCCGGTGGCCGCCCCCAGAGCCTTGAGCACCGCGACATCTCCGCTGCGCTGGATGGTCCACACAGTGAAGAACGCCCCGATGACCAAGGCGGAAATGGCGAAGAGGAATCCGCGCATCAGTTGCAGCGAGCCGTTCTCCGCCGTGTAGGAACCGATCGCCTGCAGGGCATCGCCGACGCTGACGGTCGTGGTGCTCAGCGTCTCGTCTGCCGCCGGCAGACCAGATCCGGACACTGTGGACAGTGCTACCACTGTGGCTCCCATACCGTCGCCGGCCGTGGCACCCAGCCGTTGCCAATCGCTCAGCGATACCCATGCCACCGGCGTGTGGCTGTACATGGCATCTCCGCCGACAGCCGCGACGGTCATCACGTCCCCGCCCACCCTGATGCTGTCCCCAGGCAGCACGGCGAGTTCGGCGGCGGCCGGGCCGGACAGCACCACGGTGCCGCCGGTCAACGCATCCGCGTGCGGTGCGATAGGCGAGCCGGGCCGGACACCGAAGGCGGACAACGAAAAGCTCGCGCTGCCGACCTGCGCCCTGGTCATGGCGATCCCCAGCGGCTCGGCGGAACGCACACCAGGAACCTCGCCCCACTGCTGCCAGACGTGCTGCTCGATCCGCGAGTTGGTGAAGGAGACGTCCTGGCCGCCACCGGGGGCCGCGAAGGCGAGATGGTCGGCGGGCAGCGAGGTGATGGCGGAGACGTTCTCCCTGCCCAGCCCCGCGGTGAGCCCGGACAACAGTCCCACCAGCAGCGTGATCAGCAAGATCACGGCGCCCATCAGGGCGAAGCGCCCCTTGGCGAAGCGTAGATCTCTCCAGGCGACGAACACGGCTTTCCCTACCTCTGACAGGTCCGGGCCCGACGCCCGGCGACTCCGTCCACAATCGCCTCCGTGCCCTGCTCCGGGCATCGGGCCCGGGAATGCCTGCCGGACGCCGAAGGAGGCACCCCGGCGTACACCTTTCGAACGATGCCGTCGTCCGCACAACCCCATACCCTGGGCCGATACCGCCGACGAAGGACACCGTGGACGATCATTCCCTCACCCCCGTGCTGGCCGCGCTGCGAACCTGCCTGCACCTGCTCGTGGGTGCGCTGCTGGTGCTGGCGGCCGCGCGGGCCGTCGCCAACGGTGCCGAGCACGCTCCGGCGGTGGTGGCCGCAGCGGTGGCCGTCGCGCTCGTGTACGGCCTCGGACCGCTGCTGCGGCCGGTGCGCACCCGGCTGAGCGCGGCGGCCTGGTGGCTGGCGGTGCTGCTCCTGTTGTGGCTGATACTTCTCGCGCTGACCCCGGACGGCGTCTGGCTGGCATTTCCGCTGTTCTTCGTCGAGCTGCACCTCCTACCGCGACGCTGGTCTGTCCCGGTGGTGGCGGCGACCACCGCGGCGGCCATCGCCGGATTCGGCTGGCACACCCACACGCTCAATCCGGGCACGATCTTCGGGCCGACGCTCGGCGCGGCCGTCGCCGTCGCGGTGACCTTCGGCTATCAAGCTCTGTACCGGGAGAGCGAACAACGGCGCAGGCTCATCGAGGAACTCACCAGCACTCGCAACGAGCTCGCGGAGGCCGAGCACGCGGCAGGAGTGCTCGCCGAGCGCGAACGCCTCGCGCGGGAGATCCACGACACCCTCGCCCAGGGCCTGTCCAGCATCCAGTTGTTGCTGCGCGCCGCCGAACGAGCCCTGCCGGAGCACCCCGGCACCGCGACAAGCCACGTCCAGCACGCCCGCCAGGCCGCCCTCGACAACCTCACCGAGGCCAGGCGGTTCGTCCACGCCCTGAGCCCACCCGACCTGGAGTCCGGCTCGCTGTCCGCCGCGTTGGAACGGCTCTGCATCAGTACGGCTCGGTCCACCGACCTGACCGTCCACTGTCAGCTGTCCGGCACCCCCATCGACCTGCCCACCCCGTACGAGGTCGCCCTGCTGCGCATCGCACAGTCCGCGCTCGCCAACACCGTCCAGCACGCGCATGCGAGCCACGCCGAGGTGACACTGAGCTACATGGACAGCGAGATCGCCCTCGACGTCGTCGACGACGGTCGAGGTTTCGACCCCGCCACACTCCCACGCCCTGGGCGGAACACGTCCGGAGCGGGCTTCGGGCTGGCCGCGATGCGGGCCCGCGCCCAAGCACTGCACGGGGTCCTCACCGTCGAATCCCACCCCGGTCAGGGCACCGCCCTCGCGGTCACCCTGCCCCTGCCAGCCGCCGAAGGAATCAACGCATGACGGCTTCCCCAATCCGGTTGCTGCTCGCCGACGACCATCCCGTGGTCCGTGCGGGACTGCGCGCGGTGCTGGAAACCGAACCCGGTTTCGTCGTCGTCGCCGACGTCGCGACCGCCGAAGCGGCCGTAGAACTGGCCGCCGATCCGGAACTCGGCGTCGACGTGGTGCTAATGGACCTTCAGTTCGGCGGGAAAATGCTCGGGTCCCAAGCCACAGCCACCATCACCGCCGTCCAGGGCGCACCCGCCGTGCTGATCCTGACCACCTACGACACCGACGCGGACATTCTCGCCGCCATCGAGGCCGGCGCCACCGGCTACCTGCTCAAAGACGCCCCACCGGATGAGCTCGCCAATGCCGTACGCACCGCCGCGGCCGGTAAGTCCGCGCTCGCACCGGCCGTCGCGCTGCGCCTGATGGACCGAATGCGCGACCCCGCCACCGCCCTGACCACTCGGGAAACCGAGATCCTGCAACTGGTCGCCGACGGGCTGTCCAATGCCGCGATCAGCAGGCGGCTCTTCCTGAGCCAGGCGACGGTCAAATCCCATCTGGCCCATATCTACACCAAACTCGACGTCGACTCCCGAACCTCGGCGGTCGCCGCCGCCACCGCCAAAGGCTTCATCCGCCGCTGACCGCGACCGCGATCTCCGCCACCAATCGGCGGGACCACCGCGACAGGGCTACGTTGGTATCGCAAGCGAGCAGCGTTCAGGAGGCTGAGATGATCGGGTTCATCGTCGCAGGGTTGATCATCGGAGCACTCGCTCGACTGATCAAACCCGGGAAACAACAGCTGGGCATTCTCGCCACACTGCTCCTCAGCCTGGTCGGCTCCGTTATCGGCGGCACGATCGCGAACCTGTTGGGTACCGGGGACATTTTCGAGCTCAACGTCCTCGGCTTCATCTTCGCGGTCATCGCCGCCCTGCTGCTCATCGGCGTCGCCGAAGGTATCGCCCAGAAACGGCACAAGAGCGTCCGGTAGCCATGGCGCCATCGCCACGGTGTCGACCAGGCGGGGATCATTCGGCGGGATACTCGCCGTTCCCGTACTCACCGCGTTTCGGGCCGCGACGACCACCGTGGGCTCAGAACGCGAGGGCGAGCACGGCGCTGGCGTAGATGGAGGCGAGCAGGACGCCGTCGAAGCCGAGGCGCCACCAGCCCCTTCGTTGCCGAATGAGCAGCCCGCCGAGTAACACGGCGGTCATCAACAGCGCGGCGGTGGTGAGGAACACCTGGTCGTTGCCCGCGGCATGGAACAGGCTTCCGCCCCGGAACGCGATGTCGCCGACCACGAGGTTGAGCGCGTCGAGGCAGTTACCACCGATGACGGCGGCAACCGCGAGGGTGAGGGCGCCCCTGCGTACCGCGGCGATCGCGGCGACGATCTCCGGCAGAGCATTGACGATCCCCATGAAAACACCGCCGACGAAACCGGCGTTCAGTCCCGTCGCGACGACCAGGCTCTCCGCCGCCCGCGCGACCGCCCAGCCACCCACCATGACCAGCCCGGCGATCCCCGCGAACTCCAGCCACAGGGCGCGGCCGGAGCGGTTCTCGAAGGCATCCTGTTCTTCGGGCTGGTCCGACCGTGTCTCCCTCGTCGCGACCGCACGCCACATCGGCTCACGCTGTACCTGGATCAGCCGGAGGCCGCCCAGGTACAGCGCGACCATGATCGGGGACACCGGGTGTATCCCCAGCACCGTGACCTCCGGACTGAAGGAACCCAGCAACGCGGCGGCCAGCAACACGATCAGCAACGTCCCGAACAACAGGTTCTGCCCCGAGGCCGCCGCATGTTCCAGATTGACCCTGCGGTAGACGAGATCGGCGGCGACGATCGCCAGTGTCTGCACGGCGATCCCGCCGACGGCGTTGCTGTAGGCCAGCTCCGGCTGGCCGCCGGCCGCGCTGACTCCGGTCATCACGATGCCGGACAGCGAGGTGACCAGCCCGAAGAACACCGCACCGAAGAAGGCCTCGCCCCAGCCGGTCCGATCGGCAAGCGTGTCCCCGATCGCCACGAGCCGGACACTCAGGATGACGGTCAGGGCGCCTGCCAGGCCGAATGCGGCCATGGCCCAGCCCACTGGCCATGGCGCCGTCACGAAATCCGGCATTCAGCTCACCCACGGCCAATCGCGATCGACACGATGATCGCCGCGATCTGGTGTGCACATCATGAGTGCCCAGTGTGTGCCAACCTCCGGTCCCGTGCAGCGTACGACCGCTGGGGTTACCAGAATTCCGCTTTCGACTCGCCTTTGTTACGGTTCTTTTATCAGCGCGACGATCGCGCAGTCCCATCGTTCGACCCACGGTTTTTGTTACCGAAATTTCCATGAGTTTTCTCATAGGAATTCGGTTTCTTTTTGGGCGATTCATGCGGAAGCATCCCGAAGGCGTCACCCGAAAGTGGTGATGACTACTTCGTATCCGGCGCATCGGGTACGCCGAATTCTCACTGGGAGCTGATCTTGAGGAAGCCGTTGCGCTGCCTTGCCGGTGCTGTGCTTGCCAACGCCCTGATCCTCACCGTCGTCGCCGCACCGGCTATGGCGCAGGATGTCGAGACGTCGCCGGAAACGACGGTCACGAGCACAGTGGAGTCGTCGGAGTCGTCAGAGCCCTCGGCTCCGCCGTCGACCACGACGTCCGCGCCGAGTTCGACGAGCAGCGAATCGTCGCAGCCCAGCACGACCACGCCGTCCGAGCCGGAGACCAGTTCGGCCACCACCACGCCCCCGCCGCAGACCTCGCAGTCGTCCCAGCCGAGCTCCAGCGTTCAGCCGACCTCGAGCGAGCCGCCGGTGGACGAGGAGCCCCCGTACGTGGACGACACGGCGTGGGGAATCGACATCGACTCGGAGGCGGGTCTCGGCATGCTGCTCATCGCGTGCGCCGCCGGTGAGCCGACCAACACCCACTCGCCGGACTTCGAGATCCTCGAGGGGCCGCACCAGGACGAGGTCGACGGCCGCTACTGGTACTACTTCGTGCAGCTGCGTCCCGGCGTGACGTTCGCATCGAACGAGGTCGAGGGGTACTGGGAGTGCGGCGGCGAGCAGCCCGGTGGCGGCGCTGCCCCGGTCGCGCCGGTTCCTGGCTCCGGAGACGCCGACGACTGGCAGGACGACAACGACGGTGAGGCCCAGGTGAAGTTCGCGCCGAAGGGTGGCGTCGAGACCGGCTTCGGCGGCATCGCGCGAGGCTGACCTGATGCGCAACACAACACGGCGGGGTGGTCGCGCGCTCGCGGCCACCCTGCTTCTCTGCCTCGCCGTCGTGAGCTGCGGTTCGCCGCCGGAAACGTCCGCCCCGGCACCGGCGACCGAGACCTCGGTCCCGGTCACGAAGCCCTACGACAAGCTGCGGCCGACACAGGTGAGCATTCCCAAGATCTCCGCAGACTCCTCGTTGATCACCGTGGCGGTGAACAAGGAAGGCGCGATCTCGGTTCCGTCGGCCGACAACCCCATGCAGGCCGCGTGGTACCGGCTCTCCCCGGTGCCGGGTGAGGTCGGCCCGGCGATCCTGCTCGGTCACGTGGACGGCGGTGGCAAGCCGGGAATCTTCCACAAGCTGCACGAGCTCGCGCCCGGCGACGAGATCATCGTCAATCGCAGCGACGACAAGGAACTGCGGTTCGTGGTCGAACGTTCGGAGCAGGTGCCCAAGGACGAGTTCCCGACCGAGGCCGTGTACGGCAACACGGACAAGCCGCAGCTGCGGCTGATCACCTGCGGCGGCGTGTTCGACAGGGCCGAGCACAGCTATGAGGACAACGTCGTCGTCTACGCCAACCTGGCCTGATCAACGGCTGACTGAACCGACCGGCCGAATCGGGGCCCTGCGGCGATGTTGTCGCCGCAGGGCCCCGATTCAGTCAACGAGCCTCAGCTCGATTCCTCAGGGTCGTTCTCCAGCAGGAAGTCCCGAAGCCCGGGCAGGTCGTCGGTGTTGAGGTGGTCGACATCCGCCGCCACCAGCTCGCGCCATACCGCCTGCCGCCCTGCACCGTCGATGTCCGGTGTGGCCCAGAAGCGCACCCGGTATCCTGCGGTATGGGCCTCTGCGACGATCCGGTGGAGCTTCTCCCGCTGGCTCTGCGGCATCGGGCCGATGCCGTGCCAGGTGAAGTGGCGGGTCCAGTTGTCGCTGACCAGCGGCATGAACCCGGCCGGAACGCCGGTGCCGAGATCGCTCAACCTGCCGTCGTACCCGGCCAGGCGCACCCGCTGGCCGAGCATGTCCGCCCGCGGCCGGTTACCGCTGATGACGACCTCGACGGCCCCGGGACGTTCGTGCCCGTTCGCCCACTGGGTCAGCATCGACCGATAGTCGCGCAGCGCTTCGTCGATCGCTGCGTACGTGGTGGAACCGTCGCTCTTGATGTCGATCAGCAGCTGGAACTGGCCTCGCCAGCCAGGGTGAACGCTGCCCTTGTTGGCGCGGACCAAGGAGTTCAGCGGATCGAGGTAGAGGCTTTCCAGCGTTCGCCCCTCGCGGGTTTCGACGAGGTCGTGTGCGACCCGGAGTTCGCCGTCTACCAGCCACACATCCGCTTCCACCGACGTGAATCCGTGCTCGACGGCGTCGAACAGGGGCCGATCGTGTTCGTAGTCGTTGTGTGCGTGTGCCCGCTCCAGTGGTTGCGGTCCCTGCCAGGACGCCGTCGCGGCGTTGGCCGGAGCCGCGAGACCGAGGCAGGCCACCAGTGACAGCACAAGGACGTTCATGCGCCGCATGTCAGGAGCTCCGCTCACGCAGGATCTGCCTGAGTACCGCCGGGTAGTCGGTGATGATGCCGTCCACCCCGAGATCGATGTACTGCCGCATGAGGCGACCGGTGTTGAGGGTGTAGACGCTGATGGTCATCCCGAGCTGCTGCACTCGGTCCACCAGCGCCTGGTCGGTGACCCGGTAGCTGGGGTTGATCTGGTCCGCCCACTTGCTCGCGGCCACCAGTTCGGCCTCGGTGGGACGGGTTCCGTAGAGCAGGCCGATCGGCACCTCGGGAGCGATCTGGTGATAGTTCAGCATCGAGGCATGGTCGAAGGACTGCAGGACGAGCTTTCCCCCGGCGAGGGCCGAAGGCAGGTAACCCGGAATGGCGGAGAGCTCCCGATGGATATCGGCCTCGATGCCCGGGTACAGGGCAGGGCTTTTCACCTCGAGCAGCAGACCCGCTCGCCGGCCCAGGGCGTCGACGACCTCACGCAGGGTGGGAATCGGCTCCCCCGCGAACTTCTCGGCGAACCAGGAGCCGGCGTCCAGACTGCGCATCTCCGCCAGGGTGAAGTCACTGACTCGCCACGGGGCGCGGTCGGGGAACACCTCCTCGGCATCGGTCGTGCGATCCAGGGTGACGTCGTGAATCACGACCAGCTCGCCATCGGCGGAGCGCTGAACGTCGACCTCGACGACGCTGGCTTGCTGCCGCAGTGCGACCTCGACCGCGGCAACCGTGTTCTCCGGAGCGGAGCCGGACGATCCGCGGTGGGCGATGTCGACAACCGCTGGGGACGCGGCCTGAACCGGTGTCATGCCGGCCAGTACGGCCAGCATCGACAGGCTCACGGCCGCGAACGCCCTAGACAGGGTCAGGCGCATTGGGGGACCTCTTTCCGATGGGGGACAGCGGCTCTCACGCTGACGATCTTCGGTGCCCCGCGCGTAACGCGAAGCAGGCAGCCAGGTGTCGGTCGGATGTCACTCTGTGGGTGCTGAGGGCGAGGTGTCCTGGTTCGATTCCTGTCTAGCAGCCCACGTCAGACGGCCGGAACCGCTGACAGTGCCAAGATGAAATAGATTGCCGGCAGCAGATGTTCTACACCCGTGGGTGTAGATTTGCCCGCAATTGTCGACTTTATCGGCCAGTATGTACTCACATCGGGTGCTACGAGCACATCGGGAGGTTTGTCCGAAGTTCCCCCTGGCCAATCTGACGCCATGTCAGCAACCAACTTGTCCATGACATCGCCCCGCAGGGCCGCGGTGCTGCGACGTGCTCATGCAGCACAGTGCAGACAGGGCCATGACGGCATCGCTGACGGCACGCGCCATGCCGCGTCGTGCCGCATCCGAGCGTTGATGGCGGCCAGAGGTCTGACAGCCACGGACGTGGCGGCCGCGACCGGCCTCAAAGCCTCATCCGTACAGCGCTGGCTCTACGGCCGGAAAGCGCCTTCGGGCGACGACCTGCTCGCCAAGCTCGCCACCGTGTTCGCGGTCGATTTCGGCGCACTGCTCGACTCCGGCGAGCCGTGCGCCACGCAGTACGTCAGGGCAGCCGAGGCGGTACTCGCCCACGCGTAGCGGAGCGGTTCAGCACGGGCGGTTTCGCGGGCCATTCGGTGAGGCTCACGGTTTCCGCCCCAGCGGGCAGCTGAACACTGCTCGGCCGTTCGCACCGCGCCACGGGCGCCGGGCGCACGCCGTGCCGAACCGCATGGGCCGCGTCGATGCCATACGCCATCTCGCCGAGAAACCGGCGGATGGAACGAGCTGCTCCCGCCCGTCCCTGTCGTGCACTCCACATGTGGCCGATTTTGACTTCGGCGAACGCCGCTGACCAGGGGGCGAAGTCACCAGTTTTGCCTGGTCCCGGCGTGGCGGGGGCGACACGCCGGGGATGCCGCACAGGTCACACACTTTCCCGGGAAAGTGCGGTAGCTGAGCGCACTTTCCCGGGAAAGTGCGAGTGAGATCTGGACCCCAGGACCCCCCCTTGGGCCCCAGGGCCCCAGTGCCCCGCTGGGGATCCGCTGGAGGGCACGCTGCCGAGTACACCAGGGCGAACGGCACCGGGCTGATATGTTGGGTGAATGCTGGCCAACCAGCGGCGATCGCAGATCCTCGAGGAAATCCGTCGGACCGGTGCGGTCCGCGTCAGCTCCCTCGTGGAAAGCCTCGGCGTTTCGGACATGACCGTCCGGCGCGACCTGGAACTGCTCGCCCAGGAAGGTCTCGTCGTTAAGGTGCACGGCGGCGCGCTCCTACCGGGCGGGCGTAGCGCCGAGGAGCCCGGATTCGCCGCTAAATCCGGCAGGCAGAACACGGAGAAGCGGGCCATTGCCGCGGCGGCGGCGAAGCTGGTCGAGCCCGGTATGGCCATCGGCCTTTCCGGTGGCACCACCACGTGGACCTTCGCCCGGCGCCTTCGGGAAGTCCCCGGCATCACCGTGGTGACGAACTCGGTCCAGGTGGCCGACCTGTTCTCGCACCAACCCCGCCCGGACCAGACCGTCGTACTGACCGGCGGAATCCGCACGCCGTCGGAGGCGCTGGTCGGGCCGTTCGCCGTGGCGGCGATTCGCTCGGTGAACCTCGACATCATGTTCATGGGTGTGCACGGAATGGACGTGCGCAACGGTTTCACCACACCCAACCTGGTGGAGGCCGAGACCGATCGCGCGTTCGTCGAGGCTTCCCGCCGGTTCGTCGTCCTCGCCGATCACACCAAGTTCGGCGTGCTCGGCATCAGCACCATCGCCAGCCTGGACACCGCCGACATTCTGTTCACCGACAGCGCCCTCGCGGCCGAGAGCCAAGCGGCCCTGCGGGAACGGGTAGGCGAACTCGTGGTCGTCGACGTGAGCGATCTGGAGAACACCGACAGCACAGAGCTCGCCGGGATCACCGAGGACGAGGAACGAACCGGCGCCTCCGGCTGACCGGCGCGCGGACGCCGCGGGTCAACGTCGTTCCACTCTGGACAGCCAGCGCTGCACCGTCACCACGACCAGCAGGATCGTGCCGCTGATGACCGCCTGCCAGTTGGAGTTCAACGATCCCACCTGGTTGATCACGTTCTTGATGACCTGCAGGAGCAATACACCCACCAGCGTGCCGAGTACCGTTCCCGCGCCACCGGTCAGCAGGGTGCCCCCGAGCACGACCGCGGCGATGGCCTCGAGTTCCATACCCACGCCCAGCACGGTCACCCCCGACGACGTGTACGAAGCGATCAGCACGCCACCGAATCCGGCCAGCAGACCGGACATGACGTACGCGACGACCTTCGTGCGCAGCACCGGAAGTCCCATCAGATCCGCGGCGTCCTCCTGTCCGCCAATCGCGAGCACTGTGGAGCCGTACGAGGTCCGGTGCAGCACAAGGCCGCCGATCGCGAACGCGATCGCGACGAGCCAGAGCGGGTAGCCGATCCCGAACAGCGAGCCCTGCGCGAGCTCCAGGAACGCCGACTCCGGCGGCACCTTGTACGTCGTCGCGCCCTCGTCACTGATGAGCAGCAGCAGGCCGCGCGCGAACAACAGTCCGGCCAGCGTGACGATGAACGGCGGCAGGCCGCCGCGCGCGATGATCAACCCCTGAACCAGGCCGATTCCCCCACACACCAGTAACGGCAACAGCAGCGCGACGAGCAGTCCGTACTGCGAGCCCCAGGCCGCGAGGACTCCTCCCAGCGCGAAAACCGATCCGACCGAGAGGTCGATGCCGCCAGTCATGATCACGAAGGTCATACCGAGCGCGACCATCGCGAGGAACGAGGCCTCGAGACCAATGTTGGTCAGATTGCCTGCGGTACCGAAGGAATCGAACGCGAACGTCGAAACGACGACCGCCGCGACGAGAATCACCAGCGCGCCCTGCCGCTGCACCAGGTGCGCCACCCGCGCTCCGCCGCCCCGTTTCGCGGCGACACCGGTGGCCGCACCGCTGTCCGGAACACCCGTCGTGGTCATGATCGCGCCTTTCTCCTGCCGAGCTGCACGTAGACGGCCGCAACCACGATGACCGCCTGGGCGATCTGGGCGGTCGAGTCGGGGATGTCGTGGAAGATCAGGGTCGCGGTGATCAGCTGCATCAGCAGGGCACCCGCAACGGTTCCGGCGATGCGTACCTGCCCACCCGACAACGGCGTACCGCCGATGACGACGGCCGTGATGGCCGACAGTTCGACCAGCAGCCCGAGTTTCGTCGGGTCACTGGCCTGAGAGCGCGCGGCCAGCAGTACACCGGCCAGGGCCGCAAGTAGTCCACACAGGACATAGGTTGTCGTGAGTACCCGCTTCACCGGCAGCCCGGCGAGTTCGGCGGCCCGTTTGTTGCCGCCGATCGCCACCAGCTGCCGCCCATAGGTCGACCTGCGGACCAGGAACCAGGCCATCGCCGCGACCGCGATGCCGATCAGCACGACATACGGGACACCGAGCAGCGAGCCGGAACCGAGCTCGACGATCCCCGGTTCCCGGATGCTCTTGATCTCGCCACCGAACAGGTTGGCTACCCCCCGGCCCGCGACCATGATGCCGAGCGTGGCGACGATGGGCTGCACGCCCACCCTGGCCACGAGCGTTCCGGCCAGCACACCGGTGACCCCGCCCGCGAGCACCGCGATCAACACGGCCACCAGTGCGCCGTAACCGATGTACAGCGGGATCAGTGCGGCTGCCAGCGCCATCACCGCACCGACCGAGAGATCGATGCCCTCAGTGCCGATCACCAACGACATCCCGAGCGCCACGATCAGCACCGGGGCGACCTGGATGAGCTGCAGCCGGATCGTTCCCTCGCTGAGGAAATTGTCGGTGGCGACGACGTTCACCAGCATCAGCAATGCCAATGCCACGTAAACGCCGTTGCGCCTGACCCAGTCCACGGTGAACCTGTCCCGCCAGGTACGGCGTGCGGGCCTGGGCGCGCGGGGTGGCGGTGCGGGTGGCGGTTCCGCCGTGCCGGAGTCCAGGCCCTGACCGGATGTCGTGATCTCGGACATCACCGTGCCTCCTCCGCATCCAGGTCCGCCCGAGCAGGCGCGCCTGCGAGAGCGGCGAGCAGTGCGGCAGTGGTCATCGCACCACCGGACAACTCCTGTTGAACGGAGCCGCCGTGCAGCACGGCGATCCGATCGGCTCCCTCGACGAGTTCGTCCATCTCGCTGGAGATCAGCACGACCGCGAGGCCCTGCGCGGCCAGTTCATCGATCAGTGCCTGCACCTCGCTCTTGGCACCGACATCGATGCCGCGGGTGGGTTCGTCAAGCAGGAACACCTTCGGCTCCGTGCACAACCACCGCGCGATCAGCACCTTCTGCTGGTTTCCGCCGGAGAGCTCCCGCACCTTCTGCGCCGGACCGGAGGCCTTGATCCGCAAGCGGCGCATGAACGTTTCCACGAGCGCGTCGATCCGCGACTCGGAGATGATCCCCGCGCGGGAGAAGCGGGGCATGACGGCCAGCGCGATGTTGTCGCGGACCGAGAGGTCGGGAATGATGCCCTCGGCCTTGCGATCCTCCGACAGCAACGCGATTCCCGACCGCAGAGCGCGGCGAACCGAGTTGGCGCGGATACCGGAACCGCCGACCTCCACCGACCCCGCCTGCATCGGCAGCGCGCCGTACACGGCCTTCACGGTCTCGCTGCGGCCCGACCCGAGCAGGCCGCCGAGGCCAAGCACCTCGCCCGGGCGGACGGTCAGGCTGACGTCGTGCAGCCGGTGCCGGACGTCGATCCCGGTAACTTTCAGGACCGGCGCCCGGTCGCGCAGATGAGTTTCGCCGAACTCGGTCGCGCCGGCCTGCGCGATCTCGCCCGGATCGCGTCCGAGCATGTGGGACACCAGCCTGACGCGGTCGAGGTCCGCGAGCGCACCGGTGTGCACCCGCTGCCCGTCGCGCAGGATCGTGACGCGGTCGCACAGGGCCCACAGTTCTTCCAGCCGATGCGAGACGAAGATCAACCCGACTCCCTTGTCGCGCAGGCCGCGCGCGACGTCGAACAGGGTTGCCACCTCCCTGGATTCCAGTGAGGACGTCGGCTCGTCCATGATCACCACTCGGCTCCGCACCGACATCGCCCTGGCGAGGGCCACCATCTGCTGTACGCCGAGGCCGAGCCTGCCGAGGTCGGCGGTGACGTCGATATCGACGCCGAGTGAATCGAGCAGATCAGCAGCCATGCGGTTCATCGCGCCGACGTCGATGAGCCGGGCACGGTTACGTGGCTCGCGGCCGAGGAAGATGTTGCGGGCCACCGACAACAGCGGTACCAGGTTCACCTCTTGGTAGATGGTGGAGATGCCCGCGTCCTGCGCGTCGGCCGGCCGCTGGAAGTCCACCTCCCCGCCGGCGAACCGGACGGCTCCGTGGTCGGGCCGATACACCCCCGTCAACACCTTGATCAAAGTGGACTTCCCCGCACCGTTCTCGCCGACCAGTGCGTGGATCTCGCCCTCGGCAAGCGCGAAGTCGACCCCGCGAAGGGCATGCACGCCACCGAACGACTTGGTCACGCCCTCGGTCTTGAGTACGGGCTCAGATCTGCTCGATGGTGGTACTGCGGTGCTGGTTGCGCTCACGACGATGTCACTCCTCGCGCTGCGGCTGCCGGAGGTCCGGCACTGGTGGAAACCGGCGGGGCGCGGTGATATCGGCGCGCCCCGCCGGTCACGGCGAAATCGCCGGTTCAGAAGGCGTTGCCGATCTCCGCCTCGGCGTTCTCCGCGTTGTACTCGTCATCGGAGATGATGATGTCCTCGGGGACCGGCTCACCGTCGTAGAACTTCTGCGCGGTCTCGAAAGCCAGCGGCCCGAAGCGCGGGTTGGACTCGATCACCGCGTTCATCTTTCCGTCCACAATGGCCTGCACCGCGTTTCGCGTACCGTCGATCGACACCAGCTTGATGTCCTCGCCCGGCTGCTTGCCCGCCGCCTGCACGGCGGTTACCGCACCCAGTGCCATCTCGTCGTTGTGGGCGTATATCGCGGTGATGTCCGGATTCGACTGCAGCAGCTGCTCCGCGACGCTTTGACCCTCGTCCCTGGCGAAGTTCGCGGTCTGCTCGGCGACGATCTCCAGTCCGGGATACTCCGCCTCGACCTGGTCCTTGAAGCCGGAGTTGCGCTCGTCGGTCACGTTGTTGCCGGATGCGCCGAGCAGAATCGCCACCTTGCCGGCCCCACCGGTGACCTCGTTCATCGCGTCCGCGGCACGCTTGCCCTGCTCGTAGAAGTCCGAGCCGAGGAACGCGACGTAATCCTCGCAGTGGGTGTTGGTCACCTTCCGATCGATCGTGAGCACCGGGACCCCGGCCTGCTTCGCCGCGTCGAGTGCGGGGTCGAGACCGTCGGAGTTGACCGGGGCGACGATGAGGAACTGCACGCCCTGGCTCACCAGGTTCTTGATGTCGGCGATCTGTTTGGGCAGTTCGTTGTTGGCGTTGGTGACGAGCAGGTCCTGCACCCCCGCGTCCTCGGCGGCTTCCCTGATCGACTTCGTCTCCGCGGCCCGGAAGGCCGCGGTGTCGGGCTCCGACTGGGAGAACCCGACCACGGCGCCGGCCAGGTCGATCTTCTCGGCGCCGTACTTGTCGAGGGTGCAGCCCTCACCCGTACTCTCGTTCTCCTTGACGACCTGCCCATCACCGCCGTCGCCGGAACCGGCCGCGTTCGCCGGCTCCTCACCGGTGTTGGTGCAGCCGGCCAGTGCCATGCCGACGGCCGTTGCCGCGACGAGCGCCTGCCACGGGCGCAGAACCTTGGTGCGTGTCATGCAATGCTCCCTGGGAAAAGGCCGGCCCCCGCCGCCGGACGTGAACTACGTGGTGGATGGCGTCAGGGGCGGGCACCGCCCACCCCTGACGCCGGTGTTGGTTACTCGCCTGCCGAGGCAAGCTCGGCGATCTCCGCATCGGACAGCGCCCGGTCGTAGATCCGGACGTCGTCCACGTCGCCCCGGAGGAAATCGACGTTCTGACCGCCGTACTGGCCGCGACCGATCACGGTGTTGCCCGAGGACTCACCCGCCGAGCACGCGTTCTTCGAGTCGACCTGCTTGCCGTCGACGAACAGCTCCAGCGTTCCGGCCTGTGCGTCCCGCACTCCGGTGAGGTGATACCAGCGGCCGGGTTCCGGCTTCTCCGGCGAGAGGGCCCGCAGTCCGACAAAACTCATCGCCCAGCGCTGGTCCTGACCGGAGTACTGCAGGAAGAACCCGCTGTGGCTGCCGGTGTCCTGACTGACGACCGTCTGGAAGGCGCCGCCCGCCTCGTCCAGTTTGGCCCAGGCCGACACCGAGTAGCTTCCCGCGGTGTCCACCAGACTGGCGCCGGTGTCGGCGACTCCGTTGCCACTGAAGGAAAGGCCACCGCCGGCCACGCCGTCGACCCACTCCGCGTTGGTCAGCGCGGCGTCGGCATCACCGACGGAGTCGGTCGCCGTCGAACCGCTGCCCTCGTCGAATTTGTAGGCGTTGACGCCTTGCAGGCCAGGAGTTCCCGGGTCTGGCGCGGGCCCACCGCTGCCGCTGCCGTCGGCATTGCGGATGATCGCCTCGTTGACGGCCCGCACCTGTGCGAAGTCCATCTTCTCGACCTGCCGGTCGTAGGTGAAGAACCCGTTCACCTCGTGCTCGACATCGGTGATCTGGGTGTAGATGGCACCGCTGATCCCGCAGCCCTGCGCCGCCGTCAGCACGTCGCGCTGGTTTTCCACGTACCTTCGCGTGAGGGTTTCCTTGTCCGGCGTCATCTCGTAGGCGTGACCTTCGCCGAACCACATGTGCCCATCGACCTCGAGGCCGAACCCGCCGTGCTCGCCGTCCATCGAAACCCGATCGCCCTCCGGCATCGGATTCGCGGGCCCGGTGTACGCGTGCCAGTCGATGACATCGCCCTTGCCCGAGTCACCGAGGGAGGCACAGCAGTTCACGCCACTGTGCGCGTTGACGAGCCTGGTCGGGTCCTGTTCCTTGACCTCTTCGGCAATGCGACCTGTCGCCTCCTGGGACCATTCGCCCCAGCCCTCGTTGAACGGCACCCAGCCGACAACGGAGGTCCAGTTCTTCTTCTCCTCGACGATCTCGTGCAGCTCGGCCTCGAACTGCCGCTGCGCGTCAGCGGGGGGACGGCCACCGGTGCGCATCGAGGGCATGTCCTGCCAGACCAGCAGTCCCAGCTTGTCCGCGTGATAGTACCAACGGTCGGGTTCGGTCTTGATGTGCTTGCGCACCGTGTTGAACCCGAGGACCTTGTGCTGCTCGAGGTCGAACCTCAGTGCCTCATCCGTCGGCGCGGTGTAGATCCCGTCCGGCCAGTAGCCCTGGTCCAGAGTGGACATTTGGAAGAGGATCTCCCCATTGAGGGTCATCCGCAGCTTTCCGTCCGCCCCCTTGGCAGTGCCGATCTCACGCATTCCGAAGTAGGAGGAGACGCGGTCGACCGGGCGGTTGCCATCCTTGAGTACGACCTCGAGGTCATAGAGGAACGGCGAGTCCGGGGACCACAGCTTGGCATCCGGGACACCGACGTCGAGCGGCTCGCCCGCGGGTCCGCTGGTCCGGCTGACCGGCTGGTTGCCGTCCTTGACCACCACGTCGACGGTCAGTCCCTCGGCCTGCCCACCGGTGTTCACGGTGAGTCCGAGCGTGGACGTGTCGATGTCGGGCACCATGCCGAGTTCGGTGACGTGTGCGGTGGGAACGGGTTCCATCCAGACCGTCTGCCAGATGCCGGACGCCCCCTCGTAGAAGATCCCCCTGTCCGGGACCAGCCGCTGCTTGCCGACCGGTTGCCAGGTCGCGTCGGCACGGTCCTCCACGCCGATGACGACCTCCTGCGGCCCCGAATCCGTGAGGGCATCGGTCACATCAGCGGAGAACGCGCCGTATCCACCGGTGTGTGTGGCGACCTGTTGCCCGTTCACGTGCACGGTGGCCTTGTAGTCGATCGCTCCGAAATGGAGCTTCAGTCTGTTGGTCGCGCCGACCCGCCATCCCGATGGGACCTCGAATGTGCGGCGATACCACATGAAGTCCTCGTGGCGCTCGATTCCTGAGAGCACGGACTCGGTCGGGTAGGGAACCAGGATTCGTTCGGCGAGCGTCTCACCGAACGGGGGTGCTTCGCCCTCCGTGGCACCGGCGAACTCCCAGACACCGTTGAGGTTCTGCCAGTCCTTGCGGGTGAGCTGCGGCCTCGGATACTCGGGCAGTGCGTTGTCCGGGGAGACCTGGGCGGTCCACGGTGTGGCCATGCGGGGCTCGCCCATCTCCCAGCCCGCTTCCGCAGGTGCCGCGGCCACGGGAGACGCGGCTGCGGCCATCAGGAACGCGGAGCAGATCGCTGTCGCGACGGTCAGTGGACCGCTGCGTCTGCGTCGGCTCATCAATGCGGATGACTTCACGGTCGAAACACCCTTCTCGGGGGGACCGCGCCAGCGGGTGCTGGCGCCAGAGCACCGGCAGCAGCTCGTGGTTCACACGGAACTCAGTCCGGCGTGACACATTTCACACACCCCACACACAGATGTCAACAGTTGTGACCAGATTCGACCAGATTTCAACAGAGCGTGATCGAAAGCGGAATCGCCAGGTCGAGCCGCCAACTTCGTGCTGGATGCGCACTAAATAGGCCGCCGCAAGTCAAGAACCTGGACAAAATGATCGCGCGCCCTGTTCGATTATGTTGCTTCGTGCTTGGATGCGGTGAGCGGAAGTCGCGGCACCGGATCCGGCATCCGCAGCCCGGCCCCACCGAGCGCGAGCCCCGAGGAGCAGTGACCGGTGAAAAGGACGAACGCGACACTGGCGGACGGCCGCGAGATGTTGTACTTCGATGACGACGACGCGGCTGACCGCGAAGTCCACGACGCGCGGGAGCTTCCGGGGGTCAGCACGGCGTCACAGCTGCGCCTCGACCCACTGCTCGACGAGTGGATCATGATGGCGGCACACCGGCAGGGACGTACGTTTCTCCCTGCCAAGGACGAGTGTCCGCTCTGTCCCTCGACCGGGGATCGGCAGACCGAGATCCCGTCATCGAACTACACGGTGGCGGTCTTCGAGAACCGCTTCCCCAGCCTCTCGATGCACGCGGTGCCGGATCGGCACGCGGTGAACCATCCACTGGTCGGGTTCCGGCCGGGGCTCGGGCGGTGTGAGGTCGTATGTTTCACCAGCGACCATCATGCGAGATTCGCGGATCTGACGGCGAAGCACGCCAGGCTGGTGGTCGACGCGTGGGCCGACCGCACCAGCGCACTGTCCGAAATAGACGGGATCGAGCAGATCTTTTGCTTCGAGAACCGGGGACGGGAGATCGGGGTGACCCTGGGGCACCCACACGGGCAGATCTACGCCTACCCTTTCGTCACGCCACGAACCCGCCGCATGTGGGAGGTGGCGCGCCGGTATCGCGCGGAAGCCGGCGGCGACCTGCACTCGGACGTGATCTCGGCGGAGCGCGCGGCGGGGGAACGGATCCTCATCGAGACCGGGCACTGGGTCGCGTTCGTTCCCGCCGCCGCACGGTGGCCGGTTGAGGTGCACGTGTACCCGCTGCGCCGGGTACGCACGATTCCCGAGTTGACGGACGCAGAGCGTGATGACTTCGCCGAGTTGTACCTCGATCTCCTCCGGCGCTTCGATCGGCTCTACGACGCGCCCCTGCCCTACATCTCGGCCTGGCATCAGGGCCCGGTCAGCGACCTCGACGACCTCGGGTATCTGCACCTGCAGCTCTTCTCCGTGCGCAGGGGACCGGACAAACTCAAGCACCTGGCAGGCTCGGAGGCCGCGATGGAGGCCTTCGTAACCGACGTGCTGCCGGAGGACATCGCGCGCCGCCTCCGCGAGATCTGACCCACCTCGCACTTTCCCGGGAAAGCGCGACACCCAACACGCCCCGCCCCAGCTCACAGGGTTTGGGGCTCGCACTTTCCCGGGAAAGCGCGCGGGGTGGGTTAGGTGCGGGTGCGGATTACCTTGCGACGGAAGAGTTTGCCGCTCAACGGGACCGCCACGACGATCAGGCCGACCCACCAGAGCATCGCGATCCAGCCGGTATCGCCAACCGGCAGACCGAGAAACAGCCCACGCACCGTGTCGATCACCAGGGTGACCGGCTGGTTCTCGGCGAACACGCGCAGCACGTCCGGCATCGTGTCCGGTGGCACGAACGCACTGCTGAGGTACGGGATGAACACAAGCGGCATCGTCATCCCGCTCGCGCCCTCCACGGTTTTCGCGAGCATGCCCACGATCGCGGCGACCCAGGACACGGCCGTGGCGAACAAAAGCAGCAGCCCGACCGCGACGACCCAGCCGAGGACATCGGCCGCGGGACGGAAGCCGATCACGAACCCGACTCCGACCATCACCGCGATCGACACCGCGGTGCGGAATACGCAGGCGGCGACGTGGCCCACCAGCACTGCCGAACTGAGCATCGGCATGGTGCGGAACCGTTCCACAATGCCCTCCAGCATGTCCCCTGCGACGCCCACGCTGGTCTGTGTGGCGTTGAAGGTGATGCTGACCGCGATGATGCCGGGAAGCACGTAGTTCACGTAGGTGGTCGCACCGACGTCGATAGCCCCGCCGAAGAGGTACCGAAACATCAGCAGCAGCACGATCGGCAGGAAGAGCATGAGCATCAGTTGCTCGGGACTGCGCAGGACGTGCCGCACGTTGCGTCCGATGAGGACGGCCGAGTCGCTCATCGCCCAGTGCAGATCGGAGCGCACCTGTCCGGGAACCTTCGGCTCCGCTGTCGCCGTCATGACTGCTCTCCCACGGTTTCCGGGGTCCTGGCGTGATTTCCGGTCAGGCTCAGGAACACGTCGTCCAGCGACGGCTCGGTGACCCGCACCTTGGCGAGATCCGCGCTGACGACGTCCAGCAGGTCGAGGACGCGTTTGACGTCCTGCGCCGCCACGACCGGAACCTCCGCTCGCAGCGCCGTTTCGTCGAGCCGTGGCCGCTCGGCGCCGAGCGCGGCCACGCCTCTCGCATAACCTTCCGCCTCCGCGAAGGTCAGTTCGAGCAATTCGGCGCCGACCTGCTGCTTGAGCTGCGTCGCTGTCCCCTCGGCGACTATCGCACCACCGTCGATCACGGCGATCCGATCCGCCAGCTGATCGGCCTCCTCCAGGTACTGCGTGGTCAGCAGGATCGTGACCCCGCCGTCGAGCAATTCCCGCACGGTCTGCCACACGTCGCCTCGGCTACGTGGATCGAGTCCTGTCGTCGGTTCGTCCAAAAAGATCACTCGAGGTGCGGTGATCATGCTGATCGCTACGTCGAGCCTGCGTCGCATACCGCCCGAATAGGTTTTGACCTGCCGCTGTCCCGCGTCCACCAGATCGAATCGCACGAGCAGGTCGCGAGCGCGATCGCGCGCCGCCGCCGAGCCGAGCCGGAACAACCGGCCCATCATCACCAGGTTCTCGTACCCGGTGAGCAGACCGTCGACGGCCGTCTGCTGCCCCGTGACCCCGATGACCCCGCGGACCGCGCGTGCCTGCGTTTCGAGGTCGTATCCGGCGATCCGCGCACTGCCGCCATCCATTCCGAGCAGCGTGCTGAGGATGCGCACCGCGGTGGTCTTGCCCGCGCCGTTGGGCCCGAGCAGGGCGAGCATGCTGCCCCGCTCGACCCGCAGGTCCACCCCAGCGAGCACCTCGACCTCACCGAAGGACTTGCGCAGTCCTCTCGCCTCGATCATGTGGTTCGATCTCATCGACCCCCCAAACTGTGTATTACGTACGCATAATGGTGTATTAGATACACAGAATTAGGATGTACGTCAAGACGACAGCGATTTTGCAAACGAGCGTTATGCACACCTCACAGGTGCGGCTGCTGGGCGCAGGTCACCTGCACTCAGCAGCCGCGGCCCCGTCAACCGAGTTGTGCATAACCCTCAGCGATGGGTGGCGTATGACGACCGACCGGACAACGACCGGTTACAACGGCAGGCAGGGACCACTGAGCAGTGCCGAGTTGCTGTGGGGAGCACGGGACCGCCCGAGCCGCGGGCCGAAGCCCAAACTCACCGTGGACAGAATCGCAAGGGCGGCGATCGCGATCGCGGACGCCGACGGGCTCGACGCGCTCTCGATGCAACGGGTGGCGAAGGACCTCGGGTTCAGCACGATGTCGCTGTACCGGTACGTGCCGAGCAAGGAGCAGTTGCTCGACGTGATGATCGACATCGCCTGCGGTCCCGCGCCAGTCCCCACCGGCCCGTGCACCGACTGGCGAGCCGAGATCGAACTCTGGGTCCGGCGGATCTGGACCGTCTACCGGGAGCACTCCTGGGTCCTGCGGGTACAGGTCAGCGGGCCACCGATCGGACCCAACCAGCTGTCCTGGTTCGAGGCGGCCCTGCGCCCGTTGTCGCAGGCCGGACTCGCCAGCGGCGAGATCATCCCGGTAGCCACCTTCCTCACCGGCGCGGCCAGAGAACTGGCGCGCATCTCCTTGGACATGGCGCAGGCACGCGAGCAGGCCGGTGTCACGCTGCAACAGGCTGACGCCGGATTCGCCACGACCCTGAAAACCTATGTGGACGCGAAGCGGTTTCCGACACTGTCCACGCTGATCGCCGACGAGCTCTTCGATCAGGGCGGCCAGCACGACGACGGCATAGACCACGACCTGAACTTCGGCGTGCAACGCCTGCTCGACGGGATCGAGGCCTACGTCGAGGCCAGACGCTAGTCAGGGCCTGTCTGCCAGACGCCTATAGCCAACCGCGCTCGCGGGCGAGCTTGGCCGCCTCGGTCCGGTTGCGGGCGTTGAGCTTCGCCATCGCCGCGGAGAGGTAGTTCCGTACCGTGCCCTCGGCGAGGTTAAGGCGCGCGGCGATCACGGCGTTGCCCGCGCCGTCGGCCACCTCGCGCAGCAGTTCCCGTTCCCGCTCGGTGAGCGGGTTCGCGGTGTCGAACGCGGCCACCGCCAGCTCCGGAGCCACCACCCGCTCACCCGCGTGCACTCGCCGCAGCGCGGCGACCAGTTCACCGATCGGTGCGTCCTTGAGCAAATAGCCCGCGACCCCGGCGTCCATCGCCCTGCGCAGGTACCCGCTGCGGGCGAACATCGTCACGATCAGCACGCGGGTCCGCGCCCCCTGCGCGTTCAACTCCGCCGCGAGGTCGAGCCCCGTGCGTCCCGGCATCTCGATGTCGGTGAGCAGTACGTCGGGGCGGTGCCGCCGAACCTCGGCAAGGGCCTCGTCACCGTCCGCCGCCGTCGCCACCACCTCGACGTCCGGCTGCAGGTCGAGCAGGGAGGCGAACGCGCCGAGCACCATCGCCTGGTCCTCGGCCAGCACGACCCTGATCGGTCCGCTCACAGTGCCACCTCCACCGGAACCGAGATCGCGATCGTGGTGCCCGCGGTCCCGGTGCGCTCGACAGTGCCCCCCAGCGCGGTCACGCGCTCGCGAATCCCGGACAACCCGTTGCCTTCCCGTGCGAATCCACCCCGGCCGTCGTCGGCGACGACGAGCCGCAGCTGCCCGTGCTCCACATCGGCGCTGATGTGGCACGTTCGCGCCCGAGCGTGCCGCGCCACGTTCGTCACCGCTTCACGCAGCGCGAGGGCCAGTGCGTGCTCGACCGAGCCGACGAGGGGACGGTCGAGGTCCTGGTGCACGGTCAGCTCCACCCCCACGCTTGCCAGCGTGCCGCGCGCGGAATCGAGCTCGTCGTCCAGGCTCGCCTGCCGCCACCCGCCGAGCGTGCTTCTGACCTCCGCCAGCGCGTCCCTGGCGATGTGCTCGATCTCGCCTGCCTCGTCCCGTGCCCTGTCCGTATCCACCGCGACCAGCTGCTGCACGAGCTGGGCGCGCACCACCACAGCCGTCAGCGAATGCCCGAGGAGATCATGCAGGTCGCGGGCGATCCGTTCGCGTTCGGAGACCGTGGCCAGATACTCCACCCTGGCGTTACGCATCCGCAGCTCGGCGGCCTCCCTGCCCTTCTCGGAGCCCTCGATCTGGATGATGCCGATGATCCAGATGAACAGCAGGGAAGGCAGCAGTCCCCACAGCCGCCATGGCAGCGGCACCACGGAGACGACGCCGAGCACGCCGAGGACCAGCGTGAGCCCCGCGAGCCAGCGCAGCGCGTCCCGCCGGGTCTCCACGGCCGCGGCGAACGCGGCCGCGTAGACGAACAGGATCGATAGGCCGGTGTTGAACGGGGTGCCCGCCACCGCGAGCACCGTGGTCAGCACGGCCCACAACCGTGACCGCTCCGGCCGGAGCACACAGCCGACGAAGATGGGCAGGAACGCGCCGACGAATCCGCAGGCGATCAGCCACTCGCCCAGCGGGTCGCCGGGGCTGAAGAACGGCTGCAGGAACGGGATGACCAGGTAGACCAGGAACAACCAGTCCGTCGTCCGCAACGGAGACGTCTCGGGCCTGGTCGGTTCGCTCATGATCTCCCGTGACGATAGGACACCGCGGCCAGAATCGCCGTCACCACTGCCGTCGCGAGCAGCACGAGCGTGTGTCCCGCGACCGCGCCGCCGTCGAGCTGTCCCAGCGCGAGCTGCGCCAGGTGGTAGGTCGGGAGGAAAACGGCGATCTGCTGGATGAAACCGGGCAGCATCTCCAGCGGCATCCACAGGCCGGAGAGCACGGCCGACGGCAACAGGATCGCGTTGAGTATCGCCGCCGCGGCGTTCGATCTCGTCTGGAAGCCGATCGCGAGGCCGAGCAGCGCGAACGGCAGCGATCCCAGCAGGAGTACGACGACGAGCCGGGCAAGGCTGCCCGCTGACGCGTCCAGGGTGCCGGTGAGCGCGGCCGCGACCCCCATCGCGATCAGCACACCGACCGCGTAGGGGAGCGCGGCGGCGACCTTGGCGGCCAGCGTCAGCCGGATCGGAACCGCGGACACCTGCTTCGCCCGCAGCCAACCGAGTTCCCGGTCCTGCGCGACGCCGATTCCCGGGTTCATCAGCGTCACCGAAAGCACGCCGAAGGTGCCGAACGTGGCCAGCATCCGCGTCCCGTTCGGCACGGCTGTGTCCCCGTAGTCGCCGAACAGGGACACGAAAAGGACGAAGAACCCGACGGGCATCAGGATCGAGAAGAACAGGGCGGTCGGTTCGCGGATGATCCCGCGCAACTCGTCGGCGACCTCGACGCCGAACACCCGGGCACTCATCGCAGGACCTCCTGGGGGCGGGTGGTGAGCGCGTCGACGGCTTCCTCGAGTCCCGCGCCCTCGACACGCAGGTCGGCCAGCGCCGGGTCCTCGGCAAGCAGCACGCGCAGCAGGTCCTCGGGGGTACGGGTGCTCAGGCGGACGTGCTCGCCGCCGCCCCGTGCGGCCACCACACCGGGCAGTGCGCGCAGCCGGTCGAGGTCGAGCAGGGTCCGGGCGACAACCGTGCGATCGGGCAGCAGTGCCACCAACTCCTGTGGCGATCCCTCGGCCAGCACGCTGCCCTTGTCCAGCACGACGACCCGGTCGGCCACCGCTGCGGACTCCTCGATCAGGTGGGTGGTGACCAGTACTCCCGTGCCGCGCTCCCGTCGCTGCTCCAGCAGCTGCCAGAACCGCCTGCGCGCGGCGACGTCCAGCCCGGCGGTCGGTTCGTCCAGTACCAGCAGGTCAGGCTCGGTGACCAGCGCCATCGCCAGTTGCAGCCGCTGCTTCTGCCCTCCGGAGAGCTTCGCGGCTCGCCGGCCGGCGAGTTCGGTCAGGCCCAGTTCGGCCAGCACCGGACCCGCCGCCGAACGAGGCCTGCCGCCGCGTACAGCGGCACCGGCCACCAGCTCGCCCACTTTGAGCGTCGCCGGGAAGCCGAGCGCCTGCTGCACCACGCCGAGGTGACGGCGGGTCCCGGCGTCACGCGGGTTTCCGCCGGCGAGGCGGACCTGCCCCCGCTGCACCCTGAGCAGGCCGATCGCCAGATTCACCAGGGTCGTCTTGCCCGCTCCGTTCGGCCCGAGCAGTGCGACGCACTCGCCCGTTCCGACCTGGAGATCCACTCCGTCCAGAGCGGGGGTACCGCCATAGGCGTGGTAGACCCCGCTCACCCCCAGCACGGTTTCCATGTCGATCTCCTCACCTCGTCGCACGAACCACGGTGGTCGGCGGAAGCGCCGTGCGGTAGTGCGGGGGAGTCACGAGGACGAGATGACGAATGTCAGTTCCGGGGGCCGACCCGGCGGGCGGCGACAGCTGGCGCACCCGATTTCAGCCAGTCACTCAGCCTTTCGACCTCACCCTGCCAGGTGACGACGAAAGTACGGGTACAGGCGCCTGGACCAGGGAGTAGCCGAGTACCTCTCGCATTTCAAGTCTCCCGATCGTGTTGCTCGGCACCCTAGCTTTCCCCGCATCGCCGTCCACCCCTGCTCGGCGAGATCACGACAGTCGGGAGAGATCAACTGATGGCACGACCTCTCGTTCGTTCCCTGCTCGCCGCGGTAGTGGCAGCAGGCGCCTCGGTCACCCTTTCCGCCCCCGCGCTGGCCGCACCCGCGCCGGTCGCACAACCGCACACCGTGGCCCAGGAGGCCGCGACGACAACAGCCGAACAACACCGTGTCGACGCCTACTGGACCGCCGAACGCATGTCCTCCGCCGCGCCTGCCGAGACCCGGTTCGCGGGGAACAAGGCACAGGCGGGCGGCAACGGGAACGGGAAGGGCAAGAAGGCCGACACCGCCGTCCCGGCCACGCCACAACCGGAACTCGGCAAGGTGTTCTTCACCCTCGGTGGCACCGACTACGTCTGCTCCGGCACGGCCACGACGAGTGGCAACGCCGACGTCGTCACGACCGCGGGCCACTGCCTGAACGAGGGTCCGGGGGCGTTCGCCACCAACTTCGCCTTCGTTCCCGCCTACGACGAGGGTGCGGAGCCCTACGGCACCTGGACCGCCAAGGAGCTGTTCACCACCACCCAGTGGTCACAGTCCGGCGACTTCAACCACGATGTCGGCTACGCCGTGATGAACGAGAACTCCAACGGCCAGAGCCTTACCGATGTCGTCGGCTCCTACCCGATCGCGTTCAACCTGTCCCGCGGCCTGGATTACACCGCCTACGGCTACCCGGCGGCCTCGCCGTTCGACGGCCAGACGCTGTGGTCCTGCTCCGGCACGGCCACGCAGGACCGGCGTGGCTCCACGGACCAGGGTCTCAAGTGCAGCATGACCGGCGGCTCGTCCGGCGGCGGCTGGATCACCGGTGGCAAGCTCAACTCGGTCAACAGCTTCAAGTACACGACCGACTCCTCGACGATGTACGGCCCGTACTTCGGCGATGTCGCTCAGTCCGTCTTCAACTCGGCCGCGACGGCCTGACCTGACAGGCGGGCGCCGGCAGCCGGAGCCCTTGCTGGTCGACAGTGGACCAGGGTTCTCGCGATCGGCTCCCAATTAGAAGTCCCAGAAGGAAAGTCCTGGCGCGGCGCCCCTGCAAACGCCGCACCAGGACTTTCTCAGTCGCCGAGCACCCGGTCACACCGAGCCCGGCGGGCCATCAGCTCGCGCACCCTGCGTCGCGCGCGGCTGGCAATACTCTCCGTCGCCCTCCTGGTCGTCCCCAGTTGCCGGGCGATCTCGTCGTGGGAAACCCCTCGCTCCAGGTGTAACAGGACAAAGCGTTCCCGCTCACTCAAGCGGCCAAACCTGGCGATCAGCCAGCGTGCCTCCTCGCGACACAGCACTGTGTCCTCCGGGTCCTGCAGGGCCTCCAACGACGTTGGCAGTACCCGAGGATGCACCGCCGCCGCCTGAAGCGCCACCCGGCGCCGCAGATCGTCGACGCAGAGTCTGCGCGTGAGGGTCGAGAGAAAGCGATTGAGCAGGTCCCGGTCGAGGTCGCCGTACCCGGCAGCGCGCAGGAAAGCCTCGTGGACGATGTCCTCCGCTTCGGCCGCCACCCCGAACCGTGCAGCTGTCCGGATCAGACCTGAGCGAAGCCGTACGCATTCCTGCCAGAATTCTTCGGCCTTGTCCGAACCGAGCGTATCCGCACTTCTACCACCCCTGGTCGTCACTGTGTTTCCTTCTTCGCCCACCACGAATCGACCCACGGAATTCTTGGATCCTGCGGAAGGGCGCGCTCATCAGGCGCCGTTGTTCGTGCACCAACCTTGGCACCGCGGCGGATAGTCACGTACCGCCGTTCGTGGGAAGCCAGATGTTCGCATTTATCTCGCGGTGACCCTTGTCACTACGCAGCATTAGCCGTCCAGAACACATTCTTGGACGAAACGACCATCAAAGAAGCGAAATATTGCAAGTAGTTGGTTGAAGGGTAAAACGTGCTTCCCGAACCCGTCTCCCCAGCACACCTCCAGCCTGGCCTCCCCGACGACGTTTGCGCGGGTCGGCCGAGCAGGCCGGGCATCCAACACACGCGCGGGGTTGCCAGAAAAGACGGCACCATGGACTGCCGGGAAATCCTTCCCAACACCTGCGTGTCAGGGCTCACGAACTCCGATCTTCGGATTCCGGCAATCACTACTCGGCAGTAGAAAATCAATAACTCCCCGCCCGCGCGACCGCCCGAGAGTTACTGACGAAAGAACGGGAAGAACTGTGGCCGGGCAACCTCAGCGAGGATCGTGTTTGAGTATCCGAGCCGGAACGACGAACCAGACCGTCACGAACAACGCTCCGACAAGCGGGCCGAGGATCGCCATCGCCACGACCCCGAACACCACCTTGGCGATGAGTGCGACCGTCACCGTGACGGCGGCGGCGAGGCAGGCGAGCCCGCCGAGCACCAGCCGGTTACCAGCACGAAGGATGTCGTGCCGCCTGCCAGCGCGGAAAAGCACCCGGTGCCACGCCGCGGGCGCGGTGAGCAGTGCGGTGGCGACGGAGGTGAGCAGTACCGCCGAGATGTGCAGGGACTTCTCGAAGCCGCTCGCGTCCCGGAAGGTGCCCGTGAAAACGACCGAGAGCAGGAAACCGAAGAGGATCTGCACGCCGGCCTGTGCGACACGCAGTTCGCCGAGCAGCTCGTTGACGTTGCGAGTGAGCTTCTCGTTCTCCGACTCCGAATCCGACTCGCTCAGGGTGATCGCCTCATACCCGTTCGAGGGGCTGCTCCATTACGACGGTCTCACCCCTGGAGCGCTCGTGCCAGCCCAGCGCGGTGACCGCGCCAACAACGATCACCAGTCCCAGCCACTGCGTCACCGACATTTCGGCACCGAGGAAGGACACACCGATCAGCGCGGCGGTCACGGGGAACGCCAGCTCCGCGAGTGTCGCCCGCGCGGCCGGAGTGGCCCGCAGGCCGACGTAGTACAAGCTCAGCGCGAGCAGGCCCGGCACGAAGGCCAGCAGCAGCAGGCCGACCGCGTTGTTCCAGCCGGGGGCCACCGCATCGCCCTGCGCCCACAGCAACACCGCGGCCACCGGCAGCCCGACGGTGAACCGGAGCACGGTGACGTCCAATGCGGGCAGCTGCACCGACACCAGTCGGCCGAGGACGGTGCCCGCGGCCCACAGCGCCGCGGCACCGAGCGCCAGCAGCGCGGTCTGCAAGGCCGCCACCTCGACGTCGAACGGGTCGGCGAAGGCCAGCAGCCAGGCCCCCGCCACGGCGGGCACCGCGAACACTAGGTATCCGGGGCGCAATCGTTCACCGAGGATGAAGAACGCGGCGAGTCCCGCGAGCACGGGCTGCAGCTTCTGCAGGACGAGCGGGGTGACCGGATCGCCTGCCTGGAACGCCGCGGTGAACAGGGTGGTGGCCAGCGCGGAGGATCCCGCCCCGATCACCAGCACGGCGATCCACTCCCGCCGCCCGCACGCGCGCAGGGCCCGCAGCGCGCGAGGCACGAACGGCAGTAGCACCAGCACGATCAGCAAGTGCTCCCAGAACACCACGGTCGCGGCGGGCAACGCCTCGGCCAGGGGTAGCCGCAGCAACCCGTCCGTACCCCAGAGCGCCGCCGCGACGGCCACCAGCCAGGTCCGATCGGCAGGCTTACCCGCAGTCGAAGTCACGTCGTCAGCCTACGAGGCCACGCGGACCGCCCTCCCCGGACCGACCATATGATGAAACGGATTCACCATCCGATCGTGTGAAGGTACTGGCACGACAGTAGATAAGCGCGATAACAGGTGGAGACATGCGTCGCCGAATCGCCACAGCAACCGCCCTCGTCCTCGCGTCCGTCCCGGCCGCCCTGTTCAGCGGGGTGGGCAGCGCGGCAGCGGAACCGGCTCCCGCGCCCAGCGTGGCCACGGCGATCGGCACCTTCGGCGAGTACGAGCCGGACGCCACCGCCAGCACGTACGACACCGAACTCGTACCGGAGGGCGCGCGCGCCCACGTGTTCGCGCTGTCCGCTCCTGGACTGGGTACGAACACCGTGCTGTCCGTCTCCGGCCTGGTGCCGAACCGCGAGTACGGCGCACACGCGCACACCCGGCCGTGCGGAGAGACGGGGAAGGCCGCCGGGCCGCACTTCCAGCACGAGCAGGATCCGGTCAGCCCTTCCGTCGATCCCGATTACGCGAATCCGGACAACGAGATTTGGCTCGACTTCACCACCAACCGCAATGGCAGCGCCACGGAGCTCTCGAGCGTGGAGTGGCAGTTCGGCGAGCGGCGGCCGGCCTCGGTGGTCATCCACGAAATGCACACCCACACCGCCCCGGGCGAAGCCGGAGCCGCCGGTTCGCGGCTGGCCTGCATCAACGTCGACTTCTAGCGGCCGCGCAGCCGCGGGCCCAGTCGCGCTGCTGGGCCCACATCCGGGCGTGGGCGTGGATCACCAGCGGCAATGGTGATAATGGAGGGCGTGACCGCCACCCTGACGAAGCCTGCACTGCGAATCGGCCCCTACGAGGTCGATCCCCCGGTCGTGCTCGCACCGATGGCCGGCATCACCAATGTGGCCTTCCGCAGGCTGTGCCAGGAGTACGGCGCCGGTCTCTACGTATGCGAGATGATCACCGCTCGCGCCGTCGTCGAGCGCCATCCCGGCACGATGCACATGATGACCTTCGGCGAGGGCGAGTACCCGCGCTCGATGCAGCTCTACGGCGTCGACCCGAAGACGATGCGCGAGGCCGTGAAGATCATCGTCGGCGAGGGGCTCGCCGATCACGTCGACAGCAACTTCGGCTGTCCGGTGAGCAAGGTGACCCGCAAGGGCGGGGGCGCGGCGCTGCCGTTCAAGCGGCGACTGTTCGCCGAGATCGTGCGCGCGTCGGTGCAGGCCGCCGAGAGCGCGGGTGTGCCGTTCACGGTGAAGTTCCGCGTCGGCATCGACGACGAGCACCACACCTACCTCGATGCGGGCCGGATCGCCGAGGCCGAGGGTGCGGCCGCGGTTTCGCTGCACGCGAGGACCGCTGCCCAGCGCTACTCCGGTGCCGCGGACTGGAGCCATGTCGCCCGGCTCAAGGAAGCCGTCACGACCATCCCTGTGCTCGGCAACGGCGACATCTTCACCGCGGATGACGCGCTGCGGATGGTCGACCAGACGGGCTGCGACGGCGTCGTCGTCGGCCGCGGCTGCCTCGGCAGGCCGTGGCTGTTCGGCGAACTGGAGGCCGCGTTCCAGGGCAGGCCGGTCCCGGAGGGGCCGCCGCTCGGCGAGGTCGCGCGGGTGCTGCGCCGGCACGCCGAGCTGCTCATCGAGCACGACGGCACCGACAAGGCCCTGCGGGACCTGCGCAAGCACATGGCCTGGTACTTCATGGGCTTCCCGCTCGGCTCCGAACTGCGACGCGGCTTCGCGATGGTGTCGAGCCCGCAGGAGCTCGACGACCTGATCGGCAGGCTGGAGTCCGTTGGGCTGGAAACGCCGTTCCCCGCCGAGGGCCAGGGTCCCCGAGGGCGACAGGGCTCGCCGGGCAAGGTCACGCTGCCGCACGGCTGGCTGGACGACCCGGACGACGACTGCGTCCCCGAGGCCGAGGACATGCACTCCGGCGGCTGATCCCGCTGTCGCCCCCTGCGCGCGGGCGTCGTCGCGCGCATGATCCGGAGGCCGGGTGGGCACTCCTGAGGTGTGGAACCGCCACATCAGCGTTTCCCTTCCTGATGATTTCGGCTGGTGAGTGCTGTGGGCCGGATCGTCACCAGGCGACGCAGCTCGATCGAACCACGCAGCCCGCCGCGGGTCGCAGGACAGCCATCGGGGCGCGGGGGTGACCGGGCGGGTCGAGGGTCAGCACGGCCCGTAGCGCCCAGGCTGCGGAGGCGTGGTACTGCCAGGAGACGAAGTCGGGGGTGAACACGTCGGTGCCCGGGAAGGTCGGAACGCGATAAGCGCTCGCTTCGTCCTCACCGCGCAGGATCAGCACGTCGGCGCAGGTCGGCCACTGAAACACCGCCGCCACAAGGTCCGGGCCGTCGTGCGGGCCGAACACGTAGAGCACCCACTTCCGGCTCCGCAGTTCGGTCAGCAGCTCTACAACCTCGGCCATGAGCGGGGACACCTCGGGCGTTGGATGACTGCCGCAGCTCATGCTCGGTGCCCGGGCGAGATCACCTCCTTGGTTGCCGTCCCCAGTTGCGCCGTCACCAGTTGCGCCGTTGCCCTGTGTGCACCAACTCATGCGACCGAGCATCCTGCGTTCTGACCTGCGAGAACAGCGCCTTCCACCACGTGTTTGGCTCCCGCGATTACCCGTTCTGTGCGCCTCAGGCATAGAACGGAACGCGGGTCCGAGGCAGTAGGCTGCTGGACGTGGATTTGCTCCCGTTCGATGACTACGTGCGTTCGCTCAACCGCAAACGCATGTCCGCGGGAGTGGTGTTCTCCGATGCTGCCCAGAGAGTGCTGCTTGTCGAGCCGTCCTACAAGCCACACTGGGATCTTCCGGGCGGTGCTGTCGACGCCGAGGAGGCGCCGTGGACGACGGCTGCCCGCGAAGTCCGGGAGGAACTCGGTATCGACCGGCCTCCTGGCCGGCTTCTTGTGATCGATTACCTGTCTAGCGACGACCGGATGCCGGAAGGCCTGGCGTTCATCTTCGACGGCGGGACGATCACCGGCACACAGGTGGACGGCTTGTCCATCACCGACCCGGAGATCTTGTCGGCTGGGCTGTACACGCTCGATGAAGCCGCCACAAAGATCAAACCGTCGCTGGCCCTTCGACTGGCGGTGGCGATGAACACTGGCCCGGATGCCGGGCCAGCACTGTGCGAGAACGGCAAACGCGTCGCGGGATAGCCACACGGGCTGCAGGGGGAGGGGTATGACCGGCAATCCGTTTGCAGAAAACGTTGCCCGTATCCGCAAGGCACGTGACCTGTCGCAGGAACAGCTTGCCGAAGCCGCATCGGTCGGCGTCGACACGGTCGCTCGTATCGAGCAGGGCACCCGCACCAGCAGCAGACCAGCGACACTGCGCCGGCTCGCGGCAGCGCTCGGCGTCACCGTGGGCACCCTGCTCGGTCAGGCCACTGGCAAACGGCCGAGTGACCTCGACGCGACACCGCTGCGGCATGCAATTGCCGCATGTGAGCACATCCCCGGCCTGGACGACTTCGCCGAACCGCAGCAGGCCACCGGCCTGAACGCCCTTGCCGGGTCGGTGCATCGCATGTGGCGCGCGTACGTCGATGGCCGCCATGCGGAACTACTCCACGCGCTACCCGCTGTCCTGACCGACGCGCGCCGCCTGACCCAGGTTGCCACTGGGGACGAGAAAGCAGGCGCGTTCCGCATGCTCTCGACCACCTATCGGCTCGGGGCCGGGATGGCAGGGCGGCTCGGACTGGAGGACCTTGCCTGGTCGTCCGCCGAGCGCGCGCTCAAAACTGCCCGCGAGTCAGATGCCCCGGAGGTAGAGGCCGCTATCTCACTGCGCTACCTGGCGTGGACTCTGATCCGCCAGGGCAGGTTCGACGAGGCGGAACGAGTAGCCGTCGGCGCCGCGGAGCGACTCCAGCCCGCCATGTTCGATCGCGACTCCCTCCGGGGCGGTGTGTTCGGAAACCTGCTGTTCAACGCCGCCACCGCCGCCCTGCTCGCGGGCCGCGCCGACCGGGCCGACGACCTGCTCGCCGAAGCTCACGCCGCCGCTGTCCGCACGCGCAGGGACTGGGCCAGTGAAGCCGCGATCTTCGGGCCAAGGGTCGCGACACTGCAGCGGATCGACCGCATCGCTCGGACTGGCGACCCAGCGGAAGCGCTACACCTCGCCAAGACCGCGCCTCCGGCAAGCGGCGAGGTACCAGCGTTCTGGGAGGCCGGCCACCAGTTACGGCTCGCGGCAGCGGCAGCCGAGTTGCACCGTGACCGGCAAGCGCTCGATTTCCTGGCCGAAGCACGCGCTCTCGCCCCCGACTGGGCAAGATTCCAACCGCTCGGCGAAGCCACCATGCGACACCTCGTCGACCGGGCACCACGCCGCCGCGGTGCGCAGTTCTCACTACTTGCCGCCCACTACGGCATCGTGTCCTGAACAACTCGATCCACCATTCGCCCCCTGCGCGCGGGCGTCGTCGCGCGCATGATCCGGAGGCCGGGTGGGCACTCCTGAGGTGTGGAACCGCCACATCCGGAAAGGGGCTCGCCGCATGCCGCACTCGACCACCCTGAGGAGCACACCACGCTGGCTGGCCGTCGTGGTGCTGGCTCTGCTGCCGCTGTCGGTCGTGTCGGCGTGTGGAGACGACTCGGCGGGTCCCGACAAGCACGCCACGGTGCAGGACGTCACCGAGAACGAGAACCTCTTTCACGACGAGGAGTACATCGGGCAGCGGGTGACTGTCACCGCTGAGGTCACCGACTACATCGGGCCCTCGTCCTTTGTGATCGGCGGCCGTGACTACGGCGAGGCTCCCCTGCTCGTCCTGATGAAGCCCGGACTGGCCGACGTGACCAAGGGCGAGGTGGCGCACGTCACGGGCAAGGTCGAGCGGTTCACCTTCGCCGACTACGTCGATCTCTACGGCCTCGACGACGAG
This sequence comes from Amycolatopsis palatopharyngis, assembly GCF_003385185.1. Classification (GTDB taxonomy): domain Bacteria; phylum Actinomycetota; class Actinomycetes; order Mycobacteriales; family Pseudonocardiaceae; genus Amycolatopsis; species Amycolatopsis palatopharyngis. Next base: position 1,884 of record NZ_PQHZ01000046.1, on the reverse strand, counting down.
CGGGACTACGAGGCCTATCACGACAAGCAGGTCCTGATCGCCGAGGACATCCACCTCAGCACCCCGAGGATCGCCTAAAGTCCATCCGGTGCGGGTATGGGCCGGAGCCGTGATGAGCGTTGCCGTACTGCTGCTCACCGGCTGCTCGATCGTCTCCAGCACGGTGCCGGCACCCCGGGCAGAGACCGACACCGACCTGCTCAACCGCTATTTCGCCGCGTTCAACCAGGCGGCGGACCAGGGATCGAACGCCCAGTTCGCGTTTCTCCGCAGCACCCAGCATCCCGACTTCGCGGATCGGATCTGCGGGCTCGACGGGCTCACCCTCGACATCTATCCGGCCATGTCCTCGGCCCGCCCGGACCCCGGCTGGGCACCCGAAGGGGCGAGTTCTGTTCGTGGAACCGTTTACGTCGTCGGCGTCTCGCTCACTGTCCGCCGAAACGGGACCCTTGTCGGCGAGCAGATCGGTTCCCAACGGGTGGCGATACTCGACCGAAGGGCGTACGGCTTCGCGCCTTGTTTGAACGCTCCGTGACAAACCAGTAACTCGTCGTCCAGTTGAGCGATCTTCGTCTTCCGCGCGTCCGGATCGCTCAAGGATTCCCTCCTTCCAGACGAAGGGACTTCAGTGACGGAGGTGAACGTGGTGTCACAGGACAGTGCCTCGCTCCGCGCGAGTGAAGCCGACTCCGCGGATCTGCTTGCCGTGCACGAGTCGATCGCGGGAATGTTCGCGACCCAGGGCAACTGGCGCAGGGCGTACGAGCACCTGCGATGTGCCTACGACCTGGCTCGCGCCGAACCGCGGATCCCGGACCAGTTCCGCCTCGAGGTCGAACGGTTGCGGCGCGAGCGCGCCCAGGCAAGGGAAGAAAGTCTGACCGATGCGCTGACGGCCACTTACAACCGGCGCTACCTCGACCATCGGCTGACCGGATTGCGCACCGAGGGCAGGGCGCCCGCGATCGCACTGGTCGACCTCGACCTGTTCAAGGCGGTCAACGACACCTTCGGCCATCGGGTCGGCGACCAAGTGCTGCAACGGGTGGTAGCCCTGTTGCAGCAGAGCCTTCCGCCAACTGCCTTCTGCGCTCGATACGGCGGCGAGGAGTTCGTCCTGGTATTGCCCGACACCAGCGCGGGAGCGGCCATCGCCCTCGCCGAACGGGCCCGGCTGCGCGTCGCCCAGCACGATTGGGAGCAACTCTGCCCAGGACTGAAGGTGACAATCAGTATCGGTGTCGCACTGCAACCGGAAACGCTGCTCGACGCCGAGGACCAGTTGTTGGAAGCGGATTCCCTGCTCTACGCGGCGAAGCGTGCCGGGCGCAATCTGGTCGCATACCGACGGTACGGAACTGTCCGTATTGTTCGCACACTCCGTAACGCCACTCCGGCAACAACCCGATGTGAGGGCACATATTCATCACCCGATCGTGGCTGAGTCGCACTGAGGTCAACCCTGCGTAAAAAAGTCACGGGATGGTGTCGTCACGAACGGCCGGTATCCGTACGATAACGAATGCCACCGCCCCGGCGATCAGGCAGTGCAGAATGCGTGCGATCCGGCGCACCCGTACAGGAATGCCCGAACACTGATTCGACATTCGTACGAGGCCGCCATGAGAAGCGAAGGGAGACCCGGTGCCAGACGACCACGGCGCTTCCGGCACGGGCCCTTCAATCAACAATCCAGATGATCCCGGGGAGTCCACCGGCCGCAGGTCGGGCAGACGTCGCCGATCAATGGACACCTACGGTGGCATCAGCGTCTCCGAGGTGATGGCCCGCAGCACCGGACAGCCACGGCATGCGGCTCCCCAGCCGGAGACGCCACCCCCACCGGCGCCCACTCCTGCCCAGGAACAGCCACGCCCGCCG
>NZ_PQHZ01000045.1 GCF_003385185.1 Amycolatopsis palatopharyngis | reverse complement strand
GCGCACACCCCACCCCCGTCCATCGCACTTTCCCGGGAAAGTGCGATGGGCGGGGGTGGGGTGTGCGCAGTGGGGGTGGTCGCGGGGTGCCGTTTGGCGGGGTTGGTTGACCGCTTGCCGAGGGGCGCTGCCGGTAGAACATGTGTTCGAGTAGCGTCGTGGTGTGGACGACGAGCAGGTACTTCCCGTGTGGCAGCTTTCCGAGGGGGAGCTGCTCGGTGGGTTGCTCGAGTCCGAGAAGGCTCTGCGGCGGCAGTACGGGCGGATGCTGGAGTTGGTTGCCGAGGCCGAGAAGCGTGGTGCGGCGACGTCACAGGGGTACGCGGGGACGGTGTCGATGTTGATGTTGATGATGGCGCTGCACCTCACCCGCGGCGAAGCCACAGCCCGTCTCGCGCAGGCGACGACCCCGACGCCCATGGTGGATGACGCGTTGCGGGCGGGGGAGATCGGCGTGGCGCAGGTCGGGCAGATTCAGAAGATTCTCGCCCAGGCACCGGACGCCCTGCCAGACACCGAACGCCTCGCGACCGAGGACACGCTGGTGGCGTTGGCGCGGCAGGCCAGCGCCACAGAGGTCGCCAAGGTCGGGCAGCGGATCTTGGGACATTGGGATGCCGAGAAGGCCCCGCCGAAAGATCGGGATCACCCGAAGGGACCGTACCGGGAGTTCCACGGCCGCTACCGCCGCGACGGGCAGTACATGTTCTCCGGCCAGGTGGACCCGGAAACGGCCGCGGAGTTGGAAGGCGTCATGCACCCGCTGGCCAAGCCCGGCCCGACCGACTCCGACGGCCGCCACGACCCACGCGGTCACGCGCAGCGGCAAGGCGATGCGCTGGCCGAGATCATCAGCCGGACCGCCCGCGCCGACGACCTCCCGACCACCGGCGGCGAACGCGCCGTGGTGATCGTGACGGTGTCGCTGGCGGAGCTGGAACAACGCGCGGACACCGCCATGCTCGACGCCCGTGGCTACACCTCCATCAGCCAGCTCCGCCGCTGGTGCTGCGAAGCCAAAGTCCTCCCCGCCGTCCTCGGCACCCACGGCGAGGTCCTCGACCTCGGCCGCAACCAGCGGCTCGCCACCCCCGGCCAACGCCGCGCACTCGCGCTCCGGGACCGGGGTTGCGTAAGGCCTGGCTGCACACGCGGTCCAAAGTGGTGTCAAGTTCACCACGTGATCTCGTGGATCGACCACGGGCCGTCCGACCTGGACAACATGATCCTCGTCTGCGCCCGGCACCACCGGGAGTTACACCACACCGAATGGTCCGTCCGCATCCGCCACGGAACACCAGAGTTCATCCCGCCGAAATGGCTGGACCCCGAACAGAAACCCATCCGGAACACCGCCCACCATCCGCCAGGGACCCGGCGCCAGGGTGCATGGGTGCCGGCGCAACGTCGCCCGCCGCAAAGAGCCACCCTCCACGCAACAACGCAGCTGTAGGGCACTTTTGCGAGAAAGTGACGCAACACCCAGGCTCCCTAGAGCACGAACGACTCCGACCAGGGCTGCGCGCTGCGCCCGGAGAGCGCGTCGAGCAGGGTCACCGCCTGCCGGTCGGTCAGTGAGGCGACGAAGTCCACCACCGCTCTGCCCCTGGCCAGCTCGTGGACAGCGTCAGCACCGCTCACCGGTTCGCCGGTCGCACCGACCAGCAGTTCGGGCGTATGCGCTGCCAGCGACGCGTACTCGTCATGGGCCAGCTCCACCAGGTCGTGCAGCCTGCGCGGAAGCCGGGACGCCTCGTCCCGGTCCACCAGCCACGCGTCCAGTGCGTCCACCAGCGTCGACAACAGGCTCGCCTGACCGCGCTGGTGCAACGCCAGATCGGGACGCAACAACACGAACCTTCGATGGACGAATTTGAGCACCTGCACCTCGTGCCACTGCGCCCTGGCCAGCAACACGTGGCCCGACCGAGTGGAGACCGACGGCGCGACCTGGACGCCCTCCACCAGGCGCGACATCCACCTTGCCGAGAAACTCGCCATCGACTGTTCCGCCTCGATCGAACCGTCGAACGGACCTGCCAGCAGGTCGTCCACCAACTCGGCCCGAACCCGGTGCACGGCCTGGATGAACGCTTCGTCGTCGACGATCCAGCCGTCCTTGGCGTGCATCCTCCGGCGCAACCGCTCCAACGAATATCCCGGCCTGCGCCGGTCCGTCCCCAGTTCCGCGGAATCCAAGGAGGACAGAGTCGCTATGTCGGCGGTCCAGCGGCTGAACTCCGTCGCCACCGAGGCGTGCTGCAGCACCCCGATCCGGTGGAAGTCCTGCAGATCGTGGATCGCATAGGCGATGTCGTCCGCGGTGTCCATCACCGAGGCCTCCACCGTCTGCTGCCACGACTCGATCCGGCCGCCATACGGCGCCCTGGCCTGCACGAGATCGTCGAGTTCCGTGCTGTACGCGGAGAACTTGGCGGACCCGGTACCCGGCCCGTCGTCCGGCTCCCCCGCGCCTCGCGGCGGGATCGGCAGCTTCCCCGGATGCGGGCTGGGAAAATGCAGCCGCAACCACGGGTACTTCAGCACCGCCGCCCGCACGGCGGCGGTCAGGTCAAGGCCGACCGCCGAGGGACCCCGGACGTCGGTGGTGGTCATGATCCGGAACGACTGCGCGTTGCCCTCGAACCCGTCGGCCAGGCCGTAGCGATGCCGGGCTATCCGATCCAGCACCCGCTCACCGAGGTGCCCGAACGGCGGGTGTCCGAGATCGTGGGCCAATGCCGCCGCCTCGGCCACGTCGGGGTCGCAACCACCCAGCTTCGCGGCAAGCTCCCGGGTGTCCGGCTCGGCCTGGATCCGTTCCGCGATCGACCGCGCCACCTGCGCGACCTTGAGGCTGTGCGTGAGCCGGTTGTGCAGCAAACCGGATCCCCCGGCACTCACGACCTGCGTCACCCCGCCCAGCCGCGCGAAGAACGGTGAGGCCACGATCCGGTCCCGGTCCACCCGGAACGGGCTCGTAGCCAGATCGGAGTAGCCGCGTTCGGCCCCCGCTTGCTCCTCGGGGCCGTCCCGGCGGACGGTCCGCGGATCGACGTCGGCCGCGCCGGACTGGCGCCGGTCGTGTTGGTTCATGGCCCTCACCGTATCCCCCGGCCGGAGGACGACCAGGGCGATGGTGTTCACCTGCATGTCGGCCTCGTGAACTCCTGGCCACAAATTTGTCGTAACGGCCATTGAAGAGGCATTATTCACGCGTGGTCGTGTCGAATGGGATCGAATCGCTGCAGACCGTTCGCTTCGCCTTCCAACCGCTGTACAGCCTGCACACAGGTGGTGTCGTCGCACTCGAGGCGCTGGCCCGCCCGCAGACGGGCGAGGTGCCCGAACTTCTGACCGCGGCCCTGAGGGCGGGCAAACTGGTCGAGGTCGACGTCGGCCTCGCCGCCCGCGCGGTCGAGGAGGAGGCGCGGCACGACACGCTCCTGCCGCTGCACCTCAATCTCACCGCCGCGTCGGCCGCCGCCCAACCCGGCGCCCTGACTCCGCTGCTCGACGCGCTGTCGAACAGCGGCAGACGACCGAGAGAGGTCGTGCTGGAGATCGGCCCCCCGTTCCGGCCCGCGGGCACGCACAACCTCGTCGCCGGGCTACGGCGCCTCACCGAACTGGGATTCCGGATCGCCTTCGACGGGCTCGGCGCCGGCGACCTCGCGCTCGACCTGCTCACCTGCGCACCGGCGGACATGCTGAAGCTGGACCGCGGTCTGCTCGGTCGCCTGCCCGGCGATCCGACCACGGCCGCCGCGGTGGAGGCGCTGGCACAGTTCGCGTCCAGGGCAGGCCTGCGCCTCGTGGCAACCGGCGTCGAAACCCGCGAACAGCTCGACGCCGCCCGGCGGCTCGGCATCCGGATCGCGCAGGGCCGGCTGTTCGCCCCCGCCCGGCAGTCGGCCGTCTGGACGGGCACGCTCAGCCCGGCGACCCCCGACCCGGACGAGCCGTCCTCGCTGGTCGCGGCGACCTCCGCGCCCAAGGTCGCCGACTTCCTCCGGCCCGCCACGACACTGGACGCGGACGCCACCTGCGACGAGGTCCGGGAGGTACTCGCCGCCGGCGACGCGCCGACCGGCATCGTGGGGCTGGACGACGATGGCAGGCCCGCCTGGTCGATCGACCGCAGCCGTTTCCTGCTCGCGGTGACCGGCCGCTACGGACACGCGCTGCACGCGAAGCGTCCCGCGGCCAGGCTTGCCGACCATCCCCACACGATCCACGCGGAGGCGGGCGCACTCGCCCTCCTCGATCTGGTCAACGACGCCGACTGGGGACGCACCGGTGACGACGTGGTGGTCGTCGACGACGACGGACAGTGCCTTGGCGTGGTGCTGGTCACCGAGATCGTGCGCGGCGTGGCCGAGACCAAAATCGAGGAAGCCGCCGCACTGAGCCCGCTCACCCGGCTGCCCGGCAGCGACACGATCGCGCGCGACGTCGACCGGAGACTGTCGGTGCAGGAGGCACTGGTGGTCGCGTGGCTCGACGTCGACTCCTTCAAGGCGGTGAACGACAGTGTCGGCTTCGCCGCGGGTGACGACCTCATCCGCGAACTGGGACGCGCGCTCACCGACCTGTCCACCCAGCTGAGCAGAATGACCGTCAGCCATGTCGGGGGCGACGACTTCCTCATCGCCTGCGACATGGACGAGATCGCCACCGTGGCGGCCACCCTGCTGGACACGTCGTGGTCGGCGGAGGGTATCCCGGTGACCGTCTCGCTGGCGACGCTCGTCTGCGCCAGCGGTTCCATCGACTCCTACCGGGAGATCTCCCGCATGCTCGCCCCGCTGAAGCAGCGCGCCAAGGACGTGTCCGGGTCGAGCTGGGTGCTGGGCAGGCCGGGCTCGGACCGGATCGAGGTGCTGCGTGGTCTCGCCAACGGGCAGCTCGTCTCGCACCGCTCGGCGAGCTGAGCTCCGGCTCAACCTGATACCGGGATGAATCCGGACTCGTAGGCCTTGATCACCGCCTGGGTGCGATCGCGAGCGCACAGTTTGCCGAGCACATTGCCGACATGTGTCTTAACGGTCTGCACACCGAGGAAGAGCTCACCAGCGATCTCCACATTGGACAAGCCCGTCGCCATCAGACGCAGTACCTCGGCCTCGCGGACGGTCAGCCCCGCCCTCGCCAGCTTGTCGCCGCCGCGGCCCGGCGAGTGGTGATTCGCGAGCCTGCGGATCGCCGCCGGGAACAGCAGGGTGTCACCGGCCGCGACCGTCCGGACGGCCGCGACGATCTCCTCCGGCCTGGCCCGTTTGAGCAGGAAACCACTGGCCCCCGCTCGTAGTGCCTCGTACACGTACTCGTCGTTCTCGAACGTCGTCACCACGAGAACCTTCGGCGGCGAGTCCATTGTGGACACAAGATGTTCCGTCGCCCTGATCCCGTCCACCGCGGGCATGCGGACGTCCATCAGGACGACGTCGGGCCGCAACCGGGAGACCAGCCCGGGGACTTCGGCGCCGTCGGCCGCCTCACCGAGCACCTCGAGGTCGGATTCGGAATCCAGAATGGCCCGTAACCCCGCCCTGATCAGGTCCTCGTCGTCGACCAGCAGCACACCGATCCGCCGCGTCGCACTCACGCCTCGTCCACCCGCTTCTCCCCCACCACCGCATGTCCGCCGAGCGGCAACCGCACCAGGACCTCCCAGAGCCCATCGGCTCTCCCCGTCCTGACGTCACCGCGCAGTACCTCGACCCGCTCCCGGACACCCCGCAGTCCACGTCCGCCGCGAGGTGGATCCGTGGTTCGCCCTGGCCGCGGTTCGACCGGATTGGTCACCGAGATCTCCAGCAGATCGCCGCCAACCCCGAGCCGCACGGTGATGGGCACCTTACCGGCGTGGCGCAAGGCGTTGGTGAGGCATTCCTGCAGGATCCGATAGGCCTCCCTGGACACCGTCGGAGGCACGACGGTGAGATCCCCGCGCGCCTGCGCGTCGACCGCCGCCCCGGTGGCCCGTGTCGCGTCCAGCAGCGCCTGCAGGTCCCCGAGATCCGCCTGCGGGGCCCGGGCCGCTGGCTCGTCGCGCAACAGTCCAAGCACGTAGTCGAGATCGTCCAGGGCCGCCCTGGCCGAGTCCTCGATCGCCAGCAGTGCCCGCTCGGCCACCTCGGGGTCGTGGCGCAGGGTTCGCCGCGCCGCGCCCGATTGGATCGTGACGACGCTGAGCGCGTGCCCGACAGAATCGTGCAACTCCCTGGCCAGCCGGTTGCGCTCGCTGAGCCGGTCAGCGCGACGCTCCAGCTCCGCGATCCGATCCGCCGCCGACGTTCCCAGTAGCGCCTCGGCGGCGCGGGTGAGCCATGCGCCCGTACTCGCCACGAGGTACACCAGCAGGATCAGCGCCAGCCCGAAGGCGGCGGGCAGCCAGGCTCCTGCCCAGCCACGTGACACGGAAATGCCGCTCTCCGAACCGATTCCCAGTTTCCCAGTGTACGGACCCGCCAGCGACAGCACGAAGAAGACGGGCAGAACCAGGCTGAGCAGGCTCACCACTGCCCCGGCCAGTACGTGCGACAGGAACATCGAACTGGAGCGCAGACGCGCGGTCATGGTCGCCGCGGGCCCGAACACCGCAGCGGGCACCGGATCCCCGAGCAGCTCACGGATCGCGGTTCCCTCGAGGACCCGTACGGCGGGAACGAACGAACTCGCGACCATCACCAGCAGCGCGATCACCGAGCCGAGCGCGACGGCCATACCCTCGTCGAGGGCGAGCGGCAGAACGGACGGAACCACGACCCCCGCGACAAGCAGGTATGGCACGACCAGCGCGCCGCCGAGGATCAGGTAGGCCCAGCGCTGGTATGTGGATCGGCTCATCAGCACCGCGCAAAGCCGCCGTATCGTCACCGGCTGATCGTGGCAGAGCCCGCGTTGGCCGCCTCTCTCACCCTGACGGCGCAACAGTTGCCACCGATTGGCCACCCGACCAGCAGACTGATTCGCCCGATTCTCTTATTTCGCGGGCACACAGCGGCGCGTAGAGTAGCTGCCTGCACTCGAACGAACACAGAGAGTCCCTTTCGGACGGGTGCGGGCAAGGGAGGTGGGTCGTGTCGGCGGATGCCAGCGGGCTCCGCAGCAATCCGCTCCAGGAGATCTTCTGGACCAGGACGGGACTGTTGCTGCTGGCCCTGGTCGTCGTTTCCGGCTCGAGCCTGGCGCTGGCGAGCACCATGCAGGCGGGCACCGCGAGGACGTTCGTCGAGGCGGTCGGCACCGGAACTCTCATCTCGGCGGTGGTGGGGTTCGGACAGACCCTGCTCACCGCGACGGCCACCCGCAGAGCCCTGGTCGCCCCGGTCATCGAGGAGAGCAAGCGCACCCTGCAGGAACTCAGTTCCGAGTACCGCGCGCTCAACAACGAGTTCTTCCCGACGCACATCTTCGCGGCCAGTAACAGGCCCGACCCGACGTTCAACCAGCTGATGATGCGGGACCTGCGGGAAACCCGGCAGTACTTCTTCCGCGGCTTCTCGGGAAGACACGCCGCGGCACGGCTGCTGTTGTCCCAGGCCGAACGGGAGATTCACGTCGTCATCGCCGACCCCAGAGGCAACACCGCGGCGGGCGGCAGGGCGCGGTACCTGCTGCGCCACGAAGGTGCGGATGCGGATTCGGACGCCGTCCAACGACAGCTCAGGGATGAGACGTGGATGGGACTTGTCGGTCTCTACCTCGCTCGTAACCGGTGCGCCGGCGTCGAGATCACCGTGCTCACCGATCCACCGCTGGACCGGGTCGAGATGTTCGACGGCAGCGTCTGGGTGACGCTGTACAGCGATCCGGCGCAAGGAAGAACCCTCTTTCCCCGAACTCTGCGGTTCTCCGAGGGCTCGTTCATCTACGGCATGGAGCGGGCCGAGTTCCTGCGGCTCGGAACGTCGAACAGCGAACAGCACTTTCGGCTGACCCCATCCTCGACCAGATCGGACTTCGTCGGGGTGTTCGAGGAGATCACCGGCACCGGATTGGACGAGGAACAGTTCCATCGGCTCAGGGACCGGTTCCACACCTTCCGGCAGAAGTTCACCACCACCGCCGAACTCGGAAGCTGACGCGATGCTGACCCAGTTGTCCCTGCTCGCCGATCTCGCCGCCGAACTGCGCCGCGCCGACTTCCCACTGGTCGAGCGCTGGCAGACCGTCGATCAGTGGTTCCAACGGCGGACCAGCCGTACGAGCCTGCAGGCGGAGGTGAGCTCGTACCTGCGCGGGCTGTCGCCAGAGGCGGCCGCTACCGTGGCCGATCGCTCGCGGGAGACGACCACGCACTTCGCCTGGTGCCTGCTCGACGAGCGGGCCGATCCGTTCTCGTTCTGGCTGCACGAGTACAAGCCGCAACGCGACTGGCGACGCGGGTACGCGGACTCGGTGCACAACCACCGCTACCACTTCTGCACCACGATCCTGCGGGGCGGCTACGAACACGAACGGTACGACGCGACCGTCGACCCGGACAGCCAGTTGATCAGCTCTACCGAACTCCGCAGGCGCACGGACTGTCCGGCCGGCACGGCTGGGGCGATGCTCGCGCACGAGTTCCACCGGATCCCCCGCGCCGCCGACAACACACTCACGTTGCTGGTCAAATCCCGCCCCGTGAGCCCCTGGAGCCTCTCCTACGACCCGCAGACACAGACAGGTCACCGGCATGTGCCGGTGGAGACCCGATTGGGGGAGTTGACCGAGCGAATTTAGAACACCGGACGCGCGATCGCACTACGATCACTCCACCCGCCCGAAGAGCAGGCCGGGATCGGAGAGGTTCATGCGCGTCCACGACCAGAGCACCGCACCCAACGCCTTCAGCGGCACAGCGACGGCTCCGCTCCGCGTTTCCGACGTCGCACTCGCGGCCGTCGAGCGCAGGGTGCGGCAACTGTGCCTGAAGTACGCCGAACGGCTGCCCTTCCACGGCTGGCACCACGTCGACTTCGTCCGGACTAAGGCGGTCGAGTTCGCCGGGCACAACGGCGCCCAGCGAAGCGTTGTCGAGACCGCCGCACTGGTGCACGACGTCAACTACATCGTGCTCCGCAACTCCCCAGCCGCGGCGGGCCGGGACCTGCGGCTGGGTGTCCTCAGCGACGCGGAGGTCCCGGCCGCAACGGCCCGCTGGATAGACGAGATCATCGACGAGGCGGAGATGGCCGCACGGGGCAGGCACATCAGCCTCGAGGCCCAGGCGCTCAGCGATGCCGACACGCTGTTCAAGGCACTGCCCGTGACTCCGGTCATGCTGGCCCACCGGTACCTCAGCGAGAACGGGGTCAGCCTGAGGGAACTCGCCGACAAAATCGTCGGCGAGCAGTGCGAGGTGCACGACGAGGGCTACTACTTCTACAACCCGGTGGCCGCACAGACATACTCCAGGTGGGCCGTGGCCAACCTGGAGCTGTGGCAGTGCATCAAAGAGTCACTCGACGACCCCACGGTGGAGCGACTGCTCCATGCCGTGGACAGCCCCGATGGCGTTAGCGTCTAGGGCGTACCCGAGTCAGACGGTGAAGCCGAGGGCGCGCAGCTGCTCGCGGCCGTCATCGGTGATCTTCTCCGGGCCCCACGGCGGCATCCAGACCCAGTTGATCCGGAAATCCTTCACCAGGCCCGCGCCGCCGACGAGGGCGGACGCCGTCTGATCCTCGATCACGTCGGTCAGCGGGCACGCGGCCGACGTCAGGGTCATGTCGATCGTCGCGGAGTTGTCCTCCTCGACGTGGATGCCGTACACGAGTCCCAGATCGACGACGTTGATGCCCAGCTCGGGGTCAACGACGTCGCGCATCGCCTCTTCGACGTCCTCGACCTTGGCGACGTCGGCGGCGGGCTGCTTCTGCTCGGGCAGGTCCGCGGCCGTCCGGCCCTCGCGGTGTTCCTGGTCCTCGGTGCGAGTTTCGGTCTGCTGCTCACTCATCGCGTTTCCGCTCCGTTCGAGGTCACTGGGTTCGCACCCGCCGGGCCGGACGTCCGGCCCAACGCGTCCTTGAACGCCATCCAGCCGAGCAGGGCACATTTGACCCTCGCCGGGTACTTGGCGACGCCGGCGAAGGCGATGCCGTCGTCCAGCACGTCCTCGTCCGGCTCCACCCGGCCACGTCCCTGCATCAGCTCGACGAACGCGTCCATCTTCGTCATCGCCTCGTCCACCGTATGCCCGACGACGAGATCCGTCAGCACGGAGGTCGACGCCTGGCTGATGGAACAGCCCTGTCCGTCATAGGAGACGTCGGAGACCGTGTCCCCGTCCAGCCTGACCCGCAGGGTGACCTCGTCCCCACAGGTCGGGTTGACCTGGAACGACTCTCCGTCATACGGGTCCCGCAGGCCACGGCCGTGCGGATTCTTGTAGTGGTCCAGGATGATCTCCTGGTACATGCTCTCCAGGTTCATCGTCTCACGCCACCCCGAAGAATCGTTGTGCCTCACGGACCCCGCTCACCAGCGCGTCCACTTCGGACAGGTCGTTGTACAGGTAGAACGAGGCACGCACCGTCGCGGGAACACCGAGCCTGCGGTGCAGCGGCCACGCGCAGTGATGCCCCACGCGGATCGCGATTCCCAGGCTGTCGAGCACCTGGCCCGCATCGTGCGGGTGCACGCCGTCGATCACGAACGACACCGCTCCCCCGCGGTCCACCGCCTCGGCAGGCCCGATGATGCGGACGCCCGGCACCTGCTGGAGCTGCTCCAGCGCCGCTGCGGTCAGCACGTGCTCGTGCTCGGCGATCCGGTCGATGCCGATGGCCGATAGGTAGTCCACCGCCGCACCGAGACCCACTGCCTGTGAGGTCATCGGCACACCGGCCTCGAACCGCTGCGGCGGCGGCGCGAACGTCGAACCCTCCATCCGCACCAGCTCGATCATCGAGCCGCCGGTCAGGAACGGCGGCATCGCCTCGAGCAGTTCACGGCGGCCGTAGAGCACGCCGATGCCCGAGGGCGCCAGCATCTTGTGCCCGGAGAACACCGCGAAGTCCACACCCAGCTCGGTGAAGTTCACCGGCGAATGCGGCACCGACTGGCATGCGTCCAGCAGGGTCAGCGCACCCACCTCGCGCGCCTTCCGTGCGATCTCGGCGACCGGATTCACCGTTCCGAGCACGTTGGACTGATGCGTGAAGGCGACCAGCTTCGTGCGCTCGGTAATCAGTTCATCGATATTCGACAGGTCCAGCCTGCCCTCGTCGGTGACCCCGAACCACCGCAACGTCGCACCCGTGCGCTGGCAGACCTGCTGCCAGGGCACGAGGTTCGCGTGGTGCTCCATTTCGGTGATCACGACCTCGTCACCGGGAGCGAGCGTGAACCGCTCCATCTCCGGTCCCGCAGTCGTGGCGTTGCTCATCGCGTACGCGACGAGGTTCACACCCTCGGTGGCGTTCTTGGTGAAGACCAGCTCGCCCGGGGTGGCGCCGACGAAGTCCGCGATCTTCGCGCGGGCGTCCTCGTAGGCGTCGGTCGCCTCCTCGGCGAGCTGGTGGGCACCACGGTGCACCGCGGCGTTGGCGGTCTCGAGGAACCGCCGTTCCGCGTCCAGCACCTGTGCAGGGCGCTGCGAGGTAGCCCCGGAGTCCAGGTACACCAAGGGTTTCCCGTCGCGCACAGTGCGCGACAGGATGGGGAAGTCGGCGCGCAGTGCGGCGACGTCCAGCGGCAGTGAGTCAGCCTGACGGGACCCCGCGTTCTGGGATGCAGTGGTGGTCATCGCGCCAACTCCTCTCGGTGTCTCGTTCGGGCTCGGTCGGATAGCGCCGTGCGCCGCGCCTCAGATGCTGGCGGGCTCGGGCTTGCCGACGTACTTGACGTAGCCGCTCTCCTCGAGCTCGTTCGCCAGCTCGACACCGCCGGACTCGACGATGCGACCACCGGCGAACACGTGCACGTAGTTCGGCGTGATGTGCTTGAGGATCCGCGTGTAGTGCGTGATCAGCAGGACGCCAGCGTCGTTGTTCGACGAGTAGGTGTTCACGCCCTCGGAGACCACGCGCAGCGCGTCGACGTCGAGACCGGAGTCGGTTTCGTCGAGGATCGCGAACTTCGGCTTCAGCAGCGACAGCTGCAGGATCTCGTGCCGCTTCTTCTCACCGCCGGAGAAGCCCTCGTTCACGCTGCGCTCGGCGAACTCGGCAGAGATGTCCAGGTTTGCCATCTCCTGCTTGACCTCCTTGACCCAGTGCCGCAGCTTCGGGGCCTCACCACGAACCGAGGTCGCGGCGGTGCGCAGGAAGTTCGACATCGAGACGCCGGGCACCTCGACCGGGTACTGCATCGCGAGGAACAGCCCGGCACGGGCACGCTCGTCGACGCTCATCTCGAGCACGTTCTCGCCGTCCAGCAGCACCTCGCCGGAGGTCACCTCGTACTTCGGGTGACCGGCGATCGCGTAGGACAGGGTCGACTTGCCGGAGCCGTTCGGGCCCATGATCGCGTGGATCTCGCCCGAGCGGATCGTCAGGTTGACGCCCTTGAGGATTTCCTTGGGGCCTTCGTCCGTGGTGACCGCGGCGTGCAGGTCCTTGATTTCCAGGGTTGCCATGTCTCTTCGTTTCTCTAGTTCAGTTGCGGGAAGTTGACTCGGTGGCGGGCGCCGGGCTCAGGAGCCCACCGCCTCCAGCTCTGCCTCGATCGCGGTCTGCAGGCGCTCGCGCACCTCCGGGATGTCGATCTTCATCAGGATCTCGTGGAAGAACCCGCGCACGACCAGCCTGCGCGCCTCTTCCTCCGCGATTCCCCGCGACTGCAGGTAGAACAACTGCTCGTCGTCGAACCTTCCCGTGGCACTGGCGTGACCGGCTCCGGCGATCTCCCCGGTCTCGATCTCCAGGTTCGGCACCGAGTCCGCACGCGCGCCCTCGGTGAGCACCAGGTTCCGGTTCAGCTCGTAGGTCTGTGTGCCCTCGGCAGCCGCGCGGATCAGCACATCGCCGATCCACACCCCGTGTGCGCCCTCGCCCTGCAGCGCACCCTTGTACATCACGTTGGACTTGCAGTTCGCGACCGCGTGGTCCACGAACAGCCGGTGCTCCTGGTGCTGGCCCGCGTCCGCGAAGTAGAGCCCGAGCATCTCGACGTCGCCGCCCGCGTCGGCGAAGGTGGCCGTGGGGCTCACCCGCACCAGGTCACCGCCGAGCGTGACGACGATGTGCTTGAGCGTGGCGTCGCGGCCGAGCCGCAGGTGCTGCTCGGACACGTGCACCGCGTCGTCGGCCCAGTCCTGGACGCTGACCACCGTGAGCTTCGCGCCGTCGCCGATGACGAACTCGACGTTGTCGGCGTACGTGCCCGAACCGACGTGGTCGAGCACGATCGCGGCCTCCGCGAACTGCTCGGCACGCACCTGGACGTGGCCGTAGGCCGTCGAGCCCGCACCTGGGCCGTGCAGCCGGATGACCGTCGGCTTCGAGGCCTTGGTCTCCTTCGGCACCGTCACGACCGTGGCCGAGGTGAACGACGAGTAGGCCTGCGCGGCGATACGGTCGCTGGGAGCGCCCGCCTCACCGAGGCGCGCGTCGTCGCGACCGACGGTCTCCACGGTCACCTCGTCGGCGGCGTCCGCCTCCACGGTGATCTCCCCCGTGGCGACCGCGGAACCGTCGTGCAGTCCCCGCAGCCGCTTCATCGGCGTGAAGCGCCAGTTCTCCTCGCGCCCGCCCGGGACCTCGAAGGCCTCGACGTCGTAGCCGGAGAACCGCTCCGCGCGGGAGGCTGCCGGAATGACAGCCTCCCCCGCGACGGCGGTGTTGAGCGTGTTGCTGTCTGTCTTGCCTGCCGTAGCCGTCATCTCAGCCGACGGATCCTTCCATCTGCAGCTCGATCAGCCGGTTCAGTTCGAGGGCGTACTCCATCGGCAGTTCCCTGGCGATCGGCTCGACGAACCCGCGGACCACCATCGCCATGGCCTCTTCCTCGGTGAGGCCACGCGACATCAGGTAGAACAACTGATCCTCGCTGACCTTGGACACCGTGGCCTCGTGGCCCATCGACACGTCGTCGTTACGGATGTCGACGTAGGGATAGGTGTCCGACCGGGAAATGGTGTCCACCAGCAGCGCGTCACACACCACGCTGGAGCGCGAGTGGTGCGCCCGCTTGGCGACCTTCACCAGACCGCGGTAAGAGGTCCGGCCACCACCGCGCGCCACCGACTTCGACACGATCGTCGAGGACGTGTACGGCGCGAGGTGCTCCATCTTGGCGCCCGCGTCCTGGTGCTGGCCCTCGCCGGCGAACGCGACCGAGAGCACCTCACCCTTGGCGTGCTCGCCCATCAGGAAGACCGACGGGTACTTCATCGTCACCTTGGAGCCGATGTTGCCGTCGACCCACTCCATGGTCGCGCCCTCTTCACACTTGGTGCGCTTGGTGACCAGGTTGTAGACGTTGTTCGACCAGTTCTGGATCGTCGTGTAGCGGCAACGGCCGCCCTTCTTCACGATGATCTCCACGACCGCGGAGTGCAGCGAGTCCGAGTCGTAGATCGGCGCGGTGCAACCCTCGACGTAGTGCACGTAGGCACCCTCGTCGACGATGATCAGCGTGCGCTCGAACTGGCCCATGTTCTCGGTGTTGATCCGGAAGTAGGCCTGCAGCGGGATGTCCACGTGCACGCCCGGCGGCACGTAGATGAACGATCCACCCGACCAGACGGCGGTGTTGAGCGCGGAGAACTTGTTGTCCCCGGCCGGGATCACCGAGCCGAAGTACTCCTTGAAGATCTCCGGGTGCTCGCGCAACGCGCTGTCGGTGTCGAGGAAGAGAACGCCCTGCTCCTCCAGGTCCTCACGGATCTGGTGGTAGACGACCTCGGACTCGTACTGGGCCGCGACGCCGGCGACGAGGCGCTGCTTCTCCGCCTCGGGAATGCCCAGCTTGTCGTAGGTCCGCTTGATGTCCTCGGGCAGGTCTTCCCAGCTGGTCGCCTGCTTCTCGGTGGAACGGACGAAGTACTTGATGTTGTCGAAGTCGATCCCCGACAGGTCGGCGCCCCAGTTGGGCATCGGCTTGCGGTGGAACAACTTCAGCGCCTTCAGGCGCGCCTCGCGCATCCACTCCGGCTCGGACTTCTTCTCCGAGATGTCAGTGACGACATCCTCGTTCAGTCCGCGGCGGGCGCTGGCGCCCGCGGCATCGGAGTCGGCCCAACCGAACGCGTAGTTACCCAGTGACTCGATGGTCTCTTCCTGGGAAAGGGGCGCTGTGGTGGGAGTGCGCTGCTCGGCAGCGGCAGTCATGCGGGTTGCCCTCCATTCGCGGATACTGCATCTCGGCCCTCGTCCGGCCACGCGATGTGCGCGTCCGGTGACGGCTGTGTGCTCCCCGGCTCGGTGGCCGCCGGGTGACCCGCCGAGGAGGCGGGTACGTGTGTGGTGCACGCGGCGTCGCCGCGGGCGATGGTCGCCAGCCGCTGCACGTGCGTGCCGAGCAACTCGGCGAACGCCTCGGTCTCGGCCTCGCACAGCTGCGGGAACTCCGCGGCGACGTGCGCGACCGGGCAGTGGTGCTGGCAGAGCTGCGCACCGGCGACTCCGGCACCGGAGGTCTTATCCACTACGCCGACCTGCCGGGCTGACGCAGCGTATCCCTCCCTGGTCAGGGCGGCGGCGAGGGCCTCCGCCCTGCCTTCCGGGCCAGCGGCGCGGTTGATCTCCTCGCGATGCGGCTCGACCAGCGCGGCCACTCGTCGCTCGGCGAACGCGCGCACGGCGTCCTCCCCAGCGTGCTCGGCGAGGAACCGGATGGCGGCGACGGCGAGGTCGTCGTATGCGTGGCCGAACCTGGCCCGGCCCGGCTCGGTCAGCAGGAACTGCTTGGCAGGCCTGCCCCGGCCGCGCGGTCCACCGCGGGGCGCGCCGCGCGCCTCGGCCTCCCCGTCAGCGAGCAATGCGTCCAGGTGCCTGCGCACGGCCGTGGGGCTGATGCCAAGCTCGTCGGCGACCGCCACAGCGGACAGCGGGCCCCGCTCCAGAAGCAGGCGCGCCACCTCGTGCCGGGTGCGGCCCTCAGCGGTGATCTGCACGGGCACGGCACCGGCCGCGGCGCCGGCCATCGGAACGTGCCGTGCGCCGCCTTCCCGCTGCTGAGAGGTGCCGATGTTTTTCACAACATCAGTGTGTCGTATTTACGGGGTGATGGCAAAGCGCCGCGCGAAGGCCGTGACGCGACTCACTCCGGACCGGCAAGCTGAACGGTCGCCGTCGTCGCCCGCCCGGGTCCGCGGGCTTCGCCGGGGCCGGTCGTCACCCAGTCGTTACCCGCTAGTCTTTCGGCGTGGCAGACGACGGCGGCTCGGGCGCGCGAGCGGGCAGCGATGGACCCGCCGAGCCCTCCACGCCCTCGGGCAAGGGCCTGAGCGCGTCCCCGGTGCGCCCCCGCCCGGCAAGACGGCTCGACGACACCGAACAGCACGCGTTCCGGGTGATCCGCTGTTTCGGCACGGTCGGTTCGCTGCTGATCGCGTTCGGCGCGCTGGGAGCTGGCGCCGCGCCGGTACTCAATCCCGTTTTCGATATTCCGGTCCTGCGGTTGTTCCCCCGGATCCCGACGGTCTCACTGGCGATCGCCTTCACCGGAATGGGCATGATGGTGATCGGCTGGCTGTTACTGGGCCGGTTCGCCAGACCCACCCGGCCGCACCTGGCCACGCCCCGCCAGCTGCACCGCACGATCATCCTGTGGGCCGCGCCGCTCCTGGTCATCCCGCCGCTGTTCTCCAGGGACGTCTACAGCTACCTCGCCCAGAGCGAGATCGTGCACCGTGGAATGGACCCCTACGCCCTCGGCCCCGGGGAGGCGCTGGGCATCTCCGACCCGCTGACCATGGGCGTGTCCAACATGTGGAAGGACACCCCGGCTCCCTACGGCCCGCTGTTCCTCAAAGCGGGCAGCTGGATCGCCTCGGTCGCCGGGAACAACGTGGCCACCGGCGTGCTGCTGCAGCGGGCGCTGGCGCTGGTGGGTGTCGGCCTGATCATCTGGGCGCTACCCCGGCTGGCCCGCCGGTTCGGCGTACAGCCCGCCACCGCGTTGTGGCTGGGTGCCGCGAACCCGCTCGTGCTGTTTCACCTGGTCGCGGGTGCGCACAACGAGGCGCTCGGTATCGGCCTGATGGTCGCGGGACTGGAGCTCGGTATTCGCAGGCTCCCCGTTCGCGTCTCCGGGGACTCACCACCGCCGCTGGCCAAGGGCGAACTCGCGTTCATCCTGCTCGGCGCCACGGTGATCACCCTGGGCGCGATGATCAAGATCCACGCCATCGTGGCACTCGGCTTCTTCGGGGTGATGATCGCCAGACGCTGGCACGGCCGGATCGTCGACCTGCTGCGGGCCGGGGCGCTGATGTCACTGGTCTTCGCGGTGATCACCGTCTCCGTCTGCCTCGGAACCGGGCTCGGGTTCGGCTGGATCGGCGCCCTCGGCACCCCGGGGATGGTGTGGAGCTGGATCTCCCCGGTCACCGAACTCGCCAATGTGGGCGGAATCCTCGGCATCGCCCTCGGCCTCGGCAACCACACCGGCTCCCTGATCGCCATTCTCGGCCTGCTCGGCTACGCCGTGGCAGGCGCGATCACGGTCAAGTTCCTCTGGGACAGCTTCCGCTGGCGCTACCGGCCGATGATCGGCCTCGGCGTCTCACTCGGCGCGTTCATGATGCTGCACGTCGCCATGCAGCCCTGGTGGCTGTTGTGGGCCGTGATCCCGCTGGCCGCATCGGCGGGGACCTCCCGGTTCCGGGTGGTGGCCACCGCGGTGAGCGCCGTACTGGCGCTGCTCATCCCGCCGACGGGCAGCACCTTCGACGGGCGCTCCTACATCCTTCCCCAGGCCTACCTCGCCGGGGCGATCGTGATCGTGCTCGCCCTGCTGGTGGTCCGGCATCAGTCGCCGATGGTGTTTCGCCGCGAGCCACAGGCGGCCAGGGAGCCCGCGGGGAACCACACATAGGGACGGTCCGTATCCTCGTCACTTGTGAGTGCACCCGCCGTCGAGATCACCGGGCTGGTGAAGCGATTCGGATCCGTCACCGCCGTCGACGGCGTCGACCTGCGGCTCCCCCGTGGCGCGCTGCTGGCGCTGCTCGGGCCCAACGGGGCGGGCAAGACCACCACGGTCGAGATCTGTGAGGGGTTCGTCCGGCCGGATGCCGGAACCGTGCGCGTGCTCGGGCTCGACCCAGTGCGCCAGTCCGCGGCCCTGCGACCACGGATCGGCGTGATGCCGCAGGGCGGTGGCGCCTACCCCGGCGTCCGGGCAGAGGAGATGCTGCGGCTCGTCGCCGCCTGCGCGGCACGGCCGCTGGACCCGGCCTGGCTGCTCGACGTGCTCGGACTCGACGGCGCCCGCCGGATCCCGTTCAAGCGGCTGTCCGGCGGCCAGCAGCAGCGGCTTTCCCTGGCCTGCGCCCTCGTGGGACGCCCCGAGCTGGTTTTCCTGGACGAGCCGACCTCCGGCATGGACCCGCAGGCGCGCCGGCTCGTGTGGGAACTGCTCGGCGCACTGCGCACCGACGGTGTGAGCGTGCTGCTCACCACCCACCTGATGGAGGAGGCCGAGGCGCTCGCCGACACCGTTGTCATCGTCGACAACGGCAGGGTTATCGCGCAGGGCTCCCCCACCTCGCTGACGGCCGAACAGGCCGACGCCGCCCAGCTGCGCTTCCGTGCCCGTTCGGGGCTCGACACCCAGCTGCTGGCGGCCGCACTGCCCGAGGGCTACCTGGTCCGCGAGTCCGCCCCCGGCACGTACCGCGTAGAGGGCCTCGTCGATCCCCAGGTGGTTTCCACCGTGACCGCCTGGTGCGCACAGCACGGCGTACTGGCCGAGGAGATGCACGTCGGCAGACGTGACCTCGAGGAGGTCTTCCTCGAGCTGACCGGACGGGAGCTGCGGACGTGACCGCGACACGCAGCGAGAGCCAGCCGAGGTTCGCACCCGGCACGTTCACCCCGGCGCCGGGGCAGGGCGGTCTCGGCCGGATGCTGCTGGCCCACGCGCGCCTCGAAACGGCCATGACCCTGCGTCATGGCGAGCAGATCCTGCTCACCCTGCTCATCCCGATCGCCCTGCTGATCGGCCTCAGCGTCCTGGACATCCTGCCGATGCACGACCTCGGCTCGACCACGAAGGTGGACTGGGTCACCCCGCGCATCCTGGCCCTCGCGGTGATGTCGTCGGCCTTCACGGGGCAGGCCATCGCATTGGGTTTCGATCGGCGCTACGGGGTGCTCAAGCGCCTTTCGGCCACCGCGCTGCCCCGCTGGCTGCTCGTGGCCGGCCGGGTGCTCGCGGCACTGGTGGTCGTCGCACTGCAGGTTGTCGTGCTCGGCGTCGTCGCGGCGCTACTGGGCTGGTCGCCGTCCGGTATCGGGCTGCTCTACGCCGTCCTCCTGCTGGTGGCGGGCACGTTGAGCTTCGGCGCGCTCGGCGTCCTGCTCGGCGGTTCCCTGCGGGCCGAGGCCGTACTCGCGCTGGCCAACATCGTTTGGTTCGTGCTGCTGCTGGCCGGAGGCATCCTGCTCGCCCCAGCGTCCCTGCCGGGAGTCGCGGGCGATCTCGTGGCCCTGCTGCCCTCCGGCGCATTGGCCGAGGGGTTGCGCACGGCCCTCGTCGACGGGGTGCTCGGGTGGCAGCCGATGGTGGTCCTGCTGGCCTGGGCGGCGGCGGCCGCCGCACTTGCCACGAGAACCACCCGGCTCACCTGAGGCCCACCGCTACCCGAAAAGATGCCCTGCCCGCACTTGCCTACAATTTGCGGGTGCCCGTCAGTAGTCTGATCGCCCGCCTGCCGTATCCGTCCCCGTCGGTGCAGCGGGCACTGGCCATCGCCGCGATCATCGCTCAGGGCGGTATCGGCGTCACCGGATCCATCGTCCGGGTGACAGGCTCTGGTCTCGGCTGCCCGACCTGGCCGCAGTGTTTCGAAGGCAGCATGTTCCCGGTCGAGCACCCGGAGTACGAGACACTCACCCAGTGGATCGAGTTCGGTAACCGGCTGCTCACCGGGGTCGTGGTGCTCGTGGCCGCGCTGTGCGTACTCGCCGCGTGGCGGATCTACGTCACCCACCCGAGCCGCAAACGGCTGTTGCTGCTGGCCTGGACGATGCCCGGCGGGGTCCTCGCCCAGGCGGTGATCGGCGGGATGACAGTGCTCGCCGGGTTGCTGTGGTGGACGGTCGCCATCCACTTCCTCGCCTCGACGATCCTCGTCTGGCTCGCCGTGCTGCTGCTGCACGCGTTCGCCGAGGGGGACGAACCGCCGCGTTGGCAGGTCTCCGCGAGCGGCCGCAAACTGCTGGTCGCGCTCGTGGTCGCACTGGCCGGGGTACTGACGGCCGGCACGACGGTCACCGGCGCGGGTCCGCATGGCGGGGATCCCGACACCCCTCGGTTGCAGGCGCCGATCAACGTCCTCGCGAGCGTCCACGGCGCGCTGCTCGTGGTGTACCTGGTCGTGCTGGCCTTGCTGGGACTGCACCTGTCGCGCGGGAGCGCCACGCCACGACTGTGGCGCCGCTATGGCATCGTCTGGGTGGTGGCACTTGCCCAGGGCGGCCTCGGCACCCTGCAGTACGAACTGGGAGTCCCCGAACAACTGGTGTCGTTCCACGTCCTCGGGTCCGCCGTGGTCATCGTGGCCACCGCCGCCCTGTGGTGCGCCGCGCGTGATCGTGGTCCCTCGGTCTCCTTCCACGCGGCACCCGCGAAAGCGGATGACACCTCCTCCACCGAACAGCGCAAGCCGACTGTCACGCGCTCGTAATGCTCGAGTGGCATGTTCTGCGGAGGCAGAGGTTAGGCTGAATCGCCGGGAAGGTGCCCATAATGGTGCGCTTTATCCGGTTTGCTCTTCTTGTTTCCCGTCCCCCGATTCGAGGTAACCCCGCGACATGAGCACTGCACCAGCCCAACCCGACCAGCGGTCACAGACCAAACCGATAATCTCCGGACATCGCTCCACCGCCGAGATGATCGTGCTCAAGGCCTTCCTGCTGATCCCGTTCCTGGCGCTGCTGGCCGCCGTCCCGTTCGCCTGGGGGTGGGGACTCAACTGGGTCGACGTGGCACTCGCCGTCACCTTCTACACGGTTGGCACCCTCGGTGTGACCGTCGGGTACCACCGATACTTCACCCACGGTGCGTTCAAGACCAACCGGGTGTTGCGGGTGGCCCTCGCCATCGCCGGGAGCATGGCCGTGCAGGGTTCGGTCATCTTCTGGGTGGCCAGCCACCGCAGGCACCACGCCTTCGCCGACCGCGAGGGCGACCCGCACTCGCCGTGGCTCTTCGGCACCTCGCCCTCCGCGCTGCTGCGCGGTTTCTGGCACGCCCACATGGGCTGGATGTTCAAGCGTGAGGTGACCAACTACGAACGCTTCGCCCCGGACCTGGTCGCCGACGAGGACCTGCGAGTGGTCAACCGCTTCTTCTGGCTCTGGATCACCCTCAGCCTCGCCCTGCCCGCGGTCCTGGGCGGCCTGCTCACCTGGTCGATCTGGGGTGCGGTGACCGCGTTCTTCTGGGCCGGCCTGGTCCGGATCGCCTTCCTGCACCACGTCACCTGGTCGGTGAACTCGATCTGCCACATGGTCGGTTCGCGCCCGTTCACCAGCCGCGACAAGGCCGCCAACTTCTGGCCCCTGGCGATCCTGTCCATGGGCGAGTCCTGGCACAACTCGCACCACGCCGATCCGACCTGCGCCCGCCACGGCGTGCTGCGCGGTCAGCTCGACATCTCGGCACGGGTCATCTGGGCGTTCGAGAAGCTCGGCTGGGCGCACAACGTCCGCTGGCCGAAGCCGGAACGCCTGGCGGCAAAGCGCGCCACCCCCGCCTGAGTTGGTGTTCCCCAATGTGGCATTGGGGAACACCAACGTCCCCAATGCCACATTGGGGAAGTATGCCGGGCACGGTTGGCGGAATACGTGCGAGCCTTGCCGGGGTTAGCTTGGTATCAAGTTACTTGATGCCAAGCTAACTCTGGGAGGGACCGTCATGAACGAATTCGCCGAGGCCTTCGTCTTCCTGCAGGCCGGATCGGATCCCGCCAAGGACCGAGTCGTGCATGAGCACTCCGGCAGCAAGACGCTTCTGGTCTGGGTGCCGGACGGGGAGGCAGCCGCACGTGTCTCGGCCGAACTGGCCGAAGCGGGTGTCCGGTTGATCGAGCTGTACCGGGGATTCGGCCTCGATGCGGCGGCACAGGTCATGACCGCGGTGGCCGGACGCGCCCCCGTCGGCGTCGCGGGCTTCGCGTTCGGCTCCTTCCCGGGGCCGGAACTCGGTCACTCCGTGACCATCTACGCCGCACCGGACGCGGATCCAGCTGTGGACCGCGTTGTGCGCACCCACGCCGGCGGTGGCCGCACGACCGTCGTCGGCGCGCCGGACGCAGCGGCGGCGGCCGCGGTGGCCGTCGAACTCGTCGAGCAGGGCGCCGATCTCGTCGAGATCTGCGGCGGGACCTCGCTCACCACGGCGGCCGAGGTGGCCGCGGCACTGGACAATCGGGTGCCGATGAGCCTGGTCAGCTGGCCGTTCGAAGCCATCGAGGGTGCTGCCGCCTACAAGGCAGCGTTCGAGGCCGCCTGAGGGCTCTCACCGTGTCTCCTTCCGGACGAGAAGCCGCTTGAGCATGTCCGCCAGCGTGTCGCGTTGTGCGCTGTCGAGCGGTTCGAGGATCTCCTCGTCGGCTGCCAGCACCGCGGCGAGAGCGCGTTCGGCGAGCTGTTCCCCGCGTTCAGTGAGCCGGACGAGCACTCCCCGGCGATCACCGGGGTCACCGCGCCGTTCTACGAGTCCCAGCCGTTCCAGCCGGTCGAGACGCGCCGTCATCGCACCGGAGGTGATCAACGCCGACCTGGCCAGGTCCTTCGGATTGGTGCCGTCAGCCTGCCCGAGCCGGCGCAGCGTGTTCACCACGTCGAAGTCCCCGTAACTCAGCCCGAGCGGGCGCAGGGCGGAAACGAGCTCGCGCTGGATGTTGTCGGCGCTGAGCAGCAACCGGCCGACGACGTGCAGTGCGCCCGCGTCCAGATCCGGATCTCGCCGCGCCCACTCGGCGATCATCCGGTCGACGGCGTCGTCGACGGGACTCTCGCGCTCGCCGGGTTCGTCCGATTCGGCAGACATGTATTCGCTACCCGCCGAGCCGGGCGCGGACCGCGGAGGCGAACCGTAGCGCCGCGGCAGGCTCGGCGTGGCGGAAGCCGAGCGAGGGTTCGGTGAGTTCCAGTTCCAGCAGCGCGGGACGGCCGTCGTCGGCGCGGACCAGGTCCACGCGGGCGTACAGCAGATCCGAGCGGCGCAGGCGGAGCAGCTCGGCCGCGGCGTCGAGCGTGTCCTCGGCCAGCTTTCGCCGTGCCGGGTCCGGTGTGGCGACTCCCAGGCGTTCGGACACGAAAAGCCCGGTCCCGTCCACCTCGTTGCCGGCCAGCATCGCCCCCTTGGTGAAGGCGTGCGAGAAGACTCCACCGAGGAACACCAGTGCGGTCTCCCCCTCGCTGTCCACAGCGGACTGATATGGCTGGGCCAGCACGGTGTGGCCGCCACGGTGCAGGTTGTCGAGGTGTGACCGCGCGGCCTCGACGGATTTGACCGCGAACCTCGCCGCACCGATCGAGCCGACGCCCACTGCGGGCTTCAGCACGAATTCGGTGCCGGGCCAGTGCGGTGCGGTTCCCGGCGGAAGCAACTCGGTCGGCACGATCGGCACCCCGGCCCGGGCCAGGTCGATGAGATAGGTCTTGTCGGTGTTCCAGCGCGCGACCTGGGCCGGATTGCACAGTCCGGGAACCGAATCGCACCAGTCGAGAAACTCCGTGCGCCGGTCCGGGTAATCCCAGGTCGAGCGCAGCACAACCAGATCGGCGGCGGTGAAGTCGACGTGGGGGTCGTCCCAGCGCGCCCATTCCGCGGCCACGCCCAGTTCGCGCAGCGCCGTGACGGCTTCGGCCTCGTCGCCGTCTCCCTCGGGCAGCTTCGCGCAACCCGCGAGGACGACCTTCGGGGACGCGGCTGTCACTGGCGCAGCAGGGAGCGACCCATTTTGCGGCGATGCTCCGAGCTGATCCGGGTGGCGTTCACCGTCTCGGCGTCCCATTCGGCGGGCTCCAGGTCGTCCACCGCCTCCACCAGCGCCTCACCCGCGCTGACGCTCGGTACCACGACGTCGCCAAGAGCGCCGTCGGCGCCGACCAGCACCACTCGGGCACCGGCACGGCCCAGGTACTCCACCACGGCCTTCGACGGCTTGCCGTGTTCGGCGACGAAGTTCTTGGCCGCCGAAAGGTGCCCAGGCCGGTACGTGGTCTGGATCTTGGTCTGCTCGGTCTGCTCGCTCTGTTCAGCCACGTACCGGAGTGTAGATGTCCGGCCCCTGCGAGGTGGAACATCGTGGTCCCGGCCATAGTTGTACGCGGTGTCTTAATTGAAACTCGGGTAGTCAGCATTATCGGTGCTTGTCAGAAGTGAACGAGGAGGACGTATGCCCACGGCGGTACAGGTTCGGCAGAACGGCGGACCCGAAGTGCTGGAGGTCGGCGAGGTCGAGGTCGGCGACCCTGGGCAGGGGCAGCTGCTGATCCAGGTGGCCGCCGCCGGCGTCAACTACATCGATACGTATCAGCGTTCCGGGCTCTACCCGCTCGACCTGCCGATCGTGCTCGGCCTCGAGGGCGCGGGCTCCGTCGTCGCCGTGGGCGAGGGTGTCACGGACTTCTCGGCGGGCGATCGGGTCGCTTGGCAGGGAGTGCCCGGTAGCTACGCGCAGCGCGTCCTGGTACCGGCTGCCTCGGCTGTCCGGGTACCCGACGCCGTCACCGACGAGATCGCGGCGGCCACCCTCCTGCAGGGCATCACCGCGCACTATCTCGCCGCCTCCACCCACCCCGTTCAGGACGGGGACACGGTGCTGGTGCACGCGGCTGCGGGCGGAGTCGGGCTGCTGCTCACCCAGTTGGCGAAGGCCAGGGGCGCGCGGGTGATCGGCACGGTTTCGACGGCGGAGAAGGAGGCGCTGGCCAAGGAGGCGGGCGCGGACGAGGTCATCCGCTACACCGAGACCGACTTCGCGGAACGGACCCGCGAACTGACCGAAGGCGAGGGCGTCGCGGCGGTCTACGACGGCGTCGGCCAGTCCACATTCGACGGCAGCCTGGCGAGCCTGCGGCCGCGCGGAGTGCTGGCGCTGTTCGGCGCGGCCAGCGGCCCGGTGCCGCCGGTCGACCCGCAGCGGCTCAACGCGGCCGGCTCGGTGTATCTGACCCGGCCGTCGATCGGCGCCTACATCCGCACCCGCGAGGAGCTCGACTGGCGCGCGGGAGAACTGTTCGGCGCGGTCGCCGAAGGCACGTTGAAGATCCGCATCGGCGGCGCTTACCCGCTGGCCGAGGCCCGCCGCGCGCACGAGGACCTCGAGGGCCGCCGCAGCACGGGCAAGCTCCTGCTGCTGCCGTGAACGGGGAAGGGGTTCCCTGCACTCGGGAGACTCCGTGAGGTTCACCGCCGAGCGTGCGGACCAGGACGGATATCACTGGCGTGCGACCTGGGTGACGGCATCCCCATCAACACAAAGGCGGTGCAGCGTGTCGCACGCTGCACCGCCGATCGTGTAGTGGCTCAGGCGGGCGTGACCTTGACGGCGTCGACGACGAAGACGAGCGTCTCGTTGGGCGCGATGCCCTGATTGCCCCGCTCTCCGTATCCCAGGTCCGGCGGGACGACTAGGAGGCGTCGGCTGCCCTCGGTGATGCCGATCAGGCCCTGGTTCCAGCCGTCGATGACTCGAGCCTGACCCAGGTTCTCCAGCGGGAAGGTCTCGCCCCGCTCGAACGAGCTGTCCTTGACCTCGCCGTCGGACCAGGACTTGAGCTTGTAGTTCACCTCGACGGTGCTGCCCTCGGTGGCCTCGGGGCCGTCGCCGGTCACCAGGTCCTCGGAGATCAGCTCCTTCGGCGGTGCGCAGTCGTCGGGGATGGTGATCTCCGGGTCCTCGCCGAAGCCGCCGCTCACCTCGATGTCCTCCGCCTTGCACGCCGGCCCCTGTGCCTGCGAACTGGACGGGCTGGTGCTCGCCGGTGCCGAGGCCTGCTGGCTCGGCGTGGGGTCGGTGCCCGGGGGAAGGTCCGAGGGCTCCTCGTTGTTCGGGGAACAGGCGCCCAGCGCGACAGCCGCCGCCGTCACCACGATGATCTTGCCAAGTCTGCGCATGGCGACCACCTTAACCGGGCGCGGCACCTTCCTTCGCCGGACCCGACAGCGCGGGCAGCACCTCGCCCGTGTGCACTATCCCGAGCCGCTTCGTGGCCCGCGTCAGCGCGACGTAGAGGTCGTTGAGCCCCCTCGGTGACTCGGCGACGACCTCGTCCGGGCCGATCACCACCACCGAGTCGAACTCCAGGCCCTTGGCCAGCTCCACGGTCAGCAGCGACACCCGCGACTGCTCCCCCGACAGCTCGTCGGACAGCAGCCCGTCCAGCGCGCCGGCGAGACCGTCGAGCTGTCCATTCGGGGCCAGTACCGCGACCGTGCCACCGTCCACCGCACTCAGTTCGCCGTCGACCAGCTCGCGGACGCGGCCGGGCGCCTCGGCCCGGCCCACCTCGACCTGCCACGGGTCGACCCCCGCCTCCCGGACGGAGGCCGGAGCGGACAGGTCCGGGTTCGCCTCGGCGAGCACCCGGCCCGCGACGGCCATGATCTCGGCGGGCGTCCGGTAGTTCACCGTCAGCTCGCGCAGCCGCCAGCGGTCGTCCACGTACGGGCCGAGCACCTGGTGCCAGGACGACGTGCCCGCCTCCGAGCCCGTCTGCGCCACGTCGCCCACCACGGTGACGGAACGGCTCGGGCAGCGGCGCATGAGCGAACGCCAGTCCATCGCGGAGAGCTCCTGCGCCTCGTCGATGATCACGTGCCCGAAGGTCCAGGTGCGGTCCTGGGCGGCCCGTTGCGCGGCGGTGAGGTCGCTGCGCCGATCCTGCCGCTCGGCCAGCAGTTCGGCGTCGAGGATGTCGCCGACCCGCAACACCTC
The DNA here is from genome assembly GCF_003385185.1 of Amycolatopsis palatopharyngis. Classification (GTDB taxonomy): domain Bacteria; phylum Actinomycetota; class Actinomycetes; order Mycobacteriales; family Pseudonocardiaceae; genus Amycolatopsis; species Amycolatopsis palatopharyngis. The sequence continues at coordinate 25,721 of NZ_PQHZ01000045.1, read as the reverse complement.
CTCGTCGATGATCTCCTCGTCCTGTTCGAGGATGTGCAGCACGCCCTCGGCGTACGCCTTCTGCTCGCGCTCCTGCCGCGCCTGCTCGGCGCGTTCCTCGGTGTCGTCCTCACCGAGGAGTTCGGCCAGCTCGTCGAGCAGTGGCACGTCCGAGGACGACCAGGGTGACCCCGGCTCGCGCAGCAACAGCGCACGTTCCGTGGTGTCCAGCGCCGTCCCGGCCGCGCACTCCAGCCGCTCGGCGGAGCCCAGCAGGTCACCGAGGGTCTCCTCGGGAGTCAGCAACGGCCACAACGAATCCAGCGCCGCCCGCACCTTCTTGTCCTCGGCGAGTTCCGCGCGGATCGCGGCATGGTCGCGGGCGTCGAGCACATCGGCGTCCGGGTCCTCCCCCGCCGCGAGGGGGATCTCGGGCAGCCCGTCGAACACATCACCCTCGGTCCGGGACACCGACTGTTCGGTGAGCGCGTCGAGCATGCGGTCCAGGAAGATCCGCCTGGCGACGTTGTGGGACCGCTGTGAGCGCCGCGCCTTTTCCCGCGCACGCTCGGCCATCTCCCGGTGGATCGCCAGCGTCTCGCCCTCGACGTCGACCTCCAGCGGATCGCCGGGGATCACCTGCCGGTCGCGCACGGCGTCGGCCAGTACCTGGACCATGACGTCGCGGCCCTTGATCTCGGCCGCGCCTGCCGGTTCGGCGCCGTCCGCCCTGAGACCGGGCAGCAGCGTGCCCATCGTCTTGAGCAGCACGCCGGTCTCCCCCAGAGACGGCAGCACCTGGCCGATGTAGCGCAGGAACGTCGGGTTGGGCCCGACGACGAGCACGCCACGGGTGCTGAGCTGACGCCGGTACGTGTAGAGCAGGTATGCCGCCCGGTGCAGCGCGACGGCGGTCTTGCCGGTACCAGGGCCACCCTGCACCACCAGGACGCCGTTCAGGTCCGCGCGGATGATGCGGTCCTGCTCGGCCTGGATGGTGGCGACGATGTCGGCCATCTCGCCGGTCCGCCTGCGCTCCAGCGCGGCCAGCAGCGCGGCCTCCCCCGCGAGGCCGAGGTCGTGGCCCTGGTCGGCGGCCGAAAGGTCCAGGATCTCGTCGTCCACACCGACCACGCGCCTGCTGAGCGTGCGGATGTGCCTGCGGCGCACGACGCCGTCCGGCGAGGCCGCCGTGGCGAGGTAGAAGGGGCGGGCCACGGGGGCACGCCAGTCCACCAGCAGCGGGTTGTACTCGTCGTCCTCGTCGAACAGGCCGAGCCTGCCCACGTAGAACTGTTCACCGTCGCGCAGGTTCAGGCGCCCGAAGCACAGCCCCTGCTCGACGGAGCCGAGCTGGGCGATCCGCTCGGTGTACATCGAGGTGGAGGCTTCACGTTCAGCGCGCGCCTGCGGTGTTCCCCCGGTCTGCTCCAGTGCTGTGGTCAGCCTGCGCGACGCGACCTCCCGTTCGGCGTCGAGCTTGCGGTAGAGCAGCGAGAGATACTCCTGCTCCGCGGCGATCTCGGAGTTGTCTGGTTCCCGGTCATGCGGGGACACGGACAAGGGCAGCCCACTTTCAAATCAGAGTGTCGATCGGCCCAGGAACCAACGACAGCGAGCCCGCCGTTGTTCCTGCCCGGCGGGAATTCGTCGGCGAATTCCGGGGGTGGGCAGAGATCAGAACGGGAGGCCGAGGACCGGGAGGCCGATCGCCGCGTCGACGGCGAGGGCGCAGAACACGATCATCAGGTACGTGTTCGAGCGGTGGAACAGCGCCATCGGCTTGGTCTCGACGCCACGGCCGACAGCGGCGCGCAGCCGGTGCGCGTAGAAGAGGAACCAGGCGCCTGCCACCACGGCGAAGGTGGTGTAGAGCCAGCTCGTCGCCGGGGCGAGCAGCAGCGTCCAGCCCACCATCACCCACGAGTAGATGACGATCTGCTTCGCGACGTGCTCCGGCGTGGCCACGACCGGCAGCATCGGCACGCCCGCGCGCTCGTAGTCCTCGCGGTACTTCATCGCCAGCGCCCACGTGTGCGGCGGCGTCCAGAAGAAGATCACGCCGAACATCACCAGCGCGGGCCACTCCACCGTCCCGGAGACGGCGGACCAGCCGATCACCACCGGCATGCATCCGGCCGCGCCGCCCCACACCACGTTCTGCGGCGTGCGGCGCTTGAGCACCAGGGTGTAGACGAAGATGTAGAACAGGATCGTCGCGACCGCGAGGATCGCCGACAACAGGTTCACCGTCAGCGCGAGCACCGCGAACGAGGCCGCCCCGAGTGTGAGACCGAAGATCAGCGCGCCCCGCTGTGGCACCGAGTCCCGCACCAGTGGCCTGCGCTTGGTGCGCTTCATCACCTTGTCGATATCGGTGTCGATCACGCAGTTCAGCGCGTTCGCACTGCCGGCGGCCATCGTCCCGCCGAGGAGCGTGGCCAGCACGAGCCATGGCGAAGGGATCTCGCGCCCGGCGAGGAACATCGCGGGGATGGTGGTCACCAGCAGGAGCTCGATCACCCGTGGCTTGGCCAGCGCCGCATACGCACCCACCACCTGCCGGACACCACGCCTGCCGGGTGTCTCGGCGACGGAAGGTGCGTCAGCGCCAGTGCTGTCACCGCGGCCGTGCGCGGCGTCCACCAACGACATTTCGCTCCCAGCAGTCAGATCGGGTCGAGCCCAGCCCCGCCGTAGCAGCGTCGGGGGCGAGGTGTCGCCCGCCGCGAGATGGGGTCGGCGCTCCTGGTGATCGTAGTTGGCTCGTTTGGCCGACACGCTCGCGGGGCAGTCAACACTGGACGGCCGAGCGCCCGCCCGTCGCCCACCACCACCCAAACGGAGACGCTTCGCGCCGAGTGCCCGCACGTCACCCACCACCACCCAAACGGAGACGCTTCGCGCCGAGTGCCCGCCCGTCGCCCACCACCACCCAAACGGAGACGCTCCGCGCCCAGCGCCTTCCCACCGACCTACTAGGCTGGCCGTGTCAAGTCGCGACGTGCTGAAACACGCGGCGCGAAGGACGAGCGAGCCCGCTTCGGGATCGATTAAGGTGTGTGGCGTACGGCCCGGAGGCCCGAGCCGCACAACGCAGTGTGACGACTATGACGTTCTAGCAGACTCAGGAGTGCGAGTTCAGTGTCCGACACCGTCTCTACCAGCGAGAACAATCCACTTCTGCGGCGCAATGTTCCCGCTGACTGGACCGAACTGGACACCCGCGCAGTGGACACGGCCCGGGTGCTCGCCGCCGACGCCGTGGAGCACTGCGGCAGTGGTCACCCCGGCACCGCGATGAGCCTCGCTCCCGCGGCCTACTCGCTGTACCAGCGGATCATGCGCCACGACCCGGCCGATCCGGAGTGGCCCGCCCGCGACCGGTTCATCCTCTCGGCGGGGCACAGCAGCCTCACCCTCTACATCCAGTTGTTCCTCGCCGGCTACGGCCTCGAGCTCGAGGACCTCAAACAGCTGCGCAAATGGGACTCCAAGACACCGGGACACCCCGAGTACCGCCACACCCTCGGCGTCGAGACCACCACCGGTCCGCTCGGCCAAGGCCTGGCCAACGCCGTCGGCATGGCGATGGCCGCGCGCCGCGAGCGCGGCCTGCTGGACCCGTCGCCCGCGCAGGGCGAGAGCCTGTTCGACCACTTCGTCTACGTGATCGCCTCCGACGGTGACATCGAGGAAGGCGTCACCTCTGAGGCCTCCTCGATCGCGGGCAGGCAGGAACTCGGCAACCTCGTGGTGATCTACGACGACAACGAGATCTCCATCGAGGACGACACCGCCATCGCGCTGTCGGAGGACACCGCGAAGCGCTACGAGGCGTACGGCTGGCACGTGCAGACCGTCGAGGGCGGCGAGGACGTGGTGGCCTTCGAGGACGCGATCGCCGCGGCCAAGGCCGAGACGACGCGCCCGTCCTTCATCCGATTGCGGACGATCATCGGCTACCCCGCGCCGACGAAGATGAACACCGGCAAGGCACACGGCGCCGCGCTCGGCGCGGACGAGGTCGCCGGGGTGAAGAAGGCCCTCGGGTTCGACCCCGAGCAGGACTTCGTCGTCACCGACGAGGTCCTCGCCCACACCCGCAAGGCGGTGGACCGGGGCAAGCAGGCCCGCGCCGAGTGGCAGGAGCGCTTCGACGCGTGGGCCTCGGCCAACCCGGAGCGCAAGGAACTCGCCGACCGGCTGCGTACCCGCTCCCTGCCCGAGGGCTGGGCGGAGAAGCTGCCCAGCTGGGAGCCCGACGCCAAGGGCATCGCCACCCGTAAGGCCTCCGGCGAGGTCATCAACGCCGTCGCCGACGTGCTGCCCGAGCTGTGGGGCGGCTCGGCCGACCTCGCGGAGAGCAACAACACGATCGTCAAGAACGCCGAGTCCTTCGGACCGGCGAGCGCGTCGACCGACATGTTCACCACCAACCCGTTCGGCCGCAACCTCCACTTCGGGGTGCGTGAGCACGCGATGGGCTCGATCCTCAACGGCATCGCGCTGCACGGCGGAACCCGTCCCTACGGCGCGACGTTCCTCATCTTCAGCGACTACATGCGCCCCGCGGTTCGCCTGGCAGCGCTGATGAAGGCACCGATCACCTACGTGTGGACGCACGACTCGATCGGCCTCGGCGAGGACGGCCCGACCCACCAGCCGATCGAGCAGCTGTCCGCGCTGCGGGCGATCCCCGGCCTGAACGTGGTTCGCCCCGCTGACGCCAACGAGACCGCGGCCGCCTGGAAGGCCGTGCTGGAGGACATCCACGCACCGTCCGGGCTCGCGCTCACCCGGCAGAACGTTCCGGTGCTGGAGGGCACGAGGGAGAAGGCCGCAGAGGGCGTGGCCCGCGGCGGATACGTGCTGGCCGACACCGAGGGCACCCCGGACGTGGTGCTCATCGGCACCGGCTCCGAGGTCCAGCTGGCCGTTGAGGCACGGAACACACTGGCCGCCGAGGGCGTTGCCGCCCGTGTGGTGTCCATGCCGTGTGTCGAGTGGTTCGACGCCCAGGACGAGGCCTACCGGGAGTCGGTGATCCCGTCCGGGGTCAGGGCCAGGGTCGCCGTCGAGGCCGGGATCGCGCAGTCCTGGTACCGGTTCGTCGGTGACGCGGGAGAGATCGTCTCCATCGAGCATTTCGGCGCCTCCGCCGACTTCCAGACGCTCTATCGCGAGTTCGGCATCACCGCGGACGCCGTCGCCGACGCGGCGCGCCGTTCGATCGGCACGGCAGGCAGCAAATAGAGAAAGCTCCACCATCCGACGCGAAGGGGATGACGTCATGAGCACCACCGATCGGCTGGGCCTGCTGTCCGAGGCCGGCGTCTCGATCTGGCTCGACGACCTGTCCAGGGAGCGACTGAACTCCGGCAACCTCGCGGAGCTCATCCGTGACAAGCACATCGTCGGGGTCACCACGAACCCGACGATCTTCGCCGGGGCACTGTCCTCCGGCGACGCCTACAACGACCAGGTGCGCGAGCTCGCCGAGCGCGGCGCCGATCTGCACGCGGCCGTGCGGGAGCTGACCACGACCGACGTCCGCAACGCCGCCGACCTCTTCCGGGACGTCTACTCCGCCACCAACGGTGTCGACGGCCGGGTGTCCATCGAGGTCGACCCCGGGCTCGCCAAGGACACCGAGAAGACGGTGGCCGAGGCGCAGGATCTGTGGAAGACGGTCGACCGGCCGAACATCTTCGTCAAGATCCCAGCCACCGAAGAGGGCCTGCCCGCGATCACCAGGACACTGGCCGAGGGCATCAGCGTGAACGTGACGCTGATCTTCTCCGTCGAGCGGTACCGCGCGGTCATCGACGCCTTCTTCAGCGGACTCGAGCAGGCCAAGTCCAACGGGCACGACCTGCGCGGCATCCAGTCGGTAGCTTCGTTCTTCGTGTCCCGTGTGGACGCGGAGGTGGACAAGCGGCTCGAGGCCATCGGCACCGACGATGCACTGGCCCTGCGCGGTGAGGCGGCGATCGCGAACGCGCGACTGGCGTACGCGGCGTACGAGGAACTGTTCGGCACCGAGCGGTGGAAGGCCTTGCAGGAGCAGGGTGCGAGCCCTCAGCGTCCACTGTGGGCCTCCACCGGAGTGAAGAACCCGGAGTACTCCGACACCCGTTACGTCGATGAGCTCGTCGTCGCGAACACGGTGAACACGATGCCGGAGAAGACACTCTTCGCCGCGGCCGACCACGCCGAGATCACCGGTGACACGGTCAGCGGTACGGCAGCGCAGGCCCAGGAGGTCTTCGACAAGCTCGTGGGCGTCGGGATCGACGTCACCGATGTCTTCCTGGCGCTGGAGAACGAGGGCGTGGAGAAGTTCGACAAGTCGTGGGCCGAGCTGCTGGACACGGTCACCGGTCAGCTCGACCAGGCCAGGAGCTGACGCCCTTATGCCCCAGTCGCAAGACACAGCCCTGACCGTCGACCTCGGTGACTCCGGCGCCGGGGGCGCTGTCGGCGAACTGATCGACAAATTGGTGGCGGACCGGGTCGCGAGCAAACTCGCGGCTCAGGACCCGACGCTGTGGGGGACGGACGCCGAGCCGGAAGCATCGATCCGGTTGTCCTGGACCACCCTGCACAAGTCGTCACGACCGTTGATCGGTGAGGTCGAGGCGTTGCGTGAGGAACTGCGCGGCGAGGGCGTCGACCGGGTGGTGCTCGCCGGGATGGGCGGTTCGTCCCTGGCGCCCGAGGTGATCACCGCGGCCGAGGGCGTTCCGCTGACCGTGCTCGACACGACCGATCCAGGTCAGGTCGCCGATGCGCTCGCGGGCGATCTCGACCGCACGGTCATCGTGGTGTCGTCCAAGTCCGGCGGCACCGTGGAGACCGACAGCCACCGGCGGATCTTCGCCAAGGCGTTCACCGAGGCCGGTATCGACCCCGGCAGGCGAATCGTGGTGGTCACCGATCCCGGCTCCCCCCTCGCGGAGCTGGCCGAGTCGGCGGGCTACCGCAAGCTGTTCCTCGCCGATCCGAACGTCGGCGGTCGCTACTCGGCGCTCACCGCGTTCGGTCTCGTCCCCGCGGGCCTGGCCGGTGCGGACGTGGCAAGGCTGCTGGACCAGGCGGCGGCAGCCGCGGGTGAGCTCGCGGTGGACACCGACGACAACCCCGCGCTCCGACTGGCCGCGGCACTGTCCGCGGCGCATCAAGCCGGCGCCGAGAAGGTCGTGCTGGCGAACAGCGACACGGGCAGCCCGGACACGCTCACCGGTTTCGGCGACTGGGCCGAGCAGCTCATCGCGGAGTCGACCGGCAAGCAGGACACCGGTCTGCTCCCGGTGGTGGTCGAAGGGCCCGACTCCCCCGGTTTCGCCGATGCCGACACCGATGCCACCACGGTGGCCATCGGTCCGCGCGTGGCGACGGCGGACCTGGCAGTGCGGGGCCCGCTCGGCGGTCAGTTCCTGCTGTGGGAGTACGCCACGGCCGTGATCGGCAGGCTGCTGGAGATCAACCCCTTCGACCAGCCGGACGTGGAGGCCGCGAAGAACGCGGCACGGTCCCTTCTGGACGAACCGGACTCACTCGGCGGTGACCAAGAGCCGTCCACAGTGGATGGTTCAGTCGAGGTGTACGCCTCCGCAGGAGTGTCCGGGGACGGTGGGCTCGGTGATGTGCTGCAGGAGTTCCTGCGTACGGTGCCGGAACACGGATATGTCGCCGTGCAGGCCTATCTGGACCGGCTCGACGACGCCTCCGCGACGCTACTGCGAGGTGAGCTCGCGAAGCGCGCAGGCGTGCAGGTGACGTTCGGCTGGGGACCACGGTTCCTGCACTCCACGGGGCAGTATCACAAGGGTGGCCACCAGAACGGGATCTTCCTGCAGATCACCGGGGACACCGAGAACGACATCGAGGTTCCGGACCGGCCGTACACCCTCGGCACCCTGCAGTTGGCTCAGGCACTGGGCGACGGGGCCGTGCTGCGGGAACACGGCAGGCCGGTACTGCGGCTGCACCTGACCGACCGGGCAGCCGGACTGGCGGAGATCGTCCGAGCACTACAGGATCTGCAGACATGAGCGACCGGCACCGCGAACAAGTCGGGCACGGCATTGAGCGATGTGCAGCCCGCCGGCGAGTGAGGCAAAAGACATGAGCCGTAGGTGGAACAACCCGCTCCGCGATGCACGGGACAAGCGGCTGCCGAGGATCGCCGGGCCGTCGAGCCTGGTGATCTTCGGCGTCACCGGAGATCTTTCCCGCAAGAAGCTGATGCCGGCGATCTACGACCTCGCCAACCGGGGTCTGCTGCCCGCGGGCTTCTCCCTGATCGGGTTCGCCCGCCGGGAGTGGGAGCACCAGGACTTCGGGCAGGTCGTGCACGACGCCGTCGCCGAACACGCGCGAACCCCTTTCCGCGAGTCGGTATGGCAGCGCCTCGCCGAGGGAATCCGGTTCGTACAGGGCAGTTTCGACGACGACGACGCCTTCGACCAGCTGGCACAGACGGTCTGGGATCTCAGCGATGAGCGGGGCACCGGTGGCAACACCGCGTTCTACCTCTCGATCCCGCCGTGGGCGTTTCCTGTGGTGACCAAACAACTCGCCCGCTGCGGTCTCGCCGAGGCCGACGCCGAGACCTGGCGCAGGGTGGTCATCGAGAAGCCGTTCGGGCACGATCTGGAGAGCGCGCGGGAACTCAACGCCGTCGTCAACGACGTCTTCCCCGAGGAGTCGGTGTTCCGCATCGACCACTACCTCGGCAAGGAGACCGTGCAGAACATCCTGGCGCTGCGGTTCGCCAACCAGATGTTCGAGCCGATCTGGAACGCGAACTACGTCGACCACGTGCAGATCACGATGGCCGAGGACATCGGCCTCGGTGGGCGCGCTGGGTACTACGACGGCATCGGCGCGGCCCGCGACGTCATCCAGAACCACCTGCTTCAGCTCCTCGCGCTGACCGCGATGGAGGAGCCGGTGTCGTTCCAGCCGAGGGCGCTGCGGGCGGAGAAGGTCAAGGTGCTCGCGGCGACCAAACCCGTCGAGCCGTTCGACGAGACCACGGCGCGCGGCCAGTACGGCGGCGGCTGGCAGGGTGGCACGAAGGTGCCCGGCCTGCTGCAGGAGGAGGGCTTCGCCAGGGACTCCACGACCGAGACGTACGCGGCCGTGACACTGGAGGTGCAGAACCGGCGCTGGGCCGGCGTGCCCTTCTATGTGCGCACCGGAAAGCGACTCGGCAGGCGGGTCACGGAGATCGCGATCGTCTTCAAGCGCGCGCCCCACCTGCCGTTCGACTCGACGTCGACGGAGGAGCTCGGCGAGAACGCACTCGTCATCCGGGTACAGCCGGACGAGGGCATCACCATGCGCTTCGGCTCCAAGGTGCCCGGTACGACGATGGAGGTCCGCGACGTCACGATGGACTTCGGCTACGGCCACTCCTTCACCGAGACCTCGCCCGAGGCCTACGAGCGGCTGATCCTGGACGTGCTGCTCGGGGAGCCGTCGCTGTTCCCGGTGAACGAGGAGGTCGAGCTCTCCTGGGAGATCCTGGACCCGGTGCTGGAGCACTGGGCCAAGCACGGCGCACCCGAGGTGTACCAGCCGGGCACCTGGGGGCCGTCGGCGGCGGAAGAGCTGCTTGGACGCAGTGGCAGGCACTGGAGGCGCCCGTGAGCGACGCTTTCCTACCCGCGCACGGGTGCCGACCGGGTGCGGGTGTCCCGCACAAACACTGGAGGCGCCCGTGAGCGACGCTTTCCTACCCGCATACGGGTGCCGACCGGGTGCGGGTATCCCGCAAAAACACTGGAGGCGCCCGTGAGCGACGCTTTCCTACCCGCATACGGGTGCCGACCGGGTGCGGGTGTCCCGCGACAAAACTGGAGGCGCCCGTGATTATCGACCTGCCCTCGACGACGACCTCCCAGGTGAACCAGAAGATGGTGGAACTGCGGGAGCGTGGCGGCGCTGTCGCGCTCGGCCGGGTGCTCACGCTGGTGATCGCGGCGGACGACGACGACCGGCTGGAAGACGCCATCGACGCGGCCAACGAGGCCAGCCGGGAGCACCCGTCCAGGGTGATCGTGGTGGCCAAGGGATCGCGGACGGCCGCGGCCCGGATCGATGGCCAGATCCGGGTCGGCGGGGACGCCGGCGCGAGCGAGGTCATCGTGTTGCGGCTCTACGGTGCCCTCGCGGCGCAGGGGCAGAGCGCCGTCGTTCCGCTGCTGCTGCCCGACGCCCCGATCGTCACCTGGTGGCCGGGGACTGGGCCGACGGCGCCTTCGCAGGATCCGCTGGGGCAGCTCGCGCAGCGCCGGATCACCGATTCCGCGGCGGCCCGTAACCCGGTCCGCACGTTGTCGACCAGGGCCAAGTCCTACGATCCCGGAGACACCGACCTCGCCTGGACCAGGCTCACTCACTGGCGGGCCCAGCTGGTTTCCGCGCTCGACCTGCCTCCGTACGAGAAGGTGACCGGGGTGACGGTGACCGGCGAGGGCGACTCGCCATCCACCGAGCTGCTGGCCGGATGGCTGGCCGAGTATCTGAACGTGCCGGTGAAGCGGGTCAAGACCACCACTGCGCAGGGCATCGTCTCGGTGTCGCTGGAACGCCGCTCGGGCGCGATCGAGTTGCACCGCCCGGACGGCAAGGTCGGTACGCTCACCGCGCCGAACCAGCCCAGCAGGCGAGTAGCCCTGCAGCGCAGGGACACAAAGGACTGTCTGATCGAGGAGTTGCGCAGGCTCGATCCCGACGAGGTCTACGAAGGGGCGCTGCGCGGACTGGGCAAGCTCGCGGCCAGGACGACGAAGAAGCCTGCGGCGTCGAAGACCACGCGCAAGCCCGCGGCGAAGAAGACGGAGTCCGTCTGATGAGCACGTCCGGCGTTGTGGTGCACCGAGATCCCGAACTGCTCGCCGCGGCGACGGCGGCCAGGCTGATCACCCGGATCGCGGACGTGCAGGCGGAACGGGGCAGCGCGTCGGTGGTACTGACCGGCGGCGGCACCGGCATCGCCGTTCTCGAGCACGTACGCCACTCTCCCGCGCGCGACGCGATCGACTGGGCGAAGCTCGATCTCTATTGGGGCGACGAGCGTTTCGTGCCGGTCGATGACGACGAACGCAACGAGAAGCAGGCGCGGCAGGCCCTGCTCGATCACGTGCCGCTTGATCCGAGCAGGGTTCATCCCATGGCGGCGTCCGACGGCGAGTTCGGCTCCGACCCCGACGCCGCGGCCGACGGGTACGCCCGGCTGCTGGCCGGCGCGGCCGCTGACGGCTGGGTACCTGCCTTCGACATCACCCTGCTGGGTCTCGGCGGCGAGGGGCACACAGCTTCGATCTTCCCGGACTCCCCCGCTGTGCACGAGCGGGAGCGCTCTGTCATCTCCGTGCGGGAATCCCCGAAGCCACCCCCGACACGGGTCTCCCTGACGTTGCCCGCCATCCGGCGGTCGGCGGAGGTGTGGCTGGTGACCACGGGCTCGGCGAAGTCCGACGCGGTCGCGCTCGCGGTGGCCGGAGCACCCGAAGCCCAGCTGCCGGTCGCGGGTGCACGTGGTAGCCGCCGCACCCTCTGGCTGCTCGACGAGGCCGCCGCGGACGCACTCCCCCGCACCCGGCCATAGCGCTTTGCCATAGCACGGCGGTAACGCGCCGCCGAAAATGGCGGAATAATCGTGGACTTAGCATCCGCACATTTGTTCGGGGCCCCGCGTCTTAATTCGGTCATTCGCACCTCTCTTCTGTAAGTCCACAAGACGAGAGGTCCAAGCCATGACCACAGAGGGACTCTCCTTCCTCAGGATTTCGGTCGGCGGCCCCGGCGCGGGGGCCGCCGACCGAACGCGGCGACCGGCCGACGCAGTACGACGAGCCGACTGGTTCGTCAGTCCGGCGATCCGCTCGCTCGCGGTCGACGCCGCGGTGATCGTGATCGCCGTGCTCGATTTCTGGCTCGTGTTTCCCGAAAAGGCCGAGCCGTACTCCTACGTGCTTTCGGCGGCCGCCTGTGTCGCACTACTGGCCCGCCGATGGTTCCCGTTCCTGGTCGTACTCGCGACGTTCCCCGGCTTCCTCGCGGGCTGGTCCCAGCTCGCCGCGATGATCGCGCTGGGGCTGCTCGCCACCCGCAAACAGCACCACTGGCAGGTCTGGTTCGGTGCGGGCCTGGTCTGGGTCGGCCGTTTCGTGCAGTGGCCGCTGGAGGACTTCGTCGCCCGGAGCTGGCGTGAGCACGGCCTGGCAGCCATCTACGGCGTGATCGTGGCCGGTATGCCCGTCGCGATCGGCCTGCTGATCGGTGCCCGCAAACAACTGTCCGCTCGGCTCGCCGAACTCGCCGCCAGCCGGGACCGGGAGAAACAACTGCACGCGCAAGCTGTGCGGGCCGAGGAGCGTGCCCGCCTGGCCAGGGAGATGCATGACGTCGTATCCCACGACATCACCCTGATAGCCATGCAGGCCGGGGTGCTCTCGGTCGCCAACACCTCGGCCGAGGCCCAGCAGACCGCTCAGACGATCCGCAAGCTCAGCAGACACACCCTTGAGGAACTCCGGTCACTGGTCGGCGTCCTGCGCTCCGGTGGCGAGGACGACGGCCCCCAGCCAGGGATCACCGAACTCGACCAGCTCGTGCGCAACACCGATGTTCCGGTCCAGCTGACCGTGGAGCGGGTACCGGACGAGCTGTGCACGAAGGTGTCGGCCGCGGCCTACCGCACCGTGCAGGAGTGCCTGACGAACGTGCACAAGCACGCCCCGGGAGCCAAGGCGGTCGTGCGCGTTCTGGGCAGCGCGGACGGGCTGCACATCGAGGTCTGGAACGAACCGGCGTGCGAACCCGTCAGCGGCCTGCCCTCGGGTGGGCACGGCCTCACCGGACTCGCCGAACGGGCCCGCCTGCTGGGTGGGACGTTCGAAACCAGCACTACCGACGACGGCGGCTTCCGGGTCCGAGCCCGCTACCCGATGCGGCTGGCCAGTGATGAGGAAGACACCACGGAGATCCCGATCGAACAGCGTCCGGACTCCGAGCGCCGGGTCGGGCCGAGGGCCTGAGCGCGGCCATACCGTACCGACGATGCGGGGGGAACTTTCCCTACGAAAGTTCCCCCCGCATCCGGTCAGATCTGGCGCCGCTTCCGCAAACGTTCGAGAGCGTCGGCGAGAATCGCCTCACCGTCGGCGTCGCTGCGCCGCTCCTTCACGTAGGCAAGATGCGTCTTGTACGGCTCGGTCCTCGGTGCCGCGGGCGGGTTCCGCTCATCCTGCCCACCAGGCAGACCGCAACGCGGACAATCCCATTCATCCGGGATATCCGCGTCCATCGAAAACGATGGCTGCGACTCGTGCCCGTTCGCGCACCAGTAGGAAATTCGGCGCCGAGGCGCGGATTCCCCGCGCTCGGACTCACCGATTGGACCAGCACCGACCCGGGTGCCGCGAATTGCATTACCGCCAACCATGAATCCTCACAGTTATGACATCGGCGGCGCACCCCCCATAGGCACGCCCGTGCACTCGGCACCACCGGAAGCGCGGCAAAAGGCTTCCGGGAGTGCCGTCAAACCTTCAGCAGCAGGCCGAGACCCACGATGCTGATCAGCCAGATAGAGCCGAGGAGCAACGTGATCCGGTCAAGGTTCTTCTCAGCGACGCTCGAGCCCGAAAGGCTCGATTGCATGCCTCCACCGAACAGGGAAGACAGGCCGCCACCCCGCCCACGGTGCAACAGCACGGCCCCGATCAGCAGCACGCTGGAGGCGATCAACAGGATCTGCAGGAACAGCTTCATCTCATCCTCGTCAGTGCGGCGGCCGAAGGTTCAGACTACCGGGCGGCCACCGGGTTACGGCAGCGGCCCACCGGCGGCGAGCGCGCAGAGTTTGGTGAATTCGTCGGCGTTCAGGCTTGCGCCGCCCACCAGTGCACCGTCGACGTTGTCGCACGCCACCAGGTCGGCGATGTTACCGGATTTCACCGAGCCGCCGTAGAGCACACGGACTCCGTCCGCGACCTCCGCGCCGTACTTCTCGGCGAGCGCCGTGCGCAGGGCCGCGCACACCTCCTCGGCATCGCTGGGCGTGGCTACGCGCCCCGTGCCGATGGCCCACACCGGCTCGTAGGCGACGACGACCCCGGCCACCTGCTCGGTCTTGAGCCCCTTCAGCCCCGCGATCAGCTGGCCGGTGGTGTGCTCGATCTGACCACCGGCCTCGCGGACGTCCAGCTGCTCACCGACACACAGGATCGGCGTGACCCCGTGCTTGACGGCGGCCCGCACCTTCTTGTTGACGGTCTCGTCGGTCTCGGCGTGGTACTCCCGCCGCTCGGAGTGCCCCACCGTGACGTAGGTGCAGCCGAGCTTGGCCAGCATCGCGCCCGACACGTCGCCGGTGTACGCACCCGAGTCGTTCGGGGACAGGTCCTGCGCACCGTGGCCGAGCAGCAGCTTGTCGCCGTCGATGAGCGTCTGCACGCTGCGGATGTCGGTGAACGGCGGTAGCACCGCCACATCCACCTTGGCGTAGTACTTCTCCGGCAGGGAGAACGCGATCTTCTGCACCAGAGCGATGGCCTCGAGGTGGTTGAGGTTCATCTTCCAGTTTCCGGCAATAAGCACCTTGCGTGCCATCAGACACCCTTCTCCAGCACCGCGACGCCGGGTAGTTCCTTGCCTTCGAGGTACTCCAGGGAGGCTCCGCCACCGGTGGAGATATGCGAGAAGCCGTCATCGGGCAGCCCGAGCAGGCGCACCGCGGCGGCCGAGTCCCCGCCGCCGACCACGCTGAACGCGGCCGAGTCGGCGATGGCCTGCGCCACCGCCCTGGTCCCCTCGGCGAACGGCGCCATCTCGAACACGCCCATCGGGCCGTTCCAGAAGGTGGTGCCCGCGCCCGCGAGGGTGCCGGCGAACGCCCGCACGCTGTCGGGGCCGATGTCCAGCCCCAGCCAGCCGTCCTCGATCGCGTCCGCGGCCACCGTGCGCGTCGCCGCGTCGGCGGCGAACGCGTCGGCCACGACGACGTCGGTGGGCAGCACGAGCTTGTCGCCGGCTTCGGCCAGCAGCCGCTTGCAGGTGTCGATCATGTCCGACTCGAGCAGTGAGCCGCCGACGGAGTGACCCTGCGCGGCGAGGAACGTGAAGCACATGCCGCCGCCGACCAGCAGGGCGTCCACCTTCGGCAGCAGCGCCTCGATCACGGCCAGCTTGTCCGAGACCTTCGACCCGCCGAGAACCACGGCATAGGGCCTGCGGGGGTCGCCGGTGAGGGTGCTCAGCACCTCGAGCTCGGCCAGCACGAGCCCGCCCGCGTACGCGGGCAGCACTTCGGCCACCTCGTAGACGGAGGCCTGCTTACGGTGCACGACACCGAAACCGTCGGAGACGAAGGCTCCGCCGTCGCCGGTGAGCGCGGCCAGTTCCGCCGCGAAGGCAGCCCGTTCGGTGGAGTCCTTGCTGGTCTCCCTCGGGTCGAACCGCACGTTCTCCAGCAACGCCACACCGCCGTCACCGAGAGCGGCCACCGTCTGCCGCGCCGAATCGCCGGTGACATCGCCTGCCAGGGAGACCTCCGCGCCCAGCAGCTCACCGAGGCGGGCGGCCACGGGAGCGAGTGAGTACGCCGGATCGGCCTCGCCCTTCGGCCGTCCGAGGTGCGCGGTCACGATGACCTTGGCCCCGCCCTCGGACAACCGCCGGATCGTGGGCAGCGCGGCGCGCACCCTGCCGTCATCGGTGATGGTGGAACCGTCGAGCGGGACGTTGAGGTCGGAGCGCACCAGTACGGTGCGCCCCGAAACGCCCTCGCCGAGCAGATCGTCGAGAGTTTTCGTCGCCATCGATCAGGACAGCTTGGAGCCGACGAGCTTCGCCAGGTCCGCGAGGCGGTTGGAGTAGCCCCACTCGTTGTCGTACCAGCCGACGACCTTGACCTGATTACCGATGACCTTCGTCAGTGGCGCGTCGTAGATGCACGACGCGGGATCGGTGACGATGTCGGAGGAGACGATCGGCTCGTCGCTGTAGCGCAGGATGCCCTTGAGCGGACCGTCGGCGGCGGCGCGGTAGGCGGCGTTGATGTCCTCGAGCGAGGCGCTCTTGGTCAGCTGCACGGTCAGGTCCGTGGTGGAACCGGTCGGCACCGGCACCCGCAGCGCGTAACCGTCGAGCTTGCCGTTGAGCTCGGGAAGCACGAGGCCGATCGCCTTGGCCGCACCGGTGCCGGTGGGCACGATGTTCAGCGCGGCGGCACGGGCACGGCGCAGGTCCTTGTGCGGGCCGTCCTGCAGGTTCTGGTCCGCGGTGTAGGCGTGGATCGTGGTCATCAGGCCCTGCTCGACGCCGAAGCTGTCGTGCAGCACCTTGGCGAGCGGCCCGAGGCAGTTGGTGGTGCAGGACGCGTTGGAGATGATCGTCTGCGAACCGTCGTAGGCGTTGTCGTTCACGCCGAGCACGACGGTGAGGTCCTCGCCCTTGGCCGGCGCGGACACGATGACCTTCTTCGCGCCGGCTTCGACGTGCTTGCGCGCGTCCTCGGCATTGGTGAAGAAGCCGGTGGACTCCACGACGACGTCGACACCGAGGTCGCCCCAGGGCAGCTTCGCCGGGTCACGCTCGGCGAACGCCTTGATGGTCTTGCCACCGACGACGATGCCCTCGTCGTTGGTGCCGACCTCCTCCGGAAGGCGACCGAGCACGCTGTCGTACTTGAGCAGGTGCGCGAGGGCGGAGTTGTCGGTCAGGTCGTTCACCGCCACGATCTCGATGTCGTGACCGCTGGCCTGTACGGCGCGGAAGAAGTTTCGACCGATCCGGCCGAAGCCGTTGACGCCTACGCGAACCGTCACTGCTCTTCTCTCCTCGGGGCTCGACCCGGCTGTGCCGGGTAACACGTCTGCACGGGCTGGAATTCACATGTCTCGATGATGCGCGATCGGTGCTAACCCTAGCGTGCTCACCTGCGGCTACCTGAATGCCCCAGCGGAGACGTGGGCCACTTCGCCCTCACCAGGAGAATCGATCAAGATACCAGCTCCCGCTTGACCGGAACCGGGCCCGATCCGGCCCTCGCGGGGCTAGGCTCGGGCCATGGTGTCTCCCGGCCAGCTCGCCGCCTTCGCCGCACTGACCTTCCTGATGATCGTGGTTCCCGGCCCGAGCGTGCTGTTCGCGATCAGCCGGGCGCTGACGGTCGGCAAGCGTGACGCGCTGATCTCCGTGGCCGGCAACGCGGCAGGCGTCTACGTCCAGGTCGTCGCGGTCGCCTTCGGGCTCGGCGCCCTGGTCGAGAGCTCCGCGACCGTCTTCACGGTGATCAAGCTGCTCGGCGCCGGGTACCTGGTCTACCTCGGCGTGCAGGCGATCAGGCACCGTCGTGCACTGCACGGGGCCCTGGACACCGGCGGCGAGGTCCGCAGGGGACGGGCGCTACGGGTGCTCCGGGACGGTTTCGTCGTCGGCTTCGCCAACCCGAAGTCGATCGTGTTCCTCGCGGCGGTACTCCCCCAGTTCGTCGACCCGAGCGCTGGTGCCGTACCGGCGCAGATCCTGATCCTCGGCATCGCGTTGCCCGCCATCGCGCTGCTGTCGGACAGCGCGTGGGCACTCGTCGCGGGGACCGCCCGCGCGTGGTTCGCGCACTCTCCTCGGCGGCTCGAACTCGTCGGCGGATCCGGCGGGGTGATGATGATCGGCCTCGGCGCGGGCCTGGCCTTCAGCCGTCCACAGTAGACGTCTCGGCAGCCGCGCGTGGTTTCGTGAACACGCGGGTCGACGAGATCAGGGCGGTGCCGTCGGGTTCGGCGAGACCGGCGAGCTCACCCCGGATGGTGGCGTCCACCGAGAGGTACTTCCGTCCGGCTCGCAGATCCGCGTCGTTGCGCAGCCGGATGATCAGCGGGAACTCACTGAGCGCACCCGCGTCGAACAGGCCGGTGGTGTAGATCAGCTGCACTCCGAGCGCACTGGCGACCACCCGCTGCAGCTCCAGCAGATACCCGGCCGAGGCACGCCCGATCGGGTTGTCCAGGAACAGCACCCCCGAATGCCGGTTGCGCATCTTGCCGCGGTTGTTCGCCCGCAAGGCCGCGAGGGTGCAGTAGAGGATGATCGCGGCGGTGAGCTGCTGGCCACCGGAGAAGACGTCGCGGATCTCCGAAACGCGCTGCCGCTCGGTCCGCAGCACCGAGTCCGGTTTGAGCATGTCCACCCGGAACCCCTTCGGCACGGCCGCCTGCACGCCGCGCAGCACCAGTGACATGCCGTCCCGTTTCACCTCGCGGCCATCGCTGGTCCGCCCGAGCGCGGCCTCGTCGACCACCTCGCCGAGCGCCTCCGCGAGCAAATTCTCTTCCGGGTCGGCGAAACGGATCCGGAGGAACTCCTGACCGGACCAGTCGCCGAGCCCCTCCGGCAGGCGCGACAGCCGCTGGGCCGAGCGCAGCATGCGCAGCGCGCCCTCCACCATGCCCTGTAACCGGGCCACGATCCCGGACCGGTGCCGGTCGATCTGGGCCAGGTCGTCGGTGAGGGTCCGCAGTCGCGGCCGCAGTGCGGCGGCCCACTCTCCCGCGCTCGCGGGCAGGCTGTCCCGTTTGACCGAGATGATCTGCTGGCGAACCGGGCTCGCCAGGTGCTCGAACCGCTTCTCGGTGGCGTACTGCGCGAGCGCGTCCGCCGCGGCGCGGACCCTGGACTGCGCCTGCTCCACCGCGGCCTCCGCGGTCTTCAACGCCTCGTTCAGCGAACCGTGGCGCGACCTCGCCGTGTCGAGGTCGCTGTCGAAGACCTCGCTCTGCTCACTTCCGCTCGACAGATGCGCCACCGCTTCGGCGAGCATCGCGAAACCACCGGCGGAGGAGGTGGCCCGCTCCAGTACGTACTCGGCCTCGGCGCGCTGCGTCTGCGCACGTTCCAGCGCCCTCGCCGCCGCCGTGGCATCGGCCGTCGCGGCCTCGACGAGCTCCCTGCCGTGCTCGACGTCGCGCGGGCGGGAATGTCCGTCCAGCGAAGCCGGTTGCTTCGGCAACTGCTCCAGCTCGGCCCTTCGCGTCGCCACCACGCCGATCGCCTCGCTGTGCTCGGCCTCCAGCGCGGCCACCGCCCTGCCCGCACGGGACTGGGCCGCGGCCCGGGTCGCGGCGTCGGAACCGTCCGGCGTGTCCAGCATCGCGCTCGCCTGTTCGCGGACTTCCGCGTCGAGTGCCTCCAGCGCCGCACGGGCGGCGGACTCGGCGCTCTCCGCCTGCTCCAGCTCCGCGCGCAGGTCGCTGCCGACCTCCACCTTCGCGTAGGCATCGCCCGCGGCATGAAACGCCCGCCGCAGGACGTCCACCGGTTCGTCGGGCACCGGATCGTCGGCCGACACGGCGCCGCCACCGGGCACCTCCGCCAATTCCGCGTTGGCGCTGCTGACCGTGCGCCGGTGCCCATCGGCGGTGCGCTGCTCCTCGGCGGCGTCCGCACGCAACCGGTCGGCGTGCACCGCGGCCGCCTCCGCCTCCGCCTCGGCCTCGGCGAGCACCTCCCGAGCCCGCTGCGCGGCGTCGGTCCACTCCGGGACGCGGGCCACCCGTGCCGCGAGTTCGTCCAGGGACCTGGTGCGTTCCTCGATGGTGCGCAGGGCGGCACGCCGCTGCGGCACACCCTCGCGCAGCCGCAGCCGCCTGGCGGAGAGCTCGTCCACCCTGGACTCGACGGCCCCCAGCCGCGACCTGGCCTCGGCCAGATCGCTCGCGGTGTTCTCCGCGTCCTCGGCGAGCCCCGCCACAGCGCCGGCCGGGTAGTCCTCCCGCCACGCCGTGAGCTTCCATTCCAGGCCCGCGTCCACCTCGACGGCGGCGGCGAGTGACTCGAGCTGCTTCTGCCGCCGCGAGTGCCGGGCGGCGATCGCCTCCCGCTCCGCGTCGGCCGCGTCCTCGTCGTACATCGCAGGATTGGGGGGAACCAGGAAATCGATACCGGACGGGCCGTCCCCTGGCCCGTCCCCGAGGACGGCCGCGGTGGTGCCGACCGCGAGCAGCACACCCGGCAGCAGTTTGGCCGCGGTGAGCGCAGACTCCGCACGGGGCACCTGCGCCGCGTCGTTCAGCAGCACCCCGCCCACCAGGTGGGGGTAGCGGCGCAGCGCCGCTTCCCGCGCCTTCGAGTCGAGTGTGGACAGATAACGCCAGCCGGACCAGGCGGTGACTCCCGCGTCCTCCAGAACGTCGAGCGCGGCCTGCACCTCGGCCGGCGCGGGCAGCAGGCCCCCGCTGCCGAGCGCGGCGAGTGCGCGCTCGTCCACCTGTTCCTCCATGCGCAGGGTCGTCTGCTCCCGCTCGGCCTCGCCACGGGCCTGGCGCAGGCGCTTCAACAACGCGGGTGCGTCGGTCTCCATGCGCACGACGTCGCCCCCGAGCAGTTCCGCGAGGCGGGGATGCGCGGCGAGGGCGTCGGTGCGCCGATGCGCCCTGTCCAGTTCGGCCGTGGCCTGCCGCTCCGCGCTGTCTGCGGAGTTCACCCGCTGGCGTGCGGTGTGCAGTTCGGACTGGATGTCGGTCAGCTCGTCCTCGACGACCTCCAGTGCCGCCTCCGCCGCGGCCAGCTCGGATACGGCGGTCGAGGCGTCGGTGCGCGCCCGCTGCGCCGCATCGGCGACGCCGCTGATCTCCGTCCCGCTCGCCGGTGCGGACAGCAGGCCGGCACGGACCGACCTGCGCACCTCGCCGGTCACCTCGTCGATCCGCTCGGCGAGCTGGGCGGCTTCAGCGCGGTGCCGGGCGGCGATGCCGGTGGCCTGGTCGCGATCCGACTGCTTGGCCGCGGCCTCCGCGTGCAGGGCAGCAGCCCGCCGCTCGGCGGCGTCGGCCTGCTGACCCGCCTCCCGCGCGAGGGCGAGCAGTCCCCTGGCCAGCGCGGCCGCCGCGGTGTTCTTGGCCTCCAACGCCGGCTTGGCGGTCTGTTCCCGCTCGCCCACGAGGGCGCGGATGGCCTCGGCCTTACGCACAGCGTTGACGTGGGCCAGCACGGTGCCGGTCTCCCGCCACGCCTGCGCCGTCGTCCTGGCCCGCGCGAGTTCGGCGTCGCACGCCTCCTTCGCGGTCACCGCGTCGGCCAGGCGCAGGTCCGCGACGATCCGGCGCAGTTCGGTGACCACGGCGGTGAGCCTTCGGTGATCACCTTCGGCCAGCTTCTCGGCGTCGTGGGTCTCCTCGACGTGGGCCCGGAGACCGTCGAGCCGCTCCGACTCGATGCGGTGGCGGGCGGTGACCGCGTCGGCGAAGGTCCGCGCCTGCGCCCGCGCGTCCTCGGCCAGCGACCGCGCGGCGGCAGCCATCGACTCCTCGTCCGACAGGGGCCCCAGCAGCTCCAGCGCGCCCTCGACGAAATCCCGCTCGGCGACCAGTTCGCCGCGTTGCCCGAGGTTGTGGGCATAGGTGCGCAGCACCTCGGCGAGATCACGCGGGTCGTCCTCGGAGATCACCGCTTTCAGCAGGAACTCGACGAACGCGCCGTCGGTGTTGAAGTTGAAGGCATCGGCCGCCTCGCCCTCGCCCGCGTTCATCGCGCGCTGGTACCGGAACAGCTCGGTGTCCAGGCCGAGCTGGTCCAGCCGCTCGGTCCACTCGTGGTGCCTGCGGGTCCAGAACAGCTCCAGCTCGGGTTCCGCGCGGTGGCTGTGGTCCACCTTCTCCGCGAAGCCAGACATGGTGAGCAGCCGCCCGTCCTCGGCCAGCGGCAGCGACTCGAGGCCGAGCGTCGAACTCGGCCGGAAGCAGTACCAGGAGTCGACGAGGTTCGCCGGGTCGGAGGAGGTGACGTGGCCGCGCCATTCGGAGACCTTGCCGGTGATCAGCCTGCGACCGGTGTCGGTGTGCTGCCACTCCAGCACCACGTGCGAGACGTCCTTGGCGCCGACGAACTTCTCCAGCACGCGCGTACTGGTCGTGCCCACCACCTGTCTCCTGCCGGGCAGCATCACCGAGAAGATCAGCTTGATCAGCACGGACTTACCACCGCCGTTCTCCAGGAACAGCACGCTGGCCGGTGCGGGCCTGCGGGGCAGTCCCTGGTCCACCGAGTGGATTCCGGCGGAGAACAGCGCGTCCTGGGTCGGCGCCTGCACGACGGGACCGACGCCGCTGAGGTCGAGCACGACGTCCTGGTAGCGCGCACCGGCCGGCCCGACCGAGTGCAGCCGTACTCGTGACAGCTCGTACATCTACCGGTCCCCCTGGTTCACAACGTGTCCGAGATGGTCGGGCGGAGCGTTCCCGAACTGCCGGACACGGCGACGACGTCGAGTTCCAGCAGCTCCGTGAACGCGCTGTCGGCGGCCAGTTCGCGCACCTGCACCTGATACCGCGGCGTGGTCCGGTACGTCCCACCCTGTTCGCCGCTGACCTGGACGAGAAAACCCTGTTCGGCGAGGAAGCGCAACGCACGCGCGACCATTCCCCGGGTCGTGTCGGAGGACATCCGCCCGTCCTTGGTCGCCGCGGCCGCGGGACGTCGCGCGTAGGCTCGCCAGGCCTGTTCCAGTTCGGGCGCGTCGGAGAGCGGGTCGTTGTTCTGCTCGGCCTTCGCCGCACGCTCGTCCAGTATCCGGCACGCCTCACGGACGACGCTGTCCACCTGTTCGACACTGACCCGGCCGACGTAGGTGTCGTTGGCCAGATCGTCCGGGCGCGGGTACCCGAGCGCGGCGGTGGCGAGATGCACGAGACCGTGCAACACCTTCTCGGTCTCCCTGCGCTCGCGGATCTTGCTCTGCCGCGCGTAGCTGTCCATCTTGATCTCGAACACCGACTCGTCGGTGGCCGCCAGCACGGCGCCGGCCTGCGCACTGACGTCCAGCACCAGCAGACCGAGGCCGGCCGCCACGGAGTTCGTCAGCTGTTTGAACGCGCTGTCCTCGCCGTAGCGGCGGACCAGGTCGGCGTACACCACGTCCCGCGACGGCAACTGCTTCGGCCGCATGCCGAAGGAGATCAGCCGCGCGGCCGACTCCACGTCGACGTTCTTCACGCCGGTTCTCCCTCCTCGTCCGCCATACTCGGCGGATCGCCGCCTCGGTCGATGAGCGCCGAGGTGAGCAGCAGATCGGCGCCGCCGAACTGCTCATCCTGCAGGACCGTGCCGTCGTCCACCGCGAGCAGGGCCCGTTCGTCACCCTGGCGGATGGCCGCGCCCACCTCCGGGCTGTAGGAGTGCACCGCCCGCAGCGCCACCAGCTGCGCGACGTCCGGCGCGATCTCCCTCGCCTCGGCGAGCAGCCCGGACAGCCTGCGGGGCACGTCCGGCAGGTGAAGCAGTTCGTCGGCGCGGCGCCAGTGCTCGTCACTGAAGCGGTCGAGTGACTCGGCTGGCATGAGCTCCGGTTCCGGGATCTCCCCGACGAGCTTGTCCCGCTCCGGTGCCGGACGCAGCAGCAGCGACACCAGCGCGGGCAACGCCGGAACGGTCGGGACGGCCAGCCCGGCCGCCCCGTGGAAGAACGCCTCCACCGGGCGCACGGCGTCGGCGATGGGCAGTTCCAGGCTGGGCACCAGCAGCTGGCCGAACAGGTCGACGGTGGCCCGCCTCGGCGGGCCGGAGAACTGCTGGCGGTCCTGCTCGGCGCGGAAGGTGGCGCCCGCGGCCTGCACGCGGGACTGCAGCTGGGTGTGCCTGCCGATGCAGTCGGCGACGATGTCCACCAGCTCCGCGGCCCTGCGCTTGCGATCGGGATCCTCGGCCTCGTCCCGTGCGGTGGTGATGTTGCGCAGGATCGCGTTCTCCGCGCGGAAGCGGGCTTCGATGTGCGACAGCGCCGAGTCCAGCAGCGCGGGCATCTCCTCGTCCCAGTCCACGGCGCGCACGTCACGCCGGGTCGCGTCGAGTTTCGCGCGCAGGACCTCGCCGTACTGCACTGTGCGGTAGCGGGCCTGTTCGGCGGCGAGTTTGGCGTCGGCCAGCCTGCCTCGGATGATCAGGTTCTCGAGCTTCACCTCGGCGGCGATCTGCGCCGACTCCACGTCGGTGTCCAGCGCGCCGACCAGCACGTTGATGGCCTCGTCACTGGCGCGCAGGTAGACCTCGCCGTCCGGCGCGGCCAGCTCGACCAGCAGCTTGAAGTCGAACGCGCGCCGCTGGTAGGCGCCCGAGGCGTCGACGCTGCCGTACACCCGCCGGAATCCGCGGTCCGCGGTGCCGACGTTGATCAGGTTGTCCAGCACCCACCGCGCGACCCGCTCGTGCTCGTCCGGATGCCTGCCCGGCGCCTGCGCCGCGATGAACGGGCGCAACCGGTTGATGACCTGCTGGTGGTCGGCGCCGGTGTCGAAGTCCATCGCGATCGTGACCTGGTCGATCGTGTGCAGGGCGATCTCCGCCATCTGGTAGATGGTCGCGTCAGCCCAGTCGAGTTTGGCCTTGCGTGCGTCCAGGTCATGCAGGGGAGCCGTGCAGGCCAATGCCTTCAGCCTGCGGGCCAGCGCCTCGTCGGCCAGCCCCGCCCCGTTCAGCTCGTCGTCGCGCACAGCGGGCAAGGTTAGTCGCCGTGGCGGTCTACCCGCACGGGTGACCGGTCCGCGGCACTCGCCCCCAGCCGCCCGCGGTCTCGATATGGTCCCGTCATGTACGAGATGAGCAGGGACGAGTGGTGGGCGTTCACCACCGAGGGCACCCGCACCGGAAAGCTGGCCGTGACCGGAGCGGACGGCGCCCCCCATGTCACCCCGATCTGGTTCGTGCTGCACGAGGGCACCCACGGTGCCGAACTGATCTTCAACACGGGCGCGACCTCGTTGAAGGGCAGGGCATTGCGGCGGGATCCCCGATTCTCCCTGGCCGTGGACGACCAGGCACCGCCCTACTCCTTCGTGCAGTTCCGGGGCTCGGTGTCGTTGTCGGAGGACCCTGCGGAGCTGTTGCGCTGGGCCACCATGATCGGCAGCCGTTACATGGGCGAGGACCGGGCCGAGGAGTTCGGCAGGCGCAACGCCGTGCCGGGCGAGTACCTGGTCCGGGCGAAGATCACCAAGGTGATCGCCTACGCCGACATGGCCGGCTGACCCCGGCCCCGCCCCCAACCGCACTTTCCCGGGAAAGTGCGGACGGGTTGTGGCGGGGCCCCGCTCGGGGTCAACCCTGGCCGGCGGAAAGCCGGGCGCCCAGGGCGGCAATCGTGTCCATGTCGCCCGCGACCTCCGGTTTCCAGGGCAACGTCAGCCGGTCCCTGGCCTTGTCCGCGTACCTGGGAATCACGTGCAGATGGAAGTGGAACACCGACTGCCATGCGGCGGCGCCGCAGCAGTTGAGCAGGTTCACCCCGTCCGAGCCCAACTCCTCGACCGCGACCTTGGCGAGGCGCTGCGCGGCCAGGGTGACGGCGGTCAGGTCGTCGCCCGGAATCTCGAGCAGGTCCTTGCTGTGCCTCTTGGGGACGACGAGCAGATGCCCGTCCGAGGCCGGGTTGATGTCCATGAAGGCGTAGGTCGTGTCGTCCTCGGCCACCTTCACACTCGGAATGCTGCCGGCCACGATGCCGCAGAACAGGCACTGATCACTCATGGCCCGAGGGTAGCCAAAGCGGAATGGGGGTAGTTAGCGCCGTTGTCGATCTGGTGGTTTCAACTGGTGGTTGCAACGCTGGTTTGTTGGTGTGGGGGGCAGAGTAGTTGGTGGAGGGCTTCGGCGGGGGTGTCCCAGCCGAGGGTTTCGCGGGGTCGGCCGTTGAGTTGGGTGGCGACGGTGGCGAGGTGTTCGGGGGTGTGGACGGA
>NZ_PQHZ01000044.1 GCF_003385185.1 Amycolatopsis palatopharyngis | reverse complement strand
CGCTCCCACGACAACCGCCCAGCCTGCTCCGCCCAAAACCCCTCACGATCCACCCCAGCCCGCTCATACCACTCCCCAGACACATTCGCCCCCGCAACGAACTCAGCAGAGGGCGCAAAAGAACGGGATTCACTGGACAGGTTGGACAAGGCGTCGTTGCTCATGACCGAGGACCATAGGACGCGACCGACGGTGGAACGAGCGCCCGCGCGACAGACGGCGCGTGAAACGGGACAAACGGTCATGCGGGCGGGCAGGATCGTCGGTCGGCGGAGACGACATCGGGGACGACCGCATCGGTCACTCTAGTATCTGGTGCTACCCGTCGACGTGGATGGGAGTGACGGATGACGGTTCCCGCCGACCGGGACAACAGCCGGGACACGATGTGGCCACGGCTGTCGAAGTCGCGCTCGGACACCGCCTCGGTGCTGGAGACCGCACGACACGTGACCGACGACCTCGCCGACGGCCTCTCCGGCCCACGGGTACGTGCCGCGGCGAGGGGCGTCCGGCGCCTGCTCGGCGCCGAGGCCGCGGGCCTTGCCGACCTGTCCGGCAGGCTGGTCCTGGCCGGGACCGCGCCCGCCGACGCCGACCTGGGCGTCGTGGTCGAAAAGGTGCTGCAGACCGAGAGTCGCGCCGGCCGGGGCCGCGTCGTGGCGCTGCCGCTGTACGTGCACGACGAGATGGCCGGCGTGCTGGTCGCTTGTGGTGGCACGAAGGCCGCGGCCGTCCGCGAGGTCGCGGGCGTGATCGTGGCGGCGCTGGAACGCGGTCACCTCGAGGCTTCCGCGGAACACGCGGCGCAGGCCGAACTGCGTGCACTCCGCGCGGAGATCTCCCCGCACTTCGTCTACAACGCACTCACGGTGATCGCCGCGCTGGTCCGGTCCGAACCGGACCGCTCCCGGGAACTGATGCTCGACTTCGCCGACTACATCCGCTACAGCCTGGCCAGCCACGGCGAGTACACCACCGTGGCGGACGAGTTCCACGCCATCGAGACCTACCTCGCCCTGCAGCGCGCCGTCCTCGGCGACCGCCTCCGTGTCCAGGTACGGGTGGCCCCGGAGGTACTCGCGGTGGCCATCCCCTATCTGGTCCTGCAACCGGTGGTGGAGAACGCGATCCGGCACGGGATCGAACCGCGCACGGGTGGCGGGCTGGTGCTGGTGACGGGTGAGGCCGAGGGCGCCGACTGCGTGATCAGCGTCGACGACGACGGGGTCGGCATGGATCCCGGCCTCGCCGCCTCGATCCTGGCCGGTGACAGCCCGCCCGGCAGCATGGGCCTGGCCAACGTCGACCGGCGGCTGCGTAACGTGTACGGCCCCTGGTTCGGGCTGGTGGTCGAGACGGCCGAGAACGACGGCACCCGGGTGATCGTGCGGGTGCCCCGGTTCCAGCCCGGAGTGATGCCGTGAAGACCCTGCGGCGGACGGGAGGAAGGTCATGATCGACTGGCACAGTGTGCGAGCCGGATATGGCACCGAGCGATGTGCGGCCAGCCGGCGAATGAGGCAAACGACATGAGCAGCGGACTGCGTGTGCTCGCCGTCGACGACGTCCCGGCAGCGCTGGACGATCTGTGCCGGTTGCTACGGGAAGCGGCCGAGGTGGGTGAGGTAGCCGGCGCGGGTGAGGCGCTCTCCGCGCTCAGGATGATCCAGAACGAACGTTTCGACGCGGTGTTCCTGGATATCGCGATGCCCGGCCTCGACGGGCTGGAACTCGCCTCGCTGCTCGCGAAACTCGCCGAACCACCCGTGGTCGTCTTCGTCACCGCCTACGACGAGCACGCGATCGCGGCCTTCGGCGTCGGCGCGGTGGACTACCTGCTCAAGCCGGTACGCCCGGAACGACTCGCCGACGCGCTGGCCAGGGTCACCCGCATCGCACCCGCCGAGGACTCGGTGCCGGTGCAGCCGGACGCGATGGCCGCGCTGCCGGTGGAATCCGGTGGCCGCACCCGATACGTCCATCGCGACGAGGTCCGCTTCGCCGAGGCCCACGGCGACTACGTGCGCCTGCACACCCCCAGCGGCGTCCACCTGGTTCGCATGCCGATCTCCCGGCTGGAGGAGTACTGGGAGCACGCCGGTTTCGCCCGTACGCACCGTGGCTTCCTGGTCGCGCTGGAGGCGGTAAGGGAGCTGCGCAGCGACTCCGTCGGCGGGCTACTGGCCCACACCGACCTCGGTGACGTTCCGGTCAGTCGCCGGCACGCCAGGGAACTGCGGGAGCGACTGCTGCACGCCGCGCGACGTGGTGATCTGAGCCGTCCCGAGCAAAGGCTGTGACAAGCGGATGAGAACCGGGACATGCGAGGTCACGGGAGTGACAGAACGCGCCCGGCGAAGCTCCACGATCGCGGCGGCGGGGCGTCGTTGCAGCAGGCAGGAACTAACGAGATCAGGTCCGAGCCCCGGCGACGCGATCGTGTCGCGCGTTTTCAACTGCGCTGTGACACTCCCACGATGACCGGCAACCGCAGGGTCGCGGTCACCAGCCCCCAGACCCGGCTCGCACACTCCCGCCGCAGGCCAAGGGGCCGCTGGCGAGTCAGCACCCTGCACCCGGCCGAGGCCGAGCACGCCGTCGCCCTGTACCGGATCCAGCGGAGGCGAGCCGCGGTCGCCATCGGCCTGCTGGGCACGCTGGTGGTCGGGCTCTCACTCACGCTGGCGGCCTTCCCCGAACTGGACCAGGTGCGCATCGCGGATATCCCGCTGTCCTGGCTGGCACTGGGCGTACTCCCGTTCCCGGCGATGGTGCTGCTCGCCCTGTGGCAGTTGCGCAGGGCGGAGCATCCGGAGAACTCCGAGCACACCGAGCGACCGGGGCACTCGGGAAGTTCCCGGAGCGGCCCGGGGAGGCGCGAATGATCGTCGCGCTCGCCGTGGCGCCGGTCATCATCGTGACACTGCTGATCGGGCTGCGCGGGGTCGCCGCGATGCGCACGACCTCGGACTTCCTCGTCGCCTCGCGCCGGGTGTCCCCGCTGCTGAACTCGGCGGCGGTCTCCGGGGAGTACCTTTCGGCGGCGTCCTTCCTCGGGGTGGCCGGGCTCGTGGTGAAGGACGGGATCGGCTCGCTCTGGTACGCCGTCGGGTTCGCCGCCGGCTTCATCGCCATGCTCGCGCTGGTCGCCGCGCCGATGCGCCGCTCGGGTGCGCTCACCGTGCCGGACTTCGCCGAGGCCCGACTCGCCTCCCCTGGACTGCGCAGGCTCGCCGCGGTCGTGGTGCTGATGATCAGCGGGCTCTACCTGGTCCCCCAGTTCCGGACAGCGGGCCTCGTGCTCAGCGTGGTGAGCGGGACACCGTACTGGGTGGGTGTCGTCATCGCGGGCACCGCGGTGAGCACCACCCTGGCATTGGGCGGAATGCGCGCGGCCACCTACGTCCAGGCGTTCCAGTTCTGCTTCAAGCTGGTGCTGTTCATCATCCCGGCGATCTGGCTGCTGCTGCAGGTCGGACCGGACGTGCGCGGGCAAGCCCTGCATCCGGCCGAGTTCACCGAGTTCGACCGCGAGACCTCGGTCGTGTTTCGCGTTCCGGTGACTCTGGACGTGCCCGAAGGTGCCTCCGTGCTGGAGCCGGACGGATCGGTGACGCCGCTGCCACCCGGGGACTGGCAGGTGGCGGGCGGGCGCACCGTGGTGTTCCCGGAAGGCTCCCGGGTCCCCGCGCTACCCGGTGAGACCGCGCCGGGCGGTCCAGGGTGGCAGCGACCGCTGCTCGACCTGCGCGAGACCGGATACCCCCTGCTCAGCACGTGGGCGGTACTGCTGGCCACCATGCTCGGGACCATGGGCCTGCCGCACGTGCTGATGCGCTTCCACACCAGCCCGGACGGCCGCGCCGCTCGCCGGACGGCGGCGTTCACGGTCGTCCTGCTCAGCGTGTTCTACCTGTTCCCCGGCATCTACGGCGTACTCGGCCGGGTGCTGGTGCCGCAGCTGTACCTGTCCGGCGCCACGGACACCGCGGTGGTGGCGCTACCCGCCCAGGTGGACACCGGTCCGTGGGGGTCGCTGTTCACCGCCCTGCTCACCGCGGGTGCGTTCGCCGCGTTCCTGGCCACCTCCCTCGGGCTGCTGCTGGTCGTCTCCGGGGCCATCTCCCACGACCTCGTGCCCGGCGGGCTGAGACAGCTGCGAATGACCGTTGTCGGGGCGGCTGTGATCGTCGTGCTGCTGGCTCTGCCGGCCGCCCGATTCGATGCGGGAACGCTGGTGACCTGGGCGTTCACCGTGGCCGCCTCGACGTTCTGCCCACTGCTGGTGCTCGGCATCTGGTGGTCCAGACTCACCGCGCCCGGCGCGATCGCCGGCGTGGCCGCCGGGCTGGCCGCCTCAGGAGGCGCCTTCGCCACCGTCCTGTTCGACCCACCGGTCGACGGCTGGCTCGCGATCCTGCTCATCCAGCCCGCACCGTGGTCGGTGCCGCTGGCGTTCACCACGATGATCGTGGTTTCGCTGTTCAGCAGGCCACCGCCGTGGTCGACGGCGGCGATGCTGCGGCTGCACCTGCCCGAGCACCGTGTCTCCCCGTTCGCCGATCGGCAGGCAGCGGTTCGTGACCTGGGCCACTCGTCGTGGTCCGCCCGCCGTTCGTCGGCCGTTCGTCGCATCACGCGCCGGTTGGTCCGCTGAGGATTCCGGCATTTCGCCTGCCTTCCCTACTGTGTCGCGGAACACGGTGTCCAGGCAGGCGAGCCTGCCCGCAGCACTGCCGCAGGCGACGAGGAGGTCGAAGTGACGACGAGTGAGCAAACGTCCAGTCCACCAGGGCCGGAGGTATGGAACGAGGTCCACTCCAGCGCCGAGTTCGTGGAACTGCGTAAGCGGCTGCGTGGATTCGTCTTCCCGATGGCGGCGGTGTTCCTCGGTTGGTACCTGCTGTACGTGCTGATGGCGGACTACGCCCACGGATTCATGTCGACGCCGGTGTTCGGCAACATCAACATCGGCTTGATCTTCGGGTTGCTGCAGTTCGTGTCGACCTTCGTGATCACCGGTCTGTACGTGCGGTACGCGAACCGCAAGCTGGATCCCATCGCGGACAGGATCCGCGAAGACATCGAGGGCACCGAGGGTGGTGAGCGCTGATGGTGTTCGCACAGGGCGTTGAGGGCGGCAGCCCGATACTGAACATCAGCATTTTCGCCGCGTTCGTGGTGATCACGCTGGTGGTGGTGTTCCGCGCGTCGCGCAACACCAAGACCGCTTCGGACTACTACGCGGCCGGCAGGTCGTTCTCCGGCCCGCAGAACGGGATCGCGATCTCCGGGGACTACCTCTCGGCCGCCTCGTTCCTCGGGATCACCGGTGCCATCGCCGTCTACGGCTACGACGGGTTCCTGTACTCGATCGGGTTCCTGGTCGCCTGGCTGGTGGCGCTGTTGCTGGTCGCGGAGTTGATGCGCAACACCGGCAAGTTCACCATGGGCGATGTGCTGGCGTTCCGGATGCGCCAGCGCCCGGTGCGTGCGGCGGCCGCGACCTCGACGCTGGCGGTGAGCTTCTTCTACCTGCTCGCCCAGATGGCCGGCGCCGGGATCCTGGTGTCGCTGCTGCTCGGCATCTCCAGCGACGCGGGGCAGAGTGTGGTGATCGCCGTGGTCGGCGTCATCATGATCATCTACGTGCTCGTCGGCGGGATGAAGGGCACCACCTGGGTGCAGATCATCAAGGCCGCGCTGCTGATCTCCGGTGCCGCGGTGATGACCGCCTGGGTGCTGGGCCGCTACGGCTTCAACCTCTCGGGCCTGCTCGGCGGAGCCGTCGAGCGTGCGGGTGAGAGCGGCCAGGAGTTGCTGAACCCGGGTGCGAAGTACGGGGCAACCGACACGACCAAGATCGACTTCCTGTCGCTCGCGCTGGCGCTGGTGCTGGGTACAGCCGGATTGCCGCACGTGCTGATGCGGTTCTACACCGTGCCCACCGCCAAGGACGCGCGTCGTTCTGTGGTGTGGGCGATCGCCCTGATCGGGCTGTTCTACCTGTTCAGCCTCGTTCTCGGCTACGGTGCCGCCGCGATCGTCGGACCGGAAGCCATCGCGAACGCCCCAGGCGGGGAGAACGCCGCCGCTCCGCTGCTCGCGCTGGAACTCGGCGGGCCGTTGCTGCTCGGGTTCATCGCCGCGGTCGCCTTCGCGACCATCCTGGCGGTGGTCGCGGGATTGACGATCACCGCGAGTGCGTCGTTCGCCCACGACGTGTACGCCAACGTGATCAAGAAGGGCAAGGTCGACAGCAAACACGCCGAGGTCCGCGTCGCCCGCATCACCGCACTGGTCATCGGCGCCGTCGCCATCATCGGCGGAATCGGGGCGAAGGACCAGAACGTGGCGTTCCTCGTCGCGCTGGCGTTCGCGGTGGCAGCCTCGGCGAACCTGCCGACCATCCTGTACTCGCTGTTCTGGAAGCGGTTCAACACCAACGGCGCGCTCTGGTCGATCTACGGTGGGCTCACGGTCACCATCCTGCTGATCGCGTTCTCCCCCGCGGTGTCCGGCGGGCCCAAGTCGATGATCAAGTCCGTCGACTTCGCGTGGTTCCCGCTATCCAACCCAGGGCTCGTCTCGATCCCGGTGTCCTTCTTCCTCGGCTGGCTCGGTACCCGGCTTTCCAAGGAACACCTCGAGAACAAGTACAACGAGATGGAGGTCCGTTCCCTCACCGGTGCCGGCTCGGAAAAGGCCACTTCCCACTAGGAAGTCGACCGCCGGACCGCAGAATCCGAAAACGGCAGGCGCGGCCGTCCCGTACTCCGGGGCGGCCGCGTCGGCCGTTTCGCCGGTTCCTCGGGCGCGACTGTGTCAGAGTTGAGCGCATCGGGTATGCCCTGCGCCCGTGAACCAGGAGGCGGACATGCGGTGGACCGAGAATCTCCTCCGGCGGACCTGCGGCCTCGCCGTGCTGCTACCCATGGCTCTTTTCCTCGTCGCCTGCGGCGGCACCGGCGAACCCGGGGACGAGCAGGAAGGCAACGTCACGAACAGCACATCGCCTCCCACCCCTTCGACACCACCCGCGTCCACGCCCGGCCCTTCCCCGCAGCCCACGGCGACCTCGCTGCCTCCGCCGGCACGTGGCGAGGTGACGGTGCGCGGGGTCGTGCAACCCGGAGTGGAGGCCGGTTGCCTGCTACTCGACGGCGATGGCGGGCCGTATCTGCTGCTGGGCGGGCAGCAGGAGTTGCGGGCCGGAGCCGAGGTGGTCATACGCGGGCGCCTCGAACCGGACACGATGACCTTCTGCCAGCAGGGAGTTCCACTGCAGGTTTCCGAGGTGCGGCCCGCCTGAACGAGGGTGTAGGAATCCGCGAGGCCGGGCATCCGGGCGCCAGAATCCGCATCCGCGCGGAAGGAGCTCATCGTGTCCACCGACGAGATGGCATCGACCGGACAACCCGTCGTCGTCGGTTTCGACGGCTCGACGGGCGCGGCGAGCGCCACCGACTGGGCGGCGGAAGAGGCGGCGAAGCGCGGCTGCCCGTTGTTGATCGTGCACGCCTTCGACTGGACACCACCGGTGCTGGCCGCGGGTTGGACGGGGACGGACTGGACCGCTGAGGGAAGGGTCCGGGAACTCGCGAACGAACGACTGCTCGCGCTGGCCGAGCAGTACCGCTCCGCCCGGCCGGGCCTCGAGGTTCGTACCTCCATGCCGGACGGCAGGGCAGAGCGGACCCTCCCGGCGATCGCCGAGGAGCAGAAGTCCCAGCTGTTGGTGCTCGGATCGGCCGGACTGAGCGCACTGCCCCGCGCGCTGCTCGGGTCCACGGCGGGCGAGACCGTCAGGACGGCGCGTGTCCCGGTCCTGGTGGTCCGCGGCGACACCGGGGGCGACGGGGAACAAGGCCCCGTGGTGGTCGGTGCCGACGGCTCACCGGCAAGTGATCGAGCCGTCGACTTCGCGTTCGACTTCGCCGCGCGCCACGGCCTTCCGGTGCGCGCGGTGCACGCCTGGTCGGACAGCCCGCTCGATCTCATGGAGCCGGCGCACACCGGCGAGAGCCAGGCCGACCCGGTGGAGGCGGACGAACCCGTCCACCGGCAGATCACGGCCCGGCAGCGAGAATTCCCCGACGTACCGGTGCGCTGGGAGCGGGTGGCCGACCGCCCCGCACACGCACTGCTCACCCACGCTCAGGACGCCACCTTGGTCGTGGTCGGCTGCCTTCCTCGGCTCGGTCAGCCACGCCGTGCTCTACCACTCCCCCTGCCCGGTAGCCCTCCTCCGCACCCCCGACTAACCACCCGACTTTGCAGTTCCAGGGCGCGAGTTGGCAGTTTCCGGGGCCGACTTTGCAGTTCCAGGGCGTGAGTTGGCAGATTCGGATCGACCCGAGGTGCCACGGGCGTGACTTCGGCCCGGCCGCGTACGGAATCCACGGACGGGCCGACAAGCCCGTGCACGCCGAGCCGGGTCGTGTGCGGCTCCTCCCGCCCATCCACGACCTCGCACCGGGCTGCCCCAGCTGGAGTAACGGGGAAATATCCCGGTGGACCGGGCGGGATATGCGGTCCAGGATGGTCGTATGGCGAACGCAGCCCGAGGTCACGGAGCCGGATCACCGACCGGGATCGAGCACCCCGCGCATCACGCACGGGTCGAGCGGCTGCGCGCACAACTCGACTCCGTCCCGAGGGACAGGCCGATCCGCCTCGCCAAGCGCACCTCCAACCTGTTCCGCGGCCGAGCCGAGCCCGACCAGCACGGCCTCGACGTATCCGGCTTCACCGAGGTGCTGCACATCGATCCCGACGGCAGGACCGCCGACGTCGAGGGAATGGTCACCTACGAGAAACTGGTACGTGCCACGCTCGAACACGGCCTGATGCCGCTGGTCGTGCCACAGCTGAAGACCATCACCCTGGGCGGAGCGGTGACCGGACTCGGCATCGAGTCCTCTTCGTTCCGCCACGGCATGCCCCACGAGTCGGTCCTCGAACTGGAGATCCTCACCGGCGAAGGACAGATCCTCGTCGCGACGCCGGACAACGAGCACCGAGATCTCTTCACCGGCTTTCCCAACTCCTACGGCACTCTCGGCTACGCGCTCCGGCTACGGATAGCACTGACCCCGGTCAAGCCCTACGTCCGGCTCCGGCACGTACGCCACGACGACTCGCGCACCTACTTCACCGAACTCGAAGAGGTCTGCCGCAGCGGGCACTACCGGGGGGAGCCGGTGGACTTCGTGGACGGCACCGTGTTCGGCCCGGGCGAGCAGTACCTCACGCTGGGCACCTGCACCGATGTGGCGCCTTACACCTCCGACTACACCTGGCTGGGCATCTACTACCGCTCCATCCGGCGCAGGCGTAGCGACTACCTGACCGTGCGGGACTACCTGTGGCGGTGGGACACCGACTGGTTCTGGTGCTCCGGCGCGCTCGGCGTGCAACGGCTGCCGGTGCGGCTGCTGCTCGGCAGGCGGCTTTTGCGCTCCGACGTCTACTGGAAGGTTGTGAACTTCGAGCGCAAACATCGGGTGATGGCGCGAATCGACGCGGCGCGGGGCAACGCTTCGAGGGAGACCGTGGTGCAGGACATCGAGGTTCCGGTCGACAGAGCGGCGGAATTCCTCGACTTCTTCGAACGCGAGATCGGGATCAGTCCTGTGTGGATCTGCCCGATCCAGCAGCGGGACAGAACGCGGTGGCCCTTGTACGAGCTGGATCCGGACACGCTCTACGTCAACTTCGGATTCTGGTCCTCGGTGGAACTGGGCGAGGAAGAAGAGGACGGGACGTACAACCGGCTCATCGAGCAGACGGTCACCCGGCTCGGTGGCCGCAAGTCGCTCTACTCCGCCAGTTTCTACGACCGCGACGAGTTCTGGCGACTCTACGACGGCGCGACCTACCGGGAGCTGAAACGACGGTACGACCCGGAAAAGCGTCTACTCGATCTCTTCGACAAGTGTGTCCTCGAGCGGTGAGATCGTGCGGGCGCGACAAGGACGCGGCAGGCAGGTAGTCCACAGGGGAACGAGGTGGGTGCGGATGTACAGGACAGATCACGGCCGGCGCGGGCAGGCGAACGGCGAGGGCAGTGCTACGCGGGGACTCGCCCGCGCATTCGACCAGTTGCTGCCCGGCGATGTTCCGCTGC
Organism: Amycolatopsis palatopharyngis; assembly: GCF_003385185.1. Taxonomy (GTDB): domain Bacteria; phylum Actinomycetota; class Actinomycetes; order Mycobacteriales; family Pseudonocardiaceae; genus Amycolatopsis; species Amycolatopsis palatopharyngis. The sequence goes on along the minus strand of NZ_PQHZ01000044.1, from coordinate 45,791 downwards.
GGATCGACATGTACGACGGGAGCAGCGCGGGCTCGCCGGACGCGCAGCACGGCATGGCACTGAATTCTCCGGCCGCGGTGAGCTACCTGTTGTCCGCTCCGGGTGAGCTCGGGCTGGCTCGGGCGTATGTCAGCGGCCATCTCACCATCACCGGCAACCTCTACACCGTGCTGCGTACGCTCATTCCCCTGCTCGACACGTTCGGCTGGCGCGATGCTGTGCGGTTACTCCGCGAGCTGGCTCCCGGTCATCTCCACAGGTTCACACCACCCGAGGAGGAGCTGGTCGGGCGGATCCGTCGCGGCTGGTTCGGCCTGCGGCATTCCAAGGGGCGCGACAGCGTCGCCATCTCCCGGCACTACGACGTGTCCAACCGCTTCTACGAGATGGTGCTCGGGCCGTCCATGGCCTACACCTGCGCCTGCTTCCCGGAGGAGGGGGCCACGCTGGAGCACGCCCAGTGGCACAAGTTCGACCTGGTGTGCCGCAAGCTCGGGCTGGAGCCCGGCATGCGACTGCTGGACGTCGGCTGCGGCTGGGGCGGCATGGCGATGCACGCCGCCGAGCACTACGGCGTGCAGGCGCTCGGGGTGACGCTGTCCAGACAGCAGGCGAACTGGGCGCAGAAGGCCGTGGTCGCGCGCGGCCTCGCCGACCGGGTCGAGGTGCGCCACCTCGACTACCGCGATGTGACGGAGACCGGCTTCGACGCCGTTTCCTCGATCGGGCTCACCGAGCACATCGGAGCGCGCGGCCTGTCCGCGTACTTCCGGTTCCTGTCCTCCCGCCTGCGCGATGGCGGCCGGTTGCTCAACCACTGCATCACCAGGCCGACCAGCACGGCCCCGCACCGGGTCGGCCCGTTCTTCGATCGCTACGTTTTCCCGGACGGCGAGCTGGAGGGCATCGGCGAGATCACCTCCGTCATGCAGGGCAACGGTTTCGAGATCAGGCACGACGAGAACCTGCGTGAGCACTATGCGCGGACGCTGGCCGGCTGGTGCGACAACCTGGACGCCAACTGGGAGGATGCGGCGGCAGAGGCCGGTGTCGGGCGCGTCAGGGTGTGGGCGCTCTACATGGCCGCCTCCCGGCTCGCGTTCGAGCGGCATCAGCTCGAACTGCACCAGACCCTCGGTGTGCGAGCGAGCGCGGACGGTTCGTCCGGAATGCCACTTCGGCCCGACTGGGGCGTCTGATCAGGGTTCGACCTGCGCGAGCGGCAAACCACGACGAGCTGTGACCGTCGTTACTGCCAGCTGTCCATGTTCACCCGATCATGTGAGAAACCCGTATCCAGGCGTCACGACCTGTCGTCACGGCCATCCCCTCATCAACAAGCCCGTTCGCGCCGTGCGAACAACGACAGGAGGGGCGAGACGTGATCACCGACTCCGTACACCAGCACCAGTTCGTCGCACTGAGCAGCTCACCGGCGCCGGTGCTCTCCCGCTGCTCCTACCTGGCCTATGAGCCGTACGCGGTCAACATGGCCTTCCAGGCCGAGAAGGGGCGGTGGGTCGAGTGGTCCTTCGCGAGGGAGCTGCTCGTACAGGGACTCACCGAGCCAGCCGGGATCGGTGACGTCCGGGTCCGGCCCGACCTCGCGCTGGATGACGACGTCCTCATCCTGGAGATCGAGTCGCCGGACGGCTACGCGGTCGTCGAGATGCAGCGGGACGACGTGGAGCGCTTCCTCGCCGCCACGATCGACATCGTCCCGCTGGGCTCCGAGGAGGAGCATTTCGACGTCGAGACACTGATCGACGAGATCACCAACGTCTGACGAGGGCCGCGTCCGTACACACTGAGGATCGGCGCGCACGGTGTCAGTATCGATGGATGACAACGTCTCGGGGTTCTGCTGACGACCACCCATTGATCCTGCACTTCGGGCACGAAGAGCTGGTCGTGCGTCGCCGGTACGAGGTGGCCAGCATCATCAACGACTTCCTCATCGCACTCTGGTTCGTGGTGGGCAGCGTGTTCTTCCTGTTCGACTCGCTGGCCACGGCCGGGACCGTGCTCTTCCTCCTCGGCAGCCTGCAGTTCGCCGCGCGCCCGGCCATCCGGCTACGCAGGCGGTTGCACCTGCGCAGGATCTCCGCGGGCACCCCAGCCGAGACAGCCGCCGACTTCTAAGGATTGGGGTGTCTGCAAGTACGCCCATGCAAGATCAACAACGCCTTCAACCGCTACCAAGCTGTTTCACCGGCAACTCAGTTGGTGGTAGTTGCGGCACTATTCGATCTTGCTTGGGCGTACTTGCAGACACCCCATCCTGAGAACGGGACTTGCCTGCCCGGGGTGTGCTGTGACCATCCGGGGCGTGGTCAGGGGGCGGGGACCGCGGCCGCCGCTGTGACGGGCTTTCCGTTGTTTCCCTGCCTGCCGCGGCGCAGCGGGACCACCAGCGGTGTCCCGGTCTCCGGATCGTCGATGATCCGGCAGGGCAGGCCGAAGACGTCGGCCACCAGCTCCGCGGTGATGACGGTGGCCGGGTCCCCCTCGGCGACCACCTCTCCCCCCGGCCGCATGACGATCAGGTGCGTGGCGTACCGGCAGGCCTGGTTGAGGTCGTGCAGCACCGCGACCAGCGTATGACCCTCGTCCTCGTGCAGATCGGCACACAGATCCAGGACCTCGACCTGATGGGCGATGTCCAGGAACGTGGTGGGCTCGTCGAGCAGCAGGATGGAGGTCTGCTGCGCCAGGACCATGGCGAGCCACACCCGCTGCCGCTGGCCGCCGGAGAGCTCGTCCACCAGCCTGCCGGACAGCTCCAGCACGCCCGTTCGCCGCATCGACTCCGTCACCACGGCCTCGTCCTCCCTGGACCACTGCCGCAGCAGCCGCTGGTGCGGATACCGCCCTCTGGCGACCAGGTCGCCGACGGTGATTCCGTTCGGCGCGATCGAGGTCTGGGGCAGCAGACCGAGCCGCCTGGCGACCTCTCTCGATCGGTACCCGGAGATGGCCGCCCCGTCGAGATAGACAGCGCCGGTCGCCGGCTTGAGCATCCGGGCCAGCGCTTTCAACAGCGTCGACTTCCCACAGGCGTTCGGGCCGACGATGACCGTGAAGGATCCGTCGGGAATGGCCACGCCGAGGTCGGTGGCGACGGTCCGCTGGTCGTAGGCCAGCGTCAGGTTCTCCGCGTGCAACCTGGTCATCGTGTCGGTCCTCGCTCCTCCGTCGTGCTCATGCCCATTGCCTCACTCGCCCGCGGGCCGCACATTCGCTCGGTGCCGTACCCGACTCGCTCACAGTGCCGGTCGCTCATGGCCGCCCCCGACGCCATTCGCGTGCCAACAACCAGATCATGTAGAGCCCGCCGATCGTGCCCGTGGCCGTGCCGACCGGCAGCTGACTCGTCGGGAACAGCCGCTGGACGGCGAGGTCGCCACCGGCCAGCAGCAGTGCGCCGAGTAGCGCCGAGGGAATCAGGCTCGCGCCCGGCACCCTGGTGATCTTGCGGGTCAGTTGTGGTGCCGCCAGCGCGACGAACGAGATCGGACCCGCCGCGGCCGTGGCGACTGCCGCCAGCGCCACGCTCACCGCGATGAGCACGAGTCTGCTGCGCTGCACCCCGACGCCCAGCGCCTTCGCGGCGTCGTCACCGAGTTCGAGCATGCCCAGCCGCCTGCCGTGATGCAGCGCGAGCGGTACCAGCACCGCCACCGCCAGCCCCACCGGCACGGCGTGGTCCCAGCCCCGTCCGTTGATGCTGCCGATCAGCCAGCCCTGCGCCGCGAGGGCGTCCTGCAGGCTGGCCTGGGTGATCAGGTACGAATTCAGCGCCAGCGCCATGGCGGCGATACCGATCCCCACGAGAACGAACCGGAACCCCTGCACACCACGGGTGAAGGCCAGCAGGTACATGGCTATCGCGGTGACCAGCCCGCCGAGCAGCGCGCCACCCGCGACCTGGGCCATGGAACCGTTCAGCACGATGATGACCACCAGCGCACCGCTGGCCGAGCCGTGGGTGAAGCCGATGATGTCCGGGCTGGCGAGTGGGTTTCGCGTCAGCGTTTGCATGACGGCACCGCTGACGGCGAGCGCGGCACCGACGAGCACGGCGGTCAGCACGCGGGGCAGGCGCAGGGTGTTGACGATGAAGTCGGCACCGGAGTCACCCTGTCCGGCGAGCGCGCTCAGCACCTCCGCCACCGACAGCGGGTACTCGCCGCTGGTGAGGGTGACCACGACTACGCAGGCGAGGACCACCGCGAGAACGAGGCCGACGACGAAAGAGCGTCCGTTCACGCGAACCGACCAGCCGTCGCGCCTGCCGCGTACGACCCGCCCGCTGACCGGCCCGCCGGCGCTGACTCCCAGTGTGTTCACAGGGCGACCGGCTTCCTGCGCCTGCACAGGGCGATGAACACCGGCGCACCGAGGAACGCCGTCACGATCCCGACCTGCAGTTCACTCGGCGCGGCGACCACCCTGCCCAGCACATCCGCGCCGAGCAGCAGGATCGGCGCGAGCACGAGGGAGTACGGCAGCACCCAGCGCTGGTCGGGGCCGACCACCAGCCGGGCCACGTGTGGGACGGCCAATCCGACGAACCAGACAGGGCCGATCGCCGCCGTCGCCGCGCCGCAGAGCAGTGTGACCGCGAAGGCGCCGACCAGCCGGGTCCGGCCGAGGTTGGCACCGAGGGCCTTGCCGAGCTGGTCCCCCATGGCCAGGACGTTCAGCGGCCGGATCAGCGAGAGTGCCAGCACGATGCCCAGCAGGATGAAGGGCAGCACCGCCCACAGCACCCCGTATCCGCGTCCCGCGAGCGAGCCGACGTTCCAGAAGCGGAACTCGTTGAATGCCAACGGATCGAGCAGCAGCACCGCGGTGTTGAAGGCGTACAGAACCGCGGTGAGCGCCATACCGGCGAGCACCAGCCGTTCCGGCGTGGCCGTGCTGCGCCCGGAGGACCCGATCAGGTAGACCACGACCGAGGCCACCGCGGCGCCGGCGAAGGCGAACCAGACGTAGCCGAGCACCGTCGCGATCCCGAGGAACCCGATCGCCACGACCACTCCGCTCGACGCGCCGAGGCTGATGCCGAGCAGGCCGGGATCGGCCAGCGGATTGCGGGTCAGTGCCTGCATCAGCGCACCCGACAGACCCAGTGCGGCACCGACGAAGAACCCCAGCAGGGTTCTCGGGATCCGGTAGGAGTGGATGATCACCGCATCGCTGGACCCGTCGTGCTGCCAGAGCACGTTCCAGGTCGAGGTGAACGGGATGTCCTTCGTCCCGACCCACACGCTGAGCAGCACCACGACGGCGAGCACGCCGATGGCGACGAGCAGGCCGAGCGCCCGCACGGCGTGCGCCGTGCGCCGCTCGCTGGGTTGCGGGTTCCCGGATGCCTCCTGCGCGAAGGGAGGCGAGTCCGCGGCGACCGACACCGAATACCTCCCGAACGCGTATCACCTAACCAGGTGAGGTGAGGCTAACTGAACTCTCCGGGCGGGATCAACGCGGCATGCTGGTCAGTCGGCCGGCCCGGCCGTGTCCGCGAACACACCCGCGATCATGGTCGCGAGTAGTTCGATCTCCGCGATTCGCGCGGGCTCGACCGAGCGCGGATCGTCCCGGAGCACGACCAGATCGGCGTGTTTGCCCGGCGAGATGGAGCCGAGCACGTCCTCCCACCTGCAGGCGCGGGCGGCGCCGAGGGTGTAGGCGTGCAGCGCCTGCTCGACGCTGATCGCCTCGTCCCCGCCCACGGTCCTGCCGGAACTGGTGCTGCGCTCGACCATGAACTGGATGGCCCGCAGCGGCGCGCCGGGGGTGACCGGCCGGTCCGAACTGCCGGCCAGGGCGACTCCGTGCTCGAGAAAACCGCGGCCGCGGTAGAGCCAGGGCGCGCGCTGCTCCCCCATGATCGCCGCGTAGTCGTCACCGAGGAACCACAGGAAGTTGGGCTGCACCACGGCGGTCACCTCGAGCTCGGCGAAGCGTCGCAGCTGGTCCGGCCGCACCAGTCCCGCGTGCTCGATCCGATGCCGGGTGCCGGTCCGGGGATACTCGCGCCGCGCCCGCTCCAGCGCGTCGAGCGCGACGTCCACCGCGCGGTCGCCGATGGCGTGCACCGCCAATTGCCAACCGGCCTGGTGTCCGTCGACGATCAACTCGGTGAGGGCCTGCGGGTCCGCGTAGAGCTCACCATTGTGGTCGAGGCCGACGTAGGGCTCCGTCAGGGCCGCGGTGCGGGGCATCATGCCGCCGTCGGTGAAGATCTTCAATGCCCCGATACCGAGCCGGTCGCCACCGAACCCGGTCCGCAGGCCGAGATCGAGCGCACGCGCGATCCCGTCGGCCGGATGCGCGGATGCGCGGCGCAACGCGTCACCGACGACCATCAGCTGTACCCGCAGCGGTAGACGGCCGCTGTCGGCCGCCCGCTGGTAGGCGGCCACCTCCACGGGACTGTGGCTGATCAGGCCACCACCAATGCCCGCCTCCGCGCACGCCGTGATGCCCTCCGCGACGCAGGTCCGGCCGGCGTGCTCGATGGCGTCGACCAGCTCGGCGACCGAATAGGGCTGGCGCAGTTCTCGCACCGCGGCCATCCCGCTCTCCGCGAGCACGCCGTTCTCGTGATCGACGCCGTCCGGAAGCAGGTCCAGTACGGCGCTGTTGACCACGCAGGCATGACCGGAGTCGTGCACCACGAAGACCTTTCGGCCCGCGCTGACCGTGTCCAGCTCCGCCGCCGTCAGGTGCCTGCCGAGTGGACGCTGGTCGTAGCCGCTGATGTCCACCCACTCGCCTGCCGCTGTCTCCCTGGCCGCCGCGCCGATCCTGGTGAGCGCGTCGGCGATGCCCGCCGCAGGGTCGATCCGCGGGCTGCGCGCGCTCAGACCCGCCCAGGCGAGGTGCACGTGGGCGTCGATGAAGCCGGGAAGCACCGTCGCGCCGTCCAGGTCGATCTCCTCGCGTGCGGGCAGCGAGTCGACCTCCTCGTCGAGCCCGACCACCCGCCCCTGCCAGATACCGAGCCGGCTCGCGGTCGGCCGCTGCGGGTCCATCGTGACGAAGTGGGCGTTCACCAGCCGGGTGTCGAGCATTCACTCTCCTTGTGGTCGAGGGCGTCCTGTGCCGGCGCGAATCGGTGCGAGGTCACACTGATTCGCCGCGAAGTTAGAGTAGCCTTACCTTCCGGTTTGCCGGTTCAGCGAGAGAGGGTGTTTCTGGGTGCGCGCTGCGAAACCGGCGGACGGTATCGGGTTCGCCGGGCACGAGGCGGCGACCGGCGGCAGTGTCCTTCGCGGCGCGATCCGCGGGCAACGGCGGTATGTCGCCGGAGCATCCATGCTCGCCGCGGCACATCAGGCCGGCGAGGCGCTGGTACCCGTGGTCGTCGGTGTGGTGATCGACCAGGCCGTCACCACCGGCTCGATGCCCGCCCTGCTGCGCTGGCTCGTCGTGCTGGCCGTCGTCTTCGCCGGGCTGTCGGCGAGCTTCCGGTTCGCCGCACGGGCCGGTGAGCGGGCGGCCGAACAGGGCGCACACCGGCTGCGCGTCGAACTGAGCGCTCGAGTGCTGCATGCCAGGGGCGGCGCCGAGGCGGGCAGGCTGCCCGGCGCCCTGGTCAACATCGCGACCGGCGACGCCAAACGGGTCGGCGCGGTCAACGGTGTGCTGCCCTTCGGTATAGCCGCCGTGGCCGGCCTGCTGGTCAGTGCCGTGGCGCTGCTGCGCATCTCCGTTCCGCTCGGTCTGCTGGTCCTGCTGGGCACGCCTCCGCTGCTGCTGCTCACCCACCTGATCGGCCGTCCGCTGGAGCGGCGCAGCGGTGTGGAGCAGGAGCAGGCCGCACACGCATCCGGTATCGCCGCCGATCTCGTCGCGGGCCTGCGCGTGCTCAAGGGGATCGGCGCGGAACCCGCCGCGGTGGCACGTTATCGGCGTACCAGCCGGATTTCGCTGGCGGCCACGCTGCGCGCCGCCAAAGCCCAGTCCTGGCATGACGGGGCCATCCTGGCCCTCACCGGCGTCTTCATCGCGGTCGTCGCACTCGTCGGCGGGCAACTGGCCGTCGCGGGCACGATCAGTGTGGGTGAGTTGGTCGCCGCTGTCGGGCTCGCACAGTTCCTGCTCACGCCGTTCCAGATGTTCGCTTGGGTCAACGGCGAGCTCGCACAGGGCAGGGCATCGGCCGCGCGCATCGCGTCGGTCCTCGCGGCGCCGCACGCCGTCGGCACCGGCACCGCGAGTCCCGCGTCGCCCGCGAGCGGCGGGGTCCGGCTGCTCGGGCTCACACACGGCGCGTTGCGAGGAGTGGATCTCGACATCGCCCCTGGCACCCATCTGGGCGTGGTCACCACGGACCCTGCGGCCGCGGCCGACCTGCTCGACTGCCTGGCGAGGGAGGCCGAACCCGGGGCGGGCTCGGTGGAACTCGACCAGGTCGACCTGACCGAGATGGCCCCCGATCGGGTGCGGGAGGTGCTGATGGTGGCGGCGCACGACGCGGACCTGTTCGAGCAGAGCGTGCGGGACAACGTGCTGGCCGGCCGCACCGACGGCGCCGCGGACGTGGACCGCGCCATGGCGGCCGCAACGGCCGACGAGGTCGCCCGGAGCCTGCCCGAGGGTGCCGCGACCGTACTGGCCGAACGCGGGAGTTCGCTGTCCGGCGGACAACGCCAGCGCGTCGCACTCGCACGGGCGCTCGCCGCGGACCCACCGGTGCTCGTCGTGCACGACCCGACCACCGCTGTCGACGCCGTCACCGAGTCGCGAATCGCGAGCGAGATCGCCCGGTTACGCCGTGGCAGGACGACGGTGCTGGTGTGCACCAGCCCGGCGCTGCTCGCCGCGGCGGACCGGGTGGTGCTGCTGGCCGACGGGCGCGTCGTGGCCGACGGCGCACACGCCGACCTGGTGCACACCCATCCCGGCTACCGGACGGCGGTGCTGTCGTGAGCGACCGGCACCGTGAGCGAGTCGGGAACCGCACCGAGCGATGTGCAGTCCGCAGGCGAGAGAGGCAAGGGACATGAGCGCGGCCACCGTGTCCGAACGGGAACTCCTGCCCACCGCCGACGGCAGGCGGGTACGCGCCGTCGTCGGCGAGCTCCTGCGTCCGCATCGCCTGCTCGCATCGGTGGCACTGGCCGTACTCGTGGCCGCCACCGGCGCGAGCCTGCTCACGGCTCCGCTGCTCGGGTACATCGTTGACGTGGTCGTGCAGCAGCGGGGCGCGGCCGCGCTGACCACCCCGGTGGTCCTGCTGGGGCTCGTCGCCGTGGCCGCGGGCCTGTTGACCGCGGCAGGACTGGCCATGGTCGCCCGGCTCGGTGAGGGCATGCTGGCCACACTGCGCGAACGGTTCGTCGAGCGGGCGCTGGCGCTGCCGCTGGAACTGATCGAGCGGGCGGGGTCCGGTGACCTCACCGCGCGGGTCACGAACGACGTGTCGGTCATCGCCAAGTCCGTCCGCGACGCGCTGCCCGAACTGGGCAGGTCGGTGCTGACGATCGTGCTGACGATGGGTGCGCTGGGAGTGCTGGACTGGCGGTTCCTGCTCGCCGCGCTCCTCGCGGTGCCGATCCAGCTGCACACCGTGCGGTGGTACGTCCGCCGCGCGATCCCGCTCTACGCCGCCCAGCGCGTGGCCGTCGGGGCGCAGCAACACCAGCTGCTCGACACCGTCGGCGGGGCCAGGACGGTACGCGCGTTCCGGCTCGGCGACGAGCACGTCGACCGGGTCGCTACCCGCTCGCGGCACGCCGTGGATCTCGCACTACGCGGGATCCGGTTGATGACAAGGTTCTTCGCCCGACTCAACCTCGCGGAGTTCGTCGGTCTGACCGCGGTGCTGGTCGCGGGTTTCGTGCTGGTCGGGGCGGATCTGGTCACCATCGGTACCGCGACCGCCGCCGCGCTGTACTTCCTGAGCCTGTTCAACCCGATCAACGCCGCCCTCGCCCTGGTCGACGACGCGCAGGCGGCGGGAGCCAGCCTCGCCCGGCTCGTCGGAGTGGCCGACCTGCCCGCCGATCCGGAGTCCGAGGGCTCGGCGGCTCCGGTGGATGCCTCGGTCAAGACGGCGGCACTGAGCCACGCCTACGTCGAAGGGCACGAGGTGCTCGCCGGCATCGACCTCGACATCGGCTCCGGTGAGCGGGTCGCGCTGGTGGGAGCCAGCGGCGCGGGGAAGACGACACTGGCCAAACTGATCGCCGGGATCCACCTGCCGTCGAGCGGCTCGGTTTTCCTCGGCGGAGTGAGCAGTACCGAACTCGGGGCGGCAGGTGTTCGCCGGGCGGTCGCGCTCATCAGCCAGGAGGTGCACGTGTTCGCGGGGCCGTTGGCCGAGGACCTGCGGCTGGCCAGGCCCGGGGCGACGGACGCGGAACTGCGCGACGCTCTCGAACGGATCGGCGCCCTGTCCTGGGCGGCCGCGCTGCCCGGCGGGCTGGACACGGTCATCGGGGACGGCGGGCACCGGCTCACCGTCACCCAGGCGCAGCAGCTCGCTCTGGTGCGCCTGGTGCTCGCCGACCCGCCGATCGCCATTCTCGACGAGGCGACCGCCGAGGCGGGCAGTGCCGGAGCGCGGGAGCTGGAGGCTTCCGCCGATCGCGCGCTGCGCGGCCGCACCGGCCTGATCGTCGCGCACCGGCTAACCCAGGCCGCGGCGGCCGACCGGATCGTGGTCCTGGACGCGGGCCGCGTGGTGGAGTCGGGCACCCACGCCGGCCTCGTCGAGGCAGGCGGCCGCTACGCCACCCTCTGGCAAGCCTGGTCCGACACCCGAGCCTGACCCGGCAGTTCCCCCGCCCGAGTTGGCAGTTCCGGAGCCCGAGTTGGCAGATCCCGGGCCCGAGTTGGCAGTTCCCGGGCCCGAGTTGGCAGATCCGGGGCTGGACTTGGCAGATCCCAGGCCCGAGTTGGCAGATCCCGCGCCCTGGAGTTGGTGCGGCGCTCGTGCGTGTCGTACTCGCCGCGGCCGACACTTTGGGAAACTGCAAAGTCAGCCACCGGAACTGCAAAGTCAGCCACCGGAACTGCAAAGTCGGGCACCGGAACTGCAAACTCGCGGCTTGGAACTGCGGAGTCGGGTTAGCGGATGCTGCGGGGGCGTAGGTCGGTCCAGTGCTGCTCGACGTAGGCCAGGCAGGCCTCGCGGGTGTCCTCGCCGAAGACCTGGCGCCAGCCTGCTGGGACGTCCACGAAGGACGGCCAGAGCGAGTGCTGGTCCTCGTCGTTGACCAGGACCAGGTAGCGGCCCTCGGGGTCCTCGAACGGGTTCGTCATGGGTCGTTCCTCCTCGGTGTCGTCAGCTCGCTCAGTGCCAGCTCGCTCAGGGGTGTCTCGGGGTGGCGGACGGCCACGGCGAGTACGGCCAGCAGCTCGTCGGCGAGGCGCTGGATCGTCTCCTGCCCGAACAGCTCGCTCGCGTAGATCAGCTCGCAGTGCACGGGGCCCGCGCCCCTCGGTTCGTAGAAGCTCAGCGTCAGCTCCGCGCGCGACGCCCCGGTGTGCACCGAGTCGAAGGCGCCCGCGCCGCCGCCGAGTTCGGTCAGCCTGGCCTGCTCGTGATGCACGACCAGCACCTGCGGCCCCCGCTCCGCCAGACCGGTCACGGCCGCGACCTCGGCGAAGGGGACGTCCTGGCGGTCGAGAGCGCTCAGCGTGGTCTCCCTGACCCGGGCCAGCAGCGCCGCGAAGGCCGGGTCGCCCGACGTGTCGGTCCGCAGGACGACGGTGTTGACGAAGCAGCCGACCAGATCCGCCAGCGCCTCCTCCCCGCGCCCGGCCACGAGTGTGCCGATAGGCAGGTCGTCACCCGCGCCTCGCGCGGTGAGCACTGCAGCGAGCGCGGATTGCAGGACCATGAACATGCTCGCGCCGCTGCGCCGTGCCAGGGCGTCCACGGCCTCGTGCACCCGCTCGTCGAGGACGAACTCGTGCACCTGCCCGAGTCCTCGGCGCTCCGCCCGCGGCCCGTCCACCGGCAGTACCAGCTCGGCGGGGATCCCCCGCAGTGTCTGCCGCCAGTACTCCAGTTGGGCGGCCCCGATGCCAGCGGGATCCGCGGGATCGCCGAGGACCTGCCGTGACCACAGCGTGTAGTCCGCGTAGGACACCGGCAACGGGTGCCAGTCCGGCGCGGTCCCGCGCAACCGCGACTCGTAGGCCGTGTTCAGATCCCGGCACAACGGCACCACGGACCACTCGTCCACGCCGAGATAGTGCGCGCGCAGCAGCAGCGCCTGCGCGCCGTCGTCGCCGGTGAGCAACCTGGCCCGCAGGGGTGGCTGCTCCGGCAGTCCGGTCCGCTCCGTGGCGAGTTCGGCGAGCCGGGGCTCCAGGGCCGCGCATCGCTCGGTCTCCAGCGACGGCGGATCGGCCAGTTCCTGCCGGACCTCCCCGGCCCGTCCGGTGAACACCGTCCGCAGCGGCTCGTGGCGTAGCGCCACATCCCGTAGGGCCGCTGTCAGTGCCTCCGTGTCGAGCCCGCCGGAGGAGCGCAGGACCAGTGCGTGGTCGAACGCGTCCGTACCGTGCGCCGCGTCCTGCTTCAGTCGCGTCCACAGCCACCGCTGCACGGGAGCGAGGGGCAGATCGATGGGCCGCGAACCTGCCTCGAGCACTGGCCGGTGGCCCCCGGCGGAGGCCAGCCGGGTCGCGATCCCCGCGACGGTCGGGGCGTCGAAGACGTCCCGGATGGTCAGCTCCGCGCCGAGTTCGGACCGGATCCTGCCGAGTAGCCGCATCGACGACATCGAATGCCCGCCGAGCTCGAAGAAGTTGTCGTGGACTCCCACCTCGGGCAGCTCCAGGATCTCGCCGAACAGCCGGGCCAGCGTCCGCTCCTCGGCGGTGACCGGCAGGGCATCACCGGTCAGTTCGCGCCAGTCCGGGGCGGGCAGCGCGCGCCGGTCCAGCTTCCCGTTGGGGGTCAGCGGCAGCGGGCCGTCCAGTTCGATCACCAGGGCGGGGACCATGTGCTCGGGCACCGTCCGCGCGACGTGGTCCCGCAGCTCCGCGCCCGATACCGGCCCGGATCCCGGAACCACGTAGGCCACCAGCCGGACGATGTCCCCGGTGCGGTCGGCGACGACCGCCGCCTGCAGCACCGACGGATGCGCCGTCAGCGCCGCCTCGACCTCGCCGAGCTCCACCCGGAACCCGCGGATCTTCACCTGACCGTCCACCCTGCCGAGGAAGTCGAGGTTGCCGTCAGAGCGCCACCGCGCGCGGTCGCCCGTGCGGTACATCCGCGCGCCGGGCGGACCGAACGGGTCCGAAACGAACCGCTGCGCGGTCAACCCCGGCCTGCCGAGGTAGCCCCTGGCGAGTCCGCGCCCACCGACGTAGAGCTCGCCCGTGACCCCGGGCGGCACCGGCCGCAGCCCCGCGTCGAGGACATAACAGACCGTGTTGGGGTCGGGCTGCCCGATCGGGACCGGCCCCTGCCGTCCCGCCGTGTGCCACTCCCCCGAGTTCCACAGGGTGGAGTTCACCGTCGCCTCGGTCAGCCCGTAGGCGGCGATCAGGTTGACCCGCCCCGCCCACCGGTCGAAGAGGTCCGGTGGCACGGTCTCGGTGCCGACGAGAATCGTCGATCCGGGTGGGAGTTCGCATTCCGGCGGGAGCGCGGAGACCAGCGAGGGCGGCAGGATCATCTGTGTCACCCCCTGCTCACGGAGGAAGTCGGTGAGCGCGGGTCCCGCGACGCGCGCCTCCTCCGGGATCAGCGCCAGCGTTCCGCCGTGGCACAGCGCCATCGCCAGCTCGAACACCGCGACGTCGAAACCGATCGACGCGAACTGCAGCACGGTGCTGTCCCTGCTCAGGCCCATGCGGTCGACGGCGGTCGCGACGAGACTCGCGATCCCCTCGTGCGGGACGACGACGCCCTTCGGCCGTCCCGTGGAACCCGACGTGTAGATGACATAGGCGGCCTGCTCGAGCGAACGCACGGCGGAATCCGCCTGCCCCGCACTGTCCGATTCGGACAGTTCAGCGGCGAGTTCGGCGGACACCGCGGGGTCGTCCAGCGCCAGGAACGCCGAGTCCTCGGTGGCCGGGATCTTGCCGGCCACCGCCTCGGTGCCGACGACCAGCCGCGCACCCGAGTCCTCGACCATGTACGCCAGCCGGTCGGCGGGATGCGAGAGGTCCAGCGGCAGGTAGGCGGCACCGAGCTTGAGCACGCCGAGAATGGCGGCCACCATCTCGATCGACCGTGGCACGGCGATGCCGACGACGCTCTCCGCGCCCGTACCGCGCGCGGCCAGCACGCGCGCGACTCGGCGCGCCTGCTCGTCGAGTTCGGCGTAGGTGGCCGACCGCCCGCGCTCGCTCACGGCGACAGCGTCCGGCCGTTCGGCCGCCCGCCTGGCGAACAGTTCGGGGAGGGTTGCCTCCTCCACCGGCCGGGTCGTGGCGTTGAAGTCCTCGAGCACCAGCCTGCGCTCGGCGACGGTGAGCAGATCGATCCGGCCCACCGGGCGGCCCGGGTCCGCCGCCACCGCTGCGGCGAGGCGCACGAGCCGCGCCCCGAGTGCGACGACCGTGGCCGCGTCGAACAGGTCCTTCGCGTATTCGAGGCGGCAGCTGATCCGGCCGCTGGACGCGTACTCGGTGAAGCTGAACACCAGGTCGAACTTCGCCGTCCCCGGATCGTGCGGCACGTCCTCGACGCGCAGTCCCGGCAGCTCGAGCGGCTCACCGGAGCGGTGGTGATAGCCCACCATGACCTGGAACAGCGGGTTGCGCGCCAGCGACCGCACCGGGTTCAACCGCTCGACCACGGCCTCGAACGGCACGTCCGCGTGGGAGAACGCGGCGAGATCGATCTCGCGCACCCTGCGTACGAGCTCGGTGAACGCCGGGTCCCCGGACACGTCGGTGCGCAGTACGAGGGTGTTGACGAAGAACCCGACCAGCTCGTCCAGCGCCTCGTCCGTCCGGCCGGCGATCGGCGCGCCGAGCGGGATGTCGGTGCCCGCGCCCATCCGGTGCAGCAGTGCGGCGACAGCGGCGTGCAGCACCATGAACATGCTGGCCCCGCTGCCCTGGGCCAGATCGCGCAGCGCCGCGCACGTCTGCTCGTCCAGCTCCACCTCGTGTTCCGCGCCGACGAAGCTCGGCCGCGCGGGCCGCGTCCGGTCGGCGGGCAGTTCGAGTTCTTCGGGGGCTCCATCCAGGGTGCGCTGCCAGTAGTCGAGCTGGTTCGCCGCGAGACTGTCGGGAGCACCCGGGTCGCCGAGGAGGTCACGCTGCCAGAGCGCGTAGTCCGCGTACTGCACCGGCAGCGGCTCCCAGGACGGAGCCGTGCCCCCGAGCCGCGCCGAGTAGGCCTCGGCCAGGTCACGCAGGAACGGGCGGTCGGACCACTCGTCGGTGGTGATGTGGTGCAGCAGCAACACCACCACGTGCTCCTGTTCGGCAACACGCAACAGGGTCATCCGAAGCGGCAGTTCGGTGGCCAGGTCGAACGGACGGGTGATGAGCTCACGGATCGTCGCGTCCACCTCGGCAGGGCCCTGTCCGGTGACGTCGAGCGATTCGCACACCGGGCTCGCGGCACCGGCCGGTACGACCCGCTGCAGCGGCGCGCCGTCGCGGACCTCGAACACGGTTCGCAGTGCCTCGTGCCGGGCGGCCACGTCGGTGAGCGCGGCCCGCCACGCGTCCACGTCCAGCGCACCGTGCACCCGCATCACCAGCGGGAAGTTGTAGGCCGCCGACGTCTCCTCCATCTCCTGCAGTACCCAGAGCCGTTGCTGGGCGTGCGAGAGCGGCAGTTCGTCGGGGCGCGGCCACGCGACCAGCGGCGGGCGCGCGGCACCACGGCTACCGCCGATCCGCTCGACGAGCTCGGCAACCGTCGGCGCCTCGAACAGGTCGCGGATGGTCAGCTCCGCGGCCCAGGCGGTACGAGCCCGGCTGACCAGGCGAGTAGCCAGCAGGGAATGCCCGCCCAGGTCGAAGAAGTTGTCGTCGATCCCGGCGCGGGGCACACCGAGCAGTTCGGCGAACAGCTCGCAGAGCACCTCCTCCTCGGTGGAACGTGGCGCGCGGCCGGTGCCGGTCCGCGGCGCGGCCGAGGGCAGCGCGCGGACGTCGAGCTTCCCGTTGACCGTGAGCGGCAGGCTCTCCACCTCGACCAGTGCGGCGGGGACCATGTAGTCCGGCAGGGACGCCTTCACCCCGGCGCGCAGTCGCGAAAGGACGGAGTCACCGGACTCGGTGCCCTCCGCGAGCACGACGTAGCCGACCAGCCGCCTGGCACCTGCCGAACCGTCCGCCACGACGGCGGCGCTGGCCACCTCGGGGCGCGCTGTCAATGCCGCGGTGATCTCCCCGAGCTCGACCCGGTAACCGCGGATCTTGACCTGGTCGTCGGTCCGGCCGAGGAAGTCCAGAATGCCGTCCGCACGCCTGCGGACCAGGTCACCGGTGCGGTACATGCGCTCGCCGGGCTCGGTGGCGAACGGGTCGGCGACGAAGCGGTGCGCGGTGAGGCCTGCCCGGTCGTGGTAACCACGGGCGAGGCCGATCCCGGCGATGTAGAGCTCACCGGGGCAGCCCGGTGGCACCGGACGCAGCCGGGAGTCGAGCACGTAGGCCCTGGTGTTCCAGATCGGCCTGCCGACCGCGGGCGTGGCACTGTCCATCGTGGACGCGCCGAGGGTGTTGATGGTGTACTCGGTCGGTCCGTACAGGTTGTAGCCGTACGTCCCTTCGGTCTCGGCGAGCCTGGTCCACACGTCGTCGGACACCGCTTCCCCGCCGAGCAGCACCAGCGGTGGCACATGTCCCCCGAGCAGGCCCTCCTCGATCAGCAGCTGGGCGTAGGTCGGGGTCACGTTGACCACGTCCACCCGGTGGGCGTCGCAGTAGGCCACCAGCGCCTCGGCGTCGCGGCGCAGCTCCTCGTCGCAGACGTGCACCTCATGACCCTCGACGAGCCAGAGCAGTTCCTCCCAGGACATGTCGAACGCGAACGAGACGGTGTGGGCGATCCGCAGTCTGCGCCCGCCCGCCGCCGCGATGGCCGGGCCGAAGATCGCTTCCTGGTGGTTGAGCTGCATGTTCGTCAGCCCGCGGTACGGGGTCACGACGCCCTTCGGTTTCCCGGTGGACCCCGACGTGTAGATGACGTAGGCGGGGTGCTCAAGGCGACCGGGAGTGCCGTGGGTGAACTCGGGACGTTCCGCGTCGGTGACCGGACCGGGGTCCAGTGCGGCGAGTGCGGCGAGCACGGCCGCGTCGTCGACGCAGATCGCGTCCTCGGTGAGTCCCACGGCCGATGCCGAGAGCAGGCAGAGCGGGCCGGTGTCGTCGAGCATCAGCCGCAGCCGCTCGGCCGGGTGGTCCAGATCCAGCGGCAGGTAGGCGGCTCCGGTCCGCAGCACGGCGAACAGCGCCACCACCATCTCGATCGATCTGGGCAACGCCAGCGCGACCACGCGTTCCGGTCCCGCGCCCCTGGCCAGCAGGAAACGGGCGAGCCGGTTGATCCTGGCGTCGAGTTCCCCGTAGGTCAGCGACTGTGTGCCGAATACGAGTGCCAGCTCGTCCGGGGTACGCGCGACCTGCGCGGCGAGCATGTCCGCCACGGTCTCGTCCGGCACGGGCCGGTTCGTGCGATCCCACTCGGCGGTCAGCTCGGCACGCTCGTCCGGCAGCAGCAGATCGAGGTCGGCCACCGGCGCCGTGAGATCGGCGCAGAGCCGCCGCAGGATCAGCTCGAACCGCCGCAGGACGGTGGCGGCCGTCTCGGGCGTGACGAGCTCGGGGCGGTAGTCCAGCGTCACCCGGAGTGCGTTCGCCGGAGTGATCACCAGCGTCAGCGGGTAATGCGTCGCGTCGACACTGCCGACATCGGTGATGCCGTGGCGTTCGGTCACGGCCGTGAAGGCGTTCTCGTCGGTGAAGTTCTGCAGCACGTACAACGAGTCGAACAGGGTGGTATGCCCACTGAGCCGCTGGAGTTCGCCGAGTCCGACGTACTCGTGGTTCATCAGGCCCGTACGCTCGGCCTGCACTCGCCGCAGGAGGTCCACAACGGACTCACGCGGGTCGAGCGCGACCCGGACCGGCACCGTGTTGAGGAACATGCCGACGGCGTGCTCGATCCGCTCGATCTCCGGTGGACGACCGGCCACGGTCGCCCCGAACACCACGTCGTCGCGGCCGACGGCCGCCGACAGCACCAGCGCCCAGGCCGTGCTGAGCACCGTGTTCAAGGTGAGGCCACGAGTGCGGGCGGTCGAACGCAGGTGGTCGCTGAACTCCCCCGGCAGTTCGAGGTGCAGCTTGCGCGGGATCGAGGGCGCTGACCCGGCCTCCGGCGGGGCCACGAGGGTGGGTTCCGCCAGGCCGGACAGCGCACGGCGCCACGCGTCCGAGGCGCGGTCCGGATCCTGCTCGGCGAGCCAGGCCAGGTAGTCGCGATAGGACCCGGCCGCGGGCAGCGCGTTTTCGTCACCGTCGGACTCATAGAGCGCGAGCAGCTGCTCCAGCACGATGCTCTGCGACCAGCCGTCCCACAGCAGCAGATGGTGGCTGAGCACCAGCCGGTCGTGTCCTGGTCCGAGGTGGACGAGCACCAGGCGGAACAGCGGCGGGTCCGCCAGGTCGAAACGCTGCCTGCGGTCCGCGTCCAGCAGCCGCGTCATCCGCTCCCGCTGCTCCGCATCGCCGAGGCCGGTGAGATCGAGTTCGGTGAGCGGGACGCGTGGTTCGGCGCCGATGAACTGCACCGGCCGCGGGACACCGTCACTGGTGAATCCCGCTCGCAGACTCGGATGCCTGCCCAGCAGTGCGGCCACCGCACGGCGCAGCCGGGAGTGATCGAGCGTGCGGTCGAAGTCGAAGGTGTCCTGAGCGGTGTAGACATCCAGTGCGCTGTTGTCGTAGCTGGCGTGGAAGAACAGTCCTTCCTGCAGCGGCGACAGCGGCCAGATGTCGGCGACCGGCACCGGACTGGTCAGTTCCACCCTGTCGATCTCGTCCTGGCTGAGCCGGACGACCGCGAGGTCCGACGGGGTCAGCCCCGCGTGGGCACCGGCACCGGCGGCCTCGGCGAGGTCGTGCAGTGCCTGGACCCAGCCCTGCGCGAGGTCCTCGATCGCCATCCCTGGCCGGCGTTCCTCCGGCCAGGTCCAGGTGGCCTCGAGCACCGGTCCTTCTGGGGTGTCGGCGCAGATCGCGTTGATCTGCAGCGGGTAAGGCATGGCCAGCCCGGCGTCGGGCTCGACGGAGAGTGCGTCGGACTCCGCGGCGGGGGTCCAGTCGGTGGCGGTACCGGACTCCAGCCTGCCGAAGTAGTTGAACAGCACCTGGGCCTGCGCGGCGCCGGCCAGAACCGGAGCGGTCTGCGGGTTGAGGTAGCGCAGCATGCCGTAGCCGAGGCCGCCGTCGGGTGCCGAGCGGACCGCCTCCTTGACCCGTTTGAGCACCGCCAGCGGCTCCGTACCCGCGGCCAGGCGCACCGGCTGCAGACTGGTGAACCAGCCCACGGTCCTGGCCAGGTCCAGGTCGGCACGGAACTGCTCACGACCGTGGCGTTCGAGGTCGACCAGCAGGTCCGCGCCGCCGCGACCGGCGCGCGTCACGGCGAGCCGGAGCGCGGCGATCAGCACCTCGGTGACATCGGCGCCGACGGAGGTGGGCACCGATGTCAGCAGTTCCGCCGTCACCGAGGCCGGTAGGCGCACCCGGTGTTCGCGCGCCTGCCCGACGGTGGCGTCACGGTTCGCGTCCGGGACGAGCTCGGCTCCCGGCGCCAGTACCTCCAGCCAGTACGGCAGTTCCGCGAGCCGCCGGGCGGATCCGGCCTCCTGCGCCACAGCCAGCGCGAAACCGCGCAGTGAGGTGGGGACCGGGTCCAGCGCCGGGCTTCGCCCCGCGGAGATGTCCCGCCAGGCCGCGGCGAGGTCGGCGAACAGGATGCGCCAGGACACCCCGTCGACCGCGAGGTGGTGGACGACCAGCAGCAGCCTGCCGGGCTCGTCCTGCCCCCGATCGAACCACACCGCCTGCACGACGATTCCGGCTTCCGGGTCCAGCCGGTCCACGGCCCGGTCCGACTCCGCGGCGATCACCTCACGCAGTGCGGTGTCGTCAAGCCCCTCGGCGGGCACGCGAAGCAGCGGGGCCGGGTTTTCCGCCTCGGGCTCACTGGTCTGCGCCCAGACTCGGATGTCCCCAATGTGGCTTTGGGGAACTTCAACGTCCCCAATGCCACATTGGGGACGTCCCGGCTCCGGCCCGGCGGCGTGGGTTGCGCCGATGCGGGTCAGGCGTAGCCGTAGGGCGTCGTGATGGCTGACGACGGCGCGCAGCGTCGCGGCGATCGACGCGCTGTCCGCGCCGGCAGGCACCTGGAGCAGCATCGAGAGGTTGAACCGGCCGATCGGCCCGCCGTCCTCGCGCAGCTGGTGCACGATCGGCAGCAGCGGCACCTCGCCGTGCGCGCTGACACTCGTGCCGCCCGGGGTTTCCGCCGGGACCGGCACGGGCGCGGCGGTGCCGGTGGCGACCGCGAGCGCCGCGGGGGTGCGGTGCTCGAACACGTCGCGCGGGGAGACCGGCAGACCCGCCCTGCGGGCCTTTCCGGAGACGGAGATGGAGAGGATGCTGTCGCCACCGAGCGCGAAGAAGTCCTCGTCCACGCCCACACCGTCGAGGCCGAGCACGTCGGCGAAGATCTCGCAGAACCGCCGTTCCCGGTCGCCCTCCGCGCCGCGCACGGGGACGCGCGCGGACGCCGGTTCGGGCAGTGCCCTGTGGTCGATCTTGCCGCCGGGGGTCAGCGGCAGTTCCGCCAGCACCACGACGTCGTCGGGCACCATGGCCTCGGGCAGGGTCCGCGCCAGCGCGGCCCGCACTCCGGGGGCATCGAGTTCCGTGCCAGGGTCCGGGGCGACGTAGGCGACGAGCCGGACCGCCGACCTGCCGTCCTCGCGCGCGACCGCGACGGCCCCGGCCACCCCCGGCACCGCTCGCAGGCGTGCCTCGACCTCGCCGAGTTCGATCCGGTTACCCCGGACCTTGACCTGCTGGTCGGTCCGGCCGAGGTAGGTGAGCGCGCCGTCCGCCTCGCGGCGGACGAGATCGCCGGTGCGGTACATCCGCGCGCCCGGCTCTCCATAAGGGTCCGCGACGAACCGTTCGGCGGTCAGGGCGAATCTGCGGTGGTAGCCACGGGCCAGCTGTTCACCGGCGATGTACAGCTCACCCGCGACGCCGGGCGCGACGGGCCGGAGCGCACCGTCCAGTACCGACAGCCTCGTGTTCCACACGGGGTGTCCGATCGGTACCGGGTTGTCTGGTTCCTCCCCGCTGACCGGCCGGAACCGGGCACTGGTGACCTGGACGACGGCCTCGGTCGGGCCGTACACGTTGAACAGCGGGACATTAGTCCGGGCATGCCAGCTTTCGGCGAGCCCGTGCGTGAGCGCCTCGCCACCACTGAACGCCCTGCGCAGGCTGCGCCACCACGCTCCGTCGACGGCGTTCTCCGGTCGCAACAACGCGCGGTACATGGACGGCACCAAATCGACCGTCGTCACCCGTTCGTCCCGGATCAGTGCCGTGAGGTACTCCGGATCGCGCTGACCGCCCTGCCTGGCGAGCACGACCGTGGCCCCGCACAGCAGCGGGGCGAACAGTTCCTGCACCGAGGGGTCGAAGCTCGCGGAGTACTGGTGCAGCACCCGGTCGTCCGCGCGGAGCCCGGCATGCTCGGTGAGCCAGGCGAGCTGGCCGAGCACCGCGCGGTGCGCGACCAGTACGCCCTTTGGCGTTCCGGTGGAGCCGGAGGTGTACATGAGGTAGGCGGGGTGATCCGGCCCGGCCGGCGCCCCGTCGGCCGGGCCGGGATCACCGTTACCAGCATCGGCGGATTCGGCGCCGAGGACAAGACACACCACCCCTTCGACCGCAGGCAACCCGTCCGCGCCGCCTGCGGTGGCCAGGACCAGCCGCGCGCCGGAGTCGGCCAGCAGGAACCGCTTCCGGTCCGCTGGATGGTCGACATCGATCGGCAGATATGCCGCTCCGGCCCTGAGTACGGCCAGAATGCTCACCAGCAGCTCTGGTGACCGGGGTACGGCGATCCCGACGACATCTCCCGCCCCGGCACCACCACGCCGGATCCGCGTGGCGAGCCGGGCCGCCAGCCGATCGAGCTCCGCATAGGTCAGCTGCTCGCCGTCGGCTACCACGGCGACGGCATCGGGGGTGCGCACGACCTGTTCCTCGAAGGCGGCGGCCAGCGTCGTCACCGGGGTCGCCCTGCGTTCCCCCGCCGGGTGCTCGCCCTCAGCCACCACCGTGGGCCGCGTGTCCAGTTCGGCGACCCGGCTCGTGGGCCGCTCGGCGAGTGTCCGCAGCAGCGCGCGCAGCCGCAGTGCCATACGCCGTGCGACAGCGGTGCCCAGGCGCGCGGGATCGTGGTCGAGCAGCAACTCGAGGCGGTCGCCAGGCACGGCGGTCAGCGCGAGGGGGTAGTGCACGGCGTCGCGGATGTGTGTTCCGGTGATCCGCACCGTGTCGGCGGCGTCGCGCAACTCACCGGGGCTCGGCAGGTTCTCCACCACCACCAGCGCGTCGAACAGACCTGTCGCGTCCGTGCCTTCCCTGCCGCCCGCCGCGCGGCGGATCTCGGCGAGGCCGAGGTGCTGGTGTTCGATCAGGGCGGACTGCTGCTCCTGAAAACCGGCGAGCACGCCGGCGAGTGTGGCTTCGGCGTTCCAGCTCAGCCTGGCAGGCACCGTGTTGATCAGCGGGCCGACGATGGTCTCGACCCCGTCGATGTCGGCCTGGCGCCCGGAGACGGTGCTGCCGAACACCACGTCGCGCGTCCCGGTCAAACCGCCGAGCAGCAGCCCGAAGCAACCCTGCACGGCGGTGGCGAGGGTCAGACCGGACTCGCGCAGGCGAGCGGTCAGTGCCGCGGTCTCCTCCGCGTCGAGGCCGGCCTCGATCCGCTCCGTCCCGGCCGGTGCGACATCCCCGCTCGCGGAGGCGGCAGGAAGCCGGGTGGGCGGGACTCCGGCGAGGGCCGCTCGCCACGCCTGTCGCGCGGCTTCGCGGTCGCGCTCGCCGAGCCAGGCGAGGTACGCGCGGTGCGCGAGATTCTCGGCGACGACGGTCTCCCCGGTCACGCTGTAACCGTCGAGGAGTTCGCGCAGCATGAGCGAGACGGACCAGCCGTCGGCCACGATGTGGTGCAGGGTGAGCACCAGCCGGTACCGGCGTTCCGGCATGCGCAGCAACGCGGCACGAATCAGTGGCGGAGCTGCCAGGTCGAACCCGGCCGCATACTCCTGCCCGGCGATCTCCTCGGCCAGCGCGGACCGCTCCCCCTCGCCCATGTCCGAGAGGTCTGCCTCCCGCCAGGGCAGATCCAGCCCGCTGGCGACGAACTGCACCAAGCGGCCGCCGCGAAGCTGCCGGAAACCCGCCCGCAGCAGCGGATGCCGCCGTAACAGCGCTCGCAGTGAATGGCGCAGGGCCACCGGGTCGAGCTCGCCTGCCAGGTCCAGCGACTGCTGCACGGTGTAGCTGTCGCCGCCGTCTTCGCTGGCGAAGGCGGCGTGGAAGTAGAAGCCTTCCTGCAACGGGGTCAACGGCAGTACGTCGGCGAGCCCACCGGAGGCGTTGCCCAGTTCCGTGAGTTCCGTGAGCTCCGTGAGTTCTGCGTCGTCGAGTGGGACCAGCGAGAACGGTGCGGGCAGCCGGTCGCCCTCGGGCAGGGCCGCACCCGCGACGGCTGCCAGTGCGGCGACCGTGCGGTGACGGAAGATCTGCCTCGCCGTTACGGCCAGTCCCGCGCGCCGCGCCAGCGTGACCAGCTGGATGGCGACGATGCTGTCGCCACCGAGTTCGAAAAAGCTGTCGTGCACGCCGACCGAGGGCAGGCCGAGTACCTCGGCGAAAAGCCGGGCCAGTACGCGCTCGCCAGGGGTCGTGGCCGGGGCTGAGCCCGCGAGACCGCGCCAGTCCGGAGCGGGTAGCGCGGCCGCGTCCAGCTTGCCGTTCGGCGTGCGCGGCAGTTCACCCGGCAAGGCGACGATCGCCGAGGGCACCATGTACTCCGGCAGCGCGGCCGCGACCTGGTTCCGCAACAGATCACGGTCCACATCGCCCACCACGTACGCCACCAGCCGGGTGGTGCCGCGCTGATCCTTCACGGGCACGACCGCGGCCTGTGTCACGCCGGCGCAGCCCATGAGACCGCTCTCGATCTCGCCGGGCTCGATCCGGTGGCCGCGGATCTTCAGCTGTCCGTCGGTCCTGCCGAGGAAGTCCAGATTGCCGTCGGGCCGCCAGCGGGCCCGGTCGCCGGTGCGGTACATCCGCTCGCCCGGCCCGCCGAAGGGATCGGCGACGAAACGCTGCGCGCTCAGTCCGGGCCGGCCGAGATAACCCCGCGCCAGCCCACGGCCTGAGACGTAGAGGTCACCCTCCATCCCGACCGCGACCGGGCGCAGCGCGGAATCGAGCACGTAACACCGGGTGTTCGGGTCCGGTCGCCCGATCGGGATCTTGCCCTGCCAGCCCGGCTCGGCCTGCCAGAGCGTCGAGTTCACCGTTGCCTCGGTGAGCCCGTACGCGGCCACCACCCGCAGCCGGTTCGACCAGCGTGCGACGAGTTCCGCCGGCACCGTCTCGGTGCCAACGACCAGCACAGCGCCCACGGGCAGGTCCGCGCCCGGTGGCAGCGCGGCCACCAGCGAGGGCGGAAGGATCATGTGGGTCGCCTTGTGTTCGGCGATGTACTCGGTCAGGGCCGGGCCCGCGACTCTGCGTTCGGCGGGGACCAGCACGACCGTGCCACCGACGCACAGCGACATCACCAGGTCCCAAACCGCGACGTCGAAGCCGACGGAGGCGAACTGCACGACCCGGCTGCCCGCGGTGATCCCGATCCGGTCGGTGGCGGTGACGATCAGACTGCCGATGCCGTCGTGCGGCACCACCACACCCTTGGGCCGGCCTGTGGAACCCGAGGTGTAGATGACGTACGCGGCCTGGTCCAGGCGAACTCGCACGTCGGGCGCACCGGTGTGCTGCTCGGCGAGTTCGGCGCGAACACCGGTGTCGTCGAGCAGTACCGGGTCCAGTCCGGGCACGCTGGGCAGGTCCTCGGCGAGCACACTGGTGCTCAGCACCGTGCGGACCGAGGCGTCGGTGATCATGAACTCCAGCCGTTCGGCCGGGTGATCGGTGTCCAGCGGCAGGTAGGCGGCTCCGGCCTTGAGCACGGCCAGCAGTGCGACGACGAGTTCCGGAGTACGGGGCAGCGCGACGGCGACCACGTCCTCCCCGCGTACGCCGCGGCTGCGCAGCAGGTGGGCGAGCCGGTTGGCGGCAGCGTCCAGTTCGGCGTAGGTCAGCCGTTCCGCACCGCACACCACCGCGAGGGACTCCGGCGTCGCGGCGGCCTGCCGCCGCACCGCCGCGGGCCAGGACAGTTCGGGCGCCTCGACCGGATCCGCACCGAACTCCTCCAGCACTCTGGCGCGCTCGGCCTCGTCGAGCAGGTCGATCGTGGCGATCGGGCGGTCCGGGCGCTCGGCGACCGCACGCAGCACCCTGAGGAGGGCGTCGCGGTGCCGATCGAGCTCCGCCTCGTCACAGACACTCGCGTCGACGTCGAGGTCGAGGCGCAACTCCGTGCCCGCCCCGCCGTCGTAGACGGTCACCGAGAGGTCGTTGAGCGGCCCGGTCCACAGGTAGTTGACCTCGACGTCGATCTCGCCGAATCCGAGATCACCGTGTTGGGGCAGGATGTTGACCGTCGGCCCCGCGAGGTCGCGGAGCCCGCCGTCGAGGCCGAGGTCCGCGGCGATGTCCTCGCCGCGGTACCGGCCGTGCGCCGCGGCCGCGCGCACCTGCTCCCGCACCTGTACGACGAGTTCGGCCGGCGTGTGCCAAGGCCGGACATCGAGCCGCAACGGGAGGACGTTGGACACCATCCCCGGTACCGCGTCCGGTTCGGTCCGCGGGCGGGCGCCGACCGGCAGCGCCAGGGTCAGATCGGTCGCACCGGTGATCCGGTGCAGGTACGTACCGGTGGCCGCGATGAGCAGCCGGGAGAGTTTCGTACCGGCTTCGGTGGCGGCCTTATGCAGTGTCGCGGCGTCCTGCGCACTCAACCGGATCGTCCGGCGCAGGCCCCTGTGCGCGGACTCCTCCGCCGGACTCACCAGCCTGGCCGGCTCCGGAGCCCCGCTCATCCGGCGGCGCCAGTGCTCACGGTCTTCCTCGGCCCTGCCGGAGGCGCGGTATTCCTCGTCTGCCACCGTCAGCCGGGTCAGCGGCCAGCGCACCGGGGCGGGTGTGCTGTCCACGGCCGCCGAATAGAGCTCACCGGCCCGGCGCGTGAGTGCCTCGATGCCGTAACCGTCGATGAGCAGGTGGTGGTATCGCTGGTACCAGAGCACCCGGTCCGGTCCGAGGCGCAGGATCGCCTGGGCGAACAGCCGGTCGCTCGCCAGGTCCACTGCATGTTCGCGATCGCCGGACATCCAGGCGAACGCGGCGGCCTCGGGATCGGCCTTCGCGCTCAGATCGACCACGGGGACCTCGAACGGCCTGGCGACCGGTACCTGCCGCGCTGTCCTGCCGTCGGGCACGAACCGGACGTGCAGGCACTCCGCCTCCTGGACGGCCGTGCGGACCACGGCCGCGAGCCGGTCCGTATCGACCGCGCCCCGCAGATCCACATCGACCGCGATGTTGTACACCGCGCTGCCGGGCTCCAGTTGCTGGGCGAGCCAGATCCCGGTCTGCGCACGGGTTAGCGCCACCGCGGGCGTGTGGCCACCGGGCGTACTGATCACGCTGGACATGTCGTGAGGCCTTCCATCGAAACAGGGCGCAGGAGGTCGCGACCGGCGTCGGCTCCGCGGTCGCCGGCCGGCCACCGAGGTGACCGGCCGGCGCGGAGATCAGCGGCGAACGGTTACTTCACCGACTCGAGCATCGGCACGACCTCGTCAATGGCGTACGGGATGCTCAGCACGGTGTTGAAGGACAGCGCCGCACCGATGTCGGGGTTCTCGTACGGCAGGAACAGGTCGTGGTTCTTCTTGACGACCTCGAGCTGCGCGTAGAGCGGGTCGCTCTGCAGCATCTGCTCCGATTCCGGACCCGCCACCAGCCACAACAGCCGGTCGGCGTTCATCAGGTCGAGGCGCTCGAAGCTGAAGTCCGCCACGTTCTGATCCCCGACGGCCTCCTTGAACGGCGCGGGGACGGTGAAGCCCATCTCCTTGAGGAAGACCATCTTCGGGTCGTTCGGGGAGAACGCGGAGTACTTGCCCGGCTCGTACGGCTCGCCGACCACCGCGCTCAGCTCGGCCCACTCCGGGTGCTTCTCGCGCACCTGCGCGAACCGCTGGTCGATACCGCTGATCAGTTCCTCGGCCTGCTCGGGCTTGCCGAGCGCCTTCCCGATCGCGCGCGTCATGTCCTGCCACGGCGCCTGGTAGTCCTCGAACCCCTTGGGCTGGGCGACGACGGGGAACTGCTGGGAGAGCGTGTCGTACTGCTCCTTGGTCATACCCGAGTACTGCGCGATGATCAGGTCCGGGTTCAGCGCGGCGATCTTCTCCATGTTGTATTCATCGCGCTCACCGACGATCTCCGGCGGCTGATCGCCCCAGAGTTCCTTGGCCCACGGCCACTTCCCGTACGGCTCCTCCTTGAACCAGTCGACGGCGCCGACCGGCTTGACCCCCAGTGCGAGCACGGCGTCCTGATCGGACAGTCCAAGAGTAACGACCCGCTTCGGCTCGGCAGGAATCTCCGTGCTGCCGTACTTGTGCTCCACGGTGATGGGGAACGTGGCGCCGCCGGAGGACGCGTTCTCGTCGGCGGGCTCTTCGCCGGACGCGCCGCAGGCGGCGAGTACGGCCGCGAGCACGAACGCCAGCAACATCGCCGACAGTCGCCGCAACGACCGGAAGTGGGGATTCGGGGACATGGATCAACCTTTCGGGGGAACTCACGCGACATGGACAACAATCTCGGATCGCACGCCCCGCCTGCCCTCGCCGCGCGGAGGGAGCGGGGAGCTTTCTAGGTCGCGGCGCTGCCGCTGACCGCGTAGTGCGCCTGGGGGCCGCGACTCTCCGGTACCCCCGGCATCGCGTTTCGCTTTCCGGCCAGAATGGACTGGAGGATCTCTCCTGAGCGGACCGCGTTGTTGGACAGCAGGGAGGACGTGATGCCGTGCGTGTGCTCCGTCCCGCCGCCTTGCAGGTAGATGCCCGTCCGCACGGCGGGATCGGTCCGTACGCGATAGTCGCGTTCCACGTCCAGCCTCCCGTGCTCGTCGCGCAGGCAGCTTTCGGACAGCTCGCCCAGCAGTGGCAGGGAGTCGTCCGGGCGGTATCCGGTGGAGTACACGACGACATCGGATTCGAGTTCCGTCCGCTCACCGGTGGTGAGGGACTCGACGGTGATCCGCACTCCCGCTTCCGACTCGGCCAGCTCGACCGGCCGGGACACGTTGAACAGCCGCAGACGCTCCTGGCCGAGCACTCGCTCCCGGTACATGCGGCGGTACAGGTCGTCGATCAGTTCGAGGTCCACGACGGAGTAGTTCGTGTTGCCGTGGTAGTCCATGATCCGCTGCTTCGTCTCCTCGGGCGCACCGTAGAACTCGTCCACCGCGTCCGGATCGAAGATCCGGTTGGCGAACGCGCTGTCGTCCGACGGGCTGTATCCGAACCGGGAGAACACCGAGCACACCTCGGCCCGCGGGAACCTTCCGTGCAGGAAGGCGGTCACCTCGGCGGCACTCTGCCCGGCCCCGACCACCACGAACCGGGAGGCCGTCTCCTGGTCGATGCCTTCCACCCGGTGCATGAGTTCCCGGTTGTGCCACACCCGCTCCGACGTGTTGACGC
Source organism: Amycolatopsis palatopharyngis (assembly GCF_003385185.1). Classification (GTDB taxonomy): domain Bacteria; phylum Actinomycetota; class Actinomycetes; order Mycobacteriales; family Pseudonocardiaceae; genus Amycolatopsis; species Amycolatopsis palatopharyngis. The sequence goes on along the minus strand of NZ_PQHZ01000044.1, from coordinate 16,878 downwards.
CATCGGGCAGGTTCGACCGAAGCCCGGTGGCGACCACCAGGTTGCGGGCGCGGAACACCTCCGTCCCGCCGTTCGCGGTCCTGGTCTCCACGTCGACGTACTGGACCTCGTCGTCCTCAGCAGAGCGGACCGGACGAACCGCGACGACCTCCTGGTCGTAGGAGACGAGGTCGTCCACCTGCTCGGCGGACCACTCGAAGTAGTCGTGGAACTCGATCCGCAGTGGGAACAGGTTCTTGTGGTTGACGAAGTCGACCAACCTGCCCTTGCTGTGCAAATAGGACAGGAAGCTGAACCGGCTGGTCGGATCGCGCAGGGTGACGAGGTCCTTCAGGAATGACACCTGCATCGTGGCGTCCTCGATCAGCATTCCCCTGTGCCAGCCGAAACGGGGCTGACGCTCGAGGAAGTGCGCGGTGACCGTGTCTCTGCTTCCGGCCCCCACTGCGGCGTTGTGCTCGGTCAGCGCGATCGCCAACGCGAGGTTCGAGGGTCCGAACCCCACCCCGACGAGGTCGTATACCGGTGTCTCGTGGTCGAGAAATACCTGTGCCATACCTGTCCCATCGCGCGGCAGCGCCGCTTGTCCGGTCTCGTTGCCCGTCTCGGCAGGAGCGCGCGAGTTCCAGTGCCGCGCGGCCCCAAGCCGTTCAGACCGAGGAAACCCTAACCTAACTTAGTGCGACCTCAGTTAGTACTTTCGATGGTGATGTTCGTCCCCGTGTCAGGCATTGCTTACGAAGGCAAGGCTTGCTTAACTAACCCGGTTTGCCGTTGCCGTCGGTTCGCCGTTGCCGAGTGAGATGAGGAGGGCCCATGCGGGTTGTCATGTTCGGGTACCAGACGTGGGGGCATCGGACCCTGCGCGCACTGCTGGACTCGGAGCACGAGGTGGTGCTGGTCGTCACGCACCCCAGGTCCGACCACGCCTACGAGCGCATCTGGTCCGATTCGGTCGCGGATCTCGCGACCGAGCACGGCGTCGAGGTTCTCCTGCGCAACCGGCCCGACGACGAGGAACTGATGACCCGGCTCAAGGAGGCCGATCCTGACCTGATCGTCGCGAACAACTGGCGCACCTGGATTCCGCCGGAGATCTTCACCCTCCCCCGGCACGGCACGCTGAACGTGCACGACTCGCTGCTGCCTGCCTATGCCGGATTCTCACCGCTGATCTGGGCACTGATCAACGGCGAGCCCGAGGTGGGCGTGACCGCGCACAAGATGGACGCCGAACTCGACGCTGGTGACATCGTGCTCCAGCGCGCGGTCGCGGTCGGCCCGCGCGACACCACGACGGACCTGTTCCACAAGACGGTCGAACTGATCGAACCCGTGGTCACCGAGTCCCTCGGGCTCATCGCCGCAGGACAGACCGAGTGGACCCCGCAGGACCGCTCGAAGGCGAGCTTCTTCCACAAGCGGGCGATCGAGGACAGCCGGATCGACTGGACCTGGTCCGCCGCCGATATCGACCGGCTGGTCCGCGCCCAGTCCGACCCCTACCCCAACGCGTTCACGTACCACCGTGGGCAACGCCTGCGAATCGTGCGCGCGTCGGTCTCCGAGGGCCACTACGGCGGCACGCCGGGCCGGATCTTCATCAAGGAAGGCGACGCCGTGGTCATCGTCGCGGGCGCGGACGCGAGGTTCGGCCGCAACCACGGACTCGCCGTGGAACGGGTTCGAACGGAGGACGGCACCGAGTACGCCGCGGCCGACTACTTCACCACGATGGGCGGCTACCTCACCACCGACCTCCGCACCTGAGGCGGAGCACGCCGGTCAGAGCTCGTGGAGCACGGTGAACGTCCGGCCGCCGTCGACGGATCGGTGGATACCTTCCTCGGTCGCGACGTACACATCGGACTCACCGTGACTGGTGATCGCCTGTGGCGCACCGGGAACGCGGCCGCGCTGACTCCATGTCGTACCGCCGTCGTCGCTGACCTGGACGCGCCCGTCCGGGCCCACACCCAGGAGCCGGTCGGCGCTGGGCCAGTCGAGGACCACGAAGGCCGGAGCATTCGGGACGGGCCCGAAGGCGCGCCCGCCATCGCCGCTGCGCACCAGGCCCTCCCGGGTGGTGGCGAGGAGGGTGTCCGCCTTCACAGGTGACACCGCGATGTCGGCGAGCCCAAGGCGGGCCCGCCGGTCCCAGGTTTTCCTGTCGGTACTGACCATGATCTGACCCGACACGCTGTCGTACCCGTAGACGCGGTCGTGCTCGGCCTCCATGGCGTGGAAGTCCGCCTCGCCGGACAGCGAGACCGGCGTCCAGGTCAGGCCCGCATCCCTGCTCTCGATCAGCCCGAGGTGCGAGGGCTGGTCCGCGTCGTCTGGCCCTGGGTGCCCGCTACCGAGAAAGTGGTCGGGCCCGACGACGGTGAATCCCATGAAGTCCTGCGTACGACCCGCCACCTGCTCGGGAGCGGCGTCGCCGGTCACCCGGAAAAGCCCGTGGTGGCTTGCCACGTACAGCGTCGAGTCGGCCGGATTCACGCCAAGCCCGTGAACGTGCGCGAGTGAAACGGACCCGTGCTCGTCGCTGTGCTCACCCTGGGAACCGCTTTCGGCACTTCCGCAGGCGCTGACGAACACCATCACGATCGCGAGTGCGGGCGCCATACCGCGACGCCGAAATGTCGTACCTCGCGCTGAGCCTGTGACCATCCTGCCGCTCCTCCGTCGAATCCTGTCGGACGACCATCATCTCCTAAGCTACTTAGAAGATAACCGGCGCCGTCGTTTACCCGACGGTGCCGGCTGGATCTTCCTGTCCGCTCCAGTCAGCCGCCGCAGTCGCCGGGATCGGCGTCGAGCAGCCTGCCCGCCATATGCGTGTACATCCGGGCCGGGCTCGGCCGAGTCACCGGATGCAGGAACCCGGGCAGCATCGGCAGGTCCACGGCGAACGGCGCGAGTCTGCGATAGAGCTCCGTCGCCCCGGCCGGACGTTTCGCCGGGTCCTTCTCCAGCAACTCGCGCAGCACGCAGCCGAGTTCGGCGGGCAGCCCGGGAACCTCCGGGGCCGGCTCGTGCACCTGCTTCTCGAACACCGAGAACGCCGTCGGCCCGGTGAACAGCTGCTCGCCGGTCAGCAGTTCGTACAGCACGCAACCCAGCGAGTACAGATCACCCTCGGGGCCGGAGACGCCGCGCTGGATCTGCTCGGGCGCCATGTACGCGGGTGTACCGAGGATCTGTCCCGCCCTGGTGAACCGGGCGACGTCGGATTCGCGCAGGATCGCGAGGCCGAAGTCGAGGACCTTCACGCCACCATCCGGGCAGAGCATCAGATTGGTCGGCTTGAGGTCACGGTGGCAGATTCCCAGTTCGTGCGCCGCGGCGAGCACGGCGCACGCCTGCGCGGCGATGGCGGCCGACCAGGCCACCGGCACCGGACCGTGCTCACCGACAAGATCGTCGATCGTGACGCCGTCGATGAACTGCATGACCTGAAACGGCCTGCCCTCGAACGTGCCGAAGTCGTAAAGCACGGGCGCACCCGGATGCTCGAGGCGCGCCAGAATGCGCGCCTCCCGGACGAAACGCCGCTCCAGATCCCCGTCCGGTCCTCCGGGTAGCGCGAGGAACTTCACCGCGACCGTGCGGTCGAGATGCCGGTCATGGCCCCGATGCACGGTACCCATCCCGCCCCTGCCGAGGGGAAGTTCGTCGAGTTCGTAGCGCTGCGCGATCAACAATGTTCTCGCCTCACTCGCCGGCGGGGCCGCACCACGCGCACAACCGTACCCCCGCCACCCACGTCGCCGGCCGCGCGCAATCCGAGCCGCACGTCATCGTGGGCCTAGGTGGCCGGCGACCAGGCCTTCGCAACCGAGCCGGAGCAGCTTCTGACCCGCCTCCGCCGCCTCCCGGCTCGCGTCGGCGAGTACCTGCAACTCGCTCATCGCCGCGCCGTACCTGCGCTGCTCGGTCAGTGGCAGGCTCGGCAGGCGGATCCGCCGCGGATCGACCCGGCTCGACATACCGGGCCCCCTGGCCGTGGCGGTTCGCAGAACCCCGGCGAGGAATTCGGGGTCGAGCCGCTGCGGGTCGACGCGGTACCGCGTGAGCGAGGGCCCGAGCACGGAGCCCTCCGAGGTCACCGAGGCCACCCGGACCGCTCCGGAGGGCGAGGCCACCACATCACCGGCGCGCACCTCCACGACATCGCTCTCGCTCCCCTCGCCCGGGCCGGTTCGCCCGCTCGGCGCGCGTCCCACGGCCAGATCCCGCGCGGTCAGCACCGGACGCTCCCCGCTGCCGACGGGCACCCCGGCCGGGGCGTGCCGGATCCGCACCAGACCGGCCGCGACAAGATCCGCGACCGTCGTCGAGGCCGGTGCCGCCGAGCCCTCCAGTGGTTCCAGTCCGGGCGCGAACAACCGCACTCGCCTCAGCCGGTCGGTCGCCGTGGTGAACTCCCGCACCAGCTCACCATCGCGCCGCCTGCTCATCGCACGGGCCGGACTCAGATCGACATCCTCGTCCAGCAGATCGATGATCCGTACCGCACCCGGCGCCTCGGGTTCACTCCGGAACCGGGACCAGGCGTGTTCCACCGCCCGAAGATCCCCCTCGTACTCACCGAGCAGGATCCGCGACGGCGGGGGCGCCGAGGGCTCGGGTCTGCGCAGCAGCCACAGATCGGGGCCGCCCGGCCCGAGGCCGAACACGGCGAGCAGCGCCCCCGCTCGAAGCAGATTGCCCCGGATGCGCCTGCCGGGACGCCTGCTCGCCGCGGCAGGCGGCATCAGGATCGCCACCGTCCCGCCCGGGCGCACCTTCATGAGACAGTGCTGGACCCACGCCAGCTCGGGCTCGCCCCGGGGCGGCATTCCGTACTCCCACCGCGGGTCACCGGTCAGCTCGTCGAACCCCCAGGACCGCTCGTTGAACGGCGGATCGCACAAAACGGCATCGGCATGTCCGCCGTCGAAGGCGTCCGTGCGCAGGGAGTCACCGGCAACGACCCGTGCCGGGACCCCGCGGAGTTCGAGGCGACTCGCGGCGATCCGCGCGGCGGGCCCGCTGAGTTCCTGCCCCAGCGCGGTGACCCTGCCCGCGGCCAGCAGCAGAGTACCGACACCGCACGCTGGGTCGAGTACGGTCGTGCCTTCCGTGCACACCAGGCTCGCCATCAGCCCGGCCACCTCGTCCCTGGTGAGGTCGAGCCCACGGGAGTGCGCCCTGAAGTAACGCGCGCACAGTTCCTCGAAGGCCATGGCGGGACCACGTTCGGCCACCAGTTCTCCCAGCGCACCCGTAGCACCGGGTACATCACCGCGCAGCCGCTCACCGGCGTCGGCGACGAGCTCACCGAGGCGCAGATCGTCACCCGCGGCCCGGATCTCCTGCCAGGCCCGGTCCGCGGCGGAGAGCTGGAACGGCTTGCCGTTGCGCCGCAGCCAGGTCTGCACCTCGGCGAGGGAGAACAGCGGGCTCGACGCGGTACCACCGACGGGACGCGGGAAGTCCTCGTGCCTGCGCCGCCAGTTGCTCACGGCCGCACGACCGACGTCCACCAGCCGGGCGATCTCGCCCGCGTTCACTGTCCCGTCCTGGCCCATGACGCCGGAGCCTAGTTCACAGCGCTCATACTTTCCACAACAATTCTGCTTGTGAACAGAATCAACCACTGATTTACTGCCAGCATGACATCTCCTCGCGTTGATCGGCTCGACTACGCCGCCGCCTCGGATCCCGGACGGCGGCGGACCCGCAACGAGGACTCGGCGTTCGCCGGTCCCCGGCTGCTCGCCGTGGCCGACGGAATAGGTGGTCAGCCGCACGGAGAGGTGGCGAGTGCGGTAGCGATCAGCGAACTCTCCGGCCGGGCGGTTCCGGCGGTTCCGGAGGACATCACGGCCGACGCGGGCGCCCGGCTGCTCGCCGAGACGGTCACCGGTATCGGGAGCGCGCTCACCGAGCTGGCCCGGATTCACGAGGACCTCACCGGCATGGGTTGCACCATGACCGCGCTGCTCTGGCACGGCACGGGATTCGCGCTCGTCCACGTCGGGGACTCGCGCGCCTACCTGCTGCGGGGCAGCGAACTCCGGCGGCTCACCAGGGACCACACCCTCGTCGAACAACTCGTCGCCGATGGCCAGATGTCCGCGGAAGAAGCCGCGCACCATCCCCGGCGATCCATGCTCATGCGTGCACTGGTGGCGGGCGACGGCGCCGAACCGGATGTGTCCCTGCACGACTGCCTGCCGGGCGACCGGATCCTGCTGTGTACCGATGGCGTGACGTGTGTGCTCACCGACGACACGATCCGGGACACACTCGCCGAAGGTGCCGCTCCGGAGGCCACCCTGCGGCGGCTGATCCAGCAGGCGAACGAGCTCGGCGGGCCCGACAACATCACCGCCGTGGTGGCCGACGTGCGGGAGACGGCCGGTACCGGCCCGGCGGAAACAGGCCCGACGCTGCTGGCCGGCGCCGTCACCGAGGTGTCCCTTCCCGGGCGGTGACTGGCCGTGGGCACTGGCGCGGCCGCGCTCGACCGCACGACGATCTACGATCGCTTGCGCGGACCCCCGAGGAACAGGAGCCGTACCCATGCCCGAGAACCGTACCTACGATCTCGTGCTGTTCGGTGCCACCGGATTCACCGGCGGGCTGACGGCCGAGTACCTGGCTCGCAGGATTTCGGCCGAAGCGACGTGGGCCCTCGCGGGGCGCAACCGGGCCAAGCTCGAACAGCTGCGGACCCGACTCGCCACGATCAACCCCGCGTGCGCGGACCTGCCCCTGCTGCACGCCGACATCGGCGAGCCCGGCTCACTGCGCGACGTGGCGTCGGCCAGCCGAGTCGTCATCACCACCGTCGGGCCCTATTCCGACTATGGGGAGCCGCTGGTGGCCGCCTGCGCGGCGGCCGGTACCGACTACGTCGACCTCACCGGCGAGCCGGAGTTCGTCGACCGAATGTACCTGCGCCACGACGAGGCAGCGCGGCGCAGCGGAGCGCGGATCGTGCACGCCTGCGGATTCGATTCGATCCCCTACGACCTCGGTACGCTTTTCACTGTGCGGCGACTGCCGCAGGGCGTCCCGATCACGGTGAGCAGCCAGGTACGGGTCAACGCGGAATTCTCCGGTGGCACCTACTCCTCGGCGCTCACCGCGTTCTCCCGGCCGCTGGCGATGCTGCGGACCGCACGGGAACGCGCGCGCGTCGAACCCCGTATCGACCAGCGCCGGGTACGGACACCGCTGGGCAGGCTCCACCGCGACACCACGACGGGCCGGTGGCTGGTGCCGATGTCCTCATTGGACCCACGGATCGTGGCTCGCTCGGCGAGAGCGTTGCCACGCTATGGGCCCGATTTCACCTATCACCAGTACGCGTCGGTCAAGCGGCTGCCCACGGTCGCCGTCGCCGGAGTCGGCCTCGCCGGGCTCGCGTTGCTCGCGCAGATCCCGCCGGCGCGGGACGCGCTCGCGAAAATCAGGAAACCCGGCGCGGGCCCGAGCCCCGAACGCAGGGCGAAGTCCTGGTTCTCCGTCCGCTTCACCGGCGAGGCAGGTGGCACCACAGTGGTCACCGAGTTCGCCGGGGGCGATCCGGGATACGACGAGACAGCACGCATGCTGGCCGAGTCCGCGCTGTGCCTTGCCTTCGACGAACTGCCCGAGACCGCCGGCCAGGTGACCACCGCCGTGGCGATGGGCGAAGCGTTGCTCCGCAGGCTGACCGAGGCCGGCGTCAGTATCCGCGTGCTCGACGGGCCGAGCGACGAGCGCTGACCCCGGGCTGTGGTCACCGGAGCACGGTGACCACAGCCTTCAGGGTCGATCCGCCCGCTCAGCCCACCGGCTGCACGTCGGGAATGCCGTTCTCCGGCGGTGGTGCGTGTTCCTTGGTGTGCTCGGTGATCTCGGCGTCACCGTTGTCGGTCACCAGCACCGGTGTGAGTTCCTCGGTACTCACACCGGCGATCCGCACGACCTTCACTCCGGAGATTCCCGCATGCGACTCCTCGGAGTACCGGAACGGGGCGAGACCCGGTCCCTGGAACTCGCTGCCCGCCTGCTCCAGCGCGTCGACGATCCCTTCCCTTGTCGGGTTGGGGCCCGCCGCCTGCAGTGCCTGCACGAACGTGTAGGCCTCGGACATCCCGTAGATGCGGTAGTTCGTCAGCTCACCATCGCCACCGTGGGCGTCCCAGACCTTCTGCCAGAGCTGGGTCCACGGGTCGTCCGCCGTGTCCACTCCGGGCAGGTACTCGGTGGTGATCGCCCCGTCGAGCATCGCGGAGCCGGTCACCTTGCCCTCGGAGAACTTGCTCAGCAGCGAGCCGACCAGCGCCGGGTCCGAGCCCACGTTGCTGTAGATCCACTGTGGATCGTAGTTCAACCGCAGCGAGGTGAGCTGGCTCAGCGCGGTGTATGAGGGCACGTTGAAACCGATGACCAGATCCGCTCCGGCCGCCTGCAGAGCCGCGATCTGCGGTGCGATGTCGGTGTTTCCCGGTGCGTAACGCTCGGCTGCGACGATCTGGTCGTCGATGTAGCGCCGCACCCCCTTCTCGCCGTCGTCGCCGAAGTCGTCATCCTGCAGGAAGAGCCCCACCTTGGCGTCGGGGAGGTTCTCCTTGATGTACTGACCGACGATCTTGCCCTCGATCTCGTAGTCCGGCTGCCAGCCGAAGGTCTGGGGATTCTCCTGCGGCTGGTCCCACAGCAGGGAACCGGAGGAGACGAAGAGGTCGGGCACTCCGGAGCTGTTCAGGAAATCGAGCACCGCGCTGTGCGTGGGAGTGCCGAGGCCGCCGACCATCGCGAAGATCTCGTCCTGCAGCACGAGTTCGTTGGCCACCTGCGTGGTGTTGGTGGGGTTGTAGGCGTCGTCCTTGAAGACGTAGTCGATTTTCCGGCCGTCCACACCACCGTTCGCGTTGACGTAGTCGAAGTACGCCTTCGCCCCGGTGGGGATCTCGCTGTATCCCGGCGCCGCCACCCCGGTCAGCGGGAAGTGGGCGCCGACCTTGACCGACTCGGCGGTGATACCGACGTCGGAGGCCTCTCCGCCGCTCGCGGAGCCCTCATCGGGGCGGCCACCCGCGCCGCAGGACGCGAGGACGACCGCCGCTGTGGTGATCAGGCCCGCCACCCACCGGCCACGACGTCGCACGACTCTGCTCATCTGCTACCTCCTGATTCAACGTCCCCGACGGGTTCTGTGGTTGTGGATCCACCACGGCGCGACCGGCTCGGCAGGCCCGATCGCAGTCGCCGCAACAGTCCGATCGCGCCGCCAGGTGCCAGCACCATGACCGCCACCAGCACGACGCCGTAGACCAGCGGGGCCAGCTGTGCCGCTTGCACGTCCGAGAGGCCAGCGCTGGTGCCGATACCGGTCACCGCGGGGGGCAGGAAGACCAGCAGCGCACTACCGAGCACCGCACCGGTGAGGCTGCCGAGCCCGCCCACGACGACCGCGGTGAGCAGAGCGAGCGAGAGCACGAGGGTGAAGCCACTCGGCGCCGCGAGCCTGACCACCATGCCGAGCACCGAACCGGCGAGGCCCGCGCAGGCGGCACTGACCACGAACGCGAGCACCCTGGACCTGCCCAGCTGGATCCCGGCGAGCTCAGCGGCGATCTCGTCGTCGCGCACCGCACGCCACAACCGCCCGTACCGGCTGGCGATCAGGTTGGCCAGCAACAGCAGGACGACGAGCAGGGTGATCCAGCCGATGTAGGCCAGGTACTTCGCCGGGCCCGCCTCGTTGGCCGACAGGAAGTAGACGGCGTCGGCGAACCAGTCCGGGGCCCGGGGGGTGTCGACCCGCAGTCCCTGTTCACCACCGAACGTACCGTCGAAGTAGATCGCGAGCCCCGGTACGCCGACCGCCAGTGCCAGCGTGGCACCCGCGAGGTACGGACCATGCAGGCGCGAGGCCGCCGCGCCGACGACGATGCCCACGAGTGCGGTGACCAAGGTGGCGATCAGCATGGCCACCGGGAACGGAATGGCTCCGGTGGCCAGCAACAGTCCCGTGGTGTAGGCGCCCACCGCCATCAGCGCACCGTGGCCGAGGGAGATCTGCCCGTTGAGTCCGGTGAGGACGGTGAGGCCGGCCGCGGCGATCGCGTAGTACGACATCGTGGCGAACTGCGAGTTCCGGAAGGGGCTGGTCGTCTCCAGGACAACGATCACGAGGAGCAGACCGACGAGCACCAGTAGCAGGTGTCGCCCGAGCACTGAGGACGGAAGGCGGCGGCGTACGCCGGCGACGAAGTGACCCATCACACCTGCCTCGCTGCCGTGCTGCTGAACAGTCCCCGTGGTCGCACCAGCAGCACCGCCACCAGAATCGCCAGTGCTGCCAGCGCCACCAGCTCGCTGCCGAGATAACCACTCACATAGGACAGCGCCAGTCCCATGATCAGCCCGCCCACCACGGCTCCGACCGGACTGTCGAGTCCACCGAGCACCGCCGCGACGAAGCCGTAGACGATCACCGCGTCCATATAGGCCGGGAACACCAGGTTTCCTCCCGCGATCAGCAATCCGGCCAGCGAGCCCACCACGGCGGCCAGTGCCCAGCCGAGAGTGAGCATGCGGCCGACCTTGACACCGAGCAGCCGGGCGACCTCCTGGTTGAACGCGGAGGCCCGCATCCGCAGTCCGACGTCGGTGAACCGGAACAGGGCGACGAGCGCGGCCATCACGGCGACCACCGAGGCGATGACGAAAATGCTGTAGGGCGTGAAGGCGATGTTGACCGAGCCCACGGTGAAACCGCGCAGATCGAACGGAGCGGGGAAGGACTTGAACGAGGCGCCGAAGAGGATCGCCGCCAGTGCCTGGAACGCCACGAAAAGTCCGAGGGTGACGATCACGGCATTGAGTTCGGGGCCGCCCTCGACCGGCCGCATGATCACCCGCTCCACGGCCGCGCCGAGCAGCAGCCCGCCCAGCAGCGCCACCGCGAACCCGACCCAGTAGGACATTCCGTTCTCGACCAGGGTGAGCGCCAGGTAGGTGGTGAACATCGCCATGGATCCCTGGGCGAAGTTGATGATTCTCGTCGAGCGCCAGATCAGCACGAGAGCCAGCGCGAAGGCCGCGTAGATCGCGCCCTGGCTGATCCCGCTGAGGGTGACGTTCAGGAACTGTTGCATCGTCTGCCGTGTCCTCCTTGAGGCGAGCGCCTAGAAACCGAGATAGGCGTGGCGCAGTTCGTCGTCGGCGGCGAGCGTCGAAGCCTCGTCGGCCGCGACCACCTCGCCGAGATTGAGCACGAACCCGTCGTCGGCGATGGACAGTGCGCTGCGGGCGTTCTGCTCGACCAGCAACACGGTCACGCCGTCGCGGTCGACCAGTTCACGCAGCAGACCGAAGATCTGCGCGACGATCCGCGGTGCCAGCCCGAGCGAGGGCTCGTCCAGCAGCAGCACCTCGGGAGCGGACAACAGTGCACGGCCGATCACCAGCATCTGCCGTTCGCCACCGGACAGTGAGTTCGCCGCACGTCGCCGCCGCTGCTCGAGTGCGGGGAACATCTCGTAGACCGAGTCGAGGCTGTGCGCGCCTGTCCCCCGCGCGGTGCCGAGCAGCTCGCCGAGGCGGAGGTTGTCCTCCACGGTGAGTTCGGTGATCACTCCGCGTCCCTCGGGCACATGGGCGACGCCCGCCATGGCGATGGCCTCCGCGGACAGGCCGGTGAGGTCACGGCCACCGAGGAACACACCGCCACTCGTGCCCCGGACCAGTCCGGACACCGTCCGGAGCAAAGTGGTCTTGCCTGCGCCATTGGCTCCGAGCACGGCCGTGATGCGACCCCGTCGTGCCCTGATGTCCACATGGTTCAGCGCGACCACCGGACCGTAGGCGGCGCTGAGGTCACGGATCTCGAGTTCACCGCGCTCGGAACCATGTGTCCGGGGGTGGCCCGGCGTCTCTGTCACGTGTTCAGTCATCGTGGTCTCCCCGCTGGGCCTGCTCGCCCAGGTAGGCGTCGATGACGGCCGGTTCGTTGCGGACCTCGTCGGGCGCGCCGTGCGCGACGACCTTGCCGAAGTCCAGCACTGTGATCCGGTCGCAGATCGACATGACCAGGTCCATGTGGTGGTCGACGAGGATCACCGCCATCCGCTCGGTCAGTGCACGGACGAACTCGCCGAGCTCGACGATCTCGTCGTGGCCGAGCCCGCTTGCCGGTTCGTCGAGCAGCAGCAGGTCCGGGGCCGCGGCGAGCGCCCTGGCCAGTGCCACCTTTTTCTGCACGGGATAGGGCAGGCTCGAGGGCAGCCTGGACGCGTAGGACGCCACCCCGACCTCCTGCAGCGCGACGAGCGCCGACTCGCGCAGGCGGCGCTCGTCGCCTGCCGAACGGGGCAGCGCGAACAGCGCCGAGGCGAAACCCGACCGGTGGAACCGATCCGCGCCGACCATCACGTTCTCCAGCACGGTGAGCCCGGCGAACAGGCCGACGCCCTGCAGCGTCCGCGCGATTCCCATACCGCTGAGCTGGTGCGGCCGTATCTGGGTCAACTTCCGTCCGCCGCGGTGCAGTGTCCCCGAGTTCGGCGCGACGAAGCCGCAGCAGACGTTGAACAACGTCGTCTTTCCCGCGCCGTTGGGACCGATGACCCCGTGCACCTCGTGTGGCGACGCGGCAAGTGAGACATCGTCGAGTGCGATCAGTCCGCCGAACCGGACGTTGATCCCGCGTGCTTCGAAAAGTGGCGGAGATTCCCGCACCGTGGTCGAGGTCTGCGTGTCGGATCGATCCGGCAACGTCACAGCCGCGCCTCCCGCCGTTGGTCGGTCACTGTTCCTGGTGCCGGGAGCCGATGTGTCCTGCAACACCCCGGCCCGGCAGGTCCATAAGACTGATGCGCGGCGCCCAATCTGGACCATAGGCGGGGAGCCCAAAGATCAGGGCGATTTCTGGGCTCGGCGCCCGGGTCAGTGGACGCATGAGCAGGTGCCGTGCGATTGTCGGCCGATGCGAGCACCGGCACCTGGACAACCGGCTTCCGAGTCGACGAAGCCGCCGAAGGGCGCACTGCACATTTTGAGCCGGGTGCTGTTGGGCGAACTCGACAGTCTCGCGGACCGCCTCACACTGGTCGTCCTGCAGCGAGAACCGTCCTATGCCCAACTCGGGGTCGCCGCGCCCGAGGAGCTGCGCGCGAGCCTGCGGGACAATCTGGAGCGGGGCATCCAGTCGCTCGGCGAGGCGGTTCCAGAGGGGGACGACCCGCAGGACACCTCCCGCGAGACCGGCCGGATCCGGGTGCGGCAGGGCATCCCGCTGGAGGCCGTGCTGCGCGCCTACCGCCTCGGTGGACGAGTGATCTGGGAGGCACTGCTCGCAACCTCCCGCGAACGTTTCGGCGGCAAGTACGACCACGATCTGCTGGAGGCGGCGAGCTATGTCTGGCGGGTCATCGATTCCAGTTCGTCGGCTCTGGTGGACGCCTACCGGCTGGAGGAGGCAAGGCTGAGCAGTCAGGAGCTCAGCCGTAAACACGCCTTCCTGAACGCACTGCTGGAAGGACGCGGCGGGGACGCCGCACTCGCCACGGAGGCCGCGGCCGCGCTGGGCCTGCCACCGACAGGGCCGCTGATCTGCGTCGTCGCTCCGGTCGACAGCCCCCGCGATGATCCGCTGCGTTCCCCGCAGGACGCGCTCGGCGCGCACGGGATCGTCTCGTCCTGGCACGTCCGTCCCGCCGACATCGTCGGACTCGTCTCGCTGGACGAGCGCAGCCCGGCAGAGGTGCTGGAGGCACTCGGCCCCGCGGTGGCCGGTCGCGTCGGCGCCTCACCGGTGATCTCCGACTTCGGCGAGATCGGCGTGGCGTACGGGATGGCGCAGACAGCGGCACGAACCCTCGCCGAGCCAGGGGTCGCCGCGCTCGACGAACGGCTGCCGGAAGCGCTGCTCGTCGGCAGTCCCCACCTGGTGCCCCGGCTGGAGCGGGTGGCGTTCGGCGAACTGCTCGACCTCCCCGAAGCGGAGCGCAGGACCATGTTGGAGACTCTGGGCGCGGTGATCGACAGCGGCGGCTCACCCACGCATGCCGCGCAACGGCTCTACTGCCATCGCAACACCGTGATCTACCGGCTGCAGCGGATCGAGGCGGTGACCGGTCGCAAGATCGCCGAACCCCGCGACCGGCTGCTGCTCACCCTCGGCCTGATGGCCTACCGCCAGCGCTGAGTCGCGCCACCACCACAGGAGTTCCCCAATGCGGCATTGGGGAACTTGAACGTCCCGAATGCCACATTGGGGAACTCCAACGTCCCCAATGCCACATTGGGGACGTCCTCCCCGCTCGTCACCGGAGACGTGGGACGCTGCTGGCATGGGACTGTTCACGGTGGAGGAGGCACGCGCGGAACTCGCGGCGTTGCGGCCGGTGCTGGACGAGATCGTCAACCTGCGCGCCGACGCGGCCGAACTCGCGTTCGCCCAGACCCCCGGCGGCGCCCCGAGCGCACTCGGTGGGCTCGCGGAGCTGAAGGCCGCGCAGGCTCGCCTCGACGAACTGATGGCACTCGTGCAGGAGACCGGCGCCGAGCTCAAGGGGTTCGCGCCGCTGCTCGTCGACTTCCCCGCCGACCTCGACGGGGTGCCGGTGCTGTTGTGCTGGCTCGAGGGTGACCAGGGGCTGAACTGGTATCACCGCGCCGACCTGGGTTTCGCCGGACGGCGTCCGCTGCCCTGAATGTCCGGTCCGTGCGGTTGACGACCCAAGTCCCCGGGTACCCGTGCGGCCGTGACGACAACGAGAGCAAGAGCGGCCGGAGTCGCCGCCGCCTGTGCCCTGCTCGTCGCGGGCGGCTGCAGCGGTGAGGACTCCCAGCCCCAGGACCAGCCCCAGAACCAGAACCAGCCCGGTGCCCCGGCACCATCACCCACGAACTCGGCACAGCTCGCGGACATCACCGAACGGCTCGCGCCCAGTGTCGTGACGGTCAATACGGAGAAAGGTGTCGGCAGCGGAGTCGTGCTACGACAGGATGTCGTGGTGACCAACGCCCACGTCGTCGGTGACCGCGAGCAGGTACAGCTCACCTTCGCCGATGGCACAGCCTCCTCCGGCGAGGTTGTCGGCACCGACGCGGTCACCGACCTGGCCGTGATCCGAACCGAGCGCAAGGACCTGCCCGTCCCCGAGTACCGGACGCAGCTCCCGAGGCCCGGGGAGACCGCCCTCGCGATCGGCAGTCCACTCGGCTTCGAGAACTCCGTCACGGCGGGCATCATCTCCGGTCTGCACCGGGAGATCCCCGGCTCCGCCGCCAGGACGCAGTCTCTGGTGGATCTGATCCAGACCGACGCCTCCATCTCCCCCGGCAACTCCGGCGGGGCCCTCATCGACGCACAGGGCCGGGTCGTCGGAGTCAACGAGGCCTATATCCCGCCACAGCAGGGCGCGGTTTCCCTCGGTTTCGCGATCCCCGCCGCCACCGTCGTCGACACGACGGAGGAGCTACTCGAGGACGGCACCGCCACACACCCGTACCTCGGTGTCTCGCTCCGCCCGCTCACACCGGCGATTCGTGAGCAGCTCGGCGTCGAGGCCGAAGGCGGTGCGCTCGTCACGGGAGTGGACCAGGAGGGACCGGCGAGCGGTGCCGGCATGCGTGCGGGGGATGTCATCACCTCGGTCGCGGGTAAGGACGTCTCGGCCGTCGAGGACGTCCTCGCCGCACTGCGCGATGTCGAGCCCGGCCAGAAGGTCGACCTCACGGTGTCCCGCGACGGCGAGCCACAGCGGTTGACCGTGGCCGTCGCCGAACGCGAAGGCTGACCACTGGTTTCGCCAGCGGCGGCCGCTGGTTACACGCTCGCCAGCGGCTCCGTGACGGGTTCGCGCAACCCGAGCCTGCTCACCAGCTCCCGGGTCGCCTTGGCCCGGTTGAACGTGTAGAAGTGCAGCTCCGGAACTCCCTCGTCGAGCAGTCGCTGACACAGCTCCGTGACGATATCCAGGCCCGCCGCCCGAAACGCCCGCGGATCGTCGGACAGCGGTTCGAGCCGATCCACCAGCCATCGCGGTGGTGTGGCGCCGGACAACTCGATCGTCTTGCGCAGGGTGCGGACCGTCGTCAGCGGCATCACTCCCGGGATCAGCAGGCTGTCACACCCCGCAGCCGTGATCCGGTCGCGCAACCGGAGAAAGTCGTCGGCCTCGAAGAAGAGCTGTGCGATGGCGAAGTCGGCGCCCGCCCGCAGCTTTCGCACCAGATGCGCGGTGTCCAGGTCGAGGTCGTCCGAACGCGGGTGTCCGTACGGAAAGGCGGCGACACCGACGCAGAAGTCCCCCAGTTCGCGGACGAGGCGGACCAGTTCCTCCGCGTAGTTCAGTCCCTGCGGATGCGGCGACCACGGGCCCATCGGGTCGCCGGGCGGATCCCCTCGCAGGGCCAGGATGTTGTGCACCCCGACCGCCGCGAAGTGTCCGATCACGGTTCGCAGTTCGCTGACCGAGTGGCCGACGGCCGTCAGGTGCGCCATCGGTACCAGTGTCGTGTCACTGGCCACCCGCGCGATATTGCGGATGGTGCCCTCCCGACTGGAGCCCCCCGCGCCGTAGGTGATCGACATGTAGGCCGGGTCCAGCGGCTCAAGCTCCCGGATGGAGCGCCACAGCACCTGCTCGTCGGCCGCGTCCCGCGGCGGGAAGAACTCCACCGAGAACGTCGGTCGATGCTCCTGGGTCAACCTGTCGGCGACCTTGCGCACAGTCAGCTCCCTGTTCTCGTGCCCCCGTCCCATATCTCGCACTTTCCCGGGAAAGTGCGAGCACCGCGCGGACGCGAGTACCGCGCTTTCCCGGGAAAGCGGCAGGGATCAGTAGCGGTAGTGATCGGACTTGTACGGCCCCTCGACAT
>NZ_PQHZ01000043.1 GCF_003385185.1 Amycolatopsis palatopharyngis | reverse complement strand
GCTCCCACCCGCCGCACCTGACCCCGGCCCGCCGGACCCAGCCCTCCCGCACCAGGTTGGTACGTCTGCAAGTACGCCCAAGCAAGATTGTTTACGGCTTTTTCTACCGCCAAGTCGTGACCCTGGTAGCGCCGCTTGGTAGCAGTTGACGACGCTGTGGATCTTGCTTGGTGGTACTTGCAGACAACCCAAAGGCGTGGGGTCAGGAGGAGGCGGCCCAACCTGACCAGCGGGTGACCGTGGTGCGGACGAGGGGGCCGGTCGGGCGATGTGTGCGGTATTGCCGGTACTTCGCCGACAGGGCGTCGAGGGCGGTCTCGGTGCCCGCGACCGCAACCTCCCCCTCCGGGTCGAGAACTTCGGCGACGCCGTCGGCGCGCACCCACCACAGCTGGTCCCAGTCCTCGGAGTAGCCGTCGGCGAGAAAGCACACCTCGGGGTTCTCGGCGATGTTGCGCAGCCTGCGCAAGTCCCTGGTGCGCTTGGGTTTGTGGTCGACGGCGAAGACGATCTGCGCGCCGAGCACGGTGAACGTAACCGGCACCAGGTGCGGGCGCCCGTCTCCACCCACCGTGGCCAACCTGGCGACCCTGGCGGATTCGAACCACGAACGCGCCTGGTCCGGGTCGAGTCGCATGGCCTCAGGCTACTGTGGATACGTGCCGCGAGAGGGGACCGGCGCAGGAACTGCCAAGTCGGGCACGGGATCTGCCAACTCGGGCACCGGAACTGCCAAGTCGGGCACGGGAACTGCCAAGTCGGGCACGGGAACTGCCAAGTCGGGGTTACCGGGGGTTCGTCACTCTGTCGTGCAGTAGGGTCTCGCTCTGGAGGACACGACCGACAGGGGTGGCTGTGAGTCCGTTCAGCATCGCGTTCGGGGTGCTTCTGCTGACCGCCGTTGTGTGGAAGCTGCGCCAGGTCACGCGCGCACCGCACGACCTTCCGCTGCGTGCGGTCACGTTCTGTCTCGTCTCCGCCGCGATCGCGTTCCCCTTCGGTCTGCCTGCGGGCGCCCGCTGGGCGGACTCGCTGATCGCGCCAGGCACGGCGAAGTGGCTGCAGAACGTGATGCTGCTGGTCGCCGTGTACTGGCTGATGTGCTTCTACCTGTTCTCCGCCGAGGACGCCGAAAACGGACGGCGGCGCGCACGGTGGGAACTGCTGCCACTCGCGTTCTCCATCGCCGCCATCACCGCCGCCACCCTCGCCACGCCGCCCGCCCTGCGCGGTCACACGTTCAGCACCGGGGACATGAGCCACACCGCCGTGGCCGCGTTCTACTTCTTCGGCGGGCTCTACCTCTTCTACGCGATCGCGATGGCGCTGAGATCCACCCTGCGTTATGCCGGCTCATCGCGCAGACCGTTGTCGACCGGACTGCGGATCGCGGCGGTCGGCATGGCCGCCATGGTGCTCGCCAGTGGCGTGCGCAGCGTGCTGGTCGTGATCCGCTGGCAGAGCGGTACGCCCCCCGCGCCGATCTCGGCGACGGCCAGTCTCGTACTGATGATCGCGATCCCGCTGTTCGTCATCGGCGTCATCTACCCATCGGTGGCCACTCGCTGGGCGGCTGGGCGAGTGTGGTGGCAGCACCGCAGGCAGTACCACCAGCTTCGTCCACTGTGGACTCTCCTGCACGACGCCTATCCCGAGCACGTACTGGGCAGAGTCCCCTCCGCCGGCCGCCGTGACCTGCTGAGTCTGCGCGCGATGCACCGCAGGTACTACCGCAGGGTGATCGAGTGCCGTGATGGTCTGGTGTGGCTGAGCCCGTACCTCGCGCAGGAGCGGGCCAGGACCGGCCTGCCCTCGGACCAGCCGGCCCGGCCCGCCGAACTTGCCGGCCTGCTACGCGCGGCACTGCACGCCAGGGCCGAGGGCAAGGACGTCGACGCGCGGGCATCGCGAGTGGCCATGCCCGCCGGCGAGGGCCTCGAGGACGACGTGCGGGAACTGATCGACCTTGCCGACGCCCTTCGCGCCCAACCCGCGTAAGGGTCGGCAGACGCCCACGACATCAAGCTGGTGACGGAAAGGACGGTGGCGCAGGCGGTGGAAACGCTGATCTCCGCGGATCACGTGCTCGTGGGTCCGGCGGGAACCCGGATCGCCGATGGCGCGGTGCTGGTCAACGGCTCCGAGATCGTCGCCGTCGGACCACGCGCCGAGCTGGCGTCCGGTGTTTCCAGCGCCACGACGCACAAGGACTTCCCGGGCTGCACCGTGCTGCCGGGGCTGATCGACGCCCACGTTCATCTGGCGTTCGACGCGAGCGCGGACCCGGTCACCGCCGTACGGGAACTGGACGACGAGACCCTACTGGCAGGGATGGCGGATCGCGCGCGCCAACTGCTCGACAACGGCGTAACCACCGTTCGCGACCTCGGGGACAGGGACGGGCTCGCCGTCCGGCTGCGCGACGCGATCGCCGACGGCCACTACCCGGGACCACGGATCGTCGCCGCCACCACACCGTTGACTGTGCCCGGCGGTCACTGCTGGTTCCTCGGCGGTGAAGTGCACGGGGAGCAGGAGATCCGCGCCAAGGTGCGGGAGAACGCCGCCCGCGGGGCCGAGGTGATCAAGGTGATGGCCACGGGCGGCGGGCTGACCAAGGGCGGCGCGCAGACCTGGGAGTCGCAGTTCACCGCCGAGGAGTTGCGGATGGTGGTGACGGAGGCGCACGCGCTGGGGCTCCCGGTCGCCGCACACGCCCACGGCAGCACGGGGATCGCCGACTCGGTCGCGGCCGGGGTGGACACGATCGAGCACTGCACCTGGATGGCGGAGAGCGGATTCGAGGTCCTCGAGGACGTGGTCGCCGAAATCGCCGCGAAGGGGATCGCCGTCTGCACCGGCGCGAGCCCGAACTGGCGGAAGTTCGCCGAGCGCTTCGGCGAGGACCGCGCCGCCGAGATCTTCGGCCGGGTGCGCTGGATGGCGGAGCAAGGAGTCCGGCTGATCGCCGGTACCGACGCGGGCGTGCCCAACGCGGTCTTCGACAACTTCGCGGGCAGCCTCGACTTCTATCGCTTCCTCGGCTTCCCCGGCGAGCAGATCCTGAACATGGCGACACTCGACGCCGCGGAAGCGCTGCGACTCGGAGAGCACACCGGCAGGCTCGCGCCCGGCTACCGCGCCGATCTCGTCGTCGTTGGCGGCGACCCCATCGAGGACCTCGACGCCGTTCGCGACGTCCGGCTCGTGCTGGCGGCCGGGCGGCCGCACGTCCCGTCCGGCGCCATCAGCAACTGAGCGCCGGCTCGAGCAGGGTGAGGGTGCCCGCGTCGGCGTCGAGCCGTGCCCGCACGCCGAGCGGCACGGTGAGGGCGCCGTTGTGGTGCCCGAAACCCAGCTCCTGGACGATCGGCACACCGAGCGGGCCCAGCCGGTCGAGCATCAGGGCCCGGATGTCCTCGGGCGGACCGCAGTCGGTCCATGATCCGAGCGCGATGCCGGCCACCCCGTCGAACCAGCCCACCCGCAGAAGCTGGGTCAGCAGCCGGTCGAGCCGGTACACGTTCTCGGTCACGTCCTCCAGCAGTGCGATGCCACCACGAGCCGGCCGGTGCTCGGGAGCTCCGATACTGGCGACGAGCAAGCTGAGGTTGCCACCGACGGTGACGCCGACGGCGGTTCCACCGCGTAGCGCGACGGCCGCGGGGCCACCCAGCCGCACAGCCTGCTCGGGTTCGAAGAGCATGCGCCGCAGTCCGGCGGCTGCCACATCGTCGAAGTGCGAGGTCGCGGGCATGGGGGAGAACAACGTGCTGAGACCGAGGTGAACGCCGACCGCCTCGTGCAGGGCGGTCGTATCGCTGGAGCCGGCGAACAGCTTCGGCCCTGCCGAGCGCAGCCGCGACCAGTCCACGAGGTCGACCATCCGCATGCAGCCGTACCCACCCCGCGCCGCGAAAACCGCGGACACGGCCGGGTCGAGCCACGCCTGCTGGAAGTCCGCGGCCCTGTCCGCGTCCGTTCCGGCAAGGTAGTCGAAGGTCGGGTTCCCCGCGTGCACCGAGTCGTACATCCGTACCGCCAGTCCCCAGGAACGCAGTACCAGCACGGCACGGTCGAGCAGGTCCCGTGGCACTGGTCCCGCGGGTGCCACCAGGGCGACCGTGTCGCCCTTTCGCAGCCTGGGTGCTCTGGTGGCGCTCACCGGGGCGGAGATCACGAACGCAGTTCGACGGCGGGTACGCCCGGTGTGGCGAAACCGAACACCTGGCCGTAGAACGACAGCTCCGCCTCCAGCGCCGCGATGATCGTCTCCGCCTTGCGAAAGCCGTGCTGCTCGCCGGGGAACGTGAGGTAGGCGTGCGCTGTACCGCTACCGTCGAGGGCTTCGACGAATCGGTCTGCCTGCTCGGGCGGGCAGATCTCGTCCTCGAGGCCCTGCAGGAACAACACCGGCCCGGCCAGCGAATCCGTGTTGTTGATCGGCGAGCGCTCGTCATATCTGCCCTGGGCCTCCGGTAGCGGCCCGACCAGACTGTCGAGGTAGCGCGACTCGAAGTCGTGCGTCTCGCCCCCTTCACCGGTCCACCCGGAGAGGTCGAGGATCGGGAACTGCACGGTGCCCGCACGGTAGGTGCGGACGGTGGTCATCGAGGCGGCGGAGGTGAATCCGCCCGCACTGCCACCTCGGACCGCCAGCCGGTCGGGGTCGGCCAGTCCTTCGGTGACCAGTGCCTCGGCCACGTCGACGCAGTCCTGCACGTCGACGACGCCCCACTGTTCGCGCAGTCGTTCCCGGTAGCGGCGCCCGTAACCGGTGGACCCGCCGTAGTTCACCGCGACGACGCCGATACCCCTGCTGGTGAAGTACGCGAAGCCCAGATCGAGGACGCCGAACGCCCTTCCGGTCGGTCCGCCGTGCACATGCACCAGATAGGGCGGTAGCTCTCCCTCGGGAGTCGCGTGGTCGGGATTCGCAGGCGGGTAGACGTAGGCCGGGATCTCCTCGCCGGACCGCGATTTGAACGTCCGCTCGTGCGGTACCGGGAGAAAGGCCGGGTCGGGCAGCCATGCGCCGCCCTCATCCGGAACCGCGAGTTCGCTCCGCGTCCCCGTCCGCAGGTTCACGTGCACCACGGCACCTTCGCTCACGGCGCCCGCGGCCACACCCGCGACGGTGTCACCGTGCACCGCGATGGTCGGCGACCACGCAACGAGCTCGGCCGCCTCCGCCACCGGGCTGACCGTCGCCGTGTTCTCGTCCAGTACGGCCAGCCTGCCGGAGTTCAGCACCGCGTGCCTGCCCCCGCCCAGTGGGGCGAACCAGCGGGAGCCGATCCGCCAGAGCGCACCACCGAGTTCCGCGGGTACCGGTGCGAGGTTCGTGATCTCGCCGCCAAGGGAGATCCGGTGCAGGTTCCACCAGCCATCGGGGTCGAGCAGGGCCAGCAGCGTGTCCGGGGACTCCCATTCGAGCTGGCAGACCGAGACCTCGGCGCCACCCGCGACGACCCGGTGCGCGGCGAAGGTGCCGTCGGCGGCGATATCGGCCACACACAGCTGTGTCCCGTCCCACGGCATCGCCGGATGGTCCCAGCCCAGCCAGGCCGCGCGCCGACCGTCAGGGGAGATCTGCGGAGCGGTGAGGAAGTGGTGGGTGGCCGCGAGCACCCGGGGTTGCGCCCCGGAAGCGGAGAGCGCGACGAGGTCACGGGCGACGTCCGCCCTGCGCGAGCCGGTACTGCGCTCCCGGACGGCCCACACCTCGCCGCCGAGTCCCGGACGCAGGTCGCCGTAGCGGACACCGTGCGGCTGCGAAGGCGCCGGGGTGATCGGATCCACCTTCGCGGAGGCGCGGTCCATGGCATAGACGCGCTGATCGTCCCAGTTGGTGAAGACCAGCAGGCCGCCGACGACCACCCACGGGCGGCCGCCGTACTCGTGTACCCGGTTTCGGACGTTCCAGGGCGCGGGCAGCACCTCTTGCGCGCCGGAGCCGCTGGTAGCGCGGAGCAGCGCGACCCTGCCGCCCTCCGCCGGGCGTGACTGTGCCCACCACGTCTCGCCGTCCACCACGTCCAGCCATTGGGGGGTGCCCCCAGCGGCCGCCACGTCAGCGGCCTCGATGGGGGAGGTCCAAGATCCGTTCGGGGTGATCATCGGCATCTGGCCACCCTAGAGTGTGAGCGTCGCCGATCGCATCGGCTTACGTGGAGTGAGGGGGCGGCGGATGCCGATCATGCAGGCGTGGCTTAGGGTCATGAGTGCCATGGCTCGTGTCATTCATGTCTTCCGCCAACCCGACCGCTTCGTAGCGGGCACCGTCGGGGAACCCGGTGACCGCACGTTCTACCTTCAGGCGTCCGAGGACGTCCGCACGATCAGCGTGACGATCGAGAAACAACAGGTCGCCGTCCTCGCCGAGCGCCTCAGCTCGCTGCTGGAAGAAGTGTCGAACCGCTTCGGCGCCGAGGTCCCCGATGAAGTTCCCGAGGAACTGCGCGACGTCGAACCGCTGAACGTGCCGGTCGAGGAGGAGTTCCGCGTCGGCACGATGGGCCTTGGCTGGGACGCCGAGAGCCGCGCCGTCGTGATCGAACTGCTGGCGATCACCGAGGGCGAGGTCGACGAAACGGTCGTACTCGACGACACCGAGGAAGGCCCTGACGCCGTTCGCGTGTTCCTCGAACCCGCCGCCGCCAGAGCCTTCGCCGAACGCGCGGAACGCGTCGTGAGCGCGGGCCGCAAGCCGTGCCCGCTGTGCGGGGAACCGCTGGATCCGGAGGGGCACATCTGCCCCAGGCAGAACGGATACCGGCGCGACTCGGATCTCACCGAGGAATGACCCGGCCAGAGCTCGATCCGAACGACCCCGCAGCGAAGAACCTCGTCGCGCAGGGGCGGCTGGAGGTCGAGGGCAGGCTGGTGGATGCCTCGAACGTCACCCTGTTCTGCACGATCGAGCTGGATGGTGTGCGGGCCAACGCCGTGTACAAGCCGGTGGCCGGGGAGCGACCGCTGTGGGACTTCCCGGACGGAACGCTGGCAGGCCGTGAGGTGGCGACCTACCTCGTGGCCGAAGCCGCGGAACTCGGGGTCGTACCGCCGACCGTCCTGCGGGACGGCCCGTTCGGTGAGGGCATGGTCCAGCTCTGGGTGGACACCGGCGACGACGAACTCGTCGACGTGCGTGCTCCCGGCGACGTCCCTGACGACTGGCGCGTCGTACTGCACGCGCACGATCGAGCGGGTGAACCCGCGGTGCTGGCCCACGCCGATCGACCCGGCATGCGTGAGCTCGCGGTGCTGGACGTCGTGGTGAACAACACCGATCGTAAGGGTGGCCACGTGCTGCCCGGATCCGATGGCCGCGTCTACGGCGTGGATCACGGCATCTGCCTGCACACCGAACCCAAGCTCCGCACAGTGCTCTGGGGCTGGGTGGGAGACGCGCTCGCCGACGACGTCGTGGAGAAACTGCACGGGCTGCGGCGTGCCCTCGACGGCGAGCTGGGCATCGCGCTCGGCCGGCATCTGACCTCCGCCGAGGTCTCGGCCATCGGCGAACGGGCGGCTCGTTTGCTGGCGCATCCGGTGTTTCCCGCACCCAGCGACCAATGGCGCGCCATTCCCTGGCCGCTGTTCTAGGCCGAGCCGCGAGCCGGAATCCGCGGGTGGTGGCAGGCTGAACACATGACGCGCGTCTCCTACCGTGATCGGCTGACCTCGCCGTTGCCCCGGCCGCTGGACCTGCTCCGAATCCTGCGTGAAGGCGGTTTTCGTGGTCCCACGGACAACGCCGACCGAATCCCGGTCCTGCGCGCGGGTCTGCCCGCACTCGAGCCCGGCACATCGAGCTGGACCTGGGTCGGACATTCGACATATCTGGTGCGAACAGGCGGAATCTCGATCCTGACCGATCCGGTGTGGTCGGCGAAGATCCCAGGCGTGCCACCGCGCCTCACACCTCCTGGACTGGCCTGGGCGGACCTGCCCGAGATCGACGTCGTGGTGATCAGCCACGACCACTACGACCACCTCGACGCACCGACGATCCGCAGACTGCCCCGGAACACACCGATCCTGGTCGGCGCGGGGCTTGGTCGCTGGTTCCGCAAGCGCGGCTTCACCGAGGTCATCGAGCTCGACTGGTGGGAGTCCGCCGACGTCGGTGGCGTCCGGTTCGACTTCACTCCGGCACATCACTGGAGCAGGCGCAGCGCGTTCGACACCTGCCGGTCACTGTGGGGTGGCTGGGTGATCTCACCCGAGCAGGGGCCGCGCTCCTATCACTGCGGCGACTCGGGGTACGGCCGTTGGTTCGGCGAGATCGGCGGACGCTACCCCGATATCGAGGTCGCGATGATGCCGATCGGCGCGTACGAGCCGCGCTGGTTCATGCGAGCGGTGCACATGGACCCAGCCGAGGCCGTAACCGCACTCGCGGATCTCGGTGCGCGCAGGCTCGCGGCCATGCATTGGGGCACGTTCGTGCTGACCAGGGAACCGGTGGAACAACCGCTCGAACTGATTCGCAAGGAGTGGGCGGCAGCCGGCCTGGACGCGGCGGACCTGTGGGCAATGGCCGTGGGGGAGACCCGAACCGTGCGAGATCGCACGTGACGGCCCTCGATCCCGCCCTGGTACTCGACGAAGGTTCCCGTGCTCGGCTGGTGGACCGGTTCGGCGCGGGCGTCGGCCCGTGGTGCGACGCCCTGCCGGACCTGGTCGCCGACCTGTCGGTCCACTGGGGACTGCGCCTGCGCTCCTCGGTCGCGGGCGGTACCGGTCGCACCTTCCTCGGTGAGGACACATCCGGAGCGTTCGTGGTGCTGAAGGTGACTCCGGAACGGGAGATCGCCGAAACGGAGGCGGCCGCGTTGCGCGTGTGGACGGGCTGCAGCCGGGTGGTGAACCTGCTGGATACCGCCCCTGCCGAAGGGGCGCTCCTGCTGGAGGGGCTCTGCCCGGCGACGCCACTCGCCGAACGCCGGGCGGACTTTCCCGTCCCGGAGATCGCGGAGCTTCTCGGCCAGCTCGCCACCACCCCGGTTCCTGCCAGTGGGTTCATCACTCTGCGCGAGCGACTCGGCTTCATCTTCGATCTGTTCAGCCGTCGCGCCGAGGGCGCCGGGCTGAGTCCTGCCGCGGTGGCGCGGTCGCGCACGCTGGCGATGGAACTCGCCGCCGACGGTCCGGTGCGGCTGCTGCACGGCGACCTGCATCCGGACAACGTGCTCGACGCCGGGCCGGTGAGGGGAGCCGTGGCGATCGATCCGCGGCCCTGCCTTGGCGATCCTGCCGTCGACGCGGCCGACTGGGCAGTGCTGCCACTGCTGCACGGCGGCAGCCTCGACGCCGGGGTTTCCAGGTTGGCCTCGGCCATCCCGGAACTGGACGTCGAACGCCTCACCGCGTGGTGCCGTTCGTTCGCGGTCCTGCTGGCGATCGCGCAGCGGCGTCGTAACGCCCGGGCCAGCCAGGTCGAGCGGATCCTGGAGCTGGTGCCGTAGTTCCCTAGTGCCCTAGCGCCGTCGCGGCGTGGCGCAGTGCGGGGCAGGCGCCGGCACATTAACGTCGGAGAACGTGCGTTCCCACTCCTATGACGACGTGCTGTCCGGGCCTCGAAAGCGCAAGGTGGCCGAGGTACCCGCGGAACCCGGGCTGGTCCTCGAAGACCCAGGCAGCGGGTTCTGCGGCGCGCTGATCCGCATCGAGTACGGCAACGCCGTGCTCGAGGACGCGCGGGGCAGGCATCGGGTGTTTCCACTCGGCCCGGCCGCGTTCCTGCTGGAGGGCAAACCGGTCACCCTCGTTCCGGTGCGCCGATCGGCCCCGGCGGTTCCCTCGGTATCGGCTTCCGGTTCGGTCCGTGTCGCGGGCGTGAAGGCAAGGACAGCCCGTGATTCCCGTATCTGGGTGGAGGGCAAGCATGACGCCGAACTCGTCGAGCGGGTATGGGGTCACGATCTCCGGGTGGAGGGCGTCGTCGTGGAACCGCTGGACGGTGTCGACGAACTCGCCGAGCGAATCGCGGACTTCGGTACCGGGCCGGGACGGCGGCTGGGTGTTCTGGTCGACCACCTGGTGCGCGGCAGCAAGGAGTCGCGCATCGTGGATTCAATCCGGGACGGCAACGTCCTCGTCACCGGCCACCCGTACGTGGACATCTGGCAGGCGGTGAAGCCCGCCTCCGTCGGAATCTCCGCATGGCCCTCGGTGCCCAGGGGAGTGGAGTGGAAGGAAGGGATCTGCGGCGCACTCGGCTGGGGCGAACCCTACGAGGGCTGGCAACGGGTTCTGGCCGGAGTCAGCTCTTTCCGGGATCTGGAAACGCCATTGATCGGCGCGGTGGAGAGATTGATTGATTTCGTCACGGTGACAGATGATTGAGGTTCGGGTGACGCCCGATCCAGGTCACGCGTGGATCACGTCCCGTCGCCGACTTAGTGCGAACCGTCACTTTCTGACAACATGTTCGCATGACACCGGCACTGATCTGGCTCATCATCGGGATCGCACTGGTGGTGGCGGAAGTACTGTCCGGCGACCTCGTTCTGCTGATGCTCGGCGTCGGGGCACTCGCCGCGGCCGGCTCCGCAGCCCTGACCGGCAACATCTTCATCGACGTCGGAGTGTTCGCAGTCGCCTCCATCGGTCTGCTCGTGCTTGCCAGACCTGCCTTGAAACGGCGGTTTCTCTCAGGTCCAGGCGTGAAGACCAACACGGACGCACTGGTAGGGGCCCAAGCGATCGTGGTGGCGACGGTGGACGCCCAGAGTGGTCAGGTCAAGCTCGCCGGGGACGTCTGGTCCGCCCGCAGTTTCTCGGACGGTCAGGTGATCCAGCCGGGCGAGTCGGTGACGGTAGTGGAGATTTCCGGAGCCACCGCGGTCGTTTCGGCGGAACTGTGAGTGAGCAGAACCGCCACACCCTGGGTCCACGCACCCGCAACCGGCCATCCGCGGCCGGAATAGTCTGAAGGGGAGAAAGTTTTGGGGACCGCAGCGATAATTGTCGTCGCGATAATCGCGCTCTTCGTGATCGTCACGGTCGCGAAGGCCATCATGGTGGTGCCGCAGGCACAATCCGCCGTCGTCGAACGACTCGGGCGGTTCCGGACGGTCGCATCGCCCGGCCTGAACTTCCTGGTGCCGTTCCTGGACAAGGTGCGGGCCAGAATCGACCTTCGCGAGCAGGTGGTGTCGTTCCCGCCGCAGCCGGTGATCACCCAGGACAACCTGACGGTGTCGATCGACACCGTCGTGTACTTCCAGGTGACCGACTCGCGCGCCGCGGTGTACGAGATCTCGAACTACATCGTCGGTGTGGAGCAGCTGACGACCACGACGCTGCGAAACCTCGTCGGTGGCATGAGCCTGGAAGAAACCCTGACCTCCCGGGACCAGATCAATGGCCAGCTGCGAGGCGTGCTCGACGAAGCCACGGGCCGCTGGGGTATCCGCGTCGCGCGCGTCGAGCTGAAGGCGATCGACCCGCCACCCTCCATTCAGGACTCCATGGAGAAGCAGATGCGCGCCGACCGCGAGAAGCGCGCCATGATTCTCACCGCGGAAGGTCAGCGGGAGTCCGCGATCAAGACCGCGGAAGGCCAGAAGCAGAGCCAGATCCTGGCGGCGGAAGGCTCCAAGCAGGCGGCGATCCTCGCGGCCGAGGCCGAACGGCAGTCCAGGATCCTGCGGGCACAGGGTGAGCGAGCAGCGCGGTACCTGCAGGCGCAGGGGCAGGCCAAGGCGATCGAGAAGGTGTTCGCGGCGATCAAGGCCGGTAAGCCGACGCCGGAGGTGCTGGCCTACCAGTACCTGCAGACGCTGCCGCAGATGGCGCAGGGCGACGCGAACAAGGTGTGGCTGGTGCCCAGCGACTACGGCAAGGCGCTCGAAGGGTTCGCCCGTACGCTCGGCGCGCCGGGCGACGACGGGGTTTTCCGGTACGAGCCGCCGAAGTACGAGGACGTGCAGCAGCCTCCGGTCGAGGACGAAGAGGTGGCGGCCTGGTTCGATACGAGCACCGACCCGAAGGTGGCAGAGGCCGTGCGCGCGGCCGAGGCAGTGGCTCGGCAAGAGGTTCCTGGGCCATTGAGCACGTCGGGTCCGCGTTCGGTGCCGTCGGCGCTGTCGAGCCTGCGCGGTGGAAACCAGGACGAGGAGCAGGAAAGCCAGCCGCCTCCACTGCCGAAGCGTTCGCCCGAGCCTCCCGCGCCGGAGTTTCAGCGGCGCGGCGAGCAGGCACCCACACCACCGCCGGGGCCGACCACGCCTCCGGCGGGTTCGCAGGGCGGTCAGCTGCCGCCCGCCGGGCCGCCCAGCGGACCGTACGGCGGTTCGCAAGGCGGGCCACCGCCGCGGCAGTAGCGCCTGAACGAAAAAGGGGACGGGCGGACCGATCATCCGGTCCGCCCGTCCCCTTTTTTGTGTTCGTGCTCCGGTGGTTCGTGTTCAGCCGATTCGGCCCACCGGCGACAGTTCCGGTCGTTTGGGGGTCACCGCATCCCCTGAGGACTCGCCGCGCAGCCTGCGGCGAACCCATGGTGCCGCGTGCTCGCGTGCCCAACGCAAGGTCTGGGCGCGCTGCTGCCTGCGGTCCACCGGCTCACGGGGGCCGAGGTCGACCGGATCGACGTCGTGGGAGACACCGAGTTCGTCGAGTACGGCGATCGCGATGGCAGTGTGTCCATTGTGGTTCAGATGGATCCGGTCGGCCGCCCACATCCGCCGATCCCGCAGTACCCGCATGGCCCACATGTCCACGAGGTGGGCGCCGTGGCGGGCGGCGATCAGCCGCACGTGTTCGTTGTAGATCGCGGTGCGCCCTCGCATACGCCGGAACAACGGATCTTCCACGCCATCCACCCGGGTGAACAGGACCACGCTCGCACCGGATGCGGCGAGGGCACCCACGGCGTCGTCGTAGGCCTCCGCGAGTGCGTCGAGGTCGATCTTTGGGCGCATCAGGTCGTTCCCGCCGGCGTAGAGAGTGACCAGCGTCGGCCGCAACTCCAGCGCGGGACCGACCTGCTCGGCGAGCACATCGCGCAGCAGCCTGCCGCGCACGGCGAGGTTGGCGTATCCGAGGTCCGGCTCGTGACGGGCGAGGACCTCGGCGGTCCGGTCGGCCCAGCCCCGTACTCCGTTGGGACAGGTGGGATCGTCGTCGCCGACGCCCTCGGTGAACGAGTCCCCCAATGCCACGAAACGAGTTGTCATAACCGCACTCTAGGCCTGGCTCCGCTGTGTTCTGTCACACGCGTTGCCGATCGCGGTGTTGTGCGACGTGCACCCTTGTGGCGCAACGGGTCGAGCAGAACCGGCGCCTGCCGTTGCGGGAGGTGTCCACGTAAACGGTGTCGCAGCCGGGACGTGCGCAGTGCCCGATCCTGTCCGGGTCGTCGCAGATCAGATGCGCGAGTCCGCCCGCGGTGTAAGCCCTGATCCGGCTCAACGAGCCCGCGCTCTCGCTCGCGTAGTGTAGGTGGGGGGCCAGCCCGTCATGACGGGAGATGTAGGGCCTGCACGCGGAGTCGTCGAGGAGCCGGTTCACCAGATTCATCCGGACGACCGGATCGGTCTCCTCGAACACCTGGCGCAGCCGCCGTGCCCAGTCCACTGTCTCCGGGCCTTCGTCCACGGTGAGGTCGGTCAGCGTCATTCCCTCGGCCCGGATGAGCGCGAGCAGTTCGGCAGCGGGAACGGAGCCGGCGTTCACCAGCGCGGCCGCCACTTGCGCGGCCGCGCCACCGTAAGGGTTGAAATGCACCGAACCATTACAACACAGTGGGCGGATGACTCGCGAAAGTGCGGCACGCGGAGAGCGATGCCCGAGATGCGGATGGCCGGTGGACGAGTTGACCTGCGCGGCCGTGTCGGAGCACAGGACGACGGCGGGCGTCGTCAGCTACCGGCGCTGTGTCTGCGGTAGCTGGCTGGTGCGCGTCCGCACGGAGGTCGTGGCATCGACCGCGAGTGCTCGCGGCTCGGGTGAGACGCCGCGAGCCCGCGGTGGTCTCGATACACGACAGGTACCCAAGGCCACCGCAGGCTCGCCCTCCCCGCCCGGGTCAGGGCTTTCGGGCGTGCTCGATGGCTTCGATGATTCGCGGTCGTAGTTCGGCGGCACTGATGATGGCGTCCACCGAGCCGACCTCGACCGCGCGCTGGATGTTGTGCACCCGGTCGAACTCCGCGGCGACCTCGCCGAGCTTCTCCGCCCGGACCGCCGACTGCACCTCGGTGAGCTGGGCGTTGAGCACCGCACGCTCAGCACCGCTGGCCACCGAGACCTGTTCCTGCAGTTCGGTCACCCTCGGATCGGTCGCGGTGCGGTTGTTGACGTCCCCGGAGAACACCACCGCCGCGGCGGGGGCACCGCCGAGCACCGAGGCGAACGAGCCTTCCAGCGCCAGCACGGTCATGTTCGGGTTGAGCGCCTTGGAGAACACCACGAACGCGCCACCGTGGTAACGGGAGATCACGCAGAACACGATGGGGCCGTCGAAGTTGACGATGGCCCTGCCGATCTCGGCGCCGTACTCCAGTTGGAGCTTGCGCATCGACTCCGGCGAACCGTCGAATCCGGACAGGTTCGCCAGTACGACCAGCGGCCGGTTGCCGGACGCCGAGTTGATCGCCCTGGCGGTCTTCTTCGACGAGCGGGGGAACAATGTGCCCGCGGTGTAGGTGTCCGGGCCGTCGGTGGGCGGGAAACCGCGCCGGGGCACCGACCGTGACTCGATGCCGATCAGGCACACCGGCCAGCCGCCGATATGCACGTCCTGCACGGCCGAGGTGTCGGCGTCGGCCATACCCGCCCAGCGCTCCAGCACCGGATGGTCCTGGTCGGACAGTGCTCGCATCACCGTGCGGATGTCGAAGGGTTTCTTCCGGTCCGGATTGTGCTCCGGGGAGAAGATCTCACCGACGCGGGTGAAGTCGCTGCCGACCACGGCATGCGGGAACTCGGAGACGTCACGGTCGACCGGGTCGTTCGTGCGTGCCTTCCGGGGCGCTACCTCGCCGGGTACGACATAGGTGTGGTCGTAGTGCGACATCAGCACGTTGCGGGCGGCCGGCAGATCAGGGGCCCAGTACTGCGCCTGGCCGTTCGGGCCCATCACACGGTCGTAGCCGCCGATGCCGAAGTTGTCCTCGGCCGAAACTCCGCCGGAGAAGTCCAGCGACTGCTTGCCGGTGAGCACCATCGCCGAATCCGGGGTCATCACGAGGATGCCCTTGGTGTGCATGAGCATGGTCGCCTCGGCGTTCCAGTACGGCTGGGCGCCCACGTTGATCCCCGCGACCACGATGTTGATCTCACCGCCGGCCTGGGTGAACGTGACGATCCGCTTCAACGCGGCCGCCACCCAGTCCATGTTCTCGGTGCCTGAGGACATGGAGATCCGCGCGCCCGCCGACAGCGCGAACCACTCCAGCGGGACCCGCATGCGCTCGGCCAGATCGAGCGCGGCGATCACCCGCGAGCACTCGGGCTCCGACAACGCACCCAGTGCCTTCGTCGGGTCGCCGAGCAGCACGACCCGGGTGATGCCTTCGGGGTGCCGCTCGGTGGGCGTCGTGACGACACCGGCGACGATCGCCGCGGAGTTCTTTCCCTTGGGGCGCTCGACCGGCACGAGTGCCGCGGCGGAGTCGAAGTCGTACTCGACGAAGCTGCCGTCCGGCCCGGCGAGCAGGTCGGTCAGTTCGTAGGGGTAGACGTTTCCGCGCCGGGCCGCCCGCAGCACCTTCTGGCGGTAGTCGTTGAGTGGTTCGACCGGCTCCGTCGAAGGCTCGCCGACGTGCAGCCGTGCGCCGTGGCCCGGGTCGAGGGTGATCCGCACGGAGATCTCGTTCAGTTCGTCGTCTCCTGGCCTGCGCTGGCGGGCCAGGAACTGGACCTCCTCCAGCCCCGCGCCCGCCGTCGTCGGCAGGATGCGCTGGACCAGCGTGTTGAGCTCGTCCGGGGTCAGCTCCGTCGAGGGCCAGACGTACATCATGATCCGGTTGGTATCGAACCGCTTGTTCTGCGGACGCTGCGCCTGGATGTTGCGGATCGCGTCCAGGCAGGTGGTGATCGCGTCCTCGACCGCGGGCAGCGCGACCAGCCTGCCGTCGGTCTCGCGCAGCGGGGTGAGGTCACGAACCTGGCCCATCGCGAACAGCCGCTCATCGGCCGGGTTGCTGCGCGCCACGGCCTTGAACAGGTAGATCTCCTCGTCCGCGGACGGCAGCCGGGTGAGGTCGAACTCGCGCAGCCGGTGCAACTGCAGCCGCTGCGCGATCTGCGGGTGCAGACCCCGGATCAGCCGATCCTCGACGAAGCCGGTGCCGTCGCGCCGGAAGGTGAAGTGGTGGTGCATCACCGCACCGCTGGTGCCGGCGACGGTGGTGGTGATCCGGCGGACACCCTCGGGCAGCGGGTGCTCGGCAAGCAGCTTTTCGAGCCGTATCACCATCGCGTCGGCGTCCGGCTGGTCCTCCCAGGTGACGTAGAGGTCGGCGACCAGCCCATGCTCGGTGGGGTCGGCGGCGAAGGTGCCGACGGCGGCCACCGCGTCCGGCAGCGCGGCGATGTCGACGGCGGTGGTGACCACACGCGTCACCCCGCCCGAGCCGGTGTACTCGGCGGTGACGAACTGGCAGCCCGCGGCCTCTCGGCTCGTCACCTCGGACAGCCCGCGGTTGCCGTAGTAGCGGCGGGTCAGCACCTCCAGCAGCGGCGCGTGGTCCCGGCCGGGCCGGCCGATGCGCTGACCGATCAGCCGGACCAGCGG
Source organism: Amycolatopsis palatopharyngis (assembly GCF_003385185.1). Taxonomy (GTDB): domain Bacteria; phylum Actinomycetota; class Actinomycetes; order Mycobacteriales; family Pseudonocardiaceae; genus Amycolatopsis; species Amycolatopsis palatopharyngis. The sequence continues at coordinate 39,450 of NZ_PQHZ01000043.1, read as the reverse complement.
CTCCGAACTGGCCACCATGGCCTGGATCCGATCCGTGCGATCCGGTGCGTCGGGGTTGTGGTCCAGGTACCGGAGGTCCTCGCGTACCGCCGCGTAGACCCTGGCTCGGTTGCGGCGCAGCAACGGCTGGGCGAACCAGCGGAACACCACGCCTCGGGCCAGATCCGACACCGCGGGGAAACGCACCTGAGTGGCCTCGACCAGGTGCTCCAGGGTGAGCCCGGCTCGCTCGCTCAGTGATTCCAGCGGCGGCGCCCCGGCCAGCCACCGGCGCAGCAGCTCCGATACGACGGCGACGTCGGTCGACATCCGTTGTTGGGCCAGGAAGATCCGGAAGACCGCGGCCTCGAGCTCCGGAGTCCGATCCAGATCGGTGATGCCGTAGTGCCCGAGCGCCTGCTTGAGCTTGGCCTGGAATCCCTCGGGGATGCCCGCGCGGTCGACGTCGAGGCTCTGCAGATAACTGTGGAAGTACTCGCGCGGGCTGTGCACCGGACTACCCGGCTCGATCTCCACCTCGCCGCCTGGCTTGTTTCGGCTCAGCTCCGACAGATCGGCGAACACCGTCAACAGGTCCACCTCACCTGGCAGCGGTCGCTCCCCGAGCTCGGCCCGAGCGGACAGATACCCGGACAGCACGCGCTCATGGTCCTGCGGGTCGACGTCGAAGCCCAGCAGCAGGCTACGCAGATCCTGCAGGCCGCGCTCGACGCGCTCGGCCGCGGACCAGTCCACCGGTTCGGCGGGCAGATCGATCTCGACGGTTTCACCCGCGCCCGCGGCCCCCTCGGCGGGGTCTGCGGCGTCGTCCTCGGCGAGAGGTTCGAGGCGCATCAACGGAGCGCCGGTCTCGACCTGGCTGCCGACCGAAACCGGGCATTCACGTACCCGCGCGCGGAACGGGGCGCGCAGCACGGTCTCCATCTTCATGCTTTCCAGCACGAGGATCGGCGCGCCCGATTCGACCTCGTCGTCGACCGCCAACGGGGTGGCCACGACCAGCGCTGGTGCGGGGGAGCGGACGACGCCGCCCTCGTCCCGGCTGATCCGATGGGTGACGCCGTCGACCTCGACCAGATGGATCGGGCCGTGCGTGGCCGAGGTCAGCCGGAAGCGCTGGCCATTGACCACGATCTGACTGCTGTGCCGATCGAACCGGTCGACCTCGACGTCCGCCGGGTGTACGTCCGAGCCGCCGCAGGAGACACCGACACGGAAGCGCCGCTGACCGACGCGTGCGACGTGCACGCGGTAACCGATGCCACGGAGTTTGAGGTCGAGCGGACGGCTGCTCTCGTGCTGCACCTGTGGGCGGCCGCCGTGTGCGGTGGACAGCAGCCGCTGGCGGCTGATCTCCTCCTCGTCCTGATAGGCCTCGATGGCGGCCGCGGCCAGGGCGATCGCGGAGTGTCGATGGGTGACCAGACGGCCCTCGGCGCGAACCCGGTCGATCCAGCCGGTGTCGGCGCTCGCGTCGATCACCTCGGGCTGGTCGAGCAGGTCGAGCACGAAACTCTTGTTCGTCGCACCGCCCTCGATGATCACGGTGGTCTCGGCCATCGCCCGGCGTAGCCGGGCCAGCGCCTCGTCACGGTCACGGCCGTAGGCGATGATCTTCGCGATCATCGAGTCGAAGTCGGCGGGGATGGTGTCGCCCTCGCTGACGCCGGTGTCCACGCGGATGCCGGGACCGGCGGGCAGCGCCAGCCGGGCGATCCGGCCAGGCGAAGGCGCGAAGTCGCGATCCGGGTCCTCGGCGTTGAGCCGGGCCTCGACGGCATGGCCGAGTTCGCCCGGCTGGGGACCTTCCAGCTTCCCGCCGTTCGCCACGTGCAGTTGCAGCTTGACCAGGTCGGTGCCGGTGGTGATCTCGGTGATCGGGTGCTCGACCTGCAGCCTGGTGTTGACCTCGAGGAACGCGAACAGCTTCTCGCCGGGGTGGTAGAGGAACTCGACCGTGCAGGCGCCGCGGTAGCCCACGGCCACCGCGAGCCGCTCGGCTGACGCCTTCAGCTCCGCGGTCTGTTCCGGTTGGAGCACCGGGGAGGACGATTCCTCGATGATCTTCTGGTTGCGGCGCTGCACCGAGCAGTCGCGGACGCCCAGCGCCCACGCGGTGCCCTGACCGTCGGCGATGACCTGGACCTCGACGTGCCGGGCACCGGTGACAAGGCGCTCCAGGAAGACCACGCCCGAACCGAAGGCGCGCAGGGCCTCCTGGCTGGTGCGTTCGTAGGCTTCGGTCAGGTCCTCGTGCGAGGCGACCATCCGGATGCCACGCCCACCGCCGCCGGCGGTCGCCTTGAGCATCAGCGGGTAGCCGATGTCCTCGCCTGCGCGCAGCGCGTCGTCGAGGGTGGCGACCTCGCCACGGCTCCAGGGAGCGACCGGGACGCCGACCTCCTCGGCGATCAGTTTGGCGCCGATCTTGTCGCCGAGCTTGCGCATCGCCTCGGCACTCGGCCCGACGAAGGTGACCCCGATCTTCTCGCACAGCTCGGCGAACGCCGGGTCCTCGGCGACGAAACCCCAGCCGACCCATGCCGCGTCGGCCCCGGTGTCCACCAGTGCGCGCTCCAGTACGGCGAGGTCGAGGTACGGGCGGGCCGAGGCGGGACCCAGCGAGTAGGTGACGTCCGCTTCACGGACGAAGGTCGCGTTGCGGTCCGCGTCGGTGTACAGGGCGACCGTCTCGACCTCCGTCCCGGTTTCCGCCGAGAGATCCCGGACAGCGTGGATGAGCCGCATCGCGGCCTCTCCACGGTTGACGATGGCGACACGACTGAACACCGGTTGAGCCTCCCAAGTACCACGCACAGAAGGCGACGTCCGGGTCCCGGAGCGTCGCCTGCACCTGCCTACACCCTGGTCGATTACCGCTGGGTACACCAATGTCTCGAATCGCGCATGCCGGAGCCGCTCCGTTGTGGGAACCCCACAAAAAGCGACGCGGGCCACACTGTCAGGCTGCTGTTTCACGCAAGGTCTGCCACAAACTGCCGTCGGTGAATTCCTGTTGAACGGAGGATGAGGCCGGCCATGATCATTGGCGGGTTCCCGTCCGCGATCGTTCGTAGGAAATCCGCGCGATCGGATGTCAGCCGTTCGATCAGCGGGTGAAGATCCCCAACGGTCTCATCCGTGTTCTCCTGCTCCGTACCGCTCGGTGAGTTCGGCGCCGATTCTGGCGAGCTGGGCGCGTACGGGCTCCGAGTCGATCACTTCCACCTGATTGCCCCACCCAGCCAGGTGCTCGGCGATCGACAGTGGCGTCGGCGCGGCCAGCCGAACCCGGACCCGCCCGTCGTCCTGGGTCTGCCCGACCTCGCAATGGCGGCCGAACTGCCCACGCAACACCCAGACGAACCTGGAGTGAATGAGCACGGTCGCCGATTCGAGCGAGCGCTTCTGCTCGACCTCGTGGACGACACCCCGCCAGGCATGGGCCAGTTCGAAGTCGTCCGGCCGGTCGGCTTCGAACTCGGTAAGGGCGACCTCGACGATCCGGTCCACCCGGAACGTGCGTTGTCCTTTCCCGGTACCTGCGAGCAAATACCAGATGTCGTCCTTGTCGACCAGCCCCCACGGATCCACCAGCCGCTTCGACTGCTCCCGCGTCCGGCTCGAGTAGGTCAGCCACACCTTTCGTCTGCGCACCACGGCGTTCTGCAGCAGGTCGACCAGTTCCGGTCTCTCGCGATCGGAGTCACCCCAGCGCGCCGAGTCGATCACCACGGCCGCCGCGGCGGCCTCGGCGTCGGCCCGGAAGGTCCGCGGCAGGGCCCGGACCAGCTTGCGCAGGGCGGATCTCACCTCCGGCGCGACAGCGGCCGACGGCCCAGCCAGCAGGAACAACGCCTGGGCCTCGGGAGCGGTAAGGCCGGTGAGGTCGGTGCGGGCCCCGCCCACCAGCGACCAGCCTCCGCCGCGTCCCGGCTGCGGGTACACCGGCACGCCGGCGGCGGACAGTGCCTCCAGGTCGCGGCGTGCCGTCGCCACCGACACCTCGAGTTCCCCTGCCAGCTCGGCGGCGGTCACCCGGCCACGTGTCTGCATCAGCAACAGGGTCGCCACGAGGCGGTCGGCGCGCATGGGTCCAGTTTCGCAAACAAAGTGCTCATTTGATGAGCGCTTTCGCGTGCACGATCGGTCCTGCAACTTCGGGAAAGGACAACGCGGATGTTCAGAGGACTAGCCACCATCTCCTTCTATGCCGACGACCTCGCCGCCGCGAAGCGGTGGTACACCCAGGTTCTTGGTGTCGAGGCGTACTACGCCTATCCCAAGGAGGGACCGCCCGCCTACATCGAGTTCCGTGTCGGCGACTACGAGCACGAGCTGGGGATCATCGACGCCCGCTACGCCCCTCCCCGTCGCGGTGACGAGCCGGCGGGGTCCGTCGTGTACTGGCACGTCGACGACCTGCGGGGCACCCTTGCGCGCCTGCTGTCCCTGGGCGCCGAGGAACACTTGCCGATTACCCACCATGGCGATGGGTCGGGCTTCTCCACCGCTTCGGTGGTCGATCCGTTCGGAAACATCCTCGGAATCATGAACAATCCGCACTACCTGTCGATCCTGGCGGGCGGTCCGGTCGGGGAGACCGCGTGAACACGCGCGACGACCTGGAGATCGTCGCCTTCGCCGACGTCGCACAGTGGGAGTCCTGGCTGACCGAGCAGCACGACCGGAAACCGGGCGGCGTATGGATGAAGATCGCCAAGAAGGGATCGGACATGAAGACAGTCACGCTGCCGGAAGCTCTCGACGTCGCCCTGTGCTATGGCTGGATCGACAGCCTGTGCAGGAGATGCGACGACACGCACTATCTGCAGAAGTACTCGCCGCGGCGGCCGCGTAGTTCCTGGTCTCAGGTCAATGTGGACAAGGTCGAGGCACTCATCGCCGCCGGGCGTATGCGCGAGCCAGGTTTCGCGGCGATCCGCGCGGCCAAGGCCGACGGTCGGTGGGATGCGGCGTACGAGCCACAGCGTAAGGCCACCGTTCCGGATGACCTCGCGTCGGCGCTGAAGCGCAACGGGCGAGCCCGGGCCCGCTTCGAAGAGCTCGGCAGGACCGGCCGGTACGCGCTGTTGCTCCGGTTGATGAAAGCCAGGACGCCACGAGCGCGAGCCGCCCAGCTTCAGCGGATCATCGTGTCCCTGGAACAACCTGGAAATGGGCAGGACGGCGGTTGAACCGGGTCGGGCCGGATGCGCGCTACGGCAACGAGATTTCGCGTAGTGGGCGGCCACCATCGACGAAGAACTTGCCACCTGGCGCCAGCACCGCGGCGATGCGCTCCCGCGCTCGACGGCCCGCCTGCGGATGACGGCCGTCCAGGGCGCCTACCCGGACGGCGAACACGATGTCGAAGGGTGCTTCACCTGGCAGAAGGGTGAAGTCCTCCGCGGCGGCCTGGCGAACACTCATGCGACCCGCGGCGATCTCGCTGGTAGCACCCGCTCGCGCCTGGGTAACCGCCTTCGCGGACCGGTCGATGGCGAGTATGTGGCCCGTGACGAGGCGGGCAGCCACCGCCCGTGCCGCCGCGCCCGGACCACAGCCGATTTCCAGGACGCGGGAGTGCGGACGTAGCGGAAGTGCGTCCACGATTTCGGCGAGACGTGCGGAGAGGTCAGCCGGCACGCGGTCATCCTAAGGACTTCAGGGTTTCGTGGGAACCCGAGAACCGTCGATCCTTCAGCGTCCACGGCCCAGTAGTACTGCGCCGAACCGGCGGCGCCGTCCTTTGCCACCACAGCGTCCGCACGGACGCCAATAACGTCCGGTCGGTGAGGCCAGCTTGCCGCCCGTGCACGCACCGCATTTCGTGTAAGGCCACAGCGTCGACGCCGCCAAATACACGCCGACCAGACCAAGAAGCAACAGCACCACGTTGGTGTTCATCCGAACGATAATGCTCCGAGCCTCCGACAAAACGGACCGTTGAAGGGGCGCTGCAACCAAAACGTTGGTGGTCGGTACCCCCGGATGGCCGATGTCATGGCCGATCATGGGCGTCGTCTCGCTGACCCACCAAGGACCGGAGCCGGTCGGGTAGCGACTCGGTGGGATGCTCGAGGAGTTCCGTCAGTGCTGAGCGCCAACCCGCCACAGTGGTGGCGGCAGCGGTTGATCGTTCCTGTGCCGCGCCCAGGCTGCCGCTGAGTTCGGCGATCCGTTCGTGCAGTGCCGCGAGCTCGCCGGCGTGCGCGCGCGACGCTTCGTTCCGCTCGGTGTCCCGTCGGCTGTGGACCTGGTCCAGCTCCGCGCGCAGTCTGGCATGCGCCTGCCGTTCCTCGGCGAGTTGCGTACGTGTGTGGTCCCGGTCGGCTTCCAGACGGTGCACCAGGTCCCGGTGGTGGTCCTGCTGCGTACGCAGGTCCGATTGATGCTGCTCCCGTAGTTCCCGCAGGGTGTCCTCTTGCCGTTGCCGGTCGCTGGTGAGTTGCTCGTCGAGCAGGTGCAGCCTGGTCAGTAACCGGGAGTGCTCGGTACGCAGGTCAGCCAGCTCGCGGGCCACGAGTGCCGCCCGCTCCTCGGCGGAATTCTTGGCTTCCGCCGCACTCTGCCGTGCCCCCTCCGCCTTGGCCCTGGCGATGTCGGCCTCCTGGGCGGCCTCGCTGGCTTGGGCCGCGTCCCGTTCGGCCCGTGCCCGGCGTTCCCGGTCTTCCGCCGCCGCGCGTTCGGCGCTACTCGCGCGGGCGCGGTCCTGTTCCGCGGCTTCCTGTGCCTCCTGCTGGGCCAGTTTTGCCGCCGCGGCCGCCTCCCTGGCTACGGCGGTTTCCGCTACCGCGGACGAATCGAGTGTGCCGAAGCGCTCCTGCAAGGAGGTGATCGCGGCGAGCAGGGGAGCGGCGTACTCGGCGAAGGTGGCCTCGGCCTCCTGCCGCAGCACCCGGAGTTCGTCCAGTACTGGTCCCGCCGTCGTCTCCGCGAGTTGACGACGCTGCCTGGACGCCTGGTCGGCGTGGGCTTTCGAGCAGTACTTCTTTCCTCCCTTCCGGTTCGACGGGATCGGCGTGTCACACCCCTCCAGCAGGCAGATCGGTGTTTCCTGCGCCGCATTCTCGTCGGCATCCGCCGCTGCCCGCTGGTCGTCATCCAGGGCTTCCTCAGTCATACGGATCAACTTAGCAGTCGCGTACGCGATATGCGAGTTAAGTACTCGCGTCGCGTATCGCGAATAACTGACCGGGAGAAGTAAGGGTGATAATGACTGTTATCACTCGTTCTTCCGGTAGGCTGGCCGACGGAAGTCGAGGTGAGCGGGCACGCGAGTAGCAGCCGGTTCACCTCGCGAGGACGGCCATCGAAAACTGGGAGATCGTCACGTGACGTTTTTCGCCGAGGGTGCGGACACCGGGCGGGAACTGGAGCCGATCGGCTCCAGCGGCGCTCGGGGAGCGGACGTCGACGCACGTGCCGCGGCGGAACTGCTGCGGTTGGACATCAGCTCAGCGGTGCAGTTGCTGCCCGCACTGCCGCCGCCGGATCGAAGCGATCGCTACCACCCGCGGGCCCTTACCGTGCTCTGGCTCGTCGATGCCGCGGCCAACACCCGCCGTGGCTACTTTCGGGACCTGGCCGACTGGCTGGCGCACTGCGAACGAAACGACCTCGATCCACTGCACGCGCGCCGTCCCGACATCGACGCGTGGAAGGCGGCGATGACAGTCACTCGCCGCACGCGCGATTCCGCGACCGGCACTGTCAGGGAGTCGGTGAACCCTGCGGCACCCGCGACCGTGTGCCGGCGGCTGGCAGCCGTGTCGAGCTGGTACGAGTATCTGATCGGCGGCGACCTCGCGCTGCGCAATCCGGTACGGGGAACGTCGCGTCCGAAGCCGCCGGACTTCTCCCCGCTGCCCGCACTGGCCACCGAGCAGGTGGAGCGCTTCCTCGCATTCCTGGACGAGCGGGCCGCGACCCTCGAGACGGAAGTGGCCCTGCGCGAGGCGGCACAGTTCAGGCTCATGTTCACCACCGGCCTGCGGGTCGCGGCAGCGACCTCCGCGCGGTTCGACGAGCTGACCGAGGAAGCGGGTCGGGCAGCGTTGCGCTACACCAAAAAAGGCGGCCAGAGCGACCTTGTTCCCCTGCCGGAGACGGTGTTGCGGGCTTGCGAGCGGTACTGGAAGGCGCGCGCGATACGAGAAGGGGTGGCCCGGGCTGAGCTGTCGGGACCACTGTTCGTTTCGCTACGCGGCAGTGCGCTCAAGCAGCGGGACCTGGACCGGCGAATCCGGGCGTTGTCGGTTGCGGCCGGACTGCCGGAGCTGACCGCGCACTCCACCCGGCGTTCGGCGGCGGAAGTGGCGCTGGCAAACGGTGCGACCATCGAGCAGATCCAGGACCTGCTCGGCCTGGCCGACATCCGGATCGCCCGGCGCTACGCCGCCAACAGCTACAAGATCACCGGCAGCCCGGCCTACACGATCGCCGACGCACTCGGTGGCGGTGGACAGAGTTGAGCAGACGCCGGCGGTCGAACTTCTCCTGACCACACTCGCCAGGACGATCGTCCGGGCGTTCGACAGTGTTGTGGACGAGCTTGGGCAAGTGGGCTACGAGTCCCGGTGGGGCAGGCCCTTCCCCGCTCGTGAGCTCGCCGCGCTTCGTGCAGCGTGGCGAACCGCCCGGTCGCTACCGGCTGTTGTGACAGATCACGCGACCTGAGCCCCAGGACTGACATTCGGCCAATGGGTGGTCCCGTATGCCGTCATCGAACTTATGCTGGACGGAACGAGGACTCGGGGGAGGCGAAATGACACTGGTATCGAACTTTACTTTCACAATCGACCTCAGGCGCTTTCGCGAACGTGGCGTGATTCCGCGTGACACTCCCGACCCCTATTTTCACCTGCCGCGTCTTGACTATGTCAGCACAAGCCCTCTGGAAGATCCGCTCGAGCCACTGCTCAGGATCTCTTGCACCCCTGACGAACTCGACCGGTGGCGGAAGACCGAGAACGTCGTCCTCGCCGCACTGCGGCAAGCGGAGGCGGAACTGCTGGGAGAACTCGATGGCGGAGCCAAGCCGGGGCCTGAACTGCTCCGCGATTGTCGTGCCAAGTTGACTGCCATAGCCAGCCAGTACGAGCATTTCTGGAAAGAGATCTCGGACAGGATGGACGAGACTCTGCTCCAAGAACCGAAGTGGCCTGTGGTTCGTCCGGACACTCCAGAGCGTCGAGCGCAGCGGGAATACAATCAGAAATACGGCGGAGGCTACAGTTCCGGCTGAATACCGTACTTCGTACCGTTTCGGTTTTTCGTAGATTATCCCGAGCCGGATCAGTTGCTAGACTGGCCGCATGACCGTGACCACCTCGGACACCACGCCGGACCTGTCGTTCCTCCTGGACCACACCAGCCATGTCCTGCGCACGCAGATGGCGGCAGCCCTCGGGAACAGCGGGTGCTGATCCGGCTGCCCGCGGCTCGGCTGTACGGGACAGCCCTCGACGTCCCGGGGGGACTGAGCGGCTCCCTGACGGCCTCAGTCCCCCGGGAGGAAAACGACCTTGCCGCGCAGGCTGCCCGCATCGCTCTGCCGGTGTACCGAGGCGACCTCCGACAGTGGTAGCCGCGCGGCGACATCGACCCGCAGCACGCCGGTGTCCACCTGCCTCACAAGCTCGGCCAGCGCGGCGACGTCACAGCGCGTGGACATTCCGACGACTCGCACCCGGGAGCCAACGGACTCCGGCACGGGTGGCACGGCTGTGACGAACACTCCACCCGGCCGGATCAGGCGGAGCAGAGCCTGCGCGTCCGCGTTGCTCGATTCCCGCACGGGGACAAGGTTGAGCAGGACGTCGACCGGTTCGACGAGAACATCGTGCACGGAGTTCTTCGTGTAGTCGATGAGCTCATCAACACCGTCGGCGCCGATCGTGTGGATGCTGTGAGGTCCTGCGGTCGCGACCACGGTCGCGCCCGCGTGCTTCGCGAGCTGGACGGCAAGCCTGCCAACCGCACCTCCAGCACCGTTGATCAGTATCCGCCTGCCGGTTGCGACATCGGCATGCTGGAACAGCGCCTGCCATGCGGTGAGACCTGCCAACGGCAATGCGGCAGCGTCGGCAAGGGGGAGAGCGGCCGGTGCGGCGGTGAGCACGTCCACCGGAACCGACACGAACTCGGCTGCCGCTCCGCCGCCGGTGATCGGCAGGAACCCGATCACCGGCGCACCAGGCGCCATGCTCGTGACCCGTGGACCGAGTTCGGCAACCGTGCCCGCGACGTCGAGCCCCGGGGTGTGCGGCAGGGACACAGGAAACACCTGCCGGAGTTGGCCTGAGCGGATGCCCGCGTCGACCGGGTTGAACGAGGTCGCCGTGACCCGCAGCAGGACCTGCCCAACTCCGGGAGTGGGTCGATCGATGTTCTCGACGCGCAGGACCCCGGCGTCTCCGTACTCGTGGTAGCGCACAGCCTTCATGCGAGTGTCCTTCAGGGTCGGGTTCCCCAGGATCTTCCCAGTGGTGGCAATCGGATTGTTCAGGGCGCCGAGTTGCTTCCAGGCGCAAACTCGAGACGTCGAGCTTGAGTCGCTTGTAGACACGGGCACCAGCCCATGACAAAGGCAGGGAGCCTCGTGTACTCCCTGCCACTCTCAACATATAGCGCACCGGGGGTCTTGCGGCAAGCCCCGGGTCGTGCCACAGAATCTCCGGCTGAAGCCAGAACCTGCGGAAATCCGGGTCCCGCGAGTTCTTCTGTCAACGAGTGAATTGGGGGGTTTCATGATTGACGTGATCGTTGCCGGTGGTGGACCGACCGGCATGATGCTGGCCAGCGAGTTGCGCCTGCACGGCGTACACGTGGTCGTGCTGGAGAAGGCAAAGGAGCCGACCGCGGTCGTGCGCGCGCTCGGCCTGCACGCCCGCAGCATCGAGCTGATGGACCAGCGCGGGCTGCTGGACCGGTTCCTCGCACTCGGCCAGCAGTACCCGCCCGGTGGATTCTTCGCCGCGATCAGCAAGCCCGCGCCGGAACGGCTGGACACCGCCCACCCGTACGTCCTCGGCATCCCGCAGCCCACCACCGACCGCCTGCTGACCGAGCACGCCACCGATCTCGGCGTCGAGATCCGGCGCGGCTGCGAACTGGTCGCGCTGTGCCAGGACGACAACGGGGTGACCGTCGAACTGGCGGGCGACGATGGAGGAGAAACGCGGTTGCGGTCGCGCTACCTCGTCGGTTGCGACGGCGGCCGCAGCACAGTGCGCAAACTGCTCGGCGTCGGTTTCCCCGGTGAGCCGACGAGGGTCGAGACACTGCTCGGCGAGATGGAGGTGACCGAGGACCCGGAGACTGTCACGGCCGTGGTCGCCGACGTCCGCAAAACCGAGAAGCGGTTCGGTGTCGGGCCTCTAGGGGACGGGGCGCACCGCGTCGTCGTGCCCGCCGAGGGGGTGGCAGAGGACCGCTCGGTCCAGCCGACCCTGGAGGAGTTCAAACAGCAGTTGCGGAAGATCGCGGGTACCGACTTCGGCGTGCACTCACCGCGCTGGCTCTCCCGCTTCGGCGATGCCACCCGGCTTGCCGAACGCTATCGGAGCGGGCGGGTGCTGCTGGCGGGCGACGCGGCACACATCCACCCGCCGACCGGCGGGCAGGGGCTCAACCTCGGCATTCAGGACGCGTTCAACCTCGGCTGGAAACTGGCCGCGGAGGTGAACGGCTGGGCACCGGACGGGCTGCTGGACACCTATCACAGCGAACGGCATCCGGTGGCCGCCGCCGTTCTGGACAACACCCGCGCGCAGATGCAGCTGATGTCCACCGAGCCGGGCCCCCAGGCGGTGCGCCGACTGCTGTCGGAGCTGATGGACTTCGAGGAAGTGAACCGGCACCTGACCGAGAAGATCACCGCGATCGCAATCCGCTACGACTTCGGCGAGGGACATGAACTGCTCGGCAGGCGCATGCGTGACCTCGGACTGAAGCGTGGCCGCCTCTACGGGTTGATGCACGCCGGGCGTGGGCTACTACTCGACCAGACCGGCAGGCTTTCGGTGACCGGCTGGGCGGATCGGGTGGACCACGTCGTCGACATCAGCGAGGAACTGGACGTGCCCGCGGCGTTGCTGCGGCCGGACGGCCACGTGGCATGGGTTGGGGAAGACCAGCAGGAGCTGCTCAGCCTGCTGCCGAGGTGGTTCGGTTCTGCCACGTAGACCACGGCGAGCTCCGCCGAGCCGGAACTGTGGGCCCGGGCAGGACGTCAGGCCCTGCGCAGCTTCGCCAGCCGCTGCGGCGTCGGCCACCGCACCTTCCAGGCCCAGCCGAGCCGCTCGAACAGCCGGATGACCGCCGCTGAGATGTCGAACTGCCAGCGTTCGACCCCGTGCCGGGCGCAGGTGGGGTCGGCGTGGTGGGAGTTATGCCAGGACTCGCCGAACGACGCGATCGCCAAGGGCCAGAAGTTCGCGGAGCGGTCGCGGCTGCGGAACGGCCGTTCGCCCAGCATGTGGCAAACGGAGTTCACCGCCCAGGTGACATGGTGCAGCAACGCCACCCGCACGAGGCTCGCCCAGAAGAAGCCGGTCAGCGCACCCACCCACGACCAGGTGAGTAATCCGCCGAGCAGGGCGGGCAGCAGCAGTGTCGCCGCACTGAGCACAGGGAACAGGCGATCCACCCGGACGATGTCGCGGTCGGCGAGCAGGTCGGGCGCGAACCGTTCGACGTTGGTCATGTCCCGGTGGAACAACCAGCCCATATGCGCGTGCCAGAACCCCTTCGCCAGTGCGCCGGCGGTAGTGCCGAACCGCCACGGCGAATGCGGGTCACCTTCCTTGTCCGCGTAAGCGTGGTGCCTGCGGTGATCGGCGACCCAGCTGATCACGGACCCCTGCATCGACATGCTGCCTGCCACCGCCAGGGCGATCCGCAGCGGCCGTACCGCGCGGAACGATCCGTGTGTGAAGTGCCGGTGGAACCCCACGGTCACCCCGAGCCCGCTGAGCGCGTAGAAGAAGGTCACCAGTCCGATATCCGTCCAGCCGATTCCCCAGCCCCAGGCTGCGGGCACGGCCAGCGCCACCGCGAGCAACGGCACGATGACGAACGTGCCGACCAGCACCATCTCCTTGCGTGGCCTTTTGCCCGCGACGATGGGTTGGCGAGATCGTGGGATCGCTGGTGCGTCCGAGGTGGTGGTCACGTTCTCCACTCCTCTGGTCTGTCCGATACCTGCTCGCCCATCTGGATACCCGGGCCAGGCTCGGCGAAACGATTTCGAGCGGTCGGGAATGAATCGGCGACCCGGTGGGTTGTACAGGGTGGTCGTAGTTTTTGTGTGTTCGTGTTACCTGCACGCTCGCGAAGAACGATGTTGCGGGCGCGCCGCTTTACTTCAGTCAGCTGGAGAAGCCGCGTCGAGAACCGGCCAGGGGCAGCGCACGGTGCGCGCCTCTCATCCAGCCCTGTAAGGAGCAATATGACTCAGGGAACAGTTAAGTGGTTCAACGCGGAGAAGGGCTTCGGCTTCATCTCCCGCACGGATGGACCGGACGTCTTCGTGCACTACTCGGAGATCGAGGGCAACGGATTCCGTAGCCTCGACGAGGACCAGCAGGTGGAGTTCGAGCTGGCGCAGGGCCCCAAGGGCCCGCAGGCGACCGCCGTCCGCGCACTCTGATCCACAGCAGGCAGCGCCTGCGGTAGGACAATTTGGCGAGGGCCGGTACCCAACAGGGTGCCGGCCCTCGCCGCATGTCCGCTCCACGAACCCGGCTTGTCACACCCGGCTGCTGGTACACGCCTCGGCACGATCGAGCAGGATCGCACGCTCCCGCTCGTTCCTGGTGAGAGCTGCCGCGCGCTCGAACTCCACCCGGGCCTCATCGAGGCGACCGAGTTTCGTGAGGAAGTCGCCACGCACACTGGGCAGCAGGTGGTAGTCGCGCAACGAGGGCTCATCGGCGAGCGTGTCGACGTGTTCGAGACCTGCCTGCGCACCGAACGCCATCATCAGTGCCACAGCTCGGTTGAGTTCCACGATCGGCGAAGGTGTGGCAGCCGCCAGTTCCTCGTAGAGACCGGCGATTCGCTCCCAGTCGGTATCTCCTGCCGTCCGAGCGCGGCCGTGACACGCCGCGATCGCCGCCTGCAGGGTGTAGGAGCCACGAGGAGCACCGAGCGCTTCCGCCCGCTCCAGCGCGGCGAGCCCGCGGCGGATCAGCAGCTGGTCCCACCGGCCCCGATCCTGTTCGAGCAGGAGCACCGGCTCGCCCGACGGTCCCGTACGCGCCCTCGTCCTGGACGCCTGGATCTCCATCAGGGCCACCAAACCGTGGACCTCGGCCTCCTTCGGGACGAGTTCGGCGAGTACCCGGCCCAGCCGCAGCGCCTCGGCGCACAGTTCGGGCCGCATCCAGTCCTCGCCGGCCGTGGCGGAGTATCCCTCGTTGAACACGAGGTAGATGACCTCGAGCACCGACGACAACCGGGCCGCGAGTTCGGGCCCCTGCGGGACCTCGAACGGAACCTTCGCCTTCGCCAGCGTCCGCTTCGCACGCACGATCCGCTGCGCGATCGTCGGCTCGGGGACCAGGAACGCGCGGGCGATCTCCGTCGTGGTCAGCCCGCCGAGCAGGCGCAGGGTGAGAGCGACCCTCGCCTCCGTGGACAGGACCGGATGACAAGCCGTGAACACCAGACTGAGCAGATCGTCACCGATCTGGTGCTCCACCACATTCGCCTCGGGCGCCGGAACCGACCCGCCAGCACCGGCCTCCAGGTCACGGCCGATCTCCTCGACCTTGCGCTCGAGCCGCTGTTGCCTGCGCACCAGATCGATGGCGCGGTGTTTCGCGGTGGCCATCAGCCAGGCGCCCGGATTGTTCGGCACACCCGACTCCGGCCACTGCTCCAGCGCGGCGACCAGGGCGTCCTGCGCGAGTTCCTCGGCAAGACCGACATCACGCACGATGCGCATCAGTCCCGCGATGACCCTCGGCGACTCCATACGCCACACCGCGTCGATCGCGCTATGCGCTTCGGACACCGTCACAAGCACCTACTCCACGATCAGCCAGCGTTGCCGTCACCCGGCCAGGATGTCACCAGGCGCACTCGTAAGTGAAGCCGTGGCGTCCACGGCGATCTGTCCCAGCCCAGGTTAGGCACTCGGACCGGCCCTCAGTACGGTCAGGCGCGATGATCGCAGCCAAGTCCGCTCAGCCCGATTATGTCTGGTACGTCAGCTACGGCTCCAACATGTACGCCGACCGTCTCACCTGTTACCTCAAGGGCGGTACTCCGCCAGGAGCACGCGACGCGTGCCCGGGCTGCCGGGACGCGAGCCCACCACTGGCGGACACCGGGCACGAGTTACCCGGCGGCATCTACTTCGCCACCGAATCGAAGCTCTGGGGCGGCGGGATCGCGTTCTATGACCCCGCGCTCCCCGGGACGGCGCCTGCCCGCGCCTACCTCCTGACGGCTGAGCAGTTCACCGACATCGCAGCGCAGGAGATGCACCGCGCGCCGGAGCCCGGCTCGGTACTCGACCTCCGCCCCGTTCTCAAGTCAGGTCGCGACCCACTCGGCCCCGGCCGCTACGAGACGCTGCTACACCTCGGCGACCTCGACGGGTACCCACTGCTGACGTTCACCGCTGCCTGGGCGTCCGGCGACGTCGACCACACGATCCCGTCAGCGCCATACCTGCGCATGCTCGCGGGCGGGCTGGGGGAGGCCCACAAGTGGGACGTGCACCGGGCGGCCCGCTATCTCGCAGGCCTGCCAGG
Organism: Amycolatopsis palatopharyngis; assembly: GCF_003385185.1. GTDB lineage: Bacteria > Actinomycetota > Actinomycetes > Mycobacteriales > Pseudonocardiaceae > Amycolatopsis > Amycolatopsis palatopharyngis. The sequence continues at coordinate 23,680 of NZ_PQHZ01000043.1, read as the reverse complement.
CGCGAACGGCTCGTGGCAGGCGGCCGACATCGCCGCGTTGTGCTGACCTCGGGCACCTAGACCAGTTTCCGGGAATTGGACCGCGACACCGCCCCGCCGCAGGTGACAGCATCCTGACGTGATCAGTCTCGGTGCGACGCTCGGAATCCTCGCGGTGGCACTCGGCATGGTGCTGACTCCAGGGCCGAACATGATGTACCTCGTCTCCCGCAGCATCACCCAGGGCAGGCGCGCGGGCGTCATCTCCCTCGGCGGGGTCGCCGTCGGTTTCCTCGTCTACCTGGTCGCGGCCAACCTGGGCCTCTCCCTGGTCTTCGTCGCGGTGCCCCAGCTGTACCTGGCCGTGAAGCTCGCCGGGGCGGCCTACCTGGGCTGGCTCGCCTGGAAGGCACTGCGCCCCGGCGGAACATCGGTGTTCGCGCCGCACCAGCTCGACCCGGACTCACCCCGCAGGCTCTTCGCGATGGGACTGGTCACCAACCTGTTGAACCCCAAGATCGCGGTGCTGTACCTGTCGCTGATCCCGCAGTTCGTCGATCCCGCCGCCGGGAACATTCTGCTGCAAGGATTCCTCCTCGGCGGAGTGCAGATCTTCGTGGCCCTCACCGTGAACCTGATGATCGTGCTGGCCTCCGGCACACTGGCCACGTTCCTCGGCCGCCGTCCCAGCTGGGTTCGGATGCAGCGCTACCTGATGGGGACAGTCCTCGGCGCGCTGGCCGTCAAACTCGCCACCGACCACTCCAGGCCCGCCGTCGCCTGAGCGGCCAGGGGAGGCGCAACAGGGGAGCGGCGGCATGGCACAACACGACCCTGCTCGGCGACGATGTCGTCGCGAACGTGGTCGCGCTGAAGGATCGTCCGGGGCAGGAGATCCAGGTCGTAGGAAGCGGTGATCTCGTCCAGACACTGATGCGGCACGACCTCGTTGACGAATACCGGCTGTGGATCTTTCCGGTCCTGTTGGGCAGCGGCAAACGCCTCTTCGCGAACGGAACCCAGCCAGCCGGACTGGCAATCGCCGGGACCGCGATCTCCGATACCGGCGTGGCGATGTACACCTACGAACGAGTCGGGGCACCCACCTACGGTTCGTTCGCACCAGATCGCGAACCCGGGGACCATCGGCACCAGAACGGCAGATAAAATCGGCAGGCTCATCGGTCGACGGCTCGAGGAGGTTGTGCACCCATGACTGCCAGTTCAGGCCGGGTCCTCTCCTCCCGTATTCACGAGCTTCGCTGAAGTAGTGGATCGGGAGAGTGCCCAACATTCTCCCGAAGGGCTCCCCATGACTGCCTTGCCACCGCTCACTGTCTCCACTGTCGTCACCACCTTACGATCCGCGGGCTGCGTTTTCGCCGAGGACGAAGCCCGGCTGCTCGTCATCGAGGCCCGGTCCGGAGCAGACCTCGCCGCCCTGGTGCAACGGCGGGTCGACGGTCTGCCCCTCGAGCACGTGCTGGGCTGGGCCGAGTTCTGTGGCCTGCGGATGGCGGTCGATCCGGGCGTCTTCGTGCCGCGCCGCCGCACGAAGTTCCTGGTTCGCCTGGCTGCTGATCTCGCTCCTCGGCGACCCGTTGTGGTGGACCTGTGCTGTGGTTCGGGCGCAGTGGGCGCAGCCCTTGGTGCCGTGCTGGAGGACGCGGAACTGCACGCCGCGGACATCGACGCCGCCGCGGTGCGGTGTGCCCGGCGCAACATCGGCGCGGCGGGGGGACAGGTGCACGAGGGTGACCTCTACGACCCGCTGCCCGCTGACCTGCGGGGGCGCGTCGACCTCCTGGCGGTGAACGCGCCGTACGTGCCCACTGACGCGATCGAGCTGATGCCGCCCGAGGCCCGGCTCTACGAGCCACTCGTCGCACTCGACGGGGGAGCCGATGGGCTCGACGTCCACCGGAGGGTGGCCGCCGACGCGGCGAACTGGCTCACACCGGGCGGCCGGTTGTTGGTCGAGGCGAGTGAGCGCCAGGCCCCGCACGCCGCTGAGGCGCTTGCCCGCAACGGCCTCGACCCGCGGATCGAAACATGCGACGAGCTGTCCGCGTGCGTAGTGGTCGGCACCCGCCCCCGCAGGTCCACTGTGGAGTCCGGCGGCCGGTAGCATCCGTCCTTCGTGGCCATTTCGACGGCTGGCAGGGGAGCACCATGGGATTTTTCGGCACTTTCGTCTACGACCGCGCGGGCTGGAAGCCGCACCGGCCCGGCCAGGTGCCGGAGCAGCCCGCTCCGTGGCTCACCGTGGACATCTATGACAGCGACTTCACGACGGTCGGCTACAGCCCTGTCGGGCGCGGTAGTGGTGTCGCGTACCTCGGCTTCACCCCACGCGACTACTTCGAGGACCCCGATGCCGCACCGCCCACCGATGTCTTGCGGGAGGCGGCCGGCCTGGCCGACTGGTGGGCTCAGCATCGGAACGGGGCGACCGGCTCGGAGCGGGCGGCGAAGGAACACGAGTTGGCCGGCTACCTCGCCCACGACGACGGTGCGATCGATCCGGCCGATCTTTCCGACGAGACCATCGGCCAGTTCGACGACGAGGACATCTTCGTCGAGATCAAGACAGCCCGATTCCTCAGCGCACTGGACCTTCCCGCACCCGACGACCTTCCCGGTTGACCCCGGGCGTCAACCGCGCCTCGCCTCGATGAGCCAGGCAGCGGAGTCGTAGAGCACTCCTCGCTCGGTCTGGTGATCGGCCATGTCGGTCCGCAGCCGCTCGAGTGCACGAGCTCGGCCGCCGGCGTCGAGGTCATCGAGTGACAAGGCGAACTGACCAGCGACGAACTCGCAGGCGTCCTCGATGTTCGGGCCGAAGTACATCGGCTCGCTGAGGCCGTTCAACCGGACGTCGGCGAATCCGGCCGAAGCCAGCAGGCCTCGTACGGTCGCGGGGTCGCTGAGCGACATCGGCCCCGGAAGGTCCGGCCGAGGCGGACCAGGAAGTTCGTTGTCGCGGGCGAACGCCGCGCGGAACCTGCTGATCCACTCGTTACGCTGCACCGGCTGCCAGGACAGCAGGACAAGGCGCCCGCCATGGCGCAGGCCGCGCGCGATATTCGCGAACGCGGCCGGGGCGTCGCCGAAGAACATCGCCCCGTTCCGGCTGATCGCGACGTCGAAACCACCAGCGGGGAACGGGTGAACCTGCGCATCGGCCTGGAGGAAGGTCACGTTCGTGACGCGTTCCCGCGCGGAAACCCGGCGTGCGAGTTCGATCATGGGGGAGGAGAGGTCCACTCCGAGCGCTGAACCCTCTGTGGCGCACCGTGCCGCGTCTCTCGTGGTCTGCCCACTCCCGCAGCCGATGTCGAGCACGATGTCGGTCGTGTCGATCGCCGCAGCCGCCAGGAACCGATCCTGGTACCCCGCAACCCCTTCGTTGAACCGATCAGCACGTTGTGCCCAGTACGCGCCCTGTTTGCCGTCCCATGCGGTGTGCTGCTCAGCATTCGAAGGAGCAATCGGCACGACGGCGTTCTCGATCACCAGAATTCCCCCAGGATGTTGCTTTCGCCCTGCGCGGGGACAGTACCCGAAAACAGCCCGGTGAGCGCATCACGCGAAGCGGCGAAGCGATTCAACAGGGGAGTGAGGAGGAGCGGGAGTGCTCTCTTCCCGTCCGAGAACGAGAAGCCCTCCGGCGATGGGGATCGCCCAGCCGGGCGAAGCCGGCAGCGCGGTGACTATGGCCGATCCCCAGGCAAGGAGCAACCAGCCGAGCCACCTTGGTATGCGCTGTTTCTGCCGCACCACCCGCAAGATGTAGCAGCCGATCGCCACCATCGGGACGCCGAAGCTGCCGAGCGAGACCCAGAACGCTTCCGAACGTTCGAATTCACCGAGTGTCGCCGGTCTGTCAAGGGTGAAGCTGTTCCACCACCCCTCTGCCATGACCTGTGACCAGACAGCGCGGGTATCGAACGGGGCGACGACGACGTGGGCGGAGCCGAACGCGATGACAATCCACCCAGCAGCCTTGGTCCCGGCGCGATCCGGCGGTCGCCGCGCGCCTCCGGCGCGTGGACAACCAGCGAATGAACTACCTGCGCACACACTTCAGAAGTGCCTACTCGGACGAAGCCGACCTTGAAGCGCGCTGTCTGCTGGCGTTCTCGGCGGCCATCGCCAGCGACCTGATCGCCGCCGAGCACCCCGAGCACACCCGCGAGCAGATCCTTCAACGAGCCGCGACGCTGCTCTTCTCCGGCAGCACGGGAGACCAGGTCAACGCGACAGCTTCCGAGCCGCGTGCGTGAGCATCATCCGCACCAGCCTCGGATGGACCAGCCGGACGATGCCGAAGTAAGCCCTGCCTCGCGCGTTGTGGATCTGCACGACAGTGCTCAGCACGACCCGGCCAGGTTCGACGAGCACCGAACCACGGAAGTCGAGGTGGCTGTCGTCCGACCCGTACAGGACCTCGTCCGCAGTGCTCGCGCGCGATAAGGTGGCCGGCTTCGCCGGGATCGCACTCACCGACGAGTCCAGTTTCGACACCCTCGACCCCGGAACGCCTTACTTAACATAATGTAGCTTATCGGCGCCCAGGGACAACGCTCTGGAGGCGGCTCTACGGGGTCACTTGGTGTAGATCATCGACGTTTCGCCGGGATCGCCTGAAGGTACTTCCTCGAAGCCAAACTTCTCATAGAACGCCTGTGGGAGAAATCCGTTGCCGTTCAGCTCAAGGGTCGGGATCTTTCCTTGGCTCTGGATGTACTCGACCGACTCCTTCAGCAAGTACCTTCCAATTCCGTACTCGTAGGTGTTCGGCCTGACGAAGTGTTTCCCGACGGCCAGTAATTTGTCGGCAGGCTCATTGGCGTACTCGGCCAAGTGCGAAAATGGCGACTCACCGGCAGGCCTGTACACCTGTATGTGTCCGACCACGTTTTTTGTCGGCGTCACCGGCACCGGCGCCATATCGAAAACCCAGGACAGTTCCGCGTCGTACTCTTGAAGCCATTCTTTGGGATCTTTCCCGCGAAGACGACTTGAGGGAATCCGCATGGCATCCAGTACGGCGGACAGCCGATCAAGGTCTTGTTCTATTCTTGCACGAATCATCTGCCGAACCCCCGAGCGAACTGAAGCCGAGACAATGCGCTCCCGCCTCACTTCCCTACTCCGCCAGCCCGGCGTTAATTCGTCACCGTGACGTAACGAGGTGGACTACTGATACGGCGATCCTAGCGAAGTTGTTCGAGGTCGTGCGCCGCTGACGCGAGTTCGGCCGCCATTCGCCTCAGTTCGTCCGCGTCCGCGCCGTCATTTGCGGCACTGACCACGTCCTCGGCGGCGCACCTCAACTGGAACAGCCGATCCTGCAATGTGGCGATCTCCGCATCAGAGAGCACGACAGCGTCCTCGGGCAGGCCGCTGCGCTGGACGGCGCTTCTGCGCTCGTACGCCCGTTGCCTGCAGGACTGGCCGCAGTAACGCCGCCGCCGCCCCACGCTCCCGCGTTGCTCCAGGCGCCGGCCGCACCAGCCGCAGTGCCGCATCGCGTTGCGGCGCGCTTCCGTCGTTTCGTCATGTGACGGTTCGACGTGCTCCATGACCTCGCTCACGCGCCCGACCCTAGCTGGCCACTCACTGCTCATGCCGAGGCCACGCCGAGCGGGCACACTGGAAGGGTGCAGCCCACCCATCCGTACCTCGCCACCCCCGGCCCGCGTGCCTTCGCGCATCGCGGCTGGCATCTGGATGAGCTCGCCGAGTTGGAGAACTCCCTTCCCGCGTTCCAGCGGGCGGTGGCCGAGGGATACCACTACCTCGAGACCGACGTCCACGCCACGGCCGACGGTGTGGTGGTGGCACTGCACGATGCCTCACTCGACCGGACCACCGATGGCGCTGGACCCATCGCGCGTCAGCGATGGGCTGATGTACGCCGGGCCAAGATCGGCGGGAAGGCCGAACTGTCGACGCTGGCGGACCTGCTGGAGGAACTCCCCTCCGCGTTCTTCAACGTGGACGTGAAGTCACCCGCTGCGGTGGAGCCGTTCATCGAGGTACTCGAACGCACAGGCGCATATGACCGCGTGGCCGCGGCGTCCTTCTCCGACGCCAGGCTGGCCCGGCTCCGGCGGCTCGCGGGCCCCAGGCTGCTCACCGCCATGGGGCCGAGATCGGTCGCCGCACTCTGGGCGCACGGGTACGCGCCGTTCCTGCGCCTTGGCGCGTTCTGCCGTGGCGCGATGGCCCAGGTGCCCATCCGGCAGGGAGCGATGACCATCGTGCATCGCGGGTTCGTGCGCTCGGCGCAGCTCGCGGGTGCCGAGGTACACACCTGGACCGTGAACGACCGGATCGAGATGTCCAGCCTGCTCGACCTCGGCGTGCACGGGATCGTCACGGACCGGCCGGATGTGCTGCGCGAGGTACTGCTGGAGCGCGGGGCCTGGCACACCACGGCGTGAGCCGCCGCTAGCGGGGCGCTTTCCCCGCCCACGCAGCGTTCCAGGTCTTCGGTCCGAGTCGCCCGGAGTCCCTGATGCCGTTGGCGCGTTGCAGGTCCAGCACCGCGGCCTTGGTTTCCGCGTAGTAGCAGCCGGTCCCGCTGAAGTCGTAGCCGAACTCGTTCATCCGCAGCTGGAACACCCGGAGTGGCGCGGCGCAGTCACCGTAGGCGTAGACCACCCCTGGCCATGACGGTATGACCGGCTCCGCGGGTGTGCCACCCCCGCCCATATAGGCCGACTCACGGTAGCTCGGCTTGCGCTTGCTGCGGGCGTCACTGTCGTTTCGCAGGCCGAGCATGCCCGCGCATTCCCACGGTTGCCAGCCACGCATCCGATAGAGGTACAGCGCGCGGTAGTCCTGCTCCCCCGGGCTCGCCGTGTCGGGTCTCCCCTGGCCGCCGACACTGCGCCAGGTCGGGAGGTCGAACTGGTACGCGCCGTAGTAACCACTGCCGGTGTTGACGTGGTAGCGCTCGCTCGACTCGCACATGCGCAGCTTCGCCCAGACCCCCGCACTGGGGTCTGCGGCGGCAGGCAACGCGGCCGCGAACTGCACGGTCGCCGCGGCCAAGGCGACGAGTACGGCACGCACGAGGAGCCGGACCACGAGACCACGCCGAGGTTTCATCATGGCTGAACAGTAGGAAACAACCTCATCAGCCACAACAGAACCAGGCAAATCACCAACATCACCCCCCACACGGGTGGGGTCGCATGGTTGCGGCGCCAGTGGCTGATCGGGCTGCGCGCTCCCCTCTCCCCCCGAGGGCAAGTAGTCTCCGCTCTGCTGACGATCACGAGCCGCAGGAGCATGGCATGAGCACCATCCCGTCCGGGCCGGCTCCCGCCGCCGACGCCAGGGACCGCAGGCGCGAGCAGCGTGGCTGGTACTTCTACGACTGGGCCAATTCGACCTTCTTCACCTCGGTCATCACGGTGTTCGGTGCGCTGTACATGGGTTCGGTCGCCGCGGCGGACGCGCGCACCGACCTCGCGCGCAACGGCCCGAACCCGTGTGTCGACGACCTCGGGCGGGACAGCACCCTGCAGAACTGCGACATCGGGCTGTTCGGCCTGCACTTCCCGGCCGGGTCGCTGTGGGGATACCTGCTCTCCGCCGCGACGATCATCCAGGTGCTCGTGTTGCCGGTGACCGGGGCGATCGCCGATCGCAGCCAGAGCAAGAAGAAGATCCTCGGTGGCTTCGCATTCCTCGGCGCCGTGTCGTCGGCCCTGCTGTTCTTCGTGGCGGGCGACAACTGGGAGCTGGGCGTGGTGTTGTACATGCTCGGCAACATCGGTTACGGCGCCTCGATAGTCGTCTACTACTCGTTTCTCCCGGATATCGCCACACCGGACGAGCGGGACGCGGTCTCGTCGCGGGGCTGGGCGTTCGGCTACCTCGGCGGCGGTGTCGCGCTGGCCCTGCAACTGGCGTTCTACCTAGGCCGGGACGCGTTCGGGGTCAGCGAGTCGACGGCGGTCCGTATCTGCTTTCTGACCTCGGGAATCTGGTGGGCGGCGTTCACGCTGATTCCGCTGAGCAGGCTGCACGAGCACCAGGAGCCACACGGCAGGGAGCACGGTTCCTCGGTGCTGCGGGCCGGCTTCACGGAACTGCGGGACACGGTGAAGGCCGCGAGGGCGTTTCCACTGACCCTGGCGTTTCTTGGCGCCTATCTGGTGTACACCGACGGCATCTCGACTGTGGTGACCGTGTCCGCGCAGTACGGCAAGGAGGAGCTGAAGTTCGCCGACGAGGTGCTGATCGCGACGATTCTGGTGATCCAGTTCGTGGCGTACTTCGGTGGTGTCGCGCATGGCCTGATCGCGCGCCGGTTCGGTGCGAAGAAGACGATTCTCGGCAGTCTCGGGGTGTGGATCCTGGTGATCGGGGCGGCGTTCTTCGTGGAGGCGGGCCAGCAGTTCCAGTTCTACGCCGTGGCCGCCGGTATCGGCTTGGTGCTCGGCGGCACGAACGCGCTGTCCCGGTCGCTGTACAGCCAGATGATTCCCGCGGGCAAGGAGGCGCAGTACTACTCGCTCTACGAGATCGGTGAGCGGGGAACGTCGTGGATGGGGCCGCTGCTGTTCGCCGCGGTCGGGCAGGCCACCGGGTCCTTCCGGTACGCGATCATCGCTCTGACGGTCTTCTTCGTCGTGGGTCTTGTGCTGGTTGCATTGGTGCCGGTGCGACGCGCTATCGCCGCTGCGGGCAACCAGGAGCCCACCGTCGTCTGACCGACCTGTACCCGAACCGGTACGGGTGGCTAACGGCCCGTACTCCGAACCGGGCCCACCGCCGCCCGATAGGGTGCCTCGTCGTGACCACGCTTGATGAAGAGCTGGACCCGGCAGGGGCACTGTCCTCGGTTCCGGCCGCGGGCGACCGCAGACGCGGTGCCGTTGTCGGCAAGCTGAAGTTCTGTTACGGCCCGATGGACTGTGGCAAGTCGACGCTCGCACTGCAGATCGACCACAATCACGCCAGGCAAGGCAGGCGTGGCTTGCTGTTGGTCCGCCACGACCGTTCCGGGGAGCCGCAGATCAGCAGCAGGATCGGCATCACCCGCGACGCCCTCGAGGTGGGTCAGGACACCGATCTGCGCGCGTTGGTCCGCGGGGAATGGTCCCGGGGCCAGCACGTCGACTACCTGATCGTCGACGAGGCGCAGTTCCTGTCCCCTGAGCAGGTGGAACAACTGGCCGAGCTCGCTGACGACGTGCAGTTGGATGTCTACTGTTTCGGTATCGCGACGGACTTCCGCAGCCAGCTGTTTCCCGGGGCGCGACGGCTGTTCGAGTTGGCCGACGAGCTGCAACCGGTCCAGGTCGAGGTGCTCTGCTGGTGCGGCCTGCCCGGCCGGTTCAACGCCAGGGTTCTCGACGGCCAGGTCCTCCGGGCGGGTGACACGGTCGTAGTTGCGGACGCCGAAGGTTATGTTGAAGATTCAGCTATGCCACGCTCGCATATCCAGACAACTACAATGCGTTACCAGGTCCTGTGTCGCCCACACTTCCGGCTTGGTGATCTTGGACCCCACTCGGAACACCCAGGGCAATTACGTCTGACCTAAGTAGCGCTAGATAGCCCATACGGGCGATAATCCCAAGAAGACGGGCGATAAGGCGTCACGCCGAAGGCGAAATTCCGTCCTACTAGAGGAAGCTGTTGCCGACGGGTGACGAAGCTCATCGTGAGCAACGACATGCCGGTGCGGGAATCCCCGGACCGCCCCGGTCGTTGCATAGGGTGAGCATCGCCCTGGCTCTCGACGAGCCGACTGAAAGGACCCACCATGGCCGACCGTGTTCTTCGTGGAAGCCGGTTGGGAGCGGTCAGCTACGAAACCGACCGCAATCACGACCTAGCCCCGCGCCGTACCGTGCGATACGCCTGTCCCAAGGACCACGAGTTCGAGGTGCCGTTCTCCGACGATGCCGAGATCCCGTCGGTGTGGGAGTGCAGACTGCACGGCAGCGAGTCAGAGATCATTGACGGCGGTCAGCCTGCCCAGCGTGACGTTAAGCCTCCCAGGACGCACTGGGACATGCTCTTGGAGCGTCGTTCCATTCCCGAACTGGAGGACCTGCTCAACGAGCGTCTTGCCGAGCTGAAGGGGCGCCGGACCCGCTCCGCATGAGCGCCCGCTGACCGACTCCCACCACGCCGAGGGCCCCGCACGGATTCCGTGCGGGGCCCTCGGTCTTTTCTGTCAGCCGTTGCGGGAGAACAGCCCTCGCAGCTGGTCGAGCCGGTGGCGCAGGCCCCAGAGCCCCACGCGGATCATTGCCTCGCGCACGATGGAACCGCTCATCTTCGACTCACCGATCTCGCGTTCGGTGAAGGTGATCGGAACCTCGACGACGGTGAACCCCGCACGAACGGTCCGCCATGCCAGGTCGATCTGGAAGCAGTAGCCGCGAGAGGCGATCTCGTCCAGCGGGAGCTTCTCCAGCACCTCACGCCGGTAGGCCCGGTAGCCGGCGGTGATGTCGTTGATATGGGTGCCGAGGGCGATCCTGGAGTACAGGTTGGCTCCCCTGGACAACAGCTGCCTGCGCAGCGGCCAGTTCACCACACTGCCGCCGGGCACGTAACGGGAGCCGAGCACGAGGTCGGCGTCGCCGAGCGCGTCGAGGATGCGGGGCAGGTCCTCGGGGGCGTGTGAGCCGTCCGCGTCCATCTCGACCAGCGTGGCGTAGTCCCGCTCCAGGCCCCAGCGGAAACCCGCGACGTAGGCCGCGCCGAGTCCGGCCTTTTCCGAGCGGTGCATAACGTGCACCCGTTCGTCGGCGACCGCGAGGTCGTCGGCGAGCACCCCGGTGCCGTCGGGGCTGCCGTCGTCCACCACCAGCGCGTGTACGGAGGGGTTCGCTTCGTGCAACCTCCGCAGGATCTCTGGGAGGTTGTCCCGCTCGTTGTACGTCGGGATCACGACCAGTACCGGTTCGATACTCTCCCCGCCCCGGTCGTGTGGAGCCCCCTGCGCCATACCTAACCCTCCTCGGCGGCGCCGCGCGCCGCACTCTTGTCGGTCTTCTCGGCGTTCGCACGCCGGGTGCGGCGGGAGAGCACGATACCGCTCGCCACCGCCAGCAACGCGGCCCCGACCAGCACGTACTCGGTCCATGCACCGAGTCGATCTGACAGGGTAGTCTCCTGCCGCAGCGGGACTTCCTCCAGCAGTGTTTCCCGGGTGAACAGGTCGGTGGAGGCGCCGATGCTGCCGTCGGGCCGGACGATGGCGCTCACGCCACTGGTCGCCGCCACCACCACTGCCCGCCCGTGCTCGACGGCGCGGACCCGCGACATCGCCAGTTGCTGGTAACTCATCTCCCCCGGCCCGTACCAGGCGTTGTTCGTGGGGACGATCAGCAGTTCGGCGCCGGCCGCTGTGGCCTCGCGGGAGACGTAGTCGTAGGCGGCCTCGTAGCAGATGGCCAGGCCGACGGTGGTGTCCGCGACGTCGATTACTCCTGGTTCGCTACCCGAGCGCATGTCTCCGGTGTCGTCGACGAACGGGGTGAACAGCCGCGCGATGGACCGCAGCGGGACGTACTCGGCGAACGGCACCAGTTCCTGCTTGGCGTAGCGCTGCCCCTGCCCGGTATCCGGCTGCCACTCGACCACGGCGTTCTGCGCCTGCCCGGTCGGCAACCGGTACAGCGCACCGATCAGGGTCGGCGTGCCGAACGAGTCGACCACCTCGTCCAGCACCGGGTCCGCGCCGCGCACCTCCGTTGCCGTCTCCGGCCACACCACGAGGTCGGGCCGAGGGATCTCACCGGACTGGATGCGGCGGGCGAGTTCGGCGCTGGCCTCGAGGTGGTTGCGGCGGATGACGTCGCGCTGCCCGAGGAGTCCGAGCCCGATGTCGGGGGCATTGCCCTGGACGACCGCGACGGAACGGGTTCCGGCCTGTGCTTCGGTACCGATCGTGGGCCACAGCGCCAGGCCCGCGACGACCGGAAGCAGCGTGCACGCGACCGGGACGGCCCAGCGGATGCCGGGCCCGCGCCGGCCCGCCCTGAAGAGGACGGCGAGGCGGGCGAGCCCGAATCCGGTGAGCAGAACGGCGAAACCGACCAGCGGGGCTCCCCCGACCGACGCCAGCGGTAGGTAGGCGCCCTCGGGCTGACCGAAGGCGACCCGCCCCCAGGGAAACCCGTTGATCGGCCAGCGTGATCGCAGGCTCTCCTGAAGCAGGAAAACCAGCGCCATCCACACTGGTGCCGCGGGCAGCCGGGTGACCAGTGTCATCAGTCCGCAGGCGGCCGCGACGAAGAGGGCCATGACCGCGGAGAGCCCGAGCCAGGGAGCACTGCCGAAATCGGCGCCGAGGAAGTCCTGGATCCACACCAGGTGCGCGAGAAAGAAAACCAGCCCGAACACGAGGCCGTAGCCCGTGCCCGCCCAGAACCGCCTGCCGAACAGCACCAGGCCGAGGCCGGCGAAGGCCAGCGGCGCCAGCCACCACAGCGGGCGCGGCGGGAAGCTCAGGTACAGCACGAAGCCCGACAGCGCGGTCAGGAGCAGCCGTGCGGCGACCGGTCGCAGACGTGCTGTCGCCGAGGGCGGTGCGGGTTCGGCAGCGCCACTGATCACGGTCGTGCTCACGCTCGCCCGGCCACGGCGAACTCGTCGTGGATGATCCGGCCCGCGCGTACCGTCCGCAGGCATCGTGGCAGGTCGGTACCCGGCTCGAGCGCGGGCAGGCCGGGCACTCCGGAGCGCGGGTCGGTGGACCAGCGCTGTACCCGTTCGTCCGAACCGGCGACGACGAGATCGGCGGCCGCCCAGATCGCGTAGTGCGCGGGTGCGCCGGGAACGAGACTTCCGGTCGTGCCGTCGGCTGTGCCCGCGGCCCGGTGCCCGCCCCTGGTGTGCGCGGTGAAGGCGGCGCGCGGGGAGAGCCCTGCCCCTGGGGTTCTGTGGTGCACGGCCGCACGGACGCTCGCCCAGGGGTCGAGGGGCGTCACCGGAGCATCGGAGCCGAGCGCCAGCGGCATGCCCTGCGCGGCGAGCGTGGAGAACGGGTTGAGTCCGCCCGCGCGCCGCGCGCCGAGCCGTTCGGCGTACATCCCCGAGGTGCCGCCCCAGGCCGCGTCGAACAGTGGCTGCACCGAGGCCACCACTCCCCAGCTCGCGAGGATGCGTGCCTGTTCCGCGTCGATCATCTCGAGGTGTTCGAGCCGGTGGCGGCGGCCTGCGAGGGCGCGGCTGCCGATGGCCTGCTCGGCGAGCTGGAATCCGCGGACTACCTCGCCGACGGCGTCGTCGCCGATGACGTGGAAGCCTGCCTGCAGCCCTGCTTCCGTGCAGCTGACGACGTGGTCCGCGATCGTCCTGGCGTCGAGGTAGCGGGCGCCTGCGGTGTGCGGAAGGTCGGTGTAGGTGGCACAGAGTGCGGCGGTGTGCGAGCCGAGCGAGCCGTCGACGAAGAGGTCACCCGCGAGTCCAGGCAGGCCGAGGCGGGCCGCGAGGTCGACGGCACCGATCTCGCCCCAGTAGCCGACCACGGCGGGCAGGTCCGGGTCCTCGGCCAGGTCCAGCAGTGCGGTGAGGTCGTCCACGCCGGAGATGTCCGGACCCGCGCACTCGTGCACGGTCGCGATGCCGCGAGCGGCGGCGGTGCGCAGAAAGGCGAGTTGTGCGGCGCGACGCTGGGACGGGGTGATGGCGGCCCTTGCGGCGGCCCGCACCAGGTGGTGGGCCTGTCTGGTCAGCGGGCCGTCGTCGGACCACCCTTCCGCGGAGCGGGTGCCGGGAGCCAGATCGGCCATCGCGGTGGACACCAGCGCCGAGTGCACGTCCACGCGGCTGAGGTACACCGGCGTGTCCCCCGCGGCCTGGTCGAGCTCGGCCCGGCTCGGGACCCGGGCGTCCTCCCAGGTCGAGGAGTCCCAGCCGTGGGCCAGCAGCACCTCGCCCTGGCGCGCGGCCGAGCGGACGGCGGCGAGGAGTTCGGCGCCCCCGCGTACGGCCGACAGATCGAGTCCGGACAGGTGCAGGCCGGTGGCTGTGGCGTGCACGTGGGAGTCGACGAACGCGGGCGCGACGAAGGCGCCGTCCAATGCGATCTCCTCGGCGTCCGGGTGCAGCGCGCGGCCCGGGCCGTCCTGCCCGACCCAGACGACGGTGTCCCCGGTGATGGCCATGGCCGTGGCGTCGGGCGAACTCGGCGTGTGGACGCGCCCGCCGGTCAGCAGCGTTGTGCGCTCGTCACTGTTCACACCTGGAGAGTCTGCCTGGTGGCCACGACGTCGCGACACCGGGGATCCGCCTCCGTGACCACCACAGATAACACCCGCATAACGGCAAAATTTACGTTCGCAGTGCTCTATGACAGGATAATTTCACGCTATCCCGACGCTTAGGAGCAGATGTGACTGCGATCCAGGAACCTGCCTCGACTGCCGCCGGCTCCTGTCAGGAGCCCGGCCCCGAGCAGCCGTACGTCTACGCGAGGACGGAGCTGGTCGAACCCGACTGGCGCCGCTTCCCCGGATGGCAGGACGTCACCGAGGCGGAGTGGCGCGACGCGCAGTGGCAACGAGTGCACTGCGTCCGCAACATCAAGCAACTGCGGGCGCTGATGGGCGATCTGCTGGAGGATCGGTTCTACGAGGATCTGCAGGCCGACCAGCGGGAAATGGCCACGATGTCGATGCTGCTCCCGCCGCAGATGCTCAACACCATGGCTACGGACGCGGGATCGGATCCGCGCAAGGTCACCGAGGCGTTCTACGCCGACCCGATCCGCCGGTACATGCTGCCGGTGCGCAGCGACCGGGAGACCGAATGGGCCTCGCACCCGCACTCGGAGCGCGACTCGCTACACGAGGCCGAGATGTGGGTGGCCGAGGGACTGACCCACCGCTACCCCACCAAGGTCCTCGCCGAACTGCTCTCCACCTGCCCGCAGTACTGCGGGCACTGCACACGGATGGACCTGGTCGGGAACTCCACCGAGCAGGTCGACAAGCACAAGCTGTCGCTGAAGCCGGTGGACCGGCAGGACGCCATCATCGACTACCTGAAGCGGACGCCCGGGGTGCGCGACGTCGTGGTCTCCGGTGGCGACGTCGCCAACGTCCCGTGGCACCAGCTCGAGTCGTTCCTGATGCGGCTGATGGACATCGAGACCGTTCGCGACATCCGGCTCGCCACCAAGGCGCTGGCCGGTCTCCCGCAGCACTGGCTGCAACCGAAGGTCGTGGAGGGACTCGCGAGGGTCGCCGGTACGGCCGGCCGCCGTGGGGTCAACCTCGCCATCCACACACACGTGAACCACGCCCAGTCGGTCACCCCGCTGGTCGCCGAGGCGACCAGGACGGCCCTCGACGTCGGCGTCCGGGACGTCCGTAACCAGGGTGTGCTGATGCGCGGGGTCAACGCGACGGCCAACGAGCTGCTCGACCTCTGCTTCGCGTTGCAGGGCGAGGCCGGAATCCTGCCGTACTACTTCTACATGTGCGACATGATCCCGAACTCCGAGCACTGGCGGGTTTCGGTGCACGAGGCACAGGAGCTGCAGCACGCGATCATGGGCTACCTGCCGGGTTATGCCACCCCGAGGATCGTCTGCGACGTCCCGTACGTCGGCAAGCGCTGGGTGCACCAGCTCGCGGAGTACGACCGCGAGAAGGGTATTTCCTACTGGACCAAGAACTACCGCACCGGCATCGAGCTGGAGGATCCGGAAGCGCTGCAGCGCAAGTACCCCTACTACGACCCGATCTCCACACTGCCCGAAGCCGGGAAGAAGTGGTGGTCCGAGCAGGCGGACTGAGGCCACGCCCGAAGCCCGAAGGCCGCCCGCGCACTTTCCCGGGAAAGTGCGCGGGCGGCAGGCCACGCTATGTGGCCGGTTCGAGCAGGTAGCGCAGTGAGTCACCGAGCACGTTCGCCCGCTGTTCGGCCGTCGCGATGGCCTCCAGGCCGAACCCGAGGTACACGGTGTCCTCGGTCGTGACCGCCGCGGCGCGCGGCTGCACCAAGGACTGCGACCGCTGCCACGCCGCCCCGGTGTCGGCACTGCCTTCCGGTGGCGGCGCGATGGTCCACGGCCCGAGCCCGTCCTCGAAGCCGCTCTCCTCGACCACCTGGCCGTCGACTGTCACCGACGTGTCATCGAGGAAGACGCCCACCTCACCGCTGGCCGGATCCGTGACGTAACTGACCGCGATCTCGACCTCGTGCCCCGCATATCCGGAAAGGTCGAATGTCGCCGGTCCCCAACCGGAACTTCCGGTGAAGCCGTTCCAGGAACCGCTGGTTCCCGATGGCAGGCAGGAATCGCCTTTGATCGTCAGGTACCGCTCCAGCCACGGGTGCAACCGCAGCAGGAAACCCTGTTCACACTGTGCCGGCACGGCAGAGGTGGCCCTGCCCTCGGCGTCCGCGAGCGTCGTCCACTGATCCGTGCCCACGATCCGGGCCTCGACCATGGCGAAGTCGTAATCGGACTCGAGATCGTAGGAGAGGTTCAGGCCGAGCGAAGCGGTGCCGACCGACGACAGGTCCACCGTCCGCGTCAAGCGTTGGTAGGACTGATCGGTGTGCAGCGCGCCCGCGTACCAGGCACCGTTCAAGGGCTGCTCCGGCTCCGGGCCGGTCGGCACGTAACGAGCTGCTTCGCTGCTGCCGAACTGCGGGAAGTCCGCTTCCGGCAGCACATCACTGGTCACCCGGAACTCACCGGGCCGCTCCTGGTTGTCGGCCCCGTCCCCGCCCGCGATGGGCAGGTTTCCCGACAGCGGCGGTCCGGTACCGGTGACTTCGTCCGGGGCGTCCACCGGACTCCGGGAGAACCCGCCGAGGTAGTACTGGTAGAAGTCGTTGGAGTAAAGGCAAAGCCGGAACGAGCTCGACTCCGGTGCACACGGCTCCTCGGGGTTGTCGAAGTACAGCGAGCCGTTCGGCCCGAAGTAGCCCGCGTACTCGCCGGTGTGCAGCAGCTTGCCACCCTCGTTCAGGAAGTCCCGGACGGCGAGTGTGGTGTCCTGCTGCACTTTGGTCACGATGTGGGCCGCTGCCGGCTGCCGTTGGGTGACCACGTTGTCTCCGGTGTACCAGACGACGGCCTCGTAGTGGGCGAGCACTCCGAGTGGGTCCGGTGCCCCGCGCTGGGTCATGTCCCAGACGTCGTAGGAGATGTCGTTGGCCTCCAGCGCTGTGGTGTACGCGTCCAGGTGGCGTGGACCGGACGCCGGTGGCGTCGGGTTCGGCACCTCCGGGTCGAAGCCCTCGTAGTCCTCGTTGGCGATGACCAGCACGGGTTTCGTGGCCGCCTGCTCGACGGTGTAGGTGAACGGCTCGGTGCGCGTGCCGTGGGATTGGAAGACCACCTCGACCCGATCACCGGGTCCGGCTCCAGGGATATCGGCCCGCACCTGCGCATAGTGCACGTCGAAGCCGTCGCCGTAGCGCTCACCGCCGTCCCACTCGCGGGCGAAGGTGGTGCGCTGCCTGCCATCGTTGATCCGGTAACGCACCAGGACCGGCCCCGGACGCCGTTTGGCGATCGCGGACACCGTCTGGGTTTCGCCGAACGAGGTGGCGATGGGTTTCGCGACGATCTCCGGTGCGGTGTTCCCCAGATGCGACTCCGGGTTCGCCGGGTCTGCCGTCGAGCGGGCGATGTCGAGCGCGAACGGCAGGTTGCGCTCGAACTCCTCCTGGATCAGTTCCTCATCGTCGGGGAAGTTGAACCCGCTCTGACAGTCCTCCGCGCGCCATTCGTCGTTCGGGTCGCTCCGGCTCGCCGCCTGGCACGTGGTCTGCTCCGGGGTGAAGCTGATGATCCCGTAGCGGGCCTGCGCGTGGTTGGTCGTTTCGCCGTTGGTCGTGTACAGCTCGGCCGAGACGTCCGGATCGAATCCCGCCACACCGGGATTCGCGTCGGTACCGGCAAGCGTCGCGGCGATCAGGTCGTCGGGTGAGTCAGTGTTGACCTGCCAGCCCACGCCATAGAGAAGCAGTTGCGCGGCCGAGTGGTAGTTGACCAGGAAACTGAAGTCGACCCTGCGAAAGAGACCGTCCAGCGCCTGCGTCTCGGGCTCCGAGCCCGGCGCGGGACCACGGTAGACCTGGCTGGTCGGATTCGGCGAGGATCCCTCGTTGTCGTAGCCCCAGGTGTAGTCGAAGTTCCGGTTCAGGTCCACGCCGTCGTTGACGGTGATCTTCCCGTCGCCGTCGTTGTCCCGCAGGTTCTTGCGCCAGAGCCGGTTTCCCTCGGTGAACGTGTGGTCGTAGCCATCCGGGTTGGCGACGAGGACGAACCAGTACTCGTTCCGGTTGAGCAACCGGGTGATCTCGCGATCGGTCCCGTAGTTGTCGATCATGTGGTGCAGCAGCCGTCGATTGGTTTCGACGGTGATCCACTCCCGCGCGTGCTGGGTGGAGCTGTACAGCGAGGCGGGCCTGCTGCCGTCCGGAACGGACCGGGCGTCGAGCGTCAGCTTGACCGCAAGGATCTCCTTTCCCTGCCGCGTCTCGCCGATCGGCACCAGCTTGGCCAGATGTGGGTTCTCGGCGACAGTCCGCCGGATCTCCTCCTCGATCCCTCCGGGGCCACTGTAGGGCCGGTACACACCGTCCGCCGCGGTCTCCACCGCGGATCTCGTCCGCGCGGCCTGGTCCTTCGGGCGCAGCTTGATCCCGGCCGACCGCAGCCGCTCGCGTTCCCGGTCGGTGAGGATCAGCTCGACCCCACCGCCCGGCACATCCAGTACGTCGATTCCCTCGGACCGGAGATCACGTACCTCGCCCGGCGCCAGCTCGGCGTCGTAAGCCCGGAGGTCGCCGGCCGCCGGCGCCGGTGCGGCGGAGGCCGTGGTGGCGGAACCACCTACCAGGGCGGCGGCGAGTAGTACGACAACATATCTTCGCCTCATAGCCTGACCTTTCGCTTAGCGAACGACCAGTTGAACCCAGGTCGCAACGCATCGCAATGGGCCATTCGGCGCGAAGTTCGCCCCCGTATGTCCGAACCTGAAATGCCAGCGTGAGCCGCATGGTCTGTTCAACGCCGCGCGCCCACCTCGATTTCGCCGATTGGGCTGGGAACGAGACGACAGCGGGAAAGTCTCAGCAGAGGATGTCGATTTCCGGCGACCCGGTTCGTCGTATCGGTAGAGCCGAATCGAGAGGAGCCCGACATGTACCCGCCGAGTCATCGAACACTGGCCATGCTTCGTGCGGTCGCCGCGGGCCGGGGCCAAGTGACGTGCAGCAGTGAGCCCGATCTGTTCGTCGACGGCGTGCCCTGTTGCGACCAGTTCACCGCGCACGCACTCACCCACAGCGGCCTGATCCGGCCGGGCAGGCTCGGCCTGATCGGGCAGCGCGTACCCGCGGCGCTGACCGACGCCGGACACGCCCTGCTGACCGCTACCGCCACCGCGGCCTGACCACGAGCACCACTCGTTCGCCGAAACGGACCTGGCGCGGGCGTAGGTGCGGGCGTATGGTGTTCCGTACGATAACGACGTTATGGGCTGCCATGGTCACCACCACTCTGATCGCCGTTCATGCCGGTGCCGGCATCCTGGGGCTGCTGACCGGGCCGGTAACGATGAGACCGGATGTACCGCCAGGACCGTTGCGCTGGTTGTCCCGGATCTACCTCGCCTCACTCGCCGTACTGTTGGTTTCGATGGTCGCGCTGATCGCCGTGGACTGGACCGGGCTCGACATCGGCGCGCGGCTCGCGTTCACCGGCCTCGCCGGTCTCGGTGCCGTGATCGTCTACCGGATCGTCCAGGCGGGCCGGGAGTCCGCCAGACGGCTGCCGGGGTGGCAGCGGCGGTACGTCGCGCACGTCTACTTCACCTATGTGTCGCTGTGGATCGGGTTCCTCGTTCTGCCCGCGCTCAACCTGCCGCTCCCCTACATCGCGGTACCGGCGGTCGTGCTCCTCGTACTCGCAGTCGGCCACGTCCTCGTCACCGGCTACCAGAAGCGGCTCGTCATCGAGCCGTAGCAGCTGTCGGCGTGGCAACACAGGGCGACAACGGGCCTGGTTCATGACCTGAACGGCCGCATTCCCATCAGGGCAGGCCACTGGGAGGCTTCGGGTATCGCTCCTGCCGCCGGGCCAAAGGGGGTGCGCATGCGCGAGTTCGGGCAAAGGTGCGGACCACGCTCGCGCAGGCTCCTGGCGGGTGTGTTGTTGCCCGTGCTGATCGTCGCGGCCTGCACGGACGGACCCAGAGACGGTGCATCCGAGACGACCGGCGCGCCGGTTCCCGAGAGGGCGCAGACGCACCATCCCCGCGAGCCCGTCACCGTGCTCGATGCGCGGCCAGGCCCGGAGTTGGCCATGGCGGCCAGCGATGCTCTGTTCCGGAGCGCCCCGATCGTGCTGGTGGCCGACGCCCAGGACGTCGAAGGTCTGGCGACAGCGAGCGAGATCGCCGTTCGGCTGGGCGCGCCAGTCCTCGTCGACTCCGGCGTGCACCCCACCGACGTCCCCAGCGGCCTGCGGCAGGAACTGACCCGGCTGTCGCCACAGGCGGTGCTTGCCGTCGGCACCGCGGAACGGGGAAAGGTGCAGGCACTCGTCGGCTCGGTGCCGGTGTTCGCCGTCGGCTCGTCCCAGGACCTGCCGGCGGACGGCCTGCCGACCACGAAACCTCCTGAACCGGCCGACCTCACAGTGCTGGTCGAGGCCGCGCAGATGACCGGTGCGGCCGTCGCGACAGCTCGAGCCGCAGGCGCGGAGATCTTGCCCGTACAGGGGACGGACCCCCGAGCGGACAGCGCGGCTGTCGAGGCACTGCACGCCGACCCACCGGCGACCGTCCTCGCTCTCGGGGCCGGGTTCGGTCCCGCCGAGCGGCTGCGGGCGCGGCTGGCCGTGGCGGCGACCGGCCGGCAGTTGCCAGGTGGCGGGCAACTCATGCCCCACGGCAAGCGGTTGGTCTGTCTGTACGGTCACCCCGGCGCACCGTCACTCGGCGTCCTCGGCGAGCAGGACCTGCAGCACAGCATCAGCCGCGCCAAGCGAACGGCAGCGCAGTACGAGCCGCTGAGCGAGGTGCCGGTCGTACCGGCCTTCGAGATCATCGCGACGGTCGCACACGGCGAGCCCGGTGCCGATGGCGACTACTCCGGGGAATCCAGCGTCGCCTCGTTGCGTCCATGGGTCGAAGAGGCGGGCAGGTCCGGGCTGTACGTCCTGCTCGACCTGCAGCCCGGCCGGGCCCGGCTGCAGCAGCAGGCACAGCGGTACGAGGCGCTCCTGCGACTGCCCCACGTGGGGCTGGCCGTCGACCCCGAATGGAAGCTCGGACCGACGCAGGAGCCACTGGAGCAGATCGGTGGCATCGACGCCGCGGAGATCAACGAAACCTCGGCGTGGCTCGCAGACCTCGTGGCCGAGCACTCGTTGCCGCAGAAACTTCTTGTCGTGCACCAGTTCCGCCTGTCCATGATCCGCAACGAGTCTGCTCTGGTCACCACCCACGACGAGGTGTCGCTCCTGATCCACATGGACGGCCAGGGCTCAACGAGACAGAAGGACGCGACGTGGAATGCGGTCGTGGCCGCGCGGCCGGCCGGCGTGCCGATGGGCTGGAAGAACTTCTACGACGAGGACCACTCGATGCTCACACCGAGCCAGACTATGCAGCGCAGGCCGAAGCCGGCGATGATCTCCTACCAGTAGCCCTACCGCGGGCTGGGAGACGAGATCCTGCCGCTCAAAGCCGTTTCACGTACCGGTGTGCCGGGACCGAGATCGGCCCACTGTCACTCGGGGCTTGGTGGTCGAACAGCCCGTCGTCGGTCCAGCCCCGGCGTTCGTAGAACCTTCGGGCCCTGGCGTTTCCGGGAACAACAGCGAGCCACGCCTGCTGATGACCGTTCACCGCCACCAGACGCTCCGCTTCTGTGAGCAGGCCAGCGGCGACCGCGGTGCCTCGGTGGCCAGACGCGACGTAAACCTGCTCGACCTCGTCGCCCACCACCATCACGAAGCCCGCCACGGCACCGTCTACGGTCGCGACCACGGTGTCGTCGACGCGCTCTGCCGCGCGCGTTCCGAACGACTCCTTCGTGCGCGACGCGACCAGGTCCTCGGGAACGTTGCCCAGGTGGCCGTCGCACCATCCCTGATACCAGATCTCGGCGACAGCGCCCGCGTCCTCCGGGCGGGCCGGGCGAATATCGCTTGTCATCATCCGCCGAGTGTAGGAACCGGGGCCGACAGTGCCGCACTTGCTGCGCATTGTTTCCACACGGCTTGGGTCACGCGGACGGCGGGCAGGGTGCGGCCTGCTGGGGTGGCCGTCGCTGGGTTGGCACGACCGGTTCCTGGTGTCGGACCGTCGGTGGGTCGTGGGCGGTGTTCCGGATGGGTTTCTGTTCCGGATCCAGCCATTCCGGCGGGATGAACTCCGGAGTGCCGTGGCGGATGCGGACCGACCAGCCCGTGTGGTGCAACTCCCGATGATGCCGGGCGCAGACCAGGATCATGTTGTCCAGATCGGACGGCCCGTGGTCGATCCACGACAACACGTGATGAACGTGACACCACTTCACGCCCCGTGTGCAGCCGGGGCGGGTGCAGCCCCGGTCGCGGATGGCGAGGGCTCGGCGTTGGGCTGGGGTGGCCAGGCGGGACCCCCGGCCGAGGTCGAGGACCTCCCCCTGAGAACCGAGCACGGCGGGCAGGACTTTCGCCTCGCAGCACCAGCGGCGGAGTTGGCTGATGGAGGTGTAGCCACGGGCGTCGAGCATGGCGGTATCCGCGCGTTGTTCCAGCTCCGCCAGCGACACCGTCACGATCACCACGGCGCGTTCGCCGCCGGTGGTCGGGAGGTCGTCGGCGCGGGCGGTCCGGCTGATGATCTCGGCCAGAGCGTCACCCCGGCGCTGCACCGGGGTCCGCGGGTCCGGCAGCCCATCGGCGTCGGCGGGGTCGGGTTTGGCCAGCGGATGCATCGCGCCTTCGAGTTCGGCGGCGGTTTCGGGATCGAGTTCGCCGGTGAACACGTACTGTCCGTCGTAGCGGTAGCGACCCCGGAACTCCCGATGCGGCCCGGCATGGCGGCGCTCCCGATCGTCCGGTGGGGTGTCTTCGATGTTCCAGTGCCCCAGGATCTGTTGCCCGGCCTTCGCCACATCCACCGGACGAGCCTGCCGCGCCAACTCCACCAGAGTGGCCTCACTCGAAGCCCGGTCCACCTCCGGCAGACCAGCGGGAGCCTGGGCAAGCACCTTCTGGATCTGGGTGACGTGCTCCGGCCCGATCTCCCCCGCCGCCAGAGCGTCCTTCACCAGCGGCATCGGGGTGCTGGCCTGAACAACACGGGCTTTGGCCTCGCCGCGGGACAGCCGCAACGCCATCACCAACAGCGTCACCATGCTCGAATAGCCCTGCACCCCGGCCAGGCCGCGCTTGTCGGCTTCGGCGATCAACTCCAGGGTGCGCCCATACTGCCGCCGTAGTGCTTTCTCGGATTCGAGCAGGCCACCGAGCAGCTCCCCCTCGGAAAGCTGCCACACCGGAAGCACCCGCTCATCAACGTCCACGCCATCGACGCTACTCGAACACACGTTCTACCAGCAGCACCCCTCGGCAAGCGGTCAACCAACCCCGCCCAACGGCACCCCGCGACCACCCCCACTGCGCACACCCCACCACCGTCCATCGCACTTTCCCGGGAAAGTGCGATGGACGGGGCGAGCGCTGGAG
>NZ_PQHZ01000042.1 GCF_003385185.1 Amycolatopsis palatopharyngis | reverse complement strand
CTCGGGGGCTGGGAGATGTGTGTAAGGGGCAGGCCCCGGCCAGGCCCCTCGCACTTTCCCGGGAAAGTGCGAGGGGGCGGGCCGGGGACGGACGCGAGAGCGGAGGCAGGAAAGGGCGAGGGGCGGGACGGAGACAGGGCGGGGCGGATCAGCAGGTGGATGTGGCGGGCTTGCCTGCGAATCGGTCGGCGAGGAAGGCGAGCGCGTCGGCACTACCGGTGTGCACCAGGGTGATGTGGTCGGTGTCGTAGGTCTTCCAGGTCAGCGACGTCCCCACGGCGCAGTAGTCATCACGCAAGGACTCGGCTTGGGCGAGAGCGACCAGTTCGTCGTTATCGGCGTGGTACTGCAGCACAGGTACCGCGATGGGGGAACCACCGAGCTTGTTCTCCCCCACCCTGGCCAGCCACGGCGGGGTGAGCACGGGGCTGCTGGTCGTGTACTCACTCAGCGAGTCCCCCGCGTAGTCGACTAGCAGTTCCAGGGTGCAGGCGTGCTGCTCCAGCTTCGCGAACTCCGTGCGACCCCGTTCGTTGAGATAGGCGTCGAGATCCAGCTCGGGATAGGCGTTGTCCAGGCCGATCAACGCGTATGCCAGTAGGCCGAAACCAGACTCGCCCTCCAGCGGCAGCGCCACCTGGACCAGGTCGGCCGGGACACCGCCGCCTGCCACACCGACCAGGTCGAGTTCGGGCGCGTAGCCGGGTTGCTGCTGTCCAGCCCACATCACCGCTCCGCCTCCCTGCGAGTAACCGCGCAACGCGACGGGTGCCTGATCCGACAACCCTGCCTCCGGCAGGCGCAGCGCGGCGCGGACGGCGTCGAGCACCGCGTGACCCTCCGACCGGCCGACGATGTAGCTGGTGTCCGGTTCCGGGGAGTAGCCCTCGTAGTCCGTCATCGCGACGGCGTAGCCGCTGCGCAACAGGCCGTTGAGCGCTGGCTGCTCGTAGAACGATTGCCCCTGAAGCATTTTGGACGGCGCGCAGCGGAATGCGGGACCCTGTGTTCCGGCCGCGAACCCGACTACCGGCACGGTCGCCGGATTCGCGTTCTTCGGCACCAGCACGGTGCCGGTCACCGCGTTGGGTTCACCGAGCGCGTCGGTGGACCGGTACATCACCTGCCAGGCATCCGCCAGGTCTTTCGCGGTTCCCGGCCGTGAGGGGCGCGACCGGATGATGTCGCCCGGCACACCCGGAAGTTCGGCAGGCGGGACATAGAAGCTGTCGTCGAGTGACGCCGCATCGGCCGGAACGGCGCCGACGGGCGTCAACGACCCCGCGACCACCGAAAGAACGACGACTGACGCTGCGGCCCAGATATGCCGGAAACGGCGCGGAGAATTGAACATGCGGCATAAAGTAATAGCAAAAAGTTGCTGCGGCAAAAATTGTTATTCCATTAACGGATTCTGGATTAGTGACCATGAACCAGGTGACAGAAGAATGCGCGACCTCAGCGGACGAGCATCTGCACGACCGCCGCGAGCCCGACGACGATGATCACTCCGCGCAACACCTTCGGCGAGAGCTTGCGGCCGATCTTCGCGCCCAGAATCCCGCCGATGACCGAGCCGACCGCGAGTAGCCCGACGACGGGCCAGCTGATCGGTGCGATGAACGCGTAGATGGTTCCCGCGACGACGTTGACGATCGCCGAAAGGACGTTCTTGATGCCGTTGAGCCGCTGAATCGAGTCGGACAGCAACATGCCCATGACCGCCATCAACATCACGCCCTGGGCAGCGGTGAAGTAGCCGCCGTAAATGCCGATGAGGAAGATCAGGAACAGCAGCAGCGGACCATAGCGGCGCACCTGCCCCCCGTTGCGGCCCGCGACCCATGCCGATACCCGCGTCTGCACGATCACCAGGACTACGGCGAGCCCGATGAGCACCGGAACGACCGCCTCGAACGTGTCGCTCGGCAACGAGAGCAGCAGAATGGTCCCGCCGATCGCCCCGAGGAACGACGCGCTGCCGTAGACCAGCAGACGTCGCGCCTCGCCCTTGATCTCGTGGCGGTAGCCGATGGCACCGCTGATCGTCCCCGGCGCCAGGCCGATGGCGTTCGAGGTCGTCGCGGTGACCGGCGGGTATCCGAGCGCCACGAGGACCGGGAACGTCACCAGGGTCCCCGAGCCGACGACGGTGTTGATCGTGCCTGCCCAGATACCGACCAGGCCGATCAGAACGGCGTGCCACCAGATCATCGCGCAATCACGTTAGCGAGCCTAAGCAACGGCAATGGAATCGCAGAAGGGGGTGTGGCGGGACAGACAGTGGGTTTGGTCACCGTTCATGTACAGGCAGTGACGGGCCGGTGGATCGGCTGGGGAAGTTTCGCCGCGCCACGCTCGGGGTACACGGCCGTGCACGACAGGGCCGGAAGCGAGGAGGATCTGTGCAAACTACGGGGTTCCGCGACCTGGTGAACATCGAAGGACCGTTCGACTCCGTGTACTTCGAGGACACCTACCAGACGGAGGACGCGGAGAAGCAGCTCGAACTGAAGTGGCGCGAGCTGCGGGAGCGCCTCAGCGAACAGGGAGCCTCAGAGTCCACATTGGACGCGCTTGATTCGGCTGTGCGGCAGGGCGAACGTCCTGTCGGACAAGGCGGTAGAGCACTCATCGCGGCGAATGACCAGATCCTGCTCGATCGGCACCTGCAGGTCCCACCCGCGTTCGCGGAGGCCCGGCACTCGGAACTGCCGTTCCTGCTGCCACTTGCCCGCTACGGGGAAGTGGCACCACCGCACGTGGTCGTCGTTGTCGACAGCGTCGGTGCAGAGATCACGGCAGTGGACCGGTTCGGTTCCGTGGTCGCCCAGCGCACCACCGAGGGCCGGGAACACCCGGTGCACGCCGTGACCCACGCCGGCCAGGTCATGGCCCACCTGCAGGAGCATGTTGACGAGATCATCAAGCACAACATCAATGATGTCGCCGAGGAGGTCGCCAAGCTCACCCAGAGCACTGGGGCCCAGCTGGTGATCGTCGCGGGCGAGGTGCAGTCCCGCACCAAGCTGCACGAAGCGTTGCCCGAGCAGGCACGCAGGCTGGCCACTGAGGTGGAATCGGGTACCCGAGCATCCGGCTCCGACCCGGACCAGTTGCGCGCGGCCGTACGTGAGGTCGTCGGACAGGCCCGGCGAGCCCGGCTGGACGACGTCGTCGATCGGTTCAGGGCCGAAGAAGGCCGGGACCAGGGCCTTGCCGCGCAGGGTTTGCGGGCCGTGGCCGCGGCTTTGCGCGAGCGGAAGGTGGACACACTGCTCGTGGGCGACGTCACCACCGCCGACGTGCTCATCGGGCCGGACCTCACCCAGATCGCCACGAAATCCGGCGAACTGGCCGGCTCTGGGGGCGCTCCGGCAACCAGCAGGCGCGCCGACGAAGCGCTGGTGGTCGCCGCTGTCGCCACCGGCGCTGACCTGGTGGACGTGCACGACCGCCTCGAACTCACCGACGGAGTCGGCGCTCTGCTCCGGCACACCTGATGCGCGTGCGGCAGGTGCACACGCGGCGAAAACCCGGGAAAGGGTCGACAATGTCAGAGAAGCAACGGGAACGGGAGCTTGACAAGTGACCGCGAGGTGCACTGGGGTCTGCTCGCGAGACATCGACCAGTCAGCAGAGGTGACGCGTGAACGAGATGGGTCCGCCGTCGCAAGGCATCGCAACTAAGGACGACATCGAACTGCGCCTTGGCGCCGAGCTTGAGCACCTGCCGCTGATCCGGTCGCTGGCCTCCAGCATCGCGATGCGGGCCGACTTCGACCTCGACATGATCGCTGACCTCAAACTCGCCGTCGACGAGGCGTGCTCCACCCTGATCATGCGCGCCGTGCCGGAAACTCGGATGGTGTGCCGGTTCGGCCTCGACAAGGGTGAGCTGCGGTTCACGGTGTCGGTCGTTACCGCACGCGACACCCCGCCGAGCACCAATTCCTTCGGTTGGCAGGTACTGACGACATTGACCGACTCGGCTTCGTCGTGGATCGAGGGTCACACGGGAAACGGGCAGGCATCGTGGGTGTACGTAGAACTGACCAAAAGGCGGCCGGAGACCAGCGGGTGACGGTGGCCGAATCCGGAACACCCCCGTCACCCAGAACGCCATCGTCTCGCTCCTCTTCGGACGACTACGGCTATCTGGCACCGCTGTTCGAGAAGCTCGCCGCACTCGGCGAGGACGATCCGGAGCGCTCGCGATTGCGCGATCGCCTGGTAACGGGCCATCTTCCGCTGGCCGAACACATCGCTCAGCGGTTCTCCGGGCGAGGTGTGGCCAAAGAGGACCTGATCCAGGTCGCCAGGGTCGGACTTATCAACGCGGTCGACCGGTTCGACCCGGCCCGTGGCTCGGACTTTCTCTCCTTCGCCGTACCGACGGTCATGGGCGAGGTGCGCCGGTACTTCCGGGACACGGGCTGGACGGTGCGCGTCCCGCGCAGGCTCAAGGAACTGCACCTGTCGATCAGCAGTGCCAGCACGACGCTGTCCCAGCGGCTCGGGCGCGCGCCAGCCCCGAGTGAGATCGCACAGCACCTCGGACTCACGGAGGACGAGGTCTACGAAGGACTGGAGGCAGGCAACGCCTACAACTCGATGTCCTTGGACGAGGTGCTCTCCGCGGACACCGAAAGCCGTTCTCTCGGCGACACCCTGGGCGAGGAGGACAGCGCGCTCGAGGGAGTCGAGAACCACGAGGCGTTGCAACCGCTGGTCCAGCAGCTGCCGGAACGGGAACGCAAGATCCTGGCGCTGCGGTTCGTGCACAACCTGACCCAGACCCAGATCGCCGAGCGCATCGGAATTTCCCAGATGCACGTATCCCGATTACTGGCCCGGACACTCATGCAGTTACGCGAGGGCCTGACCGAGTCCTCGGACTAGTACTGGCGAGTGGTTGGTCGTTCCGGGCCGCGGGAAAACCCGGAACGACCAACTCGCATTCCTGCACGACCAGTTGGCTGAGGGACGCCGATCAGGGCACGGACAGCGCCTCAACTAGGTCCCCCACCTTTGGCTCCTTCAGTGCACGAGCCGCGTCGGCCTGCGCGACTATCCCGACGAGGGTGTGCCCGTCGATCACCGGAAGCCGGCGGACCTTGTGCCGCGACATCGTGTTCAGCAGCTCCTCGACGTCGTCGTCGGCCCCGATCGTCACAGCTTCACCCTGCGCCAGCTCGCCTGCGTGCACCGCGCGCGGGTCCTTGCCCTGCGCCAGCACCTTCACGACGATGTCGCGGTCGGTGAGCATCCCCTTGAGCTTGTTGTCCTCACCGCAGATCGGCAGCGCCCCCACCGAGAGATCGCTCATCCGCTTGGCGGCGTCGAGCACTGTGTCGCTTGCCGAGACGCAGGCGGCGTCCGGGGTCATGATGTCCCTTGCCTTGGTCATGTCCGCTCCTTTCTTGATGGCCGCCTATGGCTTACCCGCGGGACGACCGGACAAACTTCGCCCGCCCGCTACCAGCACTGATCGTTTCGCCAGGTGCGAGCGCGGGTAACCAGCAGGTCATGACGG
The DNA here is from genome assembly GCF_003385185.1 of Amycolatopsis palatopharyngis. Classification (GTDB taxonomy): domain Bacteria; phylum Actinomycetota; class Actinomycetes; order Mycobacteriales; family Pseudonocardiaceae; genus Amycolatopsis; species Amycolatopsis palatopharyngis. The sequence goes on along the minus strand of NZ_PQHZ01000042.1, from coordinate 51,847 downwards.
ACCCGCGTGCGCCCTCGGCCCGCCCAGGCTGGCGGGCCCCGATGCTGGCGACGCTGACCGAGGACCGTTTCTCCAGCGATCATTGGTTGTACGAACGCAAGCTCGACGGTGTGCGAGCCATCTGCTCACGGGACGGGGGCGAGGTGACCCTGTGGTCGCGCAACCAGAACGCGATCGAGCGCAGCTACCCGGAAATCGCCGAGGTGCTCACCGCACAGGGCGGGCCGCGGTTCGTCGCGGACGGGGAGATCGTGGCGTTCGACGGCAGGCAGACGAGTTTCGCCACGTTGCAGGGCCGTATCCACCTCACCGATCGTGACCGGATCGAGGCGACCGGTGTACAGGTTTTCTACTAAACCGGAGCACGCACGGGTTCCCAGGGCGCCTTCGGCGGGTCAGGTTCGGGTCTGAACAGGTCAGGCTCCGCCCAGCCCTGTCAGCTCTGTGGCGTGAGATTCCGATAGCCACTCGCAGAATCTGCGAGTTGATCGTCTAATCTACGTGTTCGTGAGGGATTCTGACACTCGGCTGCGGGTCGCTGGCGAGGAGGTGCTGGCGGGCAGGGACGAGGCCGCCGGGTCGGGTTTGGCCGATGTGTTCACCTTGCAGCGGCGCCAGTCCGCCGCGATCGCCCCGGAGGATGAGCGCTCGTTCTATCTGGACACGTTGGCGGAGTATCAGTGGGCGCGTGATGCCGCCGGGCTGATGCCCGGCACGATCGATCAGCTGGTCAAGCCGGTCATCGAGCTGTGCGAGTACTACGACACTGTGCCGTGGCGGCTGCAGCCCAAGCAGTTGGACCACTACTTCGCTGGTCCGGGGAAGCGGGCGCGGGCGACCGTGCGCGCGAAGATCACGAAGATCGACGGATACTTCGCGTTCCTGGAGCAGCGCTACGCGAGTGAGATCAGCCGCTTGTTCGGCGCGGCGGTCGAGTCTCCGGTCGACCCGTTCAACAGGCCCCGTCACCGTGGAGACTTCGGGCTGCGAGTGCCGCCGTCGCAGACCGCGATGACACGGTTCTTCGCCGGGTGGCGCGACGTGCTGGCCGATGCCCGCAAGGAGGCCGTCGCCTGCCGCGATTACGTGATGGCCAAGATCGCCTACCTGTCCGGGGTCCGGGCGAGCGAGCTGTGTCGAGTACGGATCTCCGATGTGCACTGGGAGTCCGGGCAGTGGGGCCGCTTTCTGGTGGAGGGCAAGGGCGCGCGCGGCTCCGGCCCGCGTCAGCGGGAGGCGTTCCTGTTCGAGCAGGGCCGCGAGCTGCTGTGGTGGTATGTCGAGGACGTGCGCGGCCTGTTCCGCGACGACCCGGAGCACCCGCTGGCGCCGCTGTTCCCCTCTGAGCGGACTCCGCCTTTGGTGGCCGCGCTGAACATGCCGATCGCGCCCGCGGTGGTGCCAGCGACGTTCCGGCGGGCGTTGAAGACCGCCTCCCGCCGCTTTCTGCCCGGCCCGGTCGCCGAGCTGCACCCGCACCTGCTGCGCCATGCGTGCGCGACGCACAACTACGAACGGGGGATGACGCTGTGGGAGGTGCAGAAGCTGTTGGGGCATGAGTGGACCACAACGACCGTCCGCTATCTGGCCAGCGCGCAGGCCGATCCGGAACAGGCCGGCCGGGCGGCGGCCAGCCGAGCGACGCAGCGGCTGGTGCGCGACGCGGGGAGCCTGCGATGAACAGGAATCTGGGATGAAGTGGAATCTGCGCTGGGTCGCGGCCAAGCGCGACATCTGGCGACCGACCGACCTGCTGGCCGCGTTCCGGGAGGTTGGGTTCAACCCGTCTCTGAGCAAGGTCGCCGCGCTCTGGGGTGGCACCCCGGTGACGGTCCGCCTCGATGATCTCGACCGGATCTGTCAGGCCCTGCACTGCACGGTCGCGGACCTGCTCGAAGCCGAGCCGCTGACCGATCGACAAGGCAGCGAGCAGGCACCCCAGGCTGCGGCAGCCGGTGCCGAGCCCGGGCCGGTGCGCCCGGTGCCACGCAAGGACGGGCCGCGGCGACGTCGGCCCCCGAACTGACCCGAGGAGGCCATCGGGTGCGGTGGGCCCGCCAGTGCGAGACGTGCCTGGCCTGGGGCCAGATCAAGCTCGGCCGCGACGGCCAGTGCGCGAGCTGCCAGTCCTGGCAGGCGCACAGCGCCGGCCGGCGGGAGTGCCGGGGCTGCCTGCGGGTTCTGCCGGTCGACGGCGACGATCTGTGCCGGGGGTGTGTGATCGCCGCCCGCGCCGAGCTCAGCGCAGGGCGCGCAGTGGGCCTGCCATTCGCCAACCAGCTGCACCTGCACATCGTCGGGCTCGGCCTCGGACCGGTCTACAGCCTTCCCCGCAGCTCACGGCGAGACCCGGCTCCGGCCCTGACCCCGCGCGTCGTCACGGAGGCCCGCGGAGATCCCGGTTTTCTCCCGGCCGTCGTTCCCGGGCAGCTGAGCCTGCTGCCTTCCCCGCGTCGACGTCTCGTGCGGGCCGACCGCCACCGGATCGCCGAGCGCCGCTGGCCGGAGGAGGTGATGCTGGTCGCCCAGGCCGAAGCGATGGCCGCGGAAGCAGGTTTGAGCCCGACGTGGCCGCGGATGGTGATGAGCCTGCTCCGGCTCGCCCTCGCTGTTCGCGACGCCGACGGCGACACCCTGGTCAACGAGGAGGTACTCGACCAGATCGCGCTGCCGCTCAAGGCGGCGGGCGCCCAGGTGCTCGATCACGCGGGGCTGCTGCGGCCACGTCGGGCACTTGCTCCACCTCGCCACCCAGTGCGCGGCTGCGAGGACTGCCACAGCTGGGGGATCACCACACGCCGCTGCCGCGGCTGCGCGTGCTGGCGCGACGACCGCGTCCGCTATCCGCCGGGTCGATGCGGGCGCTGCCGGCGCGATCTCCTGCCCCTCCACGCTGAGGAGGGCCTGTGCCGGGGGTGTCTGCTGGTCGTGCGCGAGTTCGGCCCGCTGGCCGGGCGGGATACGCAGCTGACCTTCGCCGGCGATCTCGCCTTCCGCCTCTCGACCCAGGCCGGGGTGCTGGGGTTCACCCCACACAAGGAGTCCGGACCGACACTGCGGGAACGGGCACGACGCCGCGCCACCACGGCCACGGTCCGTCCACCGTCGCCGCATCTGGTTGATCCCGGCCAGCACACGCTGCTCACGGTCGATCGTGACTGGAGCGCGATCCGAGCCCTCACCGCGGATGAGCTGCCCGCGCTCACCGAGCTAGCGGCGGCGCTGCTCGCCGAGTTCACTGCTAACGCACCGGCTCGTAGCGGGGGTGGGGCGCCGGGCGGCACCGCGTTGTTGCGCACGTTACTGGCCTGGCTCGGCGCCCGGGCGCCGTTCCGAGAACGCGACGTGCGCGCCTTGGCCGCGAGCGCCACCTCGCCCTCGACCCGCCGCGTGCTCGACTTCCTCCACCAACACGGCCTCCTACAACCAGATGAGCCCGATCAACGGCTGCGGGCCGACCAGCAGCGGTATCCCAGCACCGCAGTCGCTGACCTGGACACCAATCGCCGCAATCGGCACCACCAACACGTCATCGCGGCCAGGATCGACACACTCCCGGAACCGATGGCCGGCCACCTGCACGCCTGGGTGCGGGTCCTGCGCGGCCAGGGGCGCCGCCGCCACCAGCCCGCCAGCTATGAGCGGATCCGCCGCTACCTCTCCCTCGCCCTACCCGTCCTGCTCTGCTGGGCCGAGGCCGGCCTGGATATGCGCCAGATCACCGCCACCCACATTCGCGAGGAACTCGCCCGCCGGCACGGCAGCCAAGCGCGCGACCTGCACCACGTCCTGCGCACGCTCTTCGCCGCCCTCAAGCAGGAACGGCTCGTCTTCCACAACCCGATGGCCAGGATCTCGCTCAGCACCCCGGTGCGCGTGCCGGCTCCGTTGCCCAGCGACCGGCTACGCGGGCTACTCGACGAGGTTGACGGTCCCCGCGCTCGGCTGCTGGTCGCGCTGGTGGCCGTCCACGGGCTTCGCCCGCTTGAGGTCACCCGGCTGCGCCTCGACGATCTCGACCTCATCCGGCTGGTCATCCGAGTCCCTCGCCGCGGGCACACGCACACCGTCTACCTCGACGAACTGACCGTGGATCTGATCAACGCCTGGCTGACCGAACGCCACCGCCGTTGGCTCGACACCACCAACCCGCACCTGTTCATCACCAGCCAGTCCGCCCACCACCCGGCCCGCCCGCCGTTGAGCTACTGCGGGCTGCGAGCCGCCTTCGACCAGGTCGGCCTGGTCCCCAAGCAGTTGTGGCGCGACCGCGTCCTGCACGAGGCGCAGCACACCGCCGATCCAGTTCACCTCATCCGCCTCTTCGGCATCCACCCCTCCACCGCGGTGAAGTACGTGAACGCGGCCCACCCCGACAAGGCGTTGCCCAAAACCCGATGACTAGCTCGGCCAGGGGACGACCAGTACCGCGATGCCGATCCGCGTGCTCACGACTCCCGGCACAGCGAGTAAACCCGAGCGTCATGGTGCCGATCATGGCGAGCAGCCATAACGGAATGATCCACGTCGAGCGCCGCGATCATGAGCTGCTGTCGCGTCCCGCTGATCAGAAGAGTGGCGCATAGTGCTAGCGGCATTTGTCTTCCAGGTACTCCGGGTGGTCAGCTCAGCCGTTCGAGGACCATCGCCATGCCCTGGCCGCCGCCGACACACATGGTCTCCAGGCCGATGGTCTTGTCGTGGGTGCGCAGGCCGTTGAGCAGGGTGGTGGTGATGCGGGCCCCGGTCATGCCGTACGGGTGGCCGAGCGCGATCGCGCCTCCGTTGACGTTCAGCTTCTCCTCGTCGACGCCCAGGTCGCGGGCCGACGGCAGGACCTGGGCGGCGAACGCCTCGTTGATCTCGACGAGGTCGACGTCGTCGACCGTCATGCCGGCTCGGGCGAGCGCCTGCTTCGAGGCCTCGACGGGGCCGAGGCCCATGATCTCGGGGGAGAGCCCGGTGACCCCGGTGGAGACCACGCGGGCGAGCGGGGTGATGCCGAGCTCGGCCGCCTTCGTGTCGGACATGATCACCAGGGCGGCGGCGCCGTCGTTGAGCGGGCAGCAGTTGCCGGCCGTGACGCGGCCGTCCGGCCGGAAGACCGGCTTGAGCTGGGAGACGGCCTCGTAGGTGACGCCGGGGCGCGGCCCGTCGTCCTTCTCGACCACGGTGCCGTCGGGCAGGGTGACCGGGCTGATCTCGCGGGCGAAGAAGCCGTTGGCGATGGCCTTCTCGGCGAGGTTCTGCGACCGGACGCCGAAGTGGTCCATGTCCTCGCGGGTGACGCCCTTGAACCGGGCGAGGTTCTCCGCGGTCTGCCCCATCGCGATGTAGATGTCCGGCAGGTGTTGGTCAGCGCGGGGGTCGTTCCACGAGTCGGCGCCGTTCTCGGCGATGTGGCGGGTGCGGTCCTCCGCGTCGGCGAAGACCGGGTTGTGGGTGTCGGGGTGGGAGTCGGAGTCGCCCTTCTGGAACCTGGACACCGTCTCCACGCCGGCGGAGACGAACACATCGCCCTCGCCCGCCCTGATGGCGTGCAGGGCCATCCGCGTGGTCTGCAGCGACGACGAGCAATAGCGGGTGATCGTCGTGCCCGGCACGGAGTCGTGGCCGAGCAGGACGGCGACCACGCGGGCCATGTTGAAGCCCTGCTCCCCGCCGGGCAGGCCGCAGCCGAGCATGAGGTCGTCGATGTCGGCCGGGTCGAGCTGCGGGACCTGAGCGAGGGCGGCGCGCACCATCTGCACCGTCAGGTCGTCGGGGCGGATCGTGGTGAGCGATCCCTTGTGTGCGCGGCCGATCGGGGACCGGGCCGCGGAGACGATTACGGCTTCGGGCATGGGTGCTCCTCGGTGTGGTGGCCCGCACCCTCGTGCGGGTTCTGGACATGCTGCCACTGTCCGAACTAACGTTAGGACGAAGTTGGGTTGCTGCCAAGACACTATGGAAGAAGGGCGCGGCGAGGTGCTGGTCCACCAGATCATCGAGCGGAACGCCCGACGCGCGCCGGACGCCGAGGCCCTCATGGGATCCGACGGCGCCGCGCTGACGTGGGCAGAGGTCGACGACCTCGCCGAGCGCCTCGCGACCGTGCTGGCGCAGCGCGGGGTCCGGCCAGGCGCGCGGGTGAGTGTGCTCGCGCGGAACGGCCTCGAGCTGGTACCCGTCTACGCCGCGGTGAACAAGATCGGCGCGGTCTACGCCCCCGTCAACTACCGCCTTGCCCCGGAGGAAATCGCCGCGATCCTCCGCGACTGCGCACCGTCTGCACTGCTCGTCCATGAGGAGTTCGCCGATGTCGTCCACGAGGTGGACACCGGTGGCGTGGAGCCGTGGATCTACGGGGCGCATGGTGGCGCGGGCGACCTCCGCAGCCAGTGTGAGGACGTCGCCCCATGTCGCCGCACGGGCGTCGAGACGGCGCCATCCGATCCGTCCTGGATCTGCTACACCGGTGGGACCACCGGTCGCCCGAAGGGTGTGGTCCTCACCCACGACAACATGCTCGCGACCGCCAGAGCCCTCGTGGAGGTCTGCGGGATCCGGCCCGACGACACGTACCTCGTGGCAGGTCCGATGTTCCATGTCGTACTCGCCGCTCCCGTCGCGTACTGGCTGCAGGGCGCGCGCACGGTCCTCATCAACTTCAACCCGGCTACCGCGCTGCGCGTGATCTCCGAGCAGCGGGTGACCCGCCTTATCGCCACGGGCACGATCTTCAAGGCGATCGTGGAGGAGCAGGAGCGTGCACCGCGCCCCACGGTCCTGCGCACCATCGACTTCGGCGGGGCACCGATACCGGAGTCACTCGCGCGCCGTGCCGCCGCGGCCTTCGGCTGCAACGTCGGTCAGATCTACGGCCAGAGCGAGACGACCCTCCTCACCACCTACCTGCAGCCGGCGGAGTACGCGACCGCTTGGGGCGGCACGGGCTGTGACCGCACGTCCTCGGTCGGCCGTGCCGTCCCCGGTGTGCAGCTGCGCATCCTCGACGATCGCGGGGAGGCGCTGCCTCCGGCACGGGTGGGAGAGGTCGCCGTGCGCGGGCCGGGCGTCATGCGGGGGTATTGGCGGAACCCGGAGCAGACGGCCGCCGCGCTGCGTAACGGCTGGCTGCGCACCGGAGACCTCGGACTGCTCGACGACGACGGCTACCTGCACCTGCGCGACCGCCTGAAGGATGTGATCATCACCGGCGGAGAGAACGTCTACTCCAGCGAGGTGGAGCTCGTCCTCGCCCGGCATCCCGACGTCGCCGAGGTCGCGGTCGTTCCGGTGCCGGACGAACACTGGGGCGAGCTGGTCGGCGCCGTGGTCGTCCCGATGACCGGCGCGGCCCCCGATCCCGCGGCGCTACGCGCGTTCTGCCGAGAGCGGCTCGCCGGCTACAAGCTGCCCCGGTTGATCTTCTTCCGGCGCGAGGTTCCCCGGCTGCCCACCGGCAAGATCGCAAAGTCGCTGCTCCGCGACGAGGTGTCCTCTCGCGCCCCGTGGACCACCTCCGACCTCTACCACGCACTCCCGAACGGAGCCGAGACCCCATGATCGAACGTCAGCGCGCCTACATCGACCGCAGGTGGGTGCCGTGCCCCGGGACCGGCGCGGTCCCTGTGGTCGATCCGACCACCGAGGAGCCGCTGGGGATTACCCCGGTAGCCGGCCCGGAGGTCGTCGACGCCGCCGTCGCGGCGGCGCGCGCCGCGCAGTCCGGATGGGCAGCGACGTCCCGCCGGGAGCGTGCCGCGCTGCTGCGTCGGGTCGCCGACGGCGTGCGGGAACGCACCGCGGAGTTGGCCGATCTGGTCACCGCGGAGCTCGGTTCACCGCTGGGCATCAGCAGGCGCGTGCACGTCGGGCTCGCGGTGGCGGACTTCGCCGGCGCGGCCGATGTGCTCGACGAGCCCGAACTGGCCGAGGAGGTCGGGCACTCCCTCGTCGTGCGCGAGCCGGTCGGCGTCATCGGATGCATCACCCCGTGGAACTTCCCGCTGCACCAGCTGGCCGCGAAGATCGCTGGAGCGCTGGCGGCGGGGTGCACGGTCGTCGCGAAGCCCGCGGAGCAGACGACGGGCACCGCGTTCCTGCTTGCGGAGATCCTCGACGCGGTCGGGGTTCCGCCCGGGGTAGTCAACCTGGTCCCGGGGGACGGTCCGACGACGGGGGAGGCGCTCGTTTCCCATCCGGGCGTCGACATGGTTTCGTTCACCGGGTCGACCGCCGCAGGACGGCGGGTCGCCCGGCTCGCCGCGGAGCGGGTCCGGCCGGTCGCCCTCGAGCTGGGCGGCAAGTCGCCGCAGGTGGTGCTGGACGACGCCGATCTAGACGCGGCCGTGACCGACACGGTCAACCGCTGCTTCCTCAACTCCGGCCAGGTCTGCTCGGCCTTCACCCGCCTCATTGTGCCGCGGGCGCGGCTGCGCGAGGCCGAGCAGATCGCGGAGCGCGTCGCAGTCATGTGGCGGCTCGGTGACCCGCGCGACCGGACGACCCGGATGGGCCCGGTCGTCTCCGAGCGGCAGCGGTCCCGCGTCTGCGAGCACATCGCGCAGGCCCTCGAGGAGGGCGCCCGGCTGGTCACCGGCGGTGCCGCGGCCCCGCCCGGCCTGGAACGCGGCTGGTTCGTCGCGCCCACGGTGCTCTCCGACGTCACGCCCGGGATGCGCGTGGCGCGCGAGGAGGTCTTCGGCCCGGTGCTCGTGGTGCAGGCGCATGATGGCGTCGACGACGCCGTCCGGTTGGCCGACGACTGCGATTACGGGCTCATTGCGGGCGTGTGGGCGCGCGACCCGGACGGCGCGCTCGCCGTGGCGCGGCGGTTGCAGGTGGGGCAGGTCGACATCAACGGTGCCCCCTTCAACCCAGCCGCGCCGTTCGGCGGTCGAAGGCTCTCGGGATACGGTCGCGAGCTCGGCCGCTTCGGGATCGAGGAGTTCCAGGTGGTCAAGGCAATCCAGCGGCCACCGGTGGTTACGGGCTGACCGGCTGCTCCCCGGTGCCGAGCCGGTCGCGGACCACCAGGTCGAAGAAGTGGTCCGCGACCGCCTCGGCCGACTCGGGGCCATTCGGGTCGAGCCACTGGCTCGACCAGTTCAACGCGGACAGGATGAGCAGCCGCGCCCACTTCACGTGCTCGGCGCGGAACTCCCCGCTCATCACGCCCGCGTCGAGAATTTCCTTCAGGAACGCCTCGTGGGCGTCGCGCATCCCGCGGATGTCCTTGTCCGACGCCCGCGACAGCTCGCGCCACTCCATGAGCAGCACGCTGGCCATCGCCCGGTGCTCGGCGACGATCCGCATATGGCCGCGCATGAACGCGCGCAGGCGGTCGTGCGCGGAGCCTTCCGACCGGGCGCTTCGCTCAGCGGAGTCGGTGAACATGCGCGCAACCCGCTCCACGATCTCCCAGAGGATCTCGTCCTTCGAGGAGACGTGGGTGTAGAGGCTCCCGGCTTTGAGGCCCATCCGCGCCGCGATGCCTCGCATCGAGGTCGCCTTGAAGCCCTGCTCGCTGAACAGCTGCTCAGCGATGTCGAGCACGTCCTCCAGTCGGGTGCGTCGCGGGCGTCCCCCTGTCTTCTCGGAAGCGCTCTCCTGCGCTCCAGCCATCCGTGCCTCCCGATCGTGCTCCCGCCGTTCCGAGCGACCGTAACAGGTCCGAACGAACGTTAGGACGATCCCTTGACAGACCCCTCTACCGCGATCCATCCTAACGTTAGTTCGGATGGAGGTGACGGGATGGCCAGCGGTGGGATCACCGAGGCGCGGTTCCGGCAGGTGCTCGGCAGCTTCGCGACGGGAGTCGCGCTGATCTGCACGACCGACGGCGCGGGTCAACCGCGCGGGGTGGCCGTCAACTCGTTCTTCTCGGTGTCGCTGCAACCGCCGCTGGTGGGGTTCTGCATGGCCCGTGGCTCGACCACGCTTCCGGCCATCCGGGAGAGCGGCCGGTTCGCGGTGAGCGTGCTGGCCGGTGACCAGGCCGAGCTGTGCCGGCGGTTCGCGCGCCCGGGCGTGGACCGCTTCGCGGACGTGGACTGGTGGCCGTCCCCAGACACCGCGTCGCCCGTCGTGGACGGTGCCCTCGCGTGGATCGACTGCCGCACGACGGCCGTGCACTCCGCCGGGGACCACCTGATCCTCATCGGGCTCGCCGCGGCGATCGGGGGCACATCGATCGGTGACGCGCTCGTGTTCGCGCGGGGCCAGCTGCTCTCCACATCCGAGCTCCGGGATCCCGCACGACGACGAGAGGACGACGCGCATGTCGCTCGCACGCATTGATCCGCCGGGATGGGCACCGGCGAAGGGCTACGCCTACGCCGTCCGGCAGGGTGACCGCCTCGCGGTGTCGGGGCTGCTGGGCTGCGACCCGGCCACCGGGGCCGTCGCAACCGACGCCGATTTCACCGCGCAGTGGACGGCGGTGTTGGCCAACCTCGCGCAGCTGCTCGAGGCAGCGGGCACCAGCGCGGGTCGGGTCGTGGCGCTGCGGATCTACCTCACGAGCCTCGACGCGTACCGCGGAGCCGTCCGCACCCTGGGCCAGCCGTGGCGCACGGTCTTCGGCGACCACCTGCCGGCCATCACGATGGTGCAGGTCAGCGCGCTGGTCGACGAGCACGCGCTGATCGAGGTGGAGGCCGAAGCCGCCGTCGGAGACCCGCGATGATCCACCAGGTGCCGGACGGGCCGGAGATCCACTACGAGGTCACCGGCAACGGGGCGCCCGTCGTCCTCATCGCCGGCACCGGGTGCGACGACACCTGGTGGGCGCAGCAGCGCGACGTGTTCGCCCGGCAGTACACGGTGATCACACCACACATGCGCGGCGCAGGCGCCTCGACGATCTACCGCGATCCGGAGTCGTACTCGTCGCAGGTGATGGCCGACGACGTCGCCTCGTTGCTCGGGGCGCTCGACCTCGGGCCGGCACACGTGGTGGGCCACTCGCTCGGCTCGTGCATCGCACAACAGCTCGCGATCCGCCACCCCGCCGCCGTCGCGAGCGCCCAGCTGCACGCTACGTGGGCGTACGCCGACGAGTGGCTGCGCTCGGCCTTCATCGCGACCACCGATGACGCGCTCGCCCGCGGCGACCGGCAGGCCGCGTTCCGGACGGTGAAGATGTGGGTCTTCAGCCCGCACTACCTCGCCACCCGCACGCCTGCGCGGGTCGCCGACACGGTCACCGCGGCCTTCATCACGAACCCGCACCTGGAGGCGGGCCCCGGCCTGCGCGGGCACCTGCACGCCGACCGCCACCACGACACGCGCAGTCAGCTCGCCGGGATCGACGTCCCGGTGCTGGTCACCGCAGGCGAGCTCGACGCATCGTTCCCCCCGCGCTACAGCCGGTGGGTCTACGAGCAGCTCCCGCGGGCCCGCTGGCACCTGTTCACCGGCAAGCGCGCCGCGCACGCCTTCAACATCGAGCTCGCCGAGGAGTTCAACCACGTCGCCCTCGGCTTCCTCGCCGACCAGGACCAGACCAAGGAGTGACCGACATGCGCTTCTACCTGCTGCAGATCCCCTACATGGCGAGCGCGGATGAGTTGCGCCGCGGCCTCGCCGGCCAGCCGCTGCCGGGCGCTGACCCGGAGCGCTTCTCGACGATGCTGGAGCGGATGACTGCCCAGGTCGTCCACGCCGAGGAGGTCGGCTTCTCCGGTGTGTGCTGGACCGAGCAGCACTTCCAGGCCGAGGGCGTCGAGGTCAACACCAACCCGGTCCTCTACGGCGCGCACATGGCGGCCCACACGACCACGATGACGGTCGGACAACTGGGCATCCCCCTGCCGTGCCGCAATCCGCTGCAGGTGGCCGAGGACCTCGCCGTCCTCGACCACATGACCGGCGGCCGCACCTTCTGCGGCTTCTCCCGCAGCAACACCCCGCGCTACGCGTCGGTGCTCGGCCAGCACGTCGGCGTCGGCGCCGCCACCTCGGACAAGTCCGCTGCCGACGAGCGCAACCGGGCCCTGCTCAAGGAGTGTTTCCAGATCATCCGCCGGGCCTGGACCGAGGATTGCTTCTCCTACGACGGCGACGTCTGGAAGGTCCCGCCCGCGGACGTCCCCTGGCAGTTCCCGCCCACCCTCGACTCCGGACGCGGCACCCGTGACGGGGTGCTCACCGAGATTTCGGTGGTTCCGAAGCCGAAGCAGCGCCCGCACCCGCCGCTGTACTCACCGTTCGCGTTCAGCATGACCACCGCGCGGTTCTGGGCGCAGGAGGGCGTCTCGCTCGTCTCCTTCGTCGAGGACGAGGAGTTCCTGAAGACGACGAAGCAGGTCTATGCGGAGGAGGCCGCCTCGGTCGGTCGCCTGGTCCCGGCAGGCGGCGGCCTCGCCGTCGGCGGTCACCTGCTGGTGCAGCCCACGCGCAGCGCCTCGGAGGCGTACGCCGAGCGGTTCCGCGACCTGTTCGCCTACGCCTACGACGTCACGCCCTACCACGTCCCCCTCGGCCGGCAGCTCACCGGCACAGGGGACGACGCGCTGCGCCAGCTCGAGCACCTGCAGGAAGAGCTCGGCGTGGAGGAGGTCTTCCTCTGGCACCACGCGAACTGCTTCGACCCCGGTGCCGAGCTCGAAGCGATCACCGAGTTCGGCGAGAAGGTCATCGCGAAGCTCGGCGACTGAGACTCACATACCCCGCCCACCCCAGGAGACCGCCGTGCAGAACGCCAGTCCCGCCGTTGCGACCGGCGACCGCAGCGCCGCAAGGCGCGCCGTCACGTCCAGCTTCCTCGGCACGACCATCGAGTGGTACGACTTCTTCCTCTACGGATCGGCGGCCGCGCTGATCTTCGGGCCGCAGTTCTTCCCTGCGCTCTCGCAGACCGCCGCGACCCTCGCCGCGCTGGGCACGTTCGCCGTGGGCTTCCTCGCCCGCCCGCTCGGCGGCGTGGTGATGGCCCACTACGGCGACCGGCTGGGTCGCAAAACCAGCCTGGTGGCCTCGCTCGCGCTGATGGGCGCGGCGACCGTACTGATCGGGCTGCTGCCGAACTTCGCCACGATCGGCGTCGCCGCGCCGGTCCTGCTGACCGTCCTCCGGTTCGTGCAGGGCATCGGCGTCGGCGGGGAGTGGGGCGGAGCGGCGCTGATGGCGGTCGAGCATGCCCCGCCGGGCCGGCGCGGGTTGTACGGCAGCGCGCCGCAGATGGGGGTGCCGGCCGGCCTCGTCCTCGCGACGCTCGCCTTCCTCGGGATGACGCTGCTGACGAGCCCCGAGCAGTTCGCCTCGTGGGGCTGGCGGGTGCCGTTCCTCGCGAGCGCCCTGCTCATCGTGATTGCGCTCGCCATCCGACTGCGAGTGGAGGAGAGCCCCGTCTTCGTCGCCGCCGAACGGCGCGGGGAGACCCGCGAGCACACCCCCGTATTGGAGCTGCTGCGCCGGCACAAGCGGACGGTGGCGATCGCCGCGGGCTCGTTCATCGCGACGAACGGCATCGGCTACCTCTTCATGGTCTACACGCTCTCCTACGGCACCAGCCAGCTGCAGGTGCCGCGGGGCGTGATGCTCTCCGCGGTCCTCGTCGGCGCGCTCGTGTGGTTCGCGCTGATCCCGGTGTACGCGGGGCTCTCGGACCGGATCGGCCGACGGCGCGTTTATCTGATCGGTTCGTGGTCGCTGCTGGTCTGGTCGCTGGTCTACTTCCCGCTGCTCGACACGCGGGCCCCGGTGCTCATCGTGCTCGCGGTGATCGGCATGGCCAACGGCCTCGCCGCGGCGTACGCGCCGCAGAGTGCGCTGTTCGCCGAGCTGTTCCCGACCGGCGTCCGCTACAGCGGATCGTCACTCGCCTACCAGGTCGGCGCGATCCTCGGCGGCGGGCTCGCGCCGCTCGTAGCCACCGCGCTGCAGGAGGCCGCCGGCGCCTCGTGGCCGGTTACGATCTACGTCGCCGGCATCTGCGTTCTGAGCCTGGTCTGCGTCCTGGCGTTCCGCGAAACGCGGACCGTCGAACTCGCCGCGGCGACGGAGGTGGTGGTGGCTCGTGAATGACCAGGACCGCGGCGAGGCGTCGCTCCGGCGCGCTACCGAGGACCTGCGCGCCGGACGCCCGGTTCTCGTAATCGACGACGAGGGCCGGGAGGACGAGGGCGACCTCGTCGTCGCCGCCGAGCTCGTGACGGCGCGGACGATGGCCTTCGTCGTCGCCCACACCTCGGGCTTCGTGTGCGTGGCGCTGGCTGGGGAGGCCTGCGACCGGCTGCACCTCTCCCCGATGACCGCGGCGAGCACCGAGCCGCGCGGCACGGCCTATCGGGTCACCGTGGACGCCCGGGACGGCGTCGGCACCGGGATCTCGGCCCGCGACCGGGCTCGGACCGCCCGGCTGCTCGCCGACCCCGCGACGGCCCCGGCCGAGCTCACCCGCCCGGGTCACGTCGTGCCGCTGCGGGCCCGAGAGGGCGGGGTCCTCACCCGGCCCGGTCACACCGAGGCGGCAGTTGACCTGGCTCGGCTCGCCGGGCTCCGTCCAGCGGCCGTGCTCTGCGAGGTGGTCTCGCCCTCCGACCCAACCAGGATGGCCGGGCCCGCCGAACTGGCCGGGTTCGCCGCCATGCACGGGCTCGCAACCGTGCACGTCGCCGACCTGATCGCCCACCGCCGTCAGTGCGCTGGCGTCGAACGCACCGCGACGGCGCAGCTGCCGACCCCATACGGGGTCTTCCGCACGGCCGTTTACCGCGACCACGCGAGCACCGAGCACCTCGCTCTCGTCATGGGCGACGTTGGCGGCCATCCTGACGGAGCCGATCCTGTGCTGGTGCGGGTGCACTCGGAGTGTCTGACCGGCGAGGCGCTGGGATCGCTGCGCTGCGACTGCGGCCCCCAGCTGCAGGCCGCCCTGCAGCGCATCGCGGAGCGGGGCCGGGGCGTGCTCGTCTACCTGCGGGGACACGAGGGGCGCGGCATCGGGCTCAGCGGCAAGCTGCGCGCCTACGACCTGCAGGATGAGGGCCTCGACACCGTCGAGGCCAACCTGCGGCTCGGCTTTGCGGCGGACGAGCGGACCTACGAGGCCGCGGCCGCGATCCTGCGGGAGCTAGACGTGCACCGGATCGAGCTGATGACCAACAACCCCGCGAAGCTGGATGCGCTGGCCGCTTCCGGCCTCGACGTCAGGCGGTCGCCGCACCAGCTGCCGGGCGGGCCGGCGAGCATCCGCTACCTGCGTACCAAGCGCGACCGGCTCGGGCACCAGCTCACGCACCTCGACCAGCCCGTCGACGACGCCGAGCGCGATGCCGGCTAGGAGGAACCGTGGACCACGTCGACCACGCGCTTGAGCGGCATCCGCTCGACGAGTTGCTGCCGCCGGTGCAGGCCGCCCTCGGGCAGTTCCTGACCGGTCTCGGCGGCGCGCCGGCCGACGGCCGTCGCCCCGCCGACCTCGAACCGTTCCGTCGGCCGCCCGGCGCTGCCCCCGCCCCGCTGCCGGAGCTGCTGGACACGGTCCGGTCGGCGGCTGCGCTCGCCGTCGAGACGGCGGGTCCGCGCTACTTCGGCTACATCCCCGGCGGCGGGCTGCCCAGCTCCGCGGTGGCCGAGCTGGTCGCCCGCGTTCTCAACCGCTACACCGGCCTCGCCGACCTCGCCCCGGGTCTCGTCGCGCTGGAGGACGGGCTGCTGCGCTGGCTGGCGTCGGTGTTCGGGCTGCCCGCCGGTGCGACCGGACTTATCACCACCGGTGGGTCGCAGGCTCTGCTCGCCGCCGTCGTGGCCGCGCGGGAACGGCACCTGGGCCGAACCGACCTCAGCCGGGCCCGGCTCTACCTGTCCGATCAGGCACACCACAGCGTCATGAAGGCCGCGCGGATCGCGGGCCTGCCGCGTTCGGCGGTCCGGCTCGTCCCCACCAGCGACGGGCGCCGCATCGACCCAGCTGCCGCCCGCGCCGCGATCGCCGCGGACCGCGCATCCGGCCTCACCCCGTTCCTGCTGGTCAGCACCGCGGGCACGACCAACGCCGGGGCGGTCGACCCGCTCACCGAGCTCGCCGCGATCGCGGCCGATCAGGAGCTGTGGTTCCACGTCGACGGCTGCTATGGCGGCTTCTTCCAGTTCACCGACCGCGGCCGGGCCCGCCTCGCCGGAGTCGAGCGCGCCGACTCGCTCACCCTCGATCCGCACAAGAGCCTCTTTCTGCCCTACGGCACCGGGGTGCTGCTCGTCCGTGACCCCGCCACGCTCGCGAGCGCCCTGACCGACGACGACCGGGGCGCGTACCTGCAGGACATCGGGGACACGGCGCTGCCCGACTACGCGCACCTCGGGTCCGAGCTCACCCGCGAGCACCGCGGGCTGCGGCTGTGGTTCCCGCTGCACCTGCACGGCGTCGAGGCGTTCCGCGCCGCGCTCGACGAGAAGCTCGACCTGGCCCGCCACGCCCACGCCCGGCTCGCCCAGCACCCGGACCTGGAACCGCTGGAGCTGCCCGAGCTCAGCACCGTGGTCTTCCGCGGGCCAGGTGGGGACCCGGGCAACCGCGCGCTACTCCAGCGGATCAACGCCACGCGTCGGGTGTTCTGCTCCAGCACCGTCCTTGACGGGCGGCTCACGCTCCGGCTGTGTGTGCTCAGCTACCGCACCCACCGCGCACACGTCGACGAGGCCCTCGACGTCATCAGCGGCGCCGTCCCCCGCTCGCGACAGCGCCGTTGCCGGTGACGGTAGGGACGGCGGCCCAACGGCCGACCTGCGTGCGCCGGCGATGGACGGCATGGACGGGACACGATCGGCCCCGGGCAGCGCGGCGGGCAGCGAGATCCTCTCCGCGCTGCAGCACCAGCAGACGATCGTGATCGCGCAGCTACAGATCCCCAGGCACCAAGGACCCCGCCCGGATCGCGGCACTCGTCCACGGACAGTTGGTCATTGATACCGCAGCCACTGGATCCGCGACGTCGTCTGGCAAGAACTCGACCAGCACGCCTACGCCGGTGGCGACGCTGAGGAAACTTGGCATGAGCCTGCTCCGCCTGGCCGGGAATCAAAGGTCAAACGAACCCTCGAACAGATCGCCGGCGAATGCGCCAGGTGCTTCCCGATCATGGGCGCTGCCGTCAACACGAAGACCCGACTTCGGCGAGCCTCTGCTCCTGAACGGCCGCCGTACTGGTCTCTCGGCTCTCCATCGCTCGAAGGTTCGAAGCATGGCAGGTGCGCGAGGTCCAGCGGGTCGCGGATCTCAGGAGCGCAGACGCCCGGAGGCAGGTGAAAGCCAAAGGGAATGGGGGTGTGGCTGCCGCGGCCCGGACACTCCGCCCACTGGGCCTTGGTCGATCGAGTTCCTCAGCGATGACCAGAATGAGGGGGCGACCGCGCCAGGCCAAGGCGGCCTGACGGACGGATCTTCACGCTCGCCCGACCTAACATGGCCGTCCCGTGATGGGTTCCCGCTCCAAGTAGCGTCAGATTTCGCGAACTCGTGTACTTTCCTGTTCGACTTGCTGTTCTTCGACGGGTCGGATGCCCGGCCGTTGCCGTTGCGGCAACGCAAGCGACTGCTGCGAGAGGCGTTCGACTTCACCGGCCCGTTGCGCTTTTCCAGTCACCGCAACGGTGACGGCGAGAAGTACTACCAGCTGGCTTGTGCGCGGGGTTGGGAAGGACTGATCGCCAAACGAGCCACCGCGCCTTACCAGGGCGGGCGCTCCAAGGACTGGCTCAAGTTCAAGTGCGTTCGCGAGCAGGAGTTCGTGGTCGGCGGTTTCACCGAGCCCAACGGTTCACGGATGGGCTTCGGCGCGCTGCTACTGGGCTACTACGACCACGGCAGCCTGCGCTTCGCGGGCAAGGTCGGCACCGGTTATGACACCGCGATGCTGCGGCACCTGCGCGGCAGGCTGGACGAACTGCGCGTCCCGGCAACCCCTTTCGCCGAACCGGTCCGGGAACGCGGAACCCACTGGGTGCGGCCCGAACTGGTGGTGCAGGTGACTTTCGCGGAGTGGACCGGCGACGGCAAGCTGCGGCATGGCCGCTTCACCGGGATCAGGGACGACAAATCGGCGGGCGAAGTGGTCCGGGAGGCCGGATGAACGAGATCGGTACAGCTGCTTGTCCACATGGGACTCGAGGAGGTTGGTGATGGCCAGGCCCATCTGGAGCGGGGCGCTGAACTTCGGCCTGGTTACCGTGCCGGTCGAGCTCTTCAGCGCGACCGAGGACCACACCATTCACTTCCGGCAGTTCGAACGCGGTACTTCCGACCGAATTCGCTACCGCCGCGTGAACGAGCGCACCGGCAAGGAAGTCCCGTACGAGGACATCGTCAAGGGCTACGAACTCGACAGCGGGGACTACGTCCTGGTGGAGCGGGAGGAACTGGAACAGATCGCGCCGGGCCGGTCGCGGACCATCGACATCGAGGCTTTCGTCGACCTCGGCGAGATCGATCCGATCTTCTTCCAGAAGAGCTACTGGCTCGCGCCGGCGAAGGAGGAGTTCAACCGGGCGTACAGCCTGCTCATCGAGGCCATGGCCAAGACAAACCGCGCCGGGGTGGCCACCTTTGTCATGCGTGGCAAGGAGTACGTGGCCGCCGTCCGAGCCGGCGAGGGTGTGCTGGCATTGGACACGCTGCACTTCGCGGCCGACATCAGGGACCCGGCCAAGGAACTGCGCAAGCTGCCCGAGCCCGCACAGGTGCGAGGCAAGGAAGTCGACATGGCGATAAACCTGATCGAGTCGATGAGCGAGGAGTGGCAGCCCGAGGAGTACCGCGACACCTACACCGAACGAGTCCTGAAGCTGATCGAGGACAAGAAGGCGGGCCGTACGGTCAGCGCCGAGTCCGCTCCGCCGGAGCCGACCACCGTCGTTGACCTGTTCGACGCGTTGTCGCGCAGTGTGCGAGGCCGTAAGGGCGGCGGCGAACGGGAGCGCGGTGGAAGCCGGAAACGTCAGGAGAAGCGTCAGGGGCAGCCGGAGCAGGCCGACTTCGGCGACATGACGAAGGCTGATCTGGAGGCCATGGCGCGCGATCTCGAGATCAAGGGCAGGTCGAAGATGAGCCGCGCCGAACTGGAGAAGGCAGTCAAGGCCGCCTCCCGGCCACGGCGCAAGCGCGCGTCCTGACCGCACTTTCCCGGGAAAGCGCGAGGTGGGGTGGTGGCGGGCCGGGATGCGCCAGCACCGTGACCGGGTGGTTGCGGGGAGTGCAGGCAATACGATCAGCGCGTGGCCAGGATGCGGTTGTCGGCGAGGTTGCGCACCGTCCTGCGCACAAGTCTCGGTTTCGCCGCGCTCGGGATCGGTTCGAGCGTCTGCGGTGCCGGGGTGGTGTTCCTGCTGCTCACCCTGCAGGGAATCCCCGGCGAGGTCGGCGGCAAGGAGTGGATCCTCGCCGTCTGCGCCGCGAGTTACGTCGCCCTGTCGCTGCTGATCGGTACCGTCTGGACGGCGATCCTGCAGCGGCGCACGGCTATCTGGTTCGTTCTCGGCCGGCCACCCTCACCCGACGAGGCGCGCAGGGCGCTACGGCTTCCGGTGGACATGACGCTGGTCAGCGGCACCCTGTGGTCGGTAGGCACGGTGGTGCTCGGCGTGCTGGCCGCCGCGTTCGGGTCCGGCTGGGACGCGGGCGGGGTGGCCCTGACCATCGCACTCGGCGGGCTCACCACCGTCGGCCTCACCTACCTGGCCGCCGAGTGGGTCGCCAGGCCGGTGATGACACTTGCCCTGGACGTGGTCCCACCCAAGGAAAACCTGCCGACCACCGTGCTCACCAGGCTTGCCGTGACCTGGGCGCTGTCCAGCGGTGTGCCGCTGCTCGGCGTGCTGCTGGTCGTCTCGCCACCCAATCTCGGCACCCGGGAGCCCTCCGCGAGTCTGGTGTTGCTGTCCGCGATCGGTCTCGTGGTGGGCGCCGTCGCGACCGCATTACTCGCGCGTGCCGTCGCCACTCCCCTGCACCGGCTACGGACCGCCCTCGACGAGGTGGCACGGGGGCGCACGGACGTGTCGGTGCCGGTGGACGACGCGAGTGAGATCGGCAGGCTGCAGACCTCGGTGAACGACCTGGTGGCCGGATTGCGCGAGCAGGAGCGGATGCGGGACCTGTTCGGCAGGCACGTCGGCGCGGACGTCGCCAGGCACGCACTGGAGTACGGAGCTTCGCTCTCCGGCGACGTCCGCGAGGTGACGGCCCTGTTCGTGGACGTGGTGGACTCGACAGCACTGGCCTACCGGATGCCGCCGGAGGAGCTGGTACGCAAGCTCAACCGCCTGTTCGCGAGCGTCGTGGGCGCGGTGAGCACCCATGGCGGCCTGGTCAACAAGTTCCAGGGGGACGCCGCGGTGTGCATTTTCGGCGCCCCGACCAGACTCGCCGACCCGGCCACCTCGGCGCTGCAGGCCGCGCGCCGGATTCGCGACGAGGTCCGCGCGGCCGGTGAGCTCGATCTGGGCATCGGAGTGGCGACGGGACCGGTCTTCGCAGGTCAGTTGGGTACCAGCAGCCGGATGGAGTACACGGTGATCGGCGACGCCGTGAACGAGGCCGCCCGGCTGACCGATCAGGCCAAGCGGGTGTCCGGCCGCATCCTGTCCAGTGACACCGTTCTCGAAGCCGCTTCGAAGGGCGAGCGCGCGCTCTGGCATCCGCACGAGACCGTGCAGCTGCGCGGCAGGCAGTCACCGACCACAGCCTGGGCAAACAGCGGCGCGTAGCGCCTCCGTGGGGGGTGGCGGCCGGGCGACGGGTGGGAAAACAGCGGCACGTAGTGCCTCGATGGGGGGTGGTGGCCGGGCGACGGGTGGGAAAACAGCGGCGCGTAGCGCCCTCCGTGGGGGGTGGCGGCGCGACGGTCAGTGCGCGGCTGCCTGCGCGATGCGTTGCTCGCGGTGCGGGGACTCGACGCCGGAGAGTTCCGGCCACCGCAGGACCGTGGAGCCCCAGGTGAGACCCGCACCGAAGGCGCTTAGCAGCACCTTGTCGCCGGCCTTGAGCGTGCCGTCCACACAGGCATCGGTGAGCGCGAGCGGGATGGAGGCAGCGCTGGTGTTGCCGGTGCGCTCGATGTTGACCACGACGTCCTCTCGCGGCACCCCGAGTTGCTTGGCCACGGCGTTGAGGATGCGGACGTTTGCCTGGTGGCCGACGAAGCTGTCCACCTCCTCGACGGTCCAGCCCGCCGAGTTCAGGACCGCCCTGGACGACTCCGCCATCCGGGCGCTGGCGTGGCGGAAGACCGCCGTGCCCTGCATGTCGAGGAAGTAGTCACTCGGATTATCCGACGTGCGCTGCTTCGCCCCGCCCGCGGGCACCACCAGCAGATCGGCGAGGTCCCCGTCGCTGTGCAGGTCGAACGGCCCGATCGCGCCGAGTTC
Organism: Amycolatopsis palatopharyngis; assembly: GCF_003385185.1. Taxonomy (GTDB): domain Bacteria; phylum Actinomycetota; class Actinomycetes; order Mycobacteriales; family Pseudonocardiaceae; genus Amycolatopsis; species Amycolatopsis palatopharyngis. Next base: position 30,496 of record NZ_PQHZ01000042.1, on the reverse strand, counting down.
GGTGGAGGTGCCCGCGCGGAGCACGACCGCGCCCGCTCCGTCACCGAAGATCGGCACGGTCCCCCGGTCGGCGGGTTCGACGAGGGTGCTGAACGTGTCGGCCCCGACGACCAGCACCCGGTCGGCGGCGCCCGCCGCGATCAGGCCGGTCGCGGTGGCCAGCGCGTAGACGAAGCCGGAGCACACGGCGTTGACGTCGAACGCCGCGACGCCGTTGAGGCCGAGCCTGCTGGCGACCTGCGGCGCGCTCGCGGGGCAGACGTGGTCAGGAGTGGCGGTCGCGAGTACGAGCGCGTCGACCCGGTCGGAGCCCGCCGAGCGCAGAGCCAGCCGCCCAGCCTCGGTCGCGAGGTCCACTGTGGACATCCCGGGGGTCACGATGTGCCGCTGGCCGATGCCGGTGCGAGTGCGTATCCACTCGTCGGACGTGTCGAGCCGCTGCGAGAGCTCGTGATTGTCGACGACGTGCGGCGGCAGCCAGGCACCAAGACCGGCCAGCACCGCAGCGCCACGCAATTCCTGCGTCGGCACCGAGAACTCCTCCACGGACCAGCGAAAGGGGTTAGCAAGGGCTGCGAAAAACCGGTCCACCAATACTTGTATGGCCTACCAATCGGTAAACCCTCGTCATTGTGACTTACATCTCAAAACGAACTGTTTGCACTGATCAGTGCGGGTTTTCACATTTCCCGGAGAAAGCGCTCGAGAATCGTATTAACCGACACGAGTGACGGAAAATAGGTTGGGGTAGAGTGCGATCCGGTCTCAAGCCTTTGATCACGAGCCATATGCGCGACGGGGGTCTGCGCGGGGGAAGTGGAGAACCGACTCGATGATGTCCGCCCGGAACGCGCACACCCGATCGCGCCTGCGCCGGATCACGGCGTGCCTGCTGATCCCGCTCACGGCAGGGGCACTGGTCACCGCCTGCTCCGCCGAGGAGGACGCGGCCACACGGTCCCTGGAGTCCTTCCTCGCCGCTTGGCAGGACGGATCCGTCGCAGGACACGACGAGGAGTACCGGAAGGTGACCGCCAGCCTGGGCGGACGCGCCCCGGAGCTCAACGCGGGCGACGTGAACGTCGACGAGGGTCGCGCGAGCGCGCCGGTCACCGTCGCCTGGCCGCTCGCCCCCGACGTGCGGTGGGAGTACGAGACCACGGTGTCGCTCGCCAAGAGCGGAGAGCAGTGGCAGGTCGAGTGGACGCCGTCGACCGTGCACCCGGATCTGCAGGCCGGTGACCGGCTGGTGCTGCGCCGGAGCCAGGACCCGCGCGGCTCTTTGCTCGACGCGGCTGGTGCGCCGATCACGCAGTCCCGTCCCGTGGTCCTGGTCGGTGTGCAGCCCAGCAAGGTGACCTCCGCCGAGGATCTGGCCGCCTCGCTCGGGTCCGCCCTCGAACCCGACGGCGTGGACACCGGCGACCTGCCGAAACGGATCAAGGAAGCCGAACCCGACGCGTTCGTACCCGTCGTGACGCTGCGCAAGGAGCGCTACCTCGAAGTGCGGCCGGACATCTACGAGCTACCGGGCACGGTGTTCCGGGAGGAGAGCCGGGTTCTCGCTCCAACCCGTGATTTCGCCAGGGCACTGCTCGGCACTGTCGACCCCGTGACGAGGGAGGACATCGAAGCCGATCCCGAACGTTTCCGGGTCGGGGACCAGAAGGGGCACAACGGGCTGCAGGAGCTCTACGACCAGCGGTTGCGCGGCGTGCCCGGGATGACGGTCAGCATCGGCACTACCGGCGACGCAGGGGCGAACTCCGGCAGGGAACTCTTCCGCAGTGAGGAGCGGCCGGGTGCCGCCGTGGCGACCACCCTGGACCCGCGTACGCAGAACGCCGCCGACAAGGCGGTTGCGGAGGCCACCAAGAACACGGCGGTCGTCGCGGTCCGGGTCTCCGACGGCTCCGTCCTCGCGGTGTCGAACTCGCCTGAACTGGGAGCCCAAAACCTCGCGATGAACGCGCAGGTGCCCCCGGGCTCCACGTTCAAGGTCGTCAGCGGGCTCAGCCTGCTCAACTCCGGGGCGGTCGACCTCGACACCTCGGTTCCCTGCCCGGTGACGACCAACGTGGGTGGGCGCGAGTTCAAGAACGCGTGGGACGGCGGGATCGAGAACGCCACGTTCCGCGAGGCGTTCGCCCAGTCCTGCAACACGGCGTTCGCGCTGCTCGCACCGAAGCTCGGGCAGGACGGACTGGCGAAGACGGCAGGGGAACTTGGCATCGGCCAGAAGTGGGACATGGGCATTCCGGCGTACACCGGCTCCGTCGGCAGCGGTGGCAAGCCCGTCGACCAGGCCGCTGCCGCATTCGGCCAGGGCAAGACCGTGGTCAGCCCGATGGCGATGGCGGCGGCCACAGCGGGGGCCGCACGCGGACAGTGGAAGCAGCCCTCCCTGGTCACCGATCCGGCGCCGGCCGCTCCCGCGCCCGATGGCCCGGAACTGGATGCCGCGGCTGTCGAGAAGCTCCGGACGGTCATGCGCGAGGTGGTCACCGACGGCTCGGGCCGGGCGCTGGACTCCGTCGCAGGCGATCCGGTCTTCGGCAAGACGGGTACGGCGGAGTACGGCACCGAGACCCCGCCGCGCAGCCACAGCTGGTTCACCGGCTGGCAGGGCGACATCGCGTTCGCCGTCTTCGTCGAGGACGGCGGAAACGAGGCCAGCCTGGCCCTCGCGACCACCGAGAAGTTCCTGCGGAATCTGACGAGCTGAGGACCAAATTCATGACTTCGCACGACTACTCGGGGCCCCTCGGTTTCGGCGTCCACACCGCGAGCGCGGGCCTGGGCGACGATGACCGGGCCGACTTCACCGTCATCGCGTCGGAGGTGCCCGCCGTGTCCAGCGCGGTGTTCACCCAGTCCCGGTTCGCTGGTCCCAGCGTCCTGCGTAGCCGGACGGCGGCAGCGGCGGGCCGGGCCAGGGCGGTGGTGGTGCTGGCCCGCAACGCCAACGTGGCCACCGGCAAGGAGGGCGCCGACCACGCGGCCGAGGTCCACACGCGCGTGGCCGAAGCACTGGGATTCGACCCTGAGGAAGTACTGATCGCCTCCACCGGGGTCATCGGTGTGAAGTACCCGATGCCCGGCGTGCGTGCCGCGCTGCAGGAGCTGACCCTGCCCTTCACCGGATCCGACTTCCGGGAGGCCGCAGGCTCGATCATGACCACCGACACCAGGCCGAAGGTCATCCAGCTGCCCTGCGGCGACGCGAAGGTGACCGGGATCGCCAAGGGCGTCGGCATGCTGGAGCCGAACATGGCGACGATGCTGGCCTTCTTCTGCACCGACGCCCAGTTGGAGCAGGCCGATCTCGATCGCGTCTTCCGGTCGGTCATGGCGCGCACCTTCAACGCGGTCAGTATCGACACCGACACCTCGACCAGCGATACGGCCGCGGTGTTCGCCAACGGCCTCGCCGGACCGGTGGACCTCGGCGAATTCGAGCGGGTGCTCGAGCAGGCCGCACTCCACCTGGTCAAGGAGATCGCCAGCGATGGTGAGGGAGCGAGCAAGCTGATCGAGGTGCGGGTCACCGGTGCCCGCGACACCGCGCAGGCCAAACGCGTCGGCAAGGCGGTCGTCAACTCGCCCCTGGTCAAGACCGCGGTGCACGGCAGTGATCCGAACTGGGGCCGGGTCGCCATGGCGATCGGCAAGTGCGAGGACGAGTTGGACATCGATCCCGAGCACACTCGCATCGGCTTCGGCGGCCGCGAGGTCTACCCGGCCGAGCCGAACGCGCAGGCGATGGACGCGCTCGTCGAGCATCTGCGCGGGGCGGAGGTCGTGATCGAGATCGACCTCGGCATCGCGGGCGGCGAGTTCACCGTCTATGGCTGCGACCTCACGGAGGGGTACGTCCGGCTCAACTCCGCGTACACCACGTGAGCGGGAGGTCGTGCTGATCGGAGTTCTCCGGCAGGCCTTTGGTACCGGCCACCCGATCAGCTCACGCCGAACGTAGGTCGGCAGGTTTACTGACCGTCACCTCCGCCATTACGCTCCGAGGGCAACGGTGGCGGCAGCCACGCATCCGGCGTCGAGGAGAGCGCCATGGTCACCACGCCTGGCTCTCGTCCGGCCGATCGTGCGGCTCAGCTCAGGGCGCTCGTCGATGCCCTTGAGAACCGCCCCGCGCTGGCCATGGTCGAGGGCGCAGCCGGACTCGGCAAAACCCACCTGCTCGAGGAGTTGCTGGGACGGACGCAGCTCGCATCCGTGCGGGTGTTGCGCGGCGGGTGCAGGCCGATGCGGGAACCGTTTCCACTCGGTCCCGTGCTCGACGCACTACGGGGCCTTGCCGGTGTGCAGCTCGGTGAGCTGACCGAGGTAACCGGCGTGCTGCGTCCACTGCTGCCGGAGCTTGCCGGTGTGCTTCCCCCCGAACCCGCCCCGGCGACGGGGGCCGCACTGCGGCACAGGGAGTTCCGCGCGATCCGCGACCTGCTCACCGCCACCGGTCCGGCACTGCTCGTGCTGGAGGACGTGCACTGGGCCGACGAGGGCACCCGGGAACTGCTGCGGTACCTGCTCGCCCCGCCCGTGTCCCGGCTCGGGATCGTCCTGACATACCGCCCGGAGGCAATGCCACCCGGCGGAGCGCTCGGCGCACCGGTCGGCGCGGACGTCCGGGTGCGGCTGCGGGCACTCGACCTGGCCTCGGTACGGAAACTCGCCTGCGAGGTCCTCGATGTACCAAGGATCGGTGGGGAGCGTGCGGCAAGGCTGCTGCACTGGACGGCCGGGATTCCGCTGGTGGTCAGGGAAACCGTGCGGGCACTGGCGGAACACCAACACTGGCCACGCGATCTGGACGAGCTCGAGGTGCCGGCGCTGCTGCGGGAGTCGATGCACGCGCGTCTCGCCGTGCTCACCCCGCCCGCACTACGACTTGCCACCGCCGCGGCAGTACTCGGCGCTCCGAAGGACGCCGAGGTGATCGGCGCACTCGCCGGCCTGCGCGGCGGACGCCTGTGCTCGGCTCTGCGCGACGCGCTGGACGCCGGAGTGCTGCACGAGTTCGCGAACGATCTGTACGGGTTCCGGCACGCACCCGATCGCCGCACGGTGTACGACACGCTGAGCGCGCCGGAACGAAGGTTGTCGCATGCCAAGGCGTTCGCTCTGCTCGGCCGCGATGAACCGCAGTGCCAGCAGGAGAATCCGGGCCCGCCAACTCATCCGCTGGCGGACCTGGCCAGGCATGCGAGAGCCGCGGGACGCCTGGTGGACTGGCAGCGTTTCGCGGAGGCCGCGGTCGAGGCTGCCGATGCCGCCGGCGAGACCGCGGTGGCGCTGGACGTGCTGCAGTCGATCCTGAACGGTCCGGTGAATCCGGCCGACGTCGAGCGGCTTGCGATCGATCTCAGCAGACTCGCGCTGCGTGAGCACCGCACGGAGGTCGTGGAGACACTGGAGCGAATCCTCGCCGAGGATCGCCTCTGCCGCACCGCCCGCGGCACGATCCGGTTGCAGGTGGGACTACTGCTGTGCCGAGGTCCCGGCAGACTCGCGCGCGGCCGCGCTCAGGTGGAGCAGGCCGTTGCCGAACTCGAGGATCATCCCGAACTCGCGGTGCGTGGTTACAACGTGCTCGCGGTGCCGATCGAGGGGCTCACTTCCCTGCGGTGGCACCGGCAGTGGATGGAGAAGGTGGCCGCGGTCCTCGACCGGGTCGAGGACCCGGAGTTGCGGCTGGCCCTCACGGGCGACCGGATCGCGGTCGGCGCGCATATCGGCGACGGCAGTGCGTGGGAGGAGTACACACGCATTCCCGGTTCGGCGCAGACGATGGGCGAACGGGTGCAGCTGGCGCGGTTCTGGTGCAACCTGGCCGACGCGCAGTCCTGGGTCGGCAGGCTGGACCGGGCGCAGCGGCTGCTCGACGACGGCCTGCGCATGGCGGAGTCGGCGGGTGCCCTGTTCGCGGCGAGTATCGCGCAGGGCACCCGGTTGCGGCTGGACTGGGCCGCGGGCAACTGGACCGGCCTTGCCGAGGCGGCCACAGCGGCCAGTGAGCGATACGACGACCTGGCGCCGGTGATCGTGGAGGCCGAACTCGTACTCGGTGCGCTCGCCGCGATGCGCGGCGACTTCGCGGACGCGGAACGCCACCTGCATGCCACCGGGCTGGACGATCCGCAGCACGCGGTGATTCCAGTCGTGCTTTGCGCGGCAGGATTGTTGACCAGGGTGCGACTGGCCACAGAGGACTTGGCCGGCGCGTGCGCGATCGCCGATCACGGCATGATCGTGGCCCGGCGTAAGGGTGTCTGGCTGTGGGGGGCCGACCTGGTTCCCTCGGCGACCAAGGCCTACACGATGGCAGGCAGGACCGGTGACGCCGAGGCTGTGGTCACCGAGTTCGCCGAGGGTGTTGCGGACCTCGAAGCTCCGTACGCTTCGGCGGCACTGGCGTCGGCGCGCGCGACGCTGCTCGGCGCGAAGGGCGAATACCGGGCGGCAGCAGCGGATTTCGCCTCGGCGGCTGCGACCTTCCGCGAATTGGGCATGCCCTATCCGGCGACTCAGGCGACCGAGGAGAGCGTGGGGTGCACACTGGCCGCCGGTGAGCGTGGCGCGATCGAGGATCTACGCGCCGCCGCGCGGGCGTACGAGGTGATGGGCGCCGTCCGCGACGCCGGGCGTTGCCATCACACGCTGCGTGAACTCGGGGCGTGGACGCCGTCGCATCGCGGACGGCGAGGTTACGGTGACCAACTCTCCCCTCGGGAACGGGAGGTCGCGTCGATGCTGGCGGCCGGCCGGACGAACCGGGAGATCGCGGACGGGCTCTTCCTGTCCCCCCGCACGGTGGAGCAACACGTCACCAGGGTGTTGCGCAAGCTGGGAGTGCGCTCCCGTACCGAGGTTCCAGTGCGCTTCCTCGGGAACTGACGGGGTCCTGGAAGTCAGCGCTGGGAGGTGAATCCCGGAAACATCTCGAACGCGGAGTCGGCGGCCTCGAAGGCAGGTTCCACGATGTCACGGACCTGCTTGCGCACCTCCCGCACCTGCTCGGGTTCGGCGTCCCGTTCGGAAAGGTCGAGACGGACCTCGGGGGTACTCACAGGTTCGGGCCTGGCCTGCAGTCGCTGGGTGACGGGCTCGGGTTCCGGTTCCGGTTCCGGCTCGGCCGCCACTGGCTCAGCCGCGACCGGCTCGGGTTGCTGAGTTGTCGGCCGGGGCTGGACGGGTGCGGGCTGGATGGGCGCCTGCACCTCGGGCGCGGAGGCCGGAGTCTCCTCGATGAGGCCACCGGCCGTCTCGACCGGCTCGTCGCGCTGGCCCAGGCCGTACATTCCGCCGAACGCCACCACGAGCATCAGCGCTCCGGCGACCCAGCCGAGTACCGCGGACCGCCCGACGCCACGGCTCGGCACGACGAGTTCGAACTGCTCGTCCTCGGCGTCGTCCCGGCGTCGCTGGCGGGGAATGCTTGCGGCGAGGATGCCGGTCCGGTCCAACAGTTCCGCGAGGTCCCCGGTGTCCTCGGGCCTGTTCCGCAGAACCGTGCGCACCATTCGAAACCTCCGTTGCGAGTGCAAGCCCACGGCGCTGCCGTGGTAAGTGTGCCGGACCGTCCTCCGGCGTTCCCCATAGCATCGGCAGAACGCGCCGAAAGCTAAACGTTGTGTACCGGCTACCGAGGTGGAAGTCACGAGCTGGCGCCCGTGATGGACAACATTGACTCGATCTAGTGAAACATCGCCGTACGCGGGACAAGGGTTACTGTCTATTCGTGGGTCCTGATCGGCGAACCGTGGCAGCACGAGGAACCCAACCGCGAGCAGCATGATCAGCACGGGGCCATGCACGAGTACCTGGCCGTGTTCGCGCAGGCCACGATCGCGCTTGCGGCCCTTGCCCTGCTTCTGCGTCCGCTACGAACAGCGCATGTCGTCGTGCTGGCTTCGTGCCGGCGCGCGAGGGCGCCCGATCCGGGTCCACGCGTTGGCGGACGTGCGATTCTGACGTCTCTGTGTGTTGCGGGTGTAGGAGGCCCACGGCTGACGACCATGCGGGTCGGCGGCCGCGCTGGTCCACCTACACCCAACACAAAGGACTTTCACCGATGAGAAGGACACTTCCGGGCTTTGCCCTGCTCACGATCGCTTTCGTGCTGTCGGGCTGCGGCGAGGACGCCAAAGCTTCCGCCGCGCATAACGAGGCGGATGTGGTGTTCGCGCAACAGATGGTGCCGCATCACGAGCAGGCGCTGGAGATGGCCGCACTCGTGCCAGAACGGACGGGCAGCGAAGCCGTCCGGGAGCTGGCGACTCGGATCGAGCGGGCACAGGGCCCCGAAATCGACCAGCTCGAAGCCTGGCTGACGAAATGGGACGAAGCCGCGACCGGTGGCGGCCGTTCCGAACACGGCGCGATGGCCGGCATGATGTCCGAAGTGGACATGCGGACGTTGTCCACCACGACGGGAGCCGATTTCGAATCCGCCTGGTTGGCGGGATCTGCTGGACAACCCGTGATACGGCCGGGCGCGGGACAAGTACGCCCCGCGCCCGGATCCCAGCACGAAGTCAGCCGCAGGCGTCCTTGGCCAGCAGCACGCGAGCGAGAGCCTCCCGCACGCGCGTCTCGGACAGTTCACCGCCGTCGAGCGCCGTCTCGAGGCGGTCCAGCACCTCGCTGGTTCGGCCGCCGGAGGACCACAGGGCCTGGTCGGCTCCGGCTTGGAGGGCGCGCAGCACCGCCTCGGGCAGGCTGTACTGATCGGCGATGGCCCGCATGGCACCGAGGTCATCGGTGATCACGGGACCGCTGAACCGGTAATCGGTGCGGAGCAGACGGTAGGTCTCGGCGGAGAGCGAGGAAGGCGCTCCGCCGGTGAGTCCGGGTACGTCGAGGTGCCCGACCATCACGCCGACCTTGCCGTAGTCCCCGATGCTTTCGTACGGCACAAGATCGTTGTCGCGCAGATCCGCCAACGGTGGCGTCCGGACAAGGGACTGGTGGGAGTCGCCGTCCGCGTGCCCGTGGCCAGGGAAATGCTTGAGCACCGGCCGCACCCCGCTCTCCTGCAATCCCTTCGCGAAAGCCAGCCCGTACTCGCGGACCACGTCGGGGTCGTCACTGAACGCGCGGTCGCCGATGACGGAGTCGGCAGGTTGGTCGCTCACATCGGTGTCGGGGGCGTAGTTCACGCTGATGCCCAGTTCGCGCAACTGCCTGCCGCGCTGCTCGCCGAGACCGCGGACCTCGTCGGGACTCATCGTCCTGGCCATATCCCGCGCACTGGGGATCGAGCCGACGATGGCGTCGATGCGTTGCACCCGCCCGCCCTCGTCGTCGACGGCGATCGAAACGGGCACCTCCGCCGCTTCCTGGACGTTGCCCAGCGCCCCGCCCTCGAACAGTGCGGTGTCGTTGCCGCCGATGAAGATCCCGCCGACCCCCTGGGTCCGGACGAGATCGGCAGCGGCGGCCGGATCGGCTGGGTCGACGCCGACGACGACGAGCTGCGCGAGCCGCTGTCGTGCGGTCATGCCGTCGATGACCGGCGCACAGTTCGGCCCGGACGCCTCACTGGTCGGTGCCGGCGTCGTGGTCGTGGTCCTGCTGCTCGACGGGGAGGCCGAGGTGGTGGCCGGTGCTGCCGGGGCGGGAGCCGCGCCCCCGGACGAATCCGAGTCGCAGGCGACGAAGAACGCGGCGATCATCGCGCCGATCGTGGCGGTCAGCAGCAATCGGAGGGTGAAGGGCCTGCGGGGGCGGTCGTGTGTCATCGAACCTCGGTGTCGGCGGAGCGCGGAAGCGGCTCCATCCCATCACGGCCCGCGTATGCCGGCAGTGTGCACGTCACGTCACCCTCCGTTCCGGCGAAACTGGCACGCGCCCGGACCTGCGGCGGTAACATTCCGTCGCGGACACGGCGCATTGCGTCGCCACAGGTATTTCACCGGGGAGGGTGAGAAAGTCCATGCCTGATTTCACCGTCGATATCGGCGGTCTGGACGCGCTCGGCAAGAACCTCGACCGCACGAGCGAGAACATCGACAACGCCACGAGGAAGCTGGCCGACGCCAGCCCGGGTTCGATCGGTTCGGACGAACTCGACGAGGCCTGTGCCGACTTCCGGGAGATCTGGGACGGCGGGCTCGGCGAGATCCGGGATGCGGTCGCGGCGATCAAGGAAGGCCTGGACGCCGCGATCAAGGGATACGCCGAACTCGAGAACGGCATCGAGGCCGAGTTGGCGAAGATGGCCACGAACCTCGAGTCGATGGGGGCCGGCTGATGAGTAACGAGAAGTACCCGAGCCTCGGGTTCGACCCGGCGCGCGGCGAGGTGGTCGCCGTGCGCGATCTGGCCGAACAACTGTCGGGTACCGGCACTTTCGCCGGGGAGGCGTACGACGTCCTGAAGTCCGTTCAGGACAACCGCGACATCTGGACTGGTGAAGCCGCCCAAGCCTTCGCCGGGAACCTGGACGAGTTACCCGGCTTCCTGGACGGTGCCCGTACGTCGATGCACGACGCAGGCAAGGCACTGGCCACCTGGGGCGATCGGCTGGAAGCGCACCAGGCACGAGCGCGAGAGCTCGAGGAGCTGACGAGGCAGGCGATCGCCGACGCGAAGGCCGCTGACGCGAAGGCGGCCGAGGCCAACGCGGCGAACGTGCCGATCGCATACGACACCAGCGATCCGGCATCAGCCAGGGCCGCGCAGCAACAGGCGCAGGCTACGGCCGATGCGGCGAAGCTGGCCACTGAGGCGGCGGGAACGGCCTGGGGACGGGTGGATGACCTCCGCAGGCAGGCCGAGGAACTGCGCAACACCTGGGAGGACGATGCGCGAATCTGCGCCGAGGCGCTGAACGACGCCGCGGAGAACGCACCGGACAGCGGCCTTTTCGACGCCATCGGCGACGGGATCAGGAACGCGGGCGAGTGGCTCGCGGAGAACCTAGGCGACATCGCCGGCATCGTGGCCGCCGTAGCGGGCGCATTGGCATTCATTCCGATACTCACGCCGATCATGGCGCCCATCGCCCTGGGCGCAGGCGCCATAGCACTCGCCGCCCACGGCACGGAGATGATCGTGGAAGAAAAATGGGATGACATGAGCGCGTGGGTGGAGCTCGGTGGTGATGTCGCCGGTCTCATTCCGGGGGTCGGTGCGCTCGGCAAAGGGTTCGGCGCTGCCTCCGACGTCGTCGCCGGAACGGACAAACTGGTTGATGTCACTCGGGTCGGCATGAGCGGTACGGCGAGCACTGCAGGAGAAGCAGCGTTCGCAGGCGGCAAGGCCTTCGCCCATGACATGTCCCAGCCGAGCGCAGCAGCGAAGTGGCTGGTCGAAAGAACCACTGGAGTCAGCATGGCAGAGGGCACAGCGGAAGCGGCTGAACTCGTCAACAGAGCCACGAATACCGCCCGCACGATCGAAGGCGGCACAAACGTGGCACTCCAGGTACCTTCAGCCGTCAGTTTCGCCGACCAGAGCTCAGAAGCCAGCTCGGCAAAGGACGCGGCAGGAGCTGGTTCGGCAGTTCTCGCCGGCATTACGGCTATGCCCAGAATTTCATGAGCATCGCGGGCGAACTCTCAGATGGCCGAACCGAAGTACCCTTGCGGTTCACAGTCCCCGAACAGCTACACGAGATCGATCTCGGTGAGGACCAGCAGCAACGAGTGCGGCGCACGTTCGAGAAGCTGATCAGATGCCTTCACGGTATCGATCAAACGAAAATTCTCGCGATGGTTTTCTCGCAAGAAGCAATGCTGGCCAAGCTCGTCCAGGAAGGCGCCGTCTACGTTGCGCAGTGCGTCGCCCGCTCCGAGTTCGAACCGACCCGGCTGTGTGTGGCCCAGTTCTCGATCCTGGTGAAAGATGCAGCTCTGCAAGGAGCGCAACCGCTGAAAACTATTGCCAGCGGATTGAGAACGCCAGGAGAGCCGCGGGAGATCATTTTTATGGACTTTCCAGCAGGAGAAGGCTTGGTCATCGGCGAAGAACTTGCCGTCCAACCGTACGCAGATGTCACCGGTCAGCGCACCGGCCGGAGCCATCGAGTGCGCCAGGCTCAGATCATCCTAGCCTTTCCCGATCGGCGTCGCCTCGCCATCCTCAACGTGTCCAGCGAAGGCATCGAGGATTGGCACCATCTTACCCGCACCCTCAATGAAATCGCACACAGTGTTTCATTCACGAAGCGGGCAGAGAATACGATCTCGATGCGACTGAACACCCTGGGCTGACGGAGGAAGTAGTGGGATATTTCGTTTTTGCGTGTGCTACCGCGTTGTTCGCCATATGGGTCGTTTGGTCTCGCATCCGTGACCGTCACCGGAGACTCGATACCGCCGTGGAATACGTGCGAAAGTCCCTGCCGAAGAATGCGACGGGTGATCCTGTTGTGATCCTCGCGAAAGCACATCCCTTGTCGGATCACATGATCAAGGAAGTTGCTCGGGCGCAGGGCTTCGAGTACGCCGGTCCCGGCTCCACCGGCAACGGCGTCCGGGCATTCAAGTTCACCCGACGTCCGCCCATAAGACGAAAGGCCCCTCGCAGTGTCCGATGAGCTGCTCAACACCATCACGATCTGGATTTTCGTGCCGTCTATGACGGTCATCGTTCTTGTGCAGCTCTCGCTGATCATTGGTCCCACGCGTGGCCATCGCCGGCGGCGCCGGGTTCGGCAGCTGGAGCGGCTGGAACAGGTTCGTGCCGCGCATCAGGGGCAGGATCTGGAAATCGACTGGATCGACTACAAGGAGATCCCCAAGTCCGAGATTCTCGACGTGCTCGGGAAACACGGCTGGCAGTTCGTCGATGAGCAGATCGGGGGCCAATCCTGGCTGCTGCGCTTCTCGCTACAGCCTGCTTCCCGCCGGATGCCCGACTCCCGAAAGCGGCTACACGAGGAACTCGCCGCAGCCAAGCCTGACGTCGAAGGCCGCTATCACCTCGATACCAACGAATATTTGGACGTGCCGATGGCGGAGATCGGGCGCGCCATCCGTTCCGCGGGGTGGAACGTCGAACACCTCTCTCCCGAAAGTCCCCGCAGCGCGGCCGTCATCACTCGTCCCGGGACAGTCACCACCAGCTACTCAGGTGGCCCGTTCGCAGGCACCAGCACGCCCGACGAACTGCGTGAGGATCCGGTAGTCGCAGCGCGCGCCGCAGAGATCGAACGGGAGAAGGGCTTCGATCCGCTGTCCCAGGTCGCTCTCAATCGTGCCCGGGAACGCCACAACCACTGGGCCAAGAAGTTCGGCAGGCAGGTCAGGCTCGCCAGCTTCTACTGGCTGGTCGGGCCGATCTTGCTTCTCGCCACTCTGGCCACCCAGCGCCCTGGCAAGGACGAGTTCCTCGTGATGCTCGTCATCTCGCTCATCCCGATCGTCCTCGGTGGTATTGCCACCTTCAAAGCCGTCCGCATCCGACGGGCACGCAAGGCCGAGATCGGCGATGTCCTCGCTGCCTACACGGAACTCGACAACCTGAGCCGAACGCGCCGAGCGAGCCGTACGTAGGACTACTCAAGTTTGTCCGGACCGCTCGCCGCCAGCGAGGAGTCGTGCCATGGTGTTCTCGACCGGTTACTCGGGGAGGGGTCCGGATGAGCGGCTACAAGGCCGAGATCGAGGCCATTCACAATGCGTCGGAGGCAGCAGCGAGTGCCGCCCAGCAGGCGCGTGCCGTGGAGCTGACGGATGGCGCTATCGCGCTCGCCACCGCACTCCCCGGTGGCCGAGCCGCATCCGCAGCCACGACACTGGCGGATTACTGGCAGAACCAGTTGACGACCTGGACGAGTGCCATGGGCAGCTACTCCGAGAAGCTCGGGTCGGCCGCCGAGAGTTACAGCAAGCACGAGGACGCCGCCGAGGCGGACTTCCGGCAGATCACCCCGAGCGGCAGAGCGAGGCCGGTCTGATGGTGAGCTGGGTCGACGTGCAGCGCTGGGACATCGACAGACTCGGTGCGGCTGTCGACAAACTGAACAAGTACTGCGACACGCTCACGGAACTGAACGACGAGGTGACCACCTCCTCGGCGCCACGAGAGTGGCATGGCGGAGCATCGCACGCGGCAGCCAGCAACCTCGGCACGCTCACCGACGATCTGGACGGACTTGTCGCGGGCGTCGGCGCAGTCAGACGTGCCGCACACGAGGCAGAAGGAGCCGTGAACGCACTCCTGCAGGCCATTGCCGAGGCCAAGGGACTCGCCGCCGCGCATGATTTCGTGATCAACGCCAGTGGTGCGGTCCAGTCCGTGAGCCCTGTCCCGGCGGCCGACCTGCCACCCGACGTCGTCGCCGAGCGGGACCGGGTCCAGGCCGAGGTCGCCGATCGGGTGGAGCAGATCCTGCGCAGGGCCGATGACGTCGACAACGACATCGCAGACGTCATCGGCAGGGCGATCCTCGGCACGATCAGCGAAGGCGACTCAACGACCCTCGCCCAGGCCGCTGAAGCAGGAGCTGCGCAGGGCGGCCTTTCAGTGCTCGGGCCGCCGCAGGGCGGCACGCCAGGCGACAACTCGGGCTGGTGGGCGTCGCTGTCCGAGGCCGAACGGCGTCAGATCCTGCGTGCCCACCCGGAATGGATCGGCAATCTCGACGGCGTCCCGGCGAAGTACCGCGACGAAGCCAACCGCGCCCGGCTGCCGATGGAGCGTGCCCGCCTCGAAGCGGAGGCGCAGCGACTCCGGGAGGAACTCGACGGCAACCTGTTCGGCGGCACATTCAGCGGCGCCGACGACCGGCTCGCCGAGGTGGAGGCGAAGCTGGAGTCGCTGAACGCGATCGAGACCGTGCTGTCCTTTCCCGACCGTCACCTGTTGAATCTCGACCTGTCGGACTCCCGAGCAGAGGCCGCGATCGCGAACGGCGACGTTGATACCGCAGATCACGTCTCGGTATTCACGCCAGGCTTCACTTCGACCGTGGATGGGAGCATGGAGCGGTACGACCAGAACCTCAACGACTTGCGCCTCCAGACCGAAGACGTTCTCAAGACGACAGATCCCGGCGCCACCGTGGCCACGGTGACCTGGATCGGTTACCAAGCTCCCCAGGCCACCCTTGAAAGCGTGGCCGGTCCTGGCTCCACGGTGCTCGGCGAGGAAGCAGCCCGGGCTGGCGCGAAGGAGCTCAACTCCTTCCTCAACGGGCTGGACACGGCGAGGACGGCGGATGCTCACCTGACCGCGCTCGGACACTCCTACGGATCACTCACCACCGGCCTTGCGCTGCAAGACAGCTCCGGAGTCGACGATGCGGTGATGTTCGGCTCCCCTGGTCTCGGCACCGGGAGCACCTCGGACCTGCGGGTTCCGGACGGACACGTCACTTCGATAGAGGCCAACGAGGACATGGTCGCCGACATGGGCCGTAGTGGCCATCTCGGTGAGGACCCGAGCACGATGGAGGGAATGCGTCACGGCGAGACTGGAGCTGTCGGCGCAGAGCGCAACATTTTCGGCAAAGGTCTGGTGGAAGTAACGGGACACAGCGGATACCTGACCCCCAACAGCACCAGTCAGTACAACATGGCGGTAATCGTCGCGGGAGAACAGGACCTGGTGATCGAGGGAAACAACACCGACATCGGCGATGCACTGGGCCAGACGGGCCGCGACTTCGCCCACGAAACCTGGGAGATCATGCCGTGGAACTGGGGCTGACTCGTGCACCACTGCGGAAGCTCGCGCTTGCGGTGGTACTGACCGGACTTCTATCCGCTTGTGTCTCGGAGGGCAGCAACATCAACGACGACCCCAACGCCGGAACCCAACAACAGCAGTACGACACGCTGCTGCAGCGTCCCGACATCGAACAAGTTACCGACACCTACCAAGCCGCACTTGACGAAATAAAGGGGACTCTCGCCAAGAAGTTCGGCCTGCCGGAGTGGGAACATGGGCCGTACCGAGAAATTGGGGAAGCTGCGTGTGGATTCGACTTTCCCGATGTCGACGGAAGACAAGGCATCACTAGGACAATCAGCGGAGGATTCAGCCGGTCCACTATTCCGGACGATCGGTGGGAAGAATCCGTTCAGATCATCACCGAGATCGCCAACAAGTACGGATTCAAGGGGCCCGAGCGCGTAGCGGACAAGCCCGGCAACCGGGAGATACGGTACTTTGACGCCGCCGGGAGCCGTCTCTCGTTCGGGCAGGTCAAGAACATGTCCATCAGCATCAGCACCGGCTGTCACTTGACTCCGGAAGCCCACCAGCGTGGCGGCCCGCCGCCGGAGGAAACCCGCTGACCTGCGGTCGAACCTCTCGCAGTTGCGCTTCGCACCTCGTACGCTCGTGTCATGTGCCGAAACATCACCGCTCTGCGTGGTCTTGAGCCTGAAGCGACAGCTGAGGAGATCGAGGCTGCCGCTCGCCAGTACGTTCGCAAGGTCAGCGGCGTTCAGTCGCTGTCGGACAGCACCCGTGACCCGTTCGAGGCCGCGGTCGCCGAGGTCACGGCGACGACCACCCGGCTGCTCGCCGAGTTGCCGCCCCGCCGGCAGCCGCCGAAGACGGTCCCACCACTTCGCCGCCCCGAGGTGCAGGCGCGGATAGCCGCACGGGCCAGCAACACGTAGTCATCCCGCAGGTCCGTGGTCGCACTTTCCCGGGAAAGTGCGAAACCAGGTCACGTCAGTTGGTGAATCCTGGTGCCCCGCAGCACTTCTTGTACTTGTGCCCGGAACCGCACCAGCACGGCTCGTTGCGACCGGGAAGTCGAACGATCGACCTCCCGGTGTGGTTCAACTCGGCCGCGTAAGTTGCTCTGGCGGAGGCCTCGGCGCCGTCGAGACCACTGTCCGCGACAAACTCGGCGAAGTGCGCGGCACTCCCTGTCGCCACCGTGGGCGACGTCCCGGAACGGGCGGCTCGAACCTCCCGCTCGACCTCGCGCCGGTGTTCGAGATGCGGATCCTCTTCGTCCCGCAATCCCGGATAGCCCTCTGGCCACCGGCGTCGGTACTCCGCCAGTTCCGCGGGTGGCCAGTACAGAACGGCGTGGCGGGCAGGCCGCCGCGTCTGTGCCTCGGTGTTGTCGTCCTCGGCCAAGTTGGCATTGAAGCTTTCGTGGGACTTCTCCCACAGCTCATCCCACTCGTCGGCGGGTTGGCCCATCGCCTGCCGGACCCGCTGCCTGGCGGCGAAAAGTGCTGGCAGTGACATGTCCTTGGCCAGCGCGTCCCCCGTGGGCGCGGCGCTGGTGTCGATCGAGCGCATGATTCCCCGGGTGTACCAGCGCAGTGCGGTCGCTGGGTCATCGAGTGCGAACTCGTAGACCTCACCACCGTCCACATGCGTCAGACCACCCAGCTCGTGGTCCCGCCACACCTGGTCCAACAGTTCGTGCGCCCGATCCGTCTCCGCCACCCCGAGCAGGAAGGTCGCATAAGCGATCCGGGGATCGGAGAACGTCCTACCGTCGGCATCGAGTACGTGCTCGAACAGCTCCCGTGCGCGCTCGTCGTTGCCCGCGATGTGCCAGGTCTCGGCCGCTTCGAGCAGGTACTGCCTGCTCTCCTCCGGCTCTTCCGCCGCAGCCCGCTCAAGGTCGCGGGCCGCGTCCTCCCGTGAAATGTTCACGGCGCCACCGTAGATGCTCACGCTAGGTGATCGCACTTTCCCGGGAAAGTGCGATCACCACGCACTCGGCGAACCGCGGCTGCCAGGTCGATGATGGTGGTGATGTTCGCATTCCCAGCCACGGAGGTCGCCCGATGAGCCTGACCATCTCCGACGGGCCGCTGTCCAGGCGCGCTCCTGACACGACCAACTACACGATCTCGGGGCCGGCACACAATCTGTTGATGCACCCCTTCCCCCGGCGGGTACGGGCCGAGTTCGGCGGCGAGACCGTAGCCGACTCGACGCGCGGGATGCTGCTGCACGAGACCGGCCTGCTGCCGCAGCTGTACTTTCCCGAGGAGGACATCCGCGCCGACCTCCTCGAACCCACCGAGCACACCACGCACTGCCCGTTCAAGGGCGACGCGAGCTACCGGACCGCCCGCGCCGGCGGCCGGGTCGCGGAGAACGCCGTGTGGAGCTACCCGCAGCCAACTGCCGAGGCACCATGGTTGGCGGGCTATGCGGCGTTCTACTGGGATTCGATGGATGCGTGGTGGGACGAGGACGAACAGGTCCACGGACACCTGCGCGACCCCTACCACCGGGTGGACGCCCGCGTCAGCAGCAGACATGTCCGCGTCCTCGACGGCGACCAGTTGCTCGCCGACAGCGACCGGCCGCTCCTGTTGTCGGAAACCGGCCTGCCGAACCGCTTCTACCTGCCACGCGCCGATGTCCGGATCGAACTACTGAAACCGACCGAAACGGAATCCGTCTGTCCCTACAAGGGAACCGCCACCTACGTGGGCCGCGACGGACAGGACCTCGCCTGGATATACGAGCGCCCGTTGGAGGACGCGACCAAGATCGCGGGCCACGTCTGCTTCGACCCCGGCAAAGTAAGGGTCGAGGTCGACGGCGCACTCGCCAGCTGACCACCCCGGTACCCGCACTTTCCCGGGAAAGTGCGGGTACTGACTGCGGAAGCGGAGGGATTTGAACCCCCGGTGGGTTGCCCCACGCTCGCTTTCAAGGCGAGTGCATTCGGCCGCTCTGCCACGCTTCCCTGGGTGTCGAGGGTAGCCCCTCAGCCATCAAGCTCCGTCAGGTGTTCGAGTACCCGGGAGAACGCCTCCCCCATCGCCACCTTCTCCTCCGTGGTGAGCAGATCGATCAGGTGCTTGCGCACGCCTTCCACGTGGGTCGGCGCCGACTGTTCGAGCACCGCGAAACCGTCGTCGGTCAGCTCGGCGACCACACCGCGCTTGTCCTCCGGGTCCTTCACCCGCCGCACCACGCCGTCGGACTCCATCCGGCCGACCTGATGTGAAAGCCTGCTCTTGGTCGAACCCAGCATGCTCGCCAGCTCGGTCATCCGCATTCGCCTGTCCTCGCGCGACGACAGGCAGACGAGGACCTCGTAGTCGGTGAGCGACACGTCATGTCGTTCCGCGAGGTCCCGGTGCAGCCGGTGGCGAAGCATCAGTGTCGAGACGATGTAGGAGCGCCACGCGCGCATCTCGGTTTCGGACAGCCAACGCACATCATCATGCACACTGCTCATTTCGCGAGCCTAGAACCTTCCTGTCGGCGACACCTGGTTCGGGACATCTGGCACTGCTTCACTCGATCATGAGCGTGTTCGTCAAACTGCGCCCAGACGAGGGATATCGAAACTGTTGTGACTTGGGTCTCAAAAGCGCATCCTGAACAGGACGGAGGACTTCGCCCGAGCCCAGGCACGACCACCCCGAGAGGTGCCGGTTCGGCTGGTCCAACCGGGAAAGGGAGCGGTGGTGCTGTGACCAATGATCCTTTGCGGTTGACTGCCGGTTGTGACCCCACGGCTGAGGCGGCATGATCCCGGCCCAGTCGTGATTGTGAGCAGCTCGGGTTTTCACCAGTGCGCTCGGCATTCCACCGTGCACGACGGCGTTGTTCCAGCCGGTCTCGGCGTGGCTTCTGCGCCCACGCCAACTGTGCTATTCGCCGGCCCGGTGCGCGGTCGACCGCAGTATCCGACAAACAACCTCGGTAGTCCTGGGTGCGGCGCCTGAACCGGCAGCCGCACCCAGGCTGTTGTCTGGGCAACGACGGATAGCCTGACGTGATCGTCGGCGAGGGCGCGAAGGAATTCCCGTGAGATTCAACGAAGGTGCCGGGCTGGACGTTTCCCAGGTGGAAGACCTGCGGGGCAGCGGTGGTGTCGGCGGACGCGTCGTCGCGGGCGGGGGTGGGCTCGGCGTGGTCGGGCTGGTGATCTACTTCCTCCTCGCCCAGTTCGGCGGTGTCGACAGCTCGGGCGTGGCCGGGTTCGGGCAGCTCGGCGAAGTCGGCGCGGGCCAGCAGGTGGACAACGGCGCACTCGAACAGACCTGCCGCACCGGGGCCGACGCGAACAGCAACCACGACTGCGCGATCGTCGCGACCGTCAACTCGATCCAGGACTACTGGAGCGACCAGTTCGCTCGTTCCGGCCGCACATACCGCGAGGCGCCGACGAACTTCTTCACCAGCGGCGTCAGTACCGCCTGCGGCACGGCAGGCTCGGACGTGGGGCCGTTCTACTGCCCCACCGACGCCGAGGTCTACATCGACCTGACCTTCTTCGAGGAGCTGCAGCAGCGATTCGGTGCCAGGGGCGGACCGTTCGCCGAGGCGTATGTGCTCGCCCACGAGTACGGCCACCATGTGCAGAACCTGCTCGGCACGTCGGCGCAGGTACGCGGCGGGAGTGGGCCAGAGTCCGACGGCGTCCGGCTGGAACTGCAGGCCGACTGTTATGCCGGGGTCTGGGCCAACCACGCCACCACCACTCCGACCGAGAACGGTCAACCACTGATCGTCGAGATCACCCGCGAGGACATCGCGAGCGCCCTCGACACGGCCGCTCGCATCGGTGACGACTTCATCCAGCGTGAACTCGGCGGTGGAACGGTTGACGAGTCCAGCTTCACCCACGGAACCTCGGCACAGCGCGAACAGTGGTTCACGACTGGATACAACACGGGCGACCCGGCCCGCTGCGACACCTTCGGCACCCGCGATCTCGGCTAGCCCACGGGGCGCCAGGATGTCCCCAATGTGGCATTCGGGACGTTGAACGTCCCCAATGCCACATTGGGGTACTCCCGCTAGCGCAGTTCCGCGTGCGGGTCGCCCGCGGTCTGCGCCGTGAACGCGCGCTGCGCGGCCCGCTGCTGAGCCGTCGCCTTCTTGCTCTTCGCCTCGAACGGCGAGACGCCGTTCACCTCCTCGGTGCTGATCGCGTACCGAGCCGTCACCCACGCGAGGGCGTCGGCGTTGCGGTCCAGCGCCGTACGGTCCACGTTGCCCAGGTTGTCGCACTCCTGGTGGTAACACGGGTCGTACGCGACATCCGCGCGTCCGCCCCACTTGGCGGCCTGCGCCTCGGTCTTGATGCCCTCGGCGCCGGTGAACAATCCGCCTGCCGGGATACCGACGGAGATGAAGCGGCCGTAGTCCGAGCGGCCGGAGAAGTCGGTGCCCTCGGTCGGAGTGCCGTTGCCCTCCAGGTACTCGACGAACGCGTTCTCGATCTGTGCCGAGCCGTACGGGCCGGCGCCCGCACCCTCACCGTCGGAGTCGTCACCGTCGTAGACGAAGAACGCCGCGTTCGGCGAGCCGATCATGTCGAAGTTGAGGTACATCGAGATGTCCAGCTGCTGCTCGAACGTCAACTGGTCGACGTAGTAGTTGGAACCGACGAGGCCGAACTCCTCGGCGCTCCACCATGCGAAGCGGACCGCGTTGTTCACCTTCGGGCTGCCGCCCAGCTGCAGCGCGGTCTCCAGCAGGCCGCCCGAGCCGGTGCCGTTGTCGTTGATACCCGCGCCGTGGGTCACGCTGTCGAGGTGCGCGCCGGCCATCACGACGTTGTCCTTGCGACCGGTCTTGGTCTCGGCGATGACGTTGTAGGTGGTGCGCTCCTCCTGCAGTGCCCGCAGTTCCAGCGTCACCGACGTGCCGTCCTGACCGGTCAGCGACTCACCGGCCGCCTTGCTGATGCCACCGGTGGGGATGCGCGCTCCGTCCGGATCGCCCAGCGTTCCGTTGAGGTCACCGTCCACGTTGTTGTAGATGACCGCGCCGACCGCGCCGGCGTCAGCCGCCGCCGCCTGCTTCTGCGCGAACGAGCAGGCGCCTCGCTGGATGAGCGCGATCTCGCCGGTCACATCGCCGTAGTCACCGACCTCGCAGCCCGGAGTCGCGTCCGGCTCGATCACCGCGAGCGGTGCCGTGATGCCGTCCTCGGGGGTGGAGGGGCTGTAGCTCATGATGATGATCGGCACGTCCGTGCCACCGGCGGTCAGGCTCTCGGCCAGCGTTTCCGTGTAGGTGAACGGGAACTCCTGCCTGGTGACGTCGTATCCCGCAGCCTCCAGCTTTCCGGCGACGTACTCGGCCGACCTGGCGTGCCCGGCGTTGCCCGCCGCACGGTTTCCGCCACTGCTGTCGGAGATGCGTTGCAGGGCGATCAGGTGCCGATTGATTTTGCGGGCGTCGACCTTCTTGACCAGTTTCTTGGCCAGTGCGGGCCCGCTCGGCGCGGATGGCGACACCGCCGCTGCGGGGGTGCTGGTGAGCACCAACCCCGCACAGGCCGCGATCGCGACCGCAGGCGCGAGTCTTTTCCTGACGGATGACATAGAAAGGTTCTCCTTCTCGCAGGATCCGGACGGGTGCCAGTCACCTCCCCGACACGGTGAGTCGCGCCCGGTAGCCGAACACCTTCGTTCGTTTCCACTGCTCGGTCAAGGGTCATTCGGAGGCATTACGACGGGTAAGTACAGACCGTTACCAGTCGGCAATCGTTGCCCGCGCGATCGACGCGGCGACCCGCTCTGCCGGCCGATACAGTCGGACCCATGTTTGCCATCACCATCCGTGAGCCAGGCGGCCCCGAGACCCTGGAATGGACCCAGGTCCCCGACCCGGTGCCCGCGCCGGGCGAGGTGTTGATCGACGTGGCGGCAAGCGCGGTCAATCGGGCCGACCTGTTGCAACGGCAGGGTCTCTACCCGCCGCCCAAGGGCGCCAGTGAGGTTCTCGGGCTCGAATGTTCCGGCACCATCGCCGAGCTCGGCGACGGCGTCCAGGGGTGGCAGGTGGGCGACGAGGTTTGCGCACTGCTCGCGGGCGGCGGGTATGCGGAGAAGGTCACCGTGCCCGCAGGACAGCTGCTTCCGGTGCCCAGCGAGGTGGACGTGCTGGCCGCGGCGGGCCTGCCCGAGGTCGCCTGCACGGTCTGGTCGAACGTCGTGCTGCACGCGGAACTCGGCGAGGACGAGGTGCTGCTCGTACACGGCGGCGCGGGGGGCATCGGCACCCACGCGATCCAGGTGGGCAAGGCGCTGGGCGCCACCGTTGCGGTGACGGCGGGTTCGGCCGAACGCCTCGAGCGATGCAGGCAGCTCGGCGCCGACATCGTGATCAACTACCGGGAGCAGGACTTCGTCGAGGAAATTCGCGCCCAGACCGGAGGTGCGAACGTCATCCTGGACAACATGGGTGCGGCATACCTTGGCCGCAACGTCGACGCGCTCGCGACCGGCGGCAGGCTGGTCGTCATCGGCATGCAGGGTGGCGTGAAGGGCGAACTCAACCTCGGCAAGCTGCTCGGGAAGCGGGCCAGTGTCGCCGCCACCGGACTACGCACCCGTCCCGATGAGGAGAAGGCGGCAATCGTCAGCGCCGTACGTGAGCGCCTGTGGCCGCTGGTCGAGCAGGGCACCGTGCTGCCGGTGATCGATCAGGTGGTGCCGATGGCGGAGGCTGGTGACGCGCACCGGTCCCTGGACGAGGGTGGCGTTTTCGGCAAGGTCCTGCTCGCCGCCCGGTCCTGAGCGTTACCGGAGTTCCTCGAGGACGCGCAGGAGCTGGTTGATTTCGAAGACGTTGGAGTAGTGCGCGAGGCCGATGCGCACGGCACCGCCGACCTCGCCGACACCGAGCGAGGCGAAGACTCCGGTGGATCCGTCGTCGGCGAAGGCGCACAGGCCCTGGGATGCCAGGTACTCGGCGACCTCCGGGGCTTTGCGTCCAGCCAGCGTGAACGCGAGCGCGGGGATCCGCCGCATCGCGTCGCCGATCACCATCACGTGCCGCAGCGAACGCAGGTCGGTGGAGAGCTGCGCCAGCAGACCCGCGTGGTAGGACTTCGCCGAGCCCAGCGAGGTGACGAGCCGGTCGCGGCGTGACCCGGTGGCGGCGTCGTCCAGTCCGGCGAGGTAGTCCACCGAGGCGATCAGCCCGGCGAGCAGGGGGTATGGGTGCGGGCCGAGTTCCAGCCTGCCGGGGCCGCGCACGTTCGACTCCAGCGCAATCGACGGCAGTCGCTCGATCATCTCCGGATCCCGGAAGACCAGCGCGCCGACTGAGGGCCCGCCCCAGGACAGCGCGGACACGACCAGCACGTCGGCACCGAGCGCATTGAGGTCCAGCGGCACGAACGGCGCGGCGTACGTCGCGTCGACGACCACCGTGGCTCCGACACGCTTGGCGAACTCGGCAACGGTCGGCACATCGGGGCGCGTGCCGACCGACCCGGACGCGGCCGTGATCGCAACGGCCTTCGTACGCGCGGAAACCAGGCTCTCGTACTGCCAGGCGGGCAGCTCGCATGTCTCGATGTCGATCTCGCCCCAGCGCACCACCGCGCCGACCCGCTTCGCCGCCTGCAGCCAGGGGGCGAGGTTCGCCTGCTCGTCGAGCCGGGAGACGACGACCTCGTCCCCGATGGTCCAGCGGTCGGACATGACGTCGGCGAGACGGCGGAGCAGGACCGAGGAGCTCGGCCCGAGCACGACGCCGGCAGGGTCGGCACCGACCAGGTCGGCCACTGCCTTCCTGGCCGCCGTCACGATGCTCTCCGCACGCTGTGAGGCCGGAAACGACCCACCGGGACCGGATACCGGAGCGCGCATGGCCGTTGACACGGCCGAGGCAACCTGCTCCGGCACGAGCATTCCGCCTGCGCCGTCGAAGTGAATCCAGCCGTCACCCAGTGCGGGAAACAACCCACGAATCCGAGCGACGTCAAACGCCATGAGCACACCGTACGGGCGTGTTGTTTTCCCCTCACGCCGGGGTTGACCTGGTGAGTACGGTCTGCGACCGCCCCGGTTACGGTGGGAGATGCCAAGGCGATCGGAGCCAAAGCGTGCCATTACTCGATCATCAGTGGGGTGCAGCGGGACGTATGCTGCGAACCACCGCGAAACCAGGCCAGGATGGAGAACATGACCGAGCCTAATTCGCCCAACTCCGGCATATCCGGCGCGTCTGACGCCGAGCAGTCCCACGTGGTCGTCGTCGGCCCGGACGGGTCACCGGTGGGCACCGCACGCATCGCCTCGGCCGAGGAGGCCGAGCAGAGTGAGACGGTCGGCGACCTCGTCGAGGAGCCCGCCAAGGTCATGCGGATCGGCACCATGATCAAGCAGTTGCTCGAGGAGGTCCGGGCGGCACCGCTGGACGACGCGAGCCGCAACCGGCTGCGCGAGATCCACGAGACCTCGATCAAGGAACTGGAACAGGCGCTGGCACCCGAGCTGCAGGACGAGCTGGAGCGGCTGGTGGCGCCGTTCACCGAGGACAGCACGCCGTCGGATGCCGAACTGCGGATCGCGCAGGCGCAGCTGGTCGGCTGGCTCGAGGGCCTGTTCCACGGCATCCAGACGGCGCTGTTCGCCCAGCAGATGGCGGCGCGGGTGCAGCTGGAGCAGATGCGCCGTGGTCTACCGCCCGGCAGCTCCGCAAGTGCCGCCGAACAGCCTGGCTCGGGCATCGGCAACACGGGCCAGTACCTCTAGCCCCTCCCGCACCTGGGTTGGTACGTCTGCAAGTACACCCAAGCAAGATCGACTGGGTCGTTAACTGCTACCAAGTGACCGTCGCTTGGTAGCAGTTAACGACGCTCCTGATCTTGCTTGGGTGTACTTGCAGGCGCTCCTACCCGCGCACTGGTCAGGGGCGCCTGAAGCGGGAAAGGTGGCGGCGGATACGGCCCGGGCCTGGCTCGGGCTCGCTCGGAGCCAGGTCTGCGTCTGGTTCCGGTTCGGGTGCCGATTCCGGTTCGGGCTTTGGTTCGGGTTCACGCAGGATCGGGGCGTAAATGGCCCTGGCAAGCGCGATTTTGCCCGCCCGGAACCGGTCCACATCGCCCACGGCGAACCCGCCTGCGCTGGGCCTTTCCGGCACTTCGGACAGGTCCTCGACCAGGGTCCAGTTCGATCCGAGGTCGGCCAGTGAGCGGTGCTTCGTGGCGTAGTAGTCCGGATGGACGGACACCGCGACCCCACTGGCCCCGGCCGCGGCTGCCATCAGGTGCGGATGGAACCGCGTGGTGATCCAGGTCTGCTCGGGCGACACCGGGAGGCCACTGCCCCACACCTCGGGGAACGGATAGAACCGTGCGCCGGGCAGATCCCGTTCGAGCAGCAGGTACACCTCACGGTCGGCCCGTGGAATTCCCTCGACGACTCCGACGTTCGCCGGGTCGATCTTCCAGGAACGCAGCATCGAGAGCACGGCGCCCGCGAGCCTGCCCGCGCCGACGTCCACCAGGTCGGACTGCAGACACAGCATGACCTCGGGCACGTCGCCCTCGGCGTACAGGCCCTGGGCACGGCCGGCGAGGAACGCGTCGTCAACGCCCATTCCGATGTCCAGGAGCTCGGCCGAACCCTGGTCCCTGACCTCCGCCACATCGAACTGCTCCACCAGCGTCCGCAGGAGCGGCGCCGCGTCGTCGCAGACGGGCAACAGCCCCTGACCGGTCATCGCCGCGCGTGCCCCGGAACGCGCCTTGGCCGCGGCCACCCCGGCGAGCAGCCCGATGTGCTGCGGCCACAGCTTGTTGATGTAACCACCGCCCAGCACGTGCAGTACGTCCACCTTGCCCAGCAGGTCGATCCCGTGGAACCAGCGCGGCGCGACGCCCGGATTGTTCACCGCGTCCCGTACCCACGCCGCGACCTGCCAGGGATCTTCCGACTGTGCGTCGGAGCACAGTCGCCAGAGCGTATCGGTGAAGCGGACGCGAGGATGCAGATCGGACAGCAACATGGTGCTGGGCCCTGGCGAGTGAGTGTCGACCCAGACGTCCGCATCCGGCGCGACGTCGGCGAGGTAACGCAGCCATGAGGCGGCGATCAACTCGTCCCCGTAGTTCGGAAAGCCCGCAGGGGCGACGAGGTAGTACACCGGCCGCCGGAATCTCTCCGCCTGCGCGTCCGTCACTGGGTCCATGGCGGAGAAAACTACCAGTTCGTGTCCTCTTTATGAGGGTTTCGGTTCTGCTCCGAAGGCCATTTATCCGCCTACCGGCGGGGTCCGGCGAGCTCCTGCACACACCGCAGTACCCTCATATCTCGTGCATGCCACCAGCACCGTTTCGGCGGGCGGCGATAGGGCCGCGTCCGCCTCGGCAACGATCAGGGTCAAGTCCGACAGCCGCTCCTGGGCGCGCGCGTTCGCCGACCTCAAGAACGGATTTCAGCAGCGCGAACTGTGGAGCCATCTCGGCTGGCAGGACATCAAACAGCGCTACCGCCGGTCCGTTCTGGGTCCCTTGTGGATCACCATCAGTATGGGCATCACGGCACTTGGTCTCGGCCTGCTGTACTCACAGCTGTTCGGCTCGGAGATCGCCGCGTTCCTGCCCTACATCACCACGGGCTTCATCGTCTGGCACTTCATTCTCGGCTGCCTGACCGAGGGCGCCGACACCTTCATCTCGAACGAAGGCCTGATCAAGCACCTACCTGCGCCGTTGTCGGTCTACGTGCTGCGCACCGTATGGCGACAGATGATCATGTTCGGCCACAACATGGTCATCTACGTGCTGGTGATCAGCGTCTTCTGGAGTGAGATCTCCAGGCCCGGTTACGTGATCACCGAAGGCGGGATCCCCCAGCCCGGCCTCAACTGGAGCGCGCTGCTCGCCATCCCGGGCTTCGCCCTGATCGCGATCAACGCCGGATGGGTCGTGCTGCTCTTCGGTGTTGTCTCGACTCGGTTCCGAGACATCCCGCAGGTCATCTCGAGCCTCATCAACCTGCTGTTCTTCATGACGCCGATCGTCTGGTCGACCGATATCCTGCAGAAGCGATTCGGGGACACGGTGAGCTGGCGGAACCTGATCGCCGAACTGAACCCGATGTACCACTTCATTCAGGTAGTGCGTGCGCCAATGATCGGCAACCAGCAGAGCTGGCATCACTGGGCGGTGGTGGGAGGATTCGCCATCGTCGGCTGGGCCCTGGCGCTGGTCGTGCTCCGCAACTACCGTGCCCGCGTCTCGTACTGGGTGTGAGGACGATGAAGAACTCAGGGTCGCGTGCCCGGAAGAGCGAGTGTGAGTGACATGGTCAGCATCGACGTCTGGAACGCCTCGGTCGATTTCCCGATCTTCGACGCGAAAAGCCGCTCGCTGAAGAAGAAGGTCCTCGGCAAGGTAGGCGGAAAGATCGGCACGCAGAGCCGCGTGCCGGTGATCGAGGCACTGCACGACATCTCGGTGTCGATCAACGAAGGGGATCGGATCGGGCTCGTCGGGCACAACGGGGCCGGCAAGTCCACCCTGCTCAGGCTGTTGTCCGGGATCTACGAGCCGACCAGAGGGTCCGCCAGAATCGTCGGCAGGGTCGCGCCGGTTTTCGATCTCGGTGTCGGCATGGACCAGGAGATCTCCGGGTACGAGAACATCATGATCCGCGGGCTCTATCTGGGGATGACCCGGAAGCAGATGGAGAAGCGAGTCGACGACATCGCGGACTTCACCGAGCTCGGCGACTATCTGTCCATGCCCCTGCGCACGTACTCCACTGGTATGCGAGTGCGCCTCGCGCTCGGCGTGGTGACATCGATCGACCCGGAGATCCTGCTGCTCGACGAGGGCATCGGAGCCGTCGACGCCGCGTTCCTGAACAAGGCACGTGACCGCCTGGTCGACCTGGTCCGGCGTTCGGGGCTGCTGGTGTTCGCCTCGCATCAGGACGATCTGCTGCTGGAGCTGTGCACCTCGGCCATCTGGATGGACGAGGGCAACATGAAGATGCAGGGCTCACTCCGCGACGTCCTCACCGCGTACAAGGGCAAGGACCCGTTCGAGAACCTCAGCGCCGAGGCCGCGGAGCGAATCGTCGCCGACAACTCGGTATCGGCCAAGGGCGGGGACTGACATGAGCGACCGGCACCGTGACCGAGCAGGGCACGGCACTGAGCGATGTGCAGCCCGCCGGCGAATGAGGCAGCAGACATGAGCCGCGAGCCCGAGGTGGCGCCGCTGGGCGCGGGTTCCGTCGTGGCCGTCGTGGTCACCCGGCACCGTCGCGAACTCCTTGCCGACTCGTTGAAGGTCATCGCGGCCCAGACGCACCCGGTCGATCAGCTGATCGTGGTCGACAACGGACCCGACCAGTCCGCACGCGAGGTCGTGGAAAGTGTCCCGCTGCCGTGCACCTACCTGCCGTCGCACCGCAATCTGGGCGGAGCGGGCGGTTTCGCGCTCGGCATGCTGCACGCGTTGGCGCTGGGCGCGGACTGGGTGTGGCTCGCGGACGACGACGGCAGGCCAGCCGACGAGAACGTTCTCGAGATTCTCCTGGACGAGGCCGATAAGCGAGGACTCGCCGAGGTCTCCCCCGTCGTGTCCAACATCGACGCACCGGACAAGCTGGCGTTCCCCCTGCGCAGAGGCCTGACGTGGAAGCGATCGACCGCTGAGCTCGGCGAGGACTTCCTGCCGGGTATCGCGTCACTGATGAACGGCGCACTGTTTCGCGCCTCGACCCTAGACGTGGTCGGGGTGCCGGACCTGCGGCTGTTCTTCCGAGGGGACGAGGTGGAACTGCACCGCAGGCTGGTGCGCTCCGGTCTGCCCTTCGGGACCTCGTTGAAGACCTCGTATCTGCACCCGAACGGATCCGACGAGTTCAAGCCGATGCTCGGCGGGCGGTTCCACGCGCAGGACCCGGAGAACGAGGTCAAGCGCTATTACACCTACCGCAACCGCGGCTACCTGCTCTCGCAGCCCGGCATGCGCAAGATCGGTGCGCTGGAGATCATCCGGTTCGGGCTGTACTTCGTGGGCGTCAAGCGTGACCCGAAGGCCTTCGCCCAGTGGCTGCGTCTGGTCCGGCAGGGTCGCAAGGAGAAGTTCTTCCGCTACTGATCGCGACCGGCCCGCCGGGATCCGGACCGCATCGCGATCAGGGGATCCCGGCGGCCGGAGTCACTCGCCGATGACCGGCGGGGCCGTGCGCTGGTCGGTGCCGAACACCTCGTCCGGGTCACCTTCGAGCAGGTAGGTCGGACGCTGGTGGTCCTCGTCCTCGCCGCCCTTACCGCCACGGCCACCACCCATGCCCGCGCCCATACCGCCGCCCATGCCACGGCCACCGGCCGCACCCATGCCACCGGCCCCACCGCGTCCAGCGGCGGCTTCCGCCGCGCCGACACCGCCGGGTTTCGCCGCGCCGGAGGCCGGACCGCTACCCGCACCGGCTCCCGCTCCGCCGCCGCCTCCAGGACCGAAACCACCGCCACCACGGCCGATCTTGCTGTTGTAGTCCGAGCCACCGCCCGCTCCACCGGCGCCGCCTGCCATGCCCATTGGCATGGGGCCCATGCCGCCGAACCCGCTGGTGTTACCGCCGCCGCCTCCGGAGCGTGGCCCGCTGAAGTTCGGCTGCTGGTAGCCGGAGGGGCGTGTGCTGCCGACGGGAACGGAACTCGTGCCGACTCCCGGGGCCCGCGTGACCGGCGGGGGCATCGGCGTGGGCGTGTAGCCACCGCCACCGCCGCCACCACCTCCACCGGGGATGCCGCCACCCCCGGCACCACCGCCACCCGGCGGGATCGAGGCGTTCGGAATGGACCCCTGGCC
>NZ_PQHZ01000041.1 GCF_003385185.1 Amycolatopsis palatopharyngis | reverse complement strand
GTCGCCGTATCCCGATACCCCCGCCCACCCGCCACACCCCGAGCTTCGACCTCAGCGATCAACTCCAGGATCCGCCCATACTGCCGCCGCAACACTTTCTCGGATTCGAGCAGACCACCGAGCAGCTCCCCCTCGGAGAGCTGCCACGCCGGAATCACGCGCTCATCAACATCCACACCACCACGCTACTCGAACACACGTTCTATCGGCGGTGTCCGTCGGTCAACGGTCGACCCAACCCGACAAGCGGCATGTCTCTCACGGTTGAGCGGGCCGGGCCTCCGAAGTCTCGTCCTGCTGGGATTCGGTGCGCGGTTCCGGCAACTCCTTCTGATCGAACTTCCGGTTGGGCCCGGTGATCCACACTCGCGCCGGATCCAGGAAGGTGATCAGATCAATCAGTGCATTATGGACAGTGTTCAGGCGGACCGCGGCCGCCTCCGGGTTCCTGATGAGTTTGTTGATCTCGTCGACGAGAGGTGAGAACCAAAGCCGGGCTTGCTCGCGATCGGCCCTGCGTCTGCGCCCCGTCGGAGCGTACTGACCGCACGAGCGCGTTGGTGTCCATTCGCGGATACGGCCGCGGATCGTCGCGTGGTGGAGTCTGTCAGGGCTCCTCCGTCGCCGGCGGTCGGGCGAAGGCGCCCGCGGTGGCGGCGAGGAAGACGGTTCTGGCCGCGTGGTCGGGCAGGTGTGGGTCCGGCGGCGTGTGGAGAAGCACCAGCTGGTGGTACATCGGCGCGGTGGCGGCAATGAGCATCGCCCGGGCGTGGGTATGTGGCGGCAGTTCGCCGCGTTGGACGGCATTGCTGACGATGGACTCGCAGCGGTTGTACCGGTCCTCCCAGAGCCGCTGTTGGGCGTGGGCGGCTTTCTCGGAGCGGAACGAGGCGGCGATCAAGGCCGTCATGACCGACGGCTGAGCGGTCAGGGCCGCGTGGATCTCATGGTTCAGTGCTGCGAGATCGTCCTGCAGTGAGCCGGTGTCCGGCGGTTGCCAGTCGTCGTCACTCGCGGCATCGAGAACGTCCGCCAGCAGGCCTCCGGCATCCCCCCAACGCCGGTACACCGTTGCTCGGTGCACGCCGGCGCGGGCGGCGACTGCCTCCATGGTGAGCCCGTCAAAGCCGTGTTCGCCGAGTTCCGCGCGGACCGCGTCGAGTACCTGCGCGCGGATGCGGGCAGTGCGACCGCCGGGCCTGCGTTGGGGCGGCGGCCGGGTGGCTTCCGGTTCCGGGGTTGGGGGCGTCATCGCTGTTAATGTATCAGCTGTCGCACTAGCGAGGTGATCGTCGGCAGCGGCGGCTCTGCGGCTCACACCTGCGTGCGGCATCTTCCCCGAAGAGATGCGAAGGCGTTGCCGGCGGAAACCCCGCCCGTCGCTACCCGACGCCCGGTTCCACCTGGGGCAGGATCGCCTCGCCTGGCTCCTTGTCGGGACGTAGCCCGCGCCAAGCCGCGTGCCGGAGACGACGTTCGTTGTTGCGATTGTCGGTGAGCTGGCGGTACACGACCTCTCCGACGAGACGTGGTTCGACCCAGCGTGCGTGGCGGGCCCGGTCGCGGGGGACCGGGGTGTCGAACGGGCTGGTGGTGCGGGACAGGGGTTCGAGTTCGCGCAGAAGGTCGCCGAGAGCCTTCTCGGTGAAGCCGGTGCCGACGTGTCCGATGTAGACGAGTTGGTTTTCGTGGTCGTGCGCCCCGAGCAGCAGGGAGCCGATCATGTTGTCGCGCCGCCCTTCGCCGGGTTTCCAGCCGCCGATCACCACTTCCTGCGTCTTGATGAGCGCGCGTTTGATCCAGTAGCGAGAGCGTTTCCCCGGCTGGTAGGGGGAGACGAGCCGCTTCGCGACGACGCCTTCGAGTTGCTGCTGCTCGACCACCTCCAGCAACTCGGCCGGGCTGATGTCGTTTTCGGTGTAGTACGGCGGCACCGTGACCAACGGGTCGCCCGCGAGCCCGAGATCCGCCAGCCGGGAACGCCGCTGCTCGTAGGGTTCCTGCAGCAGTGTGTCGTCACCGAGGTGGAGCAGATCGAAGGCGAAGAACGTCACCGGGTTCGTCCGCAGCAGAGTGCTGCTCGGCCCGCGCTGATGCCGGGTCTGCAGCCGGCCGAAATCCGGCCTGCCGGATTCGTCCAGAACGACCAGTTCGCCGTCCAGAACGGCGGGCCGTCCTGCCAGTATGCGGGTAACGGCATCCGCAACGTCCGGATAGGTGCCGGTGACGTCGTTGCCGAGGCGGCTGGTGAGTCTGCTGTCCCCATTCGCGGCGACCTGCACGCAGGCGCGGAAGCCGTCCCACTTGATCTCGTACCCGTAACCGGTGGTGGGCAGTTCGCCATCGACGGCAAGCATGGGCAGTACCGGATCTGGCAGTCCTGCCCGGACCGTGGACCCTGCCATCGTCGGCTCCTTCCACCCACCGCCTGCGTGCACGGTCTTGTCCGGAGGCTAACCCGGATGGCCCAGTGGTGCCGCGCTGGTCCGGCTTGTGGGGGATACCTTCGCCAGCGGCAGCCGAGGCGGCAGCAGCGGGACGAAAGCCGCAGCTCAGAGGTTGAGAACGGCGTGCGCGATGAGGAAGTAGATGATGAGCCCGGTGGCGTCCACCAGAGTCGTGACCAGGGGAGCGGAGATGACCGCCGGGTCGATGCCGAGGCGCTTGGCCAGCAGCGGCATCGTGGCGCCGATCATGGCGGCCCAGGAACAGATCAGGATCAGCGAAAGCGCGACCGCGGTGGCGACGGCCAGGTCGACCAGGATCGTCCCCACGACCAGACCGACGGTGGCGAGCATGACGCCGAGCAGTAGTCCGACCCGGCACTCGCGCCAGGCCACCCGGAGGACGTCGGTCGTGCGGACCTCGCCGACGGCCAGCGCGCGGACCGCCGCGGTGGCGGCCTGGGCGCCCGCGTTGCCGCCGGTGCCCACGAGCAGGGGAATGAACAGGGCGAGGGCGGTGACCTGCGCGAGGGTGGCCTCGAAAATCTGCAGGACGTTGACGGTGAGGGTGGCCGCGACGATGAGCAGCAGGAGCCACACCGCACGGGAGCGGGCGAGCTGGGCGACTCCCGCGGACATGTAGTGACCGGACCAGGGGGCGGCAGCGGCCTGCCGGGCGATGTCCTCGGTGTCGGCGGCCTCGATCACCTCGAGCGCGTCGTCGATGGTGAGCAGGCCGAGAACCCGGTCCTCGCTGTCGACGACGGGCAGGTCGATCAGGTTGGTCTCCTGCATCAGCCGGGCCGCGTCCTCGGCGGAGTCCGTGGCCCGGACCCGGGGGATGTCGGCGTCGACGAGTTCGGCGACCGGTTGATCCGGTGAGCTCAGGACCAGTTCGCGCAGCGCGACGGTGCCCAGGAAATGACGCTGGTCGTCGATGACCGGGAGCGTGTAGACGGTCTCGGCCTCGGCGCCCCTCGTCCGCACGACCTGCAGGGCCTGCTCGGCGGTGAGATGGCGGCGGATCGCCACGGTCTCCGGGCTCATGACCCGGCCGACGGAGCCCTCGGGATATCCGAGCAAGGCGGCTGTCATGGCCCGTTCGCGGGGGCTCAGCCCAGCGAGAACGTGCCGGGCGAACTTCGCCGGTGCCTCGCCGAGCAGCCTGGCCCGGTCGTCGGGGGCCATGCCCTCCACGACGTCGCCGAATGCCTGGTGGCGCAGCCCGGACAGCACCTTGTGCTGGTCGGCGGGGTCGAGCTCCTCGAACACGGCCAGCGCCCGGTCCTTGGCGAGCAGGCGGAACAGCAACACGGCGTTGACCTCGTCGAGGCGGGCCAGCTCATCGGCGATCCGGTACGGCGGATGCTGGTCCAGCCACTCCTGCAGGCCGACGATGTCATTGTCGTCCAACAGCTGGCGCACCATCGCCTCGGAGGCCACCATCACGTCCCTCCTGTTCCGGATTCCTCTCCGCGCGGGTCGCATCCGATCCTTCACGCAGAAGCCGGTCACCGCATGGTGGCTGGGACGCCCGTGTGCACGCCGGGCCGGAAGTCCGGTGCGGCGGCTGCCATACCGCCGCACCGGCCGCCTACCGGTTCACGCCGCGGGGCCGCTGATCTCGTTCGGCGCGGCGGGCAGCTTCGCCGTGGTAGTCGTGGTGCCCTCGTTGAGGTCCACCGCGGAGATCTCGTTGTTGTTCGGGTCGGTGACATATGCCGTGGCGCCACGAACGAACAGCGCGGGCCGCGCCTGTTGCCACTCCAGTGGTTCCCGCCATTCCTCGATGACCGAGATCGTCCTGGTGACTGTCGCCTTGACCGGGTCGATGACGTGGATCTGGCCGTCGGTGCCCAGTACGAGCGCCTCGCCATCGGGGCCACGCCCCAGGGAGCGGAACGTGTAGCTGGTGCCGATGTCGACGAGGTCCAGCGTGCCGGATTCCGTGTCGATCAGCGAGATGCGGGTGGGCCGCTCGAGTTCGGCGTCCTTGTCCGTCTTGTAGTCCCCGAGCGTGATCGGCGAGGTTTCCGAACCCGCCTGGTTCCCGATCCGGCCGTACTCGTCCGGACTGGTCACCTTCGTGATCTTTCCGTTCTTGTAGACGAGGACCCCGGTCTCACATCCGATCACCACCGCTTCGCCCTTGGCCGTGGCCTCCCCGTGCACGCCAGGGCAGTCCTCGTTGCGCGTGGGGGATGCCCGAGTTGCGCTGACAGCCGGGAGAGCCACCGGCTCCGCCGCGCTCAGCGCAGGCGTTGGGCGTGCCGGTGCCTGCCGCGCTCGGCTCGCCAGTGTCGCCCTCGCTTTGGCCGAACAGGAGGATGTGCCGCGGTGAAGTTCGGGTGCAGGTCCGCGAACTCGTTCGCGGTGATACTCATCAGCACCACGTACCGGATGCCGCCGCGCTGCAACTCGGTGTCGCGAAGGCGACGCTCTTCGCGAAAGCCGAGTGCGCCGTGCAGCGACAGTGACGCGAGGTTGCCGCCATAGATGCTGACCTCGCACTTTCGGTAGCGACGCTGGCCGAACATGTAGGCGAGCAGGACGGTGATCGCGTCGCCCGCGTAACCGCACCGCCGGTGCTGTGGCCCGATCCCGATGCCGTAGCTGAACCGGTCGGAGAGCGGATCGGCCTGGATGGTGCACATCGAGCCGACCAGCATTCCCCCGCGCAGCGTCTCGATCGCGAAATGGAAGTTGTCGCCGGTGTCGGCCGCGCCGGCGCGGTGCGCGGCCCAGTGCCGGTATCCGCCTACCTGAGGGGAGCGGCTGCGAGCCGAGTCCCGGTCGAAGCCGATCAGCGTCCGGTGATCGGCAGGGCCGATCTCACGCAGCCGTACCTTCCGCCCGGCCGGGCTCGGTGAACTCGTCGGCACCTGGATACGGCGGCCCGCCGAGCCTGAGCGGGGCGGGAACATCATCATCGGCGACGACCATACCGGGCTCCTCCACCGCAGCCGCAAGGGTATGGCGCCACATCGGTGCGCACGATCGCGCGGATGATCCTGTCGTCATCGGGTGCGTTCTCGCTCGAGCGCGCCCGCCTCCTCGGCCGGGTCGGGGGAGAGAAGACTGCCGGGCACCGCCCGGCCTGCGGCGCCGAGCGCGTTCGGCTTCTTCGGTACCGGTGCGCCCTGATACTTCAACGGGATCGGCTGACCGTGGTCGTCGACCGGGCCGAGCGGCTGGAGGATCTCGACGAATCCGCCGTGCGGCAGCCGCTTGACGATGCCGGTCTCCATTCCGTGTGCCAGGACCTCGTGGTCGGCACGCTGCAGGCCGAGGCAGATCCGGTAGGTGACGACATATGCCAGGGGCGGCAACACGAGAACACCGATCCGCCCGGCCCATACGGTGGCGTTCAGGGAAATGCCGAACTCGGCCGCGATGATGTCGTTGAAGCCGGAAGTCTCGATCACGGCGAAGAAGGCAAGGGCCATCATCCCGAGGCTGGTGCGCACCGGGGCGTCGCGCGGCCGTTGTACGAGGTTGTGGTGTGCCGTGTCGCCGGACAGCTTTCGCTCGAGCCACGGGTAGGTCAGTAACACCGCGAAGAGCAACGCCATGCCGCAGGCTCCCGCGAAGAACACCGCGGGGACGGTGTAGTCGCCCAGGTAGAGTTCCCAAGGCGGGAAGATCCGCAGCAATCCATCGGCCCACGCCAGGTACCAGTCCGGCTGGGAGCCCGCGGACACCTGTGCGGGGTTGTACGGCCCCAGATTCCACACCGCGTTGATCTGGAAGATCCCTGCCAGCAGGGTGATCACCCCGGTGACCAGCACGAAGAACGCTCCAGCCTTGAGCGCGAAGTAGGGCATGATCCGCACCCCGACGACATTGCTCTCCTTGCGGCGCACCCCTGGGAACTGGGTGTGCTTCTGGTACCACACCAAACCCAGGTGGACGGCGACGAGCGCGATCATGATGCCGGGTACGACGAGGATGTGCAGCGCGTAGAGCCTTGGGATGATCTCGGTGCCGGGAAACTCGGATCCGAAAATGGCCCAGTGCAGCCATGTGCCCGCGATGGGAACCGACAGCACTATGCCGGAGACGGTCGCCCGCAGCCCCGTGCCGGAGAGCAGGTCGTCCGGCAGCGAGTAGCCGAAGAAGCCCTCGAACATGCCCAGGATCAGCAGCAGGGCCCCGATGACCCAGGTGGCCTCACGCGGGCGGCGGAACGCTCCGGTGAAGAAGATCCGGAACATGTGCACCATCATCGCGGCGACGAAGACCAGCGCCCCCCAGTGGTGCAGCTGCCGGATCAGCAGCCCGCCGCGGACCTCGAAGGAGATCTCCAGCGTGCTCTCCAGCGCCCGCGACATCTCCACACCCCGCAGGTTCTGGTACGGGCCGTCGTAGATGACCTCCTCCATGGAGGGATCGAAGAACAACGTCAGGTACACCCCGGACAGGATCACGATGATGAAGCTGTAGAGCGCGATCTCACCGAGCAGGAAGGACCAGTGGTTCGGGAAGACCTTGTTCAGCTGGTGCCGCAGCCCGCGGGCCAGCGGATACCGCCGGTCCAGTCCCGCGGCCGCCGTCCGCTCGGCTCGATTCGCGCCCATCCAAGCTCACCCCTCTGCTCGAGTGCCTCACCTAGCAGACGCCGAACGGGCGCGAAATGTGACATCGTGACGGCTGCTCGGTGGCGCTCAGTCGGGCAGCATCGGCACCGAAGGGCCGTCGTCATGGCCCAGCAGGGTGGCGCGGGTGACGGCGGATGATCCGAACCGCTTGTGCACGCCGTCCAGGGCGACGTCCAGATCCCCGGCCTCCGTGCCCCCGAACGGCAGGGTGAGCTGAACAGCATCATTGTCCAGCTGGGACAGTGCCACACCGATGAGGGTGAGTCCCTTTCGTTCGATCAGCGGTGTCGCGGCGACCAGCAGGCGCCGCGCCGTGTCGAGGACGGCATCGGTGTGCGCGGTCGGCTCGCGCGACGTGTGCGACCTGGTCGCGCGTGTGAAGTCGGTGAAGCGCAACCGCAGCGTCACCGTACGGCATTCGCGACCGGC
Source organism: Amycolatopsis palatopharyngis (assembly GCF_003385185.1). GTDB lineage: Bacteria > Actinomycetota > Actinomycetes > Mycobacteriales > Pseudonocardiaceae > Amycolatopsis > Amycolatopsis palatopharyngis. Next base: position 52,308 of record NZ_PQHZ01000041.1, on the reverse strand, counting down.
GCCACGCAACCTGCGTGTGAGCCGGTCGACGAGCGCGGTCAGGATCGCGTCGAGTTCGCCCGGCGACCGTTGTTTCCTGCCGAGCGCGCGTTGCGCGCCCATCGAGCGGCGGCGCTGTCCCACGCGCACGGGACGCGGATCACGGTTGTTGGCGAGCGCGTACAGGTGCCGCCCCGTCGCCCTGCCGAGTAACGCGACCAGTTCGCCCTCACCGAGATGGGCCACTTGTCCGACGGTCGTGATGCCCCGCGAGTGCAGTTTGCCCGCGGTGACCTCACCTACGCCCCAGAGGCGCTGTACCGGAAGCGGATGGAGGAACTCGAGTTCGCCGTCGTGGGGAACGACGAGCAGGCCGTCGGGCTTGGCGACACCGCTGGCCACCTTGGCGAGGAACTTGGTCCTGGCCACACCTACCGTGATGGGTAATCCAACTTGCTCGGCGACCTCCCGTCGAAGTCGCGCGGCGATGCGGGCCGGGGTTCCCGCCAGCCGGGCGAGACCACCGACGTCCAGGAATGCCTCGTCGATGGACAGGCCCTCCACCAGAGGTGTCGTCTGCTCGAAGACGGCGAACACCGCCCTGCTCGCCGCGGAGTAGGCCGGCATCCTGGGTGGCACCACGATCGCCTTCGGGCACAGCCGCCGCGCCAGGCCGCCGCCCATGGCCGTGCGGATGCCGTAGGCCTTGGCCTCGTAGCTCGCTGCCAGCACGACGCCACCGCCGACGATCACCGGCCTGCCCCGCAGCCCCGGGTCGTCGCGCTGCTCGACCGAAGCGTAGAACGCGTCCAGATCGGCATGCAGGATCGGTCCTTCGCTCGGCATGGCCTCACGATCGCATTCACCACCGACAGTTGTGACCTATGTCACCGATACGCCCCGCGATGCGATTCGGCGAGCGTATAACGACCTATACGGCTCGACCTTTGGTTCGCGTTCTCCGCCGATCGCTTGGGCGGCCGAACTGACTATTCACCGACTCGCGCCGAGGCGGGGGAGCGACCGCGTTCGAAGAAGTACGATCGCTCCACTTTCGCGACGTGACATTCGTACGTCTCGTACCACTCGGCGCGCCCAAGGTCCCGAATCGGCGCGTGCTCGACCTGGTTTCTCCAGGCCGCGATGGACTCCTCGTCGGCCCAGTAGGAGACGGTGATGCCGAGTTCCGGACTGCTGCGAGCCGAGTCGTGGCCGAGGTAGCCGGGTTGCTCTGCGGCGAGGTCGCCGAGTCGTGCGGCCGCGTCCGAGTAGCCGTTGTCGCCGGGCGTGCGCCGGGAGGTGAAGACCACGACGTAGTAAGGAGGGTCCGGATAGGTTCGCATACCAGTTGTATACAAGTTGCCCCGATGTCGAGCAACGAAATTCGCGGTGATCGCGCGCCCCGGGCTGGGGTCCGGTTCACGGAGTGGTTCGGTGGTACAGCTGGATGACCGCGTCGAGTTCGGTGGGCGCGAGGACGATGTCCAGATCGCGCAATGTGGCGTCCAGTCGCTCCGGGGGCACCGAGCTTTCCTCGGTCCGGCCGTCGGCGTGCTCGATCGTCAGTCGGTCGCCGACCAGTTTGCGGCTGACTCCGTACTCGAGTCGCATGACGACGAGCTGGCCGGTGAACGGCGATCGCGGGTGGGTGGCGACGTAGTGGTTGAACACCTCGTAGTCGATGTGGTGTTGTGGCGTTTCGTCGAAGGCGTGCAGCGCGCTCCAGCCCTCCGTGCCCAGCTTCTCCAGCCGCCACAGCCTGCCGTCCCGGGTGAGGCGATGTTGCCAGCCGGCCTGGTCGACCACGACACCGTCGCGCAGCGGCATCGGGCGGAGCACTCCCGCGCCGAATCCCACGTCGGCGAGGTGCTCGATGCCTTCGGCGCGGACGAGCAGGTTGAGGTGCGTCTTCGGGCCTGGCTTGTCCGGTGCGATGCGGGCCGCCAGCCGGGTCACCTGATAGCCCAACTGCTCGAGTGCGGCGGCGAACAGCAGGCCGTGCTCGTAGCAGTAGCCGCCCCGGTCGCGCTGGACGAGTTTGGCGCTGATCGCCGCCAGTTCGAGTTCAGGACTCCGGCCGAGTAGTGGATCGATGTTCTCGAACGGAATGGTGCGCACGTGAGCTTCGTGCAGAGCCGTGAGTGAGGCGACGGACGGTTCGGCACGCGACTGGCCGATCCGGTGGAGGTAGGCATCGAGGTCGAGGTCGGCGGCGCCCCACTCGTCGGTCGCGGTCTTCTGTCGCACTGTCGTCGTGTCCATGGCCCTACTTTGCTACCTCAAGCTTGGTAGAGGTCAAGAAAGTGGCCGGGACAGCGGTTCCGGCAAGATTTCGGGGTTACTGCCGGTATCTGGCGACATAGCGTTGCAGAACGTCCTTTTCGAGTTCCGCTTTCGCCTCGGCGCGTACCCGTTTGCCGGTGCCACGGGGGTATCCGTTCTTCGCGAGCCGGTGCTCGATGCTCTCCTCGATGTAGGCGAACGAGTAGAAGTAGCCCACCAGTGCGGCCAGGAGTACCAGCGGCAGCCGCAGACCGAGCGGTCCCGGTAGCAGCAACCACACCGAACACAGCGGCACGAGTAGCACCGAACTGCGAGCCGCGTGCCGCCAGATCCAGGTCCTCGTGGTGGTGTCGTGCAGCACCCAATCCCGGTACCGGCCGGGTAGCCGGCCGCCCACCGCGTACCACAACCACCGGAACGGATCGGGCCGGACCAACTCGCTTCCCATGGCAGCAGGCTAACAGTTAGTGCACTAACTAATCTAGGATGGGGGGATGCAGATCGATCTGGGCGAGGACCCGCTGGCGCTGGACCGGCAGGTCTGTTTCGCACTCTCCGTCGCCTCGCGCAGCGTCATCGGGATCTACCGCCCGCTGCTGAAGCCGTACGGACTGACCCACCCCCAGTACCTGGTACTGCTCGCGCTCTGGGACTCGTCGCCGCGCTCGGTCAAGGACCTCAGCGACGTACTGCGGGCCGAGCCGGCGACCCTGTCGCCACTGCTCAAACGGCTTGAGACGCTTGGATATGTCAGCCGTCGAAGGGACAGGGCCGACGAACGCACGCTCGTCGTGGATCTGACCGAGTCCGGGCACGCGCTGCGGGCCGAGGCGGAGAAGATCCCCTACCGCGTGGTGGAGACACTGGGAATGCGGGTCTCGGAACTGGAGGAACTGCACGCCGTACTGGGCAGGGTCATCGCCGCGACCGATGCCCGCGAGCCGTTCTGAAGCGGTGTCACGCGCAGGGGAACCACTGTGCCGCCGCGGCTGCCCTGCGCCGGTCCTCCGCGAAGCGGTGCAGCGTCTGCTCGATCGCCGCCCGCAACGGGAACAGTTCCCGCGTGACGAGTTGATCGTCGTGATCGGCGCTCACCGGGTGCCAGTACACGCCCTCAGCCGTCACGGTGACCTCCGGAATCAGTGTCTCGACGGTGAGTTCGAGCCCGGTCTCGGCCACACCCCGGCGGGCGAGCGGCCGGATCACCTGATCGCCGCGGGCGATACCCAGTTCGTCGAGGAACGTGTGGAACGGCTCCAGTGTGTGCATCTGCTCCGGTGGGAGGGTCGCCGCGACGCGCACCCGGAACCCTTCCGCCTGCGCCAGCCGGATCCCATGCACCGCCTTCTGCCATGATCCGCTGCCCCGATGCTGATCGTGCGGCCCGGGATCGGGCGAGTCGAGACTGATCTGCAGGGCCAGCCGCTCCGGATCCATCCGCCGCAGCGCGGCCAGCCGCCTGCCACGAAACAACATTCCGTTGGTGAGCAGGGTCGTGGGCAGCACCGCCGTGCAGGACGAGACCAGTTCGTCGATATCGGGCAGCAGAAACGGCTCCCCGCCGGTGAGGATCAGTTCCCGTACGCCCGCGGCCACCGCCTCATCCGCCAGCCTGCGCACTCGATCCGCGCCGAGGGCCCGGCGCCGCGACTGCGGGGAGGAACGCGCGCAGCAGTAGTCGCAGGCGAGGTTGCAGTCGAAGTTGGTGTACATCCACAGCCGGGTTCCGGGCAGCTGTCCGGGTGACAGCCCGGCGAACGGGTCCGGCCCGCGCCCGCGGCGTACGGTGGCCGTCCCGCCCGCGACCTCCACCAGTTCGTTGCCGGTCCGGGCGCACCATGCGGCCACGGCCGCCTCGTCCTGTGGTCCCGCCCTGACCGTGACGGTGGCGCCGTCAGCCACCTCGCCGATGCGCTGCACCAGGTCCAGGATCACCATCTGTCCGCGATCCCCTGTGTGCGGACGGCCTCGAAGAGGGATTCGTAGCCCGACAGCCGTGGTTCAACCCACTTTCGCAGGCCCTCCATCTCCAGGATCGGACGGTGATCCGGATTGTCCCAGTCCATCGCGAAAAGCTGTTCGAGCCAGGGCGCCGTGCGCTCCTCGCTCAACCCGTCGAGGACCGTGAAGTTGCAGTGCGAGTACGTCGGAGACTCCCAGAAGACCTCGAACGCTCCGGGCATCAGTTCCTCGCGGCCGACCGCCTCCCAGGTGTTGATCCCCAGCGCGGCCGCATCGGCCCGGTCGTCGAGTACGGCGCGCAACGCGTCGAGTTCGCTGCGACCGGTGTCCCCGTGCTTGCCCACGTCGCTGTTGATGCGCACGAGTTCGACGTCATCGGCCCCGAGTCCCGCCTCGGTGAGGTAGTGGACCGGCAGGATCGCCGCCTGGGCGGAATCCTGGGAGCCGAGCGCGAGGCGCCTGTCCTTGAGGTCGGCCAGCCCCGCGACCCCGCTGCCGGGCCGCGTCACGAATACCGACTGGAACACCGCGTCGGTATCCCGCATGGCCAGCGCCCTGCAGGTACCCTGCGTCCGGCCGACCGTGCGAACCCACGCCAGATTGGTGTTCCACGCGATGTCGATGACACCGTCGAGTAACGCGTCCACCAGGCTGCCGTAGTTGGAGAACAACACGAAGTCCATTGAGGACGGGCCATCGGCGAAGTACTCCCGCATCCCCTCCCAGATGGTGACCACGTTCGGTGTGTAGGCGACCGCGCCCACGATCAACGGCTTGCTCATTGTGCGGCTCCTTCGCGCCGGTCAGAAAAGTGGCTGTCCGGTAATGGCCTTGCCATAGAAGTCGTAGAGCACGTCCGCGGTCGGCGCCATGACATGCCCGGCGCGTGCGTCCCGGAAGTACCGGTCGATCTGCAGGTGCTCGGAGAACGCGGCCCCACCACAGACCCGCATCGCCGCGTCGGTGACGCGTAGCGCGGTGTCGTTCGCGCTGGCCTTGATGCCCAGTACGTGCAGCATCGTGTCCTCACGCGGTTCGACCAGCCGGTCAGCCGTCTGCCGGAGGTATGCCCTGAGACCGGTGAGCTCGATCGACATCTTGGCCAGTTGTGCGCGAATCGTCGGCAGCGCGGACAGGCTTTCGGCCAGGTGCTCGAGTTTCGCGGCACTGGTGTGGGCGATCGCGGCATCCACCGAGGCCTGCGACAGACCGGCTGACACCGAGGCGTTGCCCAGATTGAACCAGGGCATCACGGTCTGCATCATCAACTCGAAACCGCCACCCTCGGTGCCTAGCCGGTAGCCCGTCGGCATCTCGACATCGAACGACATCGGCGCGGAGGCGTTGCCGCGCAGACCAAGACCTCGCCAGGTCCCGGTCACCGACCAACCGGGGGTGTTGGCGGGGACCGCGAACATGTCGACCGTCTCCGAGCCCGCGGTCAGGGTGGACACGACGTAGATGTCGGCGTGTCCGGCCGAGGTCACCCAGCTCTTGTCCGCCCGCACCCGCAGTCCGTCCTCGGTGTGCTGCGCCTGGGATACCGGTGCCCAGAAGTGTGACCGTGACCCCTTCTCCGACAACGCCAGCGACGCCAGGGTCTTGCCACTGGCCACTTCGGACAACAGGTCGGCCGCGGCGGGCGGCAGTGCCGCGGCGAGCGGCATCGCCGCGCTTACGTGCATCAGGTAGATCATGGCCGTCGAACCGCAGACCGCGGCGAGTGCGCTCACCACCTCGGTGAACTCGTGCGGACCCTGCCCAAGCCCTCCGACGTCGCGGGGCAGGGTGAGGCCGAGCAGTCCGGAGTCGCGCAGCGCGGCGACCGCCTCCTCGGGAAATCTGGCGGCGGCGTCCACATCCCTTGCGTGTTCGCGGGCCACCGTCAGTACCGGTTCGAGCCGGTCGTTCAGTTCTGCGGCAATCGTGTCCACAGCGTCCACCTTCTCCCTCAGTGAGATGTGTGTTCGGCTCGCCGCCCGCGCGGAACGAGCGCCACCACGAGCAACCCGGCACCCAGCCCGAGCAGCAGCGACAGCGTGGAGCCATTGCCTTCCAGCCAATTGGTCGCCCGTCCAGCCTGGAACAACTGCACGACCGCGGCGACCAGACAGATCGCTCCTGCCGCCGCGGTCACGGCCCGAATCCCGAGCAGCCCGCCGGCCACCGCGACGACTCCGGCGACTGCGACGACCAGGAGGCCAAGGCCACGCAGCTGCACGAAGTCGTAGGGCAGGTGTCCACCGGGAGTGAGCGCGAAAACCATGCTGACCAGGGCTGCGATTCCGAGCGCCAGAGCAGCTCGATCCGTTCCCGTGCGGGTCATGTCAGCCTCGCGAGTAGTCGGGCTCCCTTGCCGTCCGCCGAAAGCAGCGCGGGGCGCAGCACCTCGTCCACGCCGAAGTGGCGGCCGGCCGCGGTGGCGAACAGCGCGAGATGCGCAAGGATCATCAGATAGAAGGACCAGTGCCATTCGTTCGGTGCGTTGAGCACCGACAACGTGATCGCCAGTGACTGGCCCACGCCGACAAGGGCCCACAACCGCGTGGCGAGGCCGACGAGGAGAAACGCTCCGAGGCTTGCCTCGACGAGCAGTGTGAGCCAGCCGAAGAGCACGAAGTTCGGCAACACCACGTGTTCGACAAGCCAGGCGTATGGCCCCCACACGGGTTTGTCGACGGCGAATCGGGTGAAGAAGTACAGCCCTCCGTTACCGGACTGGCCGAAGTCGGGTGGAACCTTCCACGCCGCGTTCTGGATCCACATCAGTGCGACGCCGATCCGCAACGCGGCCAGCAGGACCCGGGACGGCAGGGTTTCGGTCACCGGCTCGCCGGTGCGAACGCTCATTCCCACCTCCACCGAATCGTCGTCAATCCGTACGACCAGTCAAGGCAACCGAGGTGGATGACGCAAGGGCTGTGTCCCTTACGGACCGCTAACGTGGCGACGAACGGTAGCCCCGCGAGGCGGCTGCGGGAGCGTCACCAGCGATCGTGCACCAGCGGCCGGATCAGTTCGTCGTATACCTCGCGGACGCCGTCCTGGGCCTCGGCGGACAACGGCGGGATGCTCGCCGCGGCGGTGTTGGCCCTTGCCTGTTCCGGGTTCCGTGCTCCGGGGATGACGACGCTGACTCCCCGCTGGTCGAGGATCCAGCGCAGGGCGAACTGGGCGAGGGTCAGCCCGTCCGGCACCAGCGAACGAAGTCGCTCGACAGCCTGGAGGCCGACCTCGTACGGCACACCGGAGAATGTCTCGCCGACGTCGAAGGCGGCGCCGTCCCGATTGAAGTTCCGGTGGTCGTCGGCGGAGAAGGTCGTGTTCGTGGTGTAGCGGCCACTCAGCAGCCCCGATGCGAGCGGTACCCGCACGATGATTCCGGCGCCCGCGGCAATGGCCGCGGGCAGCACCCGTTCGAGGGGCTTGTGCCGAAGGCAGTTCAGGATGATCTGCACCGAGGCGACATTCGGCCGTTTCAGCGCGGTCAGTGCCTCTTCGCAGGTTTCCACGCTCACTCCGTAGGCCCGGACCCTGCCGCGCTCGACGAGCGAGTCGAGTGCGTCGTACACGGCGTCCGAGGAGTACACCTCCGCCGGAGGGCAGTGCAGCTGGACCAGGTCCAGCGTGTCCACTCCGAGATTCCTCGCGGACCGCTCGGTCCAGGCGTCGAAGTTGGCGGCCACGTAGTTCTCGGGTACCTGATCGAGGCGCCTGCCCATCTTGGTCGCCACGAACACGTCGTCGTCGCGCTGCGCGCGGAAGCGGCCGACGAGTCGCTCACTACGGCCGTCGCCGTAGACGTCCGCGGTATCGAAGAACGTGACTCCGGCATCGGCCGCGCCATGCAGCACCGCGAGCGCCTCGTTCTCGTCGACGCTGCCCCAGTCGGCGCCCAGTTGCCAGCACCCCAGCCCCACGGCGCTGACGTCCCGGTCGAGGCGGCTGATCCGGCGAGTCTCCATGATCAGCAGATCCTAGGCGACGAACTCCCGGCGGCCGGGGACGGAACTGTCACCGGCCCGGCCGCTGGGAGTCGCTCATGCGTTGTCGGCGCTCGCGTTGATGTCGCCGTTGACTCCACGGGGGAAGAAGCCACCGGAGGTGGCCTGCTTGTTGGTCAGGTAGACGATGTTGAGGACCTGTCCCGTGCTTCGGCTGAAGGCGATGCCGTTGCCGTCCGTCGGCACGATGTTGGCGTGGTGGCGCTGGTCGATGACCCCCTGGTCGAGATCGGTGGTCCCGTCGAGGCTGTCGCGTGCGTTGGACAGTTTGACCGAAGCCTGCTTGAGGTCACGTCCGCCAAGCAGCCCGGTACCGAACAGACCGTTCGGCTGCTCGTAGATGGCGCTGCGAATGTTGCCCGCGTGATAGGCCTCCACGGCGAGGATGCCCGCGGCGGCTTCGAGGTAGGTCTTGTTGTTGATCAGCGGGGCCGCGCCCTTGTATGCCGTCACGCCGACGTCTTCGAAGAGGAACGCGGCCAGCAGGAAGTTCTCCTCCGAGGCGAATGCATCGAAGGTGTGGCCAGGTCGTACCAGGCCGGCCGCCTGGGCCGCGGCGGTGAAGCTGCCCTGCAGATCGATGGCCGGCTGACTCACCGCCACCGAGCCCAGCGCACTTCGCAGGAACTCGACGTGCTGCCGTTCGTCGGAGGCGATCTCCTCCGCGTACTGCCGCACCCGCCTGGAGCGGAAGCGCACCTTCCGGCCGCCGGAGACCGAACCCCGGTTGCCGGTGCCGTCGGTCAGTGAGTCGGGGATGCCCCTTCCGCTCACCGCGTAGGCGTAGAACTGTGCCTCGAGGTACTCGAGGTTCAGCGCGAAGTTCAGCACCGCCGCGTCGCTCACCTGCTCCGCCGTGGCAGCCGCTTCCGCGGCCTCCGCCGAGCGCGAGGTGGCCGCGGCGGCGGGTGTCGCGGCGAGGGACCCGAGAGCCCCCGTGCCTACGACTCCGAGTCCTGTCAGTCCCGCCGACCGCAGGAAGCGCCTGCGGTCCGACTCGTTCTCCGCACTGCGGTTGATCATCTGCGAGACGTAGTTCTTTCCGAACACGAGTAAGCTCCCTTCCGCCCAGTCGGCGGAGGCCGCGTGGGCGAATTCGCCCCGGCGCCGGCCCGGCCTTTTCGGCCGGAGGACGACGGGCTCTGACATATCGCGTACTCGTCGCATTCGGAGTGAACTGGGTCACGGATTGGGTGGACAGGGGCAACCACCCGAATGATGAGGTCCGAACCGGGGCGGACGGACGGCGTCGGCCGCGTTCGGAGTTGCGGGTTGGAGCGTTCCGGGGGCCGGTCAGGTCTGCGGTCCGGCGATGTTGACCATCCAGGAAACTCCGAACCGGTCGGCGCACATACCGAACTCGTCGCCCCACATCTGCTTCTCCAGTGGCACGGACACGTTGCCGCCATCGGCCAGCTTCACCCAGTACCCGCGCAACGTGTCCGCGTCGTCGCCACTGAGGCTCACCGACATCGTGTTGCCGGGACTGTGGTCCATGCCGGGTGGGGTGTCGGAGCCCATGAGGGTGAATCCGTTCTCGGATTCGAGTATCGCGTGCATGACCTTGTCTGCGCCGGGGGAGTCCTGTGCGCCGAACTCACCGTACGTGCTCAACGTGAGACTGCCGCCGAAGACTTCCTTGTAGAACTGCATGGCTTCGCGCGCATTGCCCGCGAAGCTGATGTAAGGGTTGAGGACAGTGGCCACCGTATGCTCCTTCGTCGATCGGGAGGCAGATCGTCGCAGATCAGCGGGGTCGCGGCAATATGGTTACCCGGCCGAAGCGCGACCCGCTACCGTTCCAGCCATGCCCGAATCCGGCGATGATTCGCCAACTCCTGTCACCGCTGACGACGTCGCTCACGCCGTGCGGCTTGCCGTCGCGGCACTGCGGGCCGTGCCGGCCGCCGGCTGGGACAGCAAGGCAGGCTCACTGGAATGGGACCGCTGGGAGACCGTTGAACATCTCAGTGACGACCTGTTCGCCTACGCCGCGCAGCTCGGACCCAGCAAACCCGCGCTGGACGACGACCTCCCGGTCCTGGTGGAGCGCCGCAGGCCGGGAGGTCCGGCGAACACCATCCACGTGAACCGGACGGCCGGGCCCGCCGGGCTGTTACAGGTGCTGGAGGCGACAGGGGCGCTACTGGTCGCGATGGTCCGGACAACGCCGGTCGACGTGCGCGGTTACCACGGGTTCGGGGTGTCGGATCCCGAGGGCTTCGCCGCCATGGGCGTGGTGGAGACCCTCGTGCACATCCACGACATCGCCGAGGGACTCGGCCTCACCTGGGATCCACCCGCCGATCTGTGCGCCCGGGTCCTCGCGCGATTGTTCCCCGACGCGCCCACGACCACACAGCCCTGGCCGACACTGCTGTGGGCCACCGGGCGGTCGGAACTGCCCGGTTACCAGCGCCGTACGTCATGGCGCTGGTACGGCGAGCCCCGGTCGTAGCGCCCGCGCCGCGGCAGGTCAGTCCTCCACGGTGGCGGGGGCCAGCAGCTCCCGCAGTTCGTGCAGTGCCGCCCGAAGCTCGCCGGCGAACGCGTACATGCCGTCTTCCACCGGACGAGGAGTGCTCAGGTAGACGTTGAACCGCTCCGGCAGTAGTACGTAGGCGACACCGATGCACTGGCGGCTGGTCGATCCGAAGCCGAAGAACCGGATCCGGGTGGACGGTGCGGAACTCGTGCTCAGGTAGTCGTCCCGCATCGTCAGCCAGCCCGGTGATTCGTAAAGGGCAAGCGGCTCGGTCGCCGCGAGAGAGTCACCCCGGCGCTTCTGGATCAGCTGCAGTTCCCACAGGTGCTGTTCGGGTGCCTGCCCCACCTGGCACGCCTTCGCCCTGATGACATGCTTCTCCGCGGCCGCGTGGAACGCGGCCTGCCGCGCGGTGACGTCGGTGCCCGGATCGTCCATCGTGTCCACGAAGCGCAGCACTTCCGGGGTGACGACTCGCATGGCCTCGGTGCGACCTCGCCGATACTGCCGTGTGGCGATCGACTCGTACGTCGCGCCGACGAATCCCTTGGAGCGTTTGTGTGCGAGCTGGTACGCGAGTTGCACGAAGGCGTCCGGTGAAACGCCGAGGGCTTTCGCATCGTTGCCGCCGAAGTCGTCGAACGACACGGTAGTGGTCGCGGTACCGGCGGCTTGTTCCGCGAACGCGTCCGCGGCCGCACGCAGTTCGCGTCGTTGTTCGTCATCCAGCACGAACTCGACGGCGGCCCAGTCCGGCGCCCCCTGGGATCGGGCGCCGGAGCGCGATGAGTGCTCCTCGGCCGTCGAGCCCAGCAGCGTGTCGACGAAGTTGAGAATCGTGGTCCCGTCCAGGCCGCAGTGCTCGATGTTGATTCCCGCCGTGCCGTCGTCGAAGACGATCAGGGACACCGCCTTGTCGAACCACCGGTTGCCACTGTCCCCGTGGAGCAGCTGGTCGCAGGCCTGCTTGGTGTCCTCGGGCGTGAAGTCCTCCAGGCACACGCAGAACAGGGCCGTTTCGATCGTGTCGAGCGCATCGCCGTTGCCGGGGTCCGTGGCGAGCAGTACTTGCCTGCTGGCCGCCCATTCCGCCCGCGCCTTCGTGGTGAGGTGCCCGACCGCGGAGTCGGCCGAGCGGCGCTGCGAGCCCGCCTTCCTGATCTCGTGCAAACCGAACGCGAGTTCGTCCAGTGTGTACGGCACGCCGTCCGGGCCCAGCACGTCGAGGCGGAACAGGTTGCCACGGAAGAACACCACGATATGGCGGGCGGTGGAAGGGCCAGGCCACTCTTCGGAGTACGGGACGCGCACAGTGTCCTGAACGGCACCGGGGATTCGGGTCGAGGAGAACAGGTACTTGTTCTGCTCCATGGACAACGCCTGTCCACGTTGGACGTTGGGCGGGATCCGCTCTTCGTCGAGCAGCAGCTTGTAGTCGACGGCGGCCGCGATGAGTCCGGCAGCTCGTTCGACCTGTCCCAGATTCGACTCCTCGAAGAGGAAAAAGAAGTTCGCGTTCAGCGCGATGCGGTCGCGGCGGCCCAGGTAGCGTGCCGGCCAGAAGGTGTCCAGCCAGCTGTGCACGCCTTCGGTGGCGTCGTACTCCTCCAGCGCCGCATGCAGTTTCCGGGCAGGACTGTCCGGCCGCAGGAACTCGTCTACCGCTAGCCTGGTCGTGGCGAGTTCCTCCTGGGTCAGCAATGGCGCGCACCACTCGAGAAACCTCGCGCAGCTGTCCTCCAGTGTGGGCACCGGCACCCGGGGCAACCTGTCCTCGTTACCGAAGGTGCGGGTGGAGAATTCCTGCGTGCTGTTCACTGTCATCCTCGACGTCGTTGGTGGGAAATCCTGCAACCGCGTACCGCTTGGCGTGCTCACGGTGTCGGATGTGCTGATGGGGGCTGGCTTCGGGGCCGGTCGCGTGGCCTCGAGACGAACAGCTGCGCGTAGAACCACCCGTCCGCCTCAAGGCCCTGCGTGTCGATTCCCTGCTCGGTCAACGTCTCCAGCACCCGGGTCTGCTCGCCTGCGGAGGCGAACCGGCGTTGCGGAAAGACACGATCGGCGCGGACGGTGTCATACCCGAGTTCGGCGAGGTGTCCGGAGATCGTGTCGAAGGGGAACATTCGCAGCACGAAATGGGCCATCCAGGGCCTGCGTCCGTCGCATGCGGCCAGCACCCGCGTGATGGTCTTCTCGGTGACGTAGCCGAGGCAGCCGGTCGAGATGACCAGATCGGCACCGGTCAGCTGCTCGCGCTGCCTTTCGGTCGGTTCGTCGTTCTCGAAGTCGGCGTGCAGCGCATCGTCGAGGAGTCCGGCCTCGACCGCGTAGGTGAGTGCTGGGCCGGAGCTGTCGAGTCCCACGAACCGGATATCGCGCTCGTACGGCGTGCTTCGTGATTCGAGCCAGTCCCGGTCGCGAGCCAGCAGAGCGCTACGGGGATGGCCGGACAACTCCTCGGCGCCATAGCGTTCGTACAGCTCGTCCATCGTCGCGCCGTGCGCGACAAGGGCCGAGTTGATCCCGTAGGAGCAGCCGATGTCGAGCACGGTGACGTCCGTGACCCCCTGCGTGCGCCGGTACTCCTCGATGAGGTCCGTGAAGTACGGCTTGGCCAGCTGGGGAATCCGGTACTCGAAGTCGCGCAACGTACGGAAGTACGCCCGCGGATCGGGTTGCAGGTAGATGTGGTCGAGCAGGACTTTCCCGCTGGGATCGGCTTGCACGAACGGTGTTCTCCTCTGGTGGTCTGCTCCGAAGGGGACGGGCGGGCGCAGCGGGGATCAGTCGAGCAGTTCGTCCCCACGCATCGCCCTGCCCTGGGCGGCGAGGTGCTCGGGCAGTACGCGGCCGAAGAGTTGCTTCGTTCGCGACACGCTGCCGATGACTCCGGGGTGCTCGCTGTAGGCGAAGATCGCGGAGTGGCGTTCGACGTCCCCGCGCACGGGGCTGACTCGGTGCAGTGAGTAGCGGCCGGTGAACAGTTGAAGGTCGCCCGGTCGTAACGCGAGCTGCCGGATCAGGTCCGCGCGGCCACCCGCCAGGACGCCGCGGACGTCGTCGAAGTTCTCCGCGTTCGCGGACCTGATGTTCGGGCAGTACTCGAAGACCCCGCCGTGCTGTGGTTCCTGGGTCAGCATGCTGACCGTGAACTCATTGGTATCGAAATGCCACGGGTGTCCCATTCCGGGCGTCACGACATTGAGACAAAGGGCGGACAGCGGATCCGCCAATTCGTACAACCGGGGAAGTCCAAAGCATTCGGCAACGAACTGCTGGAACAGTTGGCTCGTATAAAGCTGGTGAATGATCAGTTCGCCGGGAATCTGATCCCGGGCCACGAATGCGTTACCACGTTCCATCGTGGTACGCCCCGGATGTCCATCCGGTAATCGGGAATCGGTCGAGATATTGTAGGCGTTCACCACTTCGACTTCGTAGTACGCCTGCGGCGCCACTCCGGCGCATTCCTGCCGCAGCCGGTCCCGCAGAGCCGGGCGCACGAAGTCGGGGAGCACACTGCACCCGTACTCTCGAAGGTCACCGCGAACCTGCGCCACCACCTCCCGCAAGCCGGCGCTTCCCGGGTGGGACAGTGGATAGCGAGTCGTGTCGACGACGTCTTCGGCCGACCGGATCTCCACCGCGCTCATGCGAGTCCTCTCCGCAGGTCCAGGCTCACAGGTGCCAGGGCTGTAGAGGGTTTAGCACATTCGGAGACGAGTTTTCATTATGCGTGTGCAGTTGTGACCCGTGACACCGGATGCCGACCTGGGATTGTCGCAGAGAGTTCGGTAGCCGTTGATACTTTTGGGTGAACCGGCGCTATTCTCGATCGATCGGGCCGAAGCCGGCCCGAATTTCCGAGAGTGCGTCGTTCCGGCGATTGTGACTACTCCGGCAGGCCGGGAGGCGGAGGAAGTGGCTCGTCGGGGTCGACAACGACGCCCGCGGAGCGAAATACGTGGTCGAGGGTTCCCCAGATCCAGTTGGCCAGGTAGTCGGCCAGATCCTCCTGGCTCAGTGACCCTGGCTCGCTCAGCCACCGGTCCGTTGCCGACTCCACGAATCCCACCAAGCCGAACGCGATGGGATCCGCGATTCGGGGGCTGAGGTCGAATACGGCGAGATAGCCGCCGAGTAGTGCGCTCAGCTGGGTGCCCAGTGTGGTCTTGATGTCGGCGACGACGCCGCGCTGGCCCGCCGGCCCGCCGCCGGCTCGCTGCGTGAGGTACTGGTAGAGGTTGGCGTGCTCGGCCAGCCACCGCACGAGTGTGCGAACCGCCTGGTCGATCATGTGTGCCGGTGAGCCGCCGGGGTGGGTGAGCAGTGGCGCCATTTCCGCGATGAGCAGTTCCCCGGCCCTGCGTCCGACCGCCCGGTGAAGGTCGTCCGCGTCCTGGAAGTGCCGGTAGAGCTGGGGACGCGCCACGCCGGCGTGCTGCGCCACCTGTCCGGTGGACACGGCCGGACCGTGCGCTTCGATCGCCGCGATGGCCGCCTCCACGAACTCGGCCCTTCGTTTGTCGCGCTGGCCGCTCCAGCGGGAGGCGCGCCGGTCCGGAAGTTTGGCTGTCGAGCTGCGGTCGGGCACCGCACCACCCTACGGCCGTCCGCGGCCTTCACGTCCTCGCACCGTGCGGAGCCGAGGCCGCCTCGGGGCCCGTCCGGCTTCGATGTTCGAACCCACCTGTGGCCGTGCCCACAGTTGGCGCTCTCTGTGTGATACATTCGTGTAGCTGTTACTTCGAGTAGCACGTACAACCGGCTATCCGCGCCGCACGGGAGGTTTCACCGCTATGACCAGTTCCGCAGCGCAGTACCAGCACACGAGCTCGGACGAGGACGTCTCACGGCGTCTGCTGGACTCGGCCGCGATGTTGTCCTACGACCCCGCGACCGAGGTCGACTGGGAGTCGCCACTGCCGGCGGACCTGTACGGGCTCAACCCGGAGTGGAGCACCCTCTACGGAACGCCGTTGTGGGACGAGATGACCGAGGAACAACGGGTCACCCTCACCCGGCACGAGGTGTGCTCGATCATGAGCACGGGGATCTGGTTCGAGATGATCCTGCAGCAGATGGTGCTTCGGGACCAGTACGTCAAGAATCCAGGTAACCCCGAGTTCCAGTTCGCGCTGACCGAGATCGCCGACGAGTGCAGGCACTCGATCATGTTCGCGCGGGCGTGCGAGAAAATGGGTGTTCCCGCGTACTTCCCCGGTCGCGGGACGATCGAGCTCGGCCGGATCTTCAAAACGGTCGCCTCGGCCGAGGTCGCCTACGGGGGAATCCTGGTCGCCGAAGAGGTTCTCGACGTCATGCAGCGGGACTGGATGCGCGGGGAGAACGTACTACCGGTCGTGCGGACGACCAGCAAGATCCACGTCGTCGAGGAGTCACGCCACATGAAGTTCGCGCGCCAGGAGGTTCGCGAGCGGATGGAGGGAGTCAGCGCCGCTCGCCGGTACAGCAGCAGCGTCGCGGTGGCGGCTGGTGCGTACTTCATCATCAAGAATCTGGTGAACAAAGGGGTCTACGCCGCGGCGGGGCTGGACACCGAGCGGGCGCTTGCCGAGGTGCGGCGCAACGAACACCACAAGTCGATGGTGCGTTCCAGTTGTGCGCACCTGATGGATTTCCTGGCCCAGTCCGGGCTGCTGACGAAACCGGCGATCGCCATCTACAAGAGCATCGACATGCTCTGAGCAGGACGAGGAACGACACCGAACATGGCCTTCGCGATTACCCAGACCTGTTGCAATGACGCGTCGTGCGTGTCGGTGTGCCCGGTCAACTGCATCCACCCCACGCCGGACGAGCCGGATTTCGGCACGACGGAAATGCTGTACGTCGATCCCCAGACTTGTATCGACTGCGGTGCGTGTGCCGACGCCTGCCCGGTCGACGCGATCTTCCCGGTGGACCGGCTGATGGGTCCCGACAGTGTCTACGCCGAACTCAACCGGCAGTACTACGAGACCCATGACACGGACAACACGTGGGGTGAACCGCGGTTCCCTCGTTCACTTCCGTCCCAGGTCACGGCACTGCGCATCGCGATCGTCGGTACCGGCCCGGCCGCGTCCTACGCCGCACAGTCCCTGCTGCGGACCACGGGGGCCGAGGTGACGATGATCGACCGGATGCCGGTGCCCGGCGGTCTCGTCCGCTACGGCGTGGCGCCGGACCATCCCTCGACGAAGAAGGTCGGGGACAGTTTTTCCGCCCTGTACCGCCATCCCCGGCTGACCCTGCACCTGAACGTCGACGTGGGTTCCGACATTCGGCACGAGGAGATCGCAGCACACCACCACGCCGTCATCTACGCGGTCGGTGCGGCGAACGACAGGTCGCTGGGTATCCCCGGTGAGGACATGGCAGGCAGCATTTCGGCGACGGAGTTCGTCGGCTGGTACAACTCCCATCCCGATGTTGCCGCCGATGCCATCGACCTGTCCGCCGAGCGAGTCGTGGTGGTGGGCAACGGAAACGTGGCCCTCGATGTGGCGCGCATCCTTGTCTCCGACCCGGAAGAACTCGCGGCGACCGACATCGCTGATCACGCGTTGGACGCGCTGCGCCGGAGCAGGGTGCGGGAGGTGGTGGTGCTCGGGCGCAGGGGGCCCGAGCATGCCGCGTTCACCCGGCCCGAGTTCCTCGCGCTCCGGGATCTGCGCGGCGTCGACGTGGTGGTCGATGACCACGTCGACGCCGTGCGGGACGCCCTCGCGACGGCTGCTCCTGGCTCCAAGGCGGCCCTGCTCGCCGAGCTACCCGCCGAGAAGGTGGACTGGACCCGTCCTTCGCCCGAGGGCAGGCGCATCGTGTTCCGGTTCCGCTCCTCGCCGGCCGAGTTGGACGGCACCGATCGGGTGGAGTCCCTCCTGGTCGCCGGGAACCTGGATGACGGCGAGGAACGCCAGGCCGAGGCCATTCCGGCGGGTCTCGTCATCCGGTCCGTCGGCTACCGCAGCGCCCCTGTCCCGGATCTGCCCTACGACGAGGCCACCGCGACGGTGCCGCACAAGGCGGGCCGGGTGCTGAGCGCGGCAACAGACGAGCAGCACGCGGGAACCTACGTGGTCGGCTGGGTCAAGCGCGGACCTTCCGGCGGGATCGGCGCCAACCGAACCTGCTCGGCCGAGACCGTCGACAGTGTGTTCGACGACGCTGTCGCCGGACGTCTGCGGGAACCGACCGGCTCCTCGCGGGATTTCGCCAGGCTGATCAACAGTCGCCGGCCTGACGCCATCGGGAGGCGGGAGATGCTGGCGATCGACCGCGCCGAGCGCAGGCGTGGCGAGGAATCCGGTATCGGCAGGCCAAGGGTCAAGTTCGCCACGGTCGCGGAGCTGCTGCGGGCGGGGCGGCGCTTCGGGATCCGCTAGCGCGTTCGGTTCGGGGTGCTCCGGCGCAGGACTTTCCCGTCGCGTTGCGTGGCAGTGGTTCGCGGGTGATCCGCCGATGGGCGGGCACGTCCGGCCGGCCGGATAAGCGACCGGGAACTGCCAACTCGGCCCCCGGATCTGCAAAGTCGGCCCCCGGATCTGCAAAGTCGGGCCCGGGAACTGCAAAGTCGGGCCCGGGAACTGCGAAGTCGGGTGCGGGGAGGGCCCGGCCGGGGTGGTGGCCGGGCCCTCTTGTGCCGCTCGCCGGTGTCAGCGCTGGAAGAAGCGCCGGTACTGCTGCCCGATCGTGTCGGCGTCCGCCGACGTGTCGAGGAACATCAGGGAGTCCATGCGGCAGTCGCAGGGATTCGCCTCCCTGGTGTCCTGTGGGAAACTGCCACCGATCTTGATTCCGCGCGGGTTACTCGCGGTGGTGCCCGACCCGTCCACCTGCCAGGGGTCACCGGTGTTCGTGTAGAACCCGGGAAGCGCCGCACCGTTGCGGTAGAGCGCCATTTCACCGGTGGTGTAGTCGAAGGTCGCGGCCAGGTGCACCCACTCGTTCCGCGGAAGCAGCTCGCGCCAGTCCTGTTGTGCGGCGAAAGTCTGGGAACTCCCACCGTCGATCCTGCGGCCAAGGGCCACCAGGCGCAGCTCACCATCCACATTGATCAGTTCCAGCAGCGCCCGTACCCCGTGCCCGTCGGAGTCCCCGCTGAGGACCCCGGCGAGGCCGACGGCGTTGTACCGATCGTCGGGGTTCGCCGTGTTCGAGTTGGGGCTCGGGTTCTCGCCGGTCATCTTGAACCAGCCCATCACCGTCGCGCCCTTCGCGCCGTTGAACGCCTCGAGTGACTCCACGCCGTCGGAGTCGCCGTCCCAGACACCCGCCTTCCAGTCGTCGTTGGAGTTCTGCCCCGGACTGACCTGGCGCAACTGCACGGCGTTGTTGCTACCGGGAAAGGCGCCGTCGTCGATTCGCATGTCCTCGCCGCCGTTGACGAGGTTCAGCAGCGTCCTCGACGATCCCTGGTCGAGTTCCCTTGAGTCGTTGGCCGCGAACGGGTGCTCGAAGTCGTAGTACGCGACCAGGTTCCGCTCGACCTGGTTCGTCACCTCCGACTTCGACGCCCATTTGGTGCCGGTGACCTTCCATACCTTGCCGTTCGCCTTCGCGAGCAAATACAGATCGCCCTTGGCGTCCATGCCGAACCGCAGGTCCACCCGGCCGTCACCGACGAAGTCGCTCATCCGCAACTGCTTGCCGCTGGTGTCGAACAGTTGCAGTTCGTGCAGCGGCGCGCGCTCCTTGCCCCGCTTCATCTTGTGCACGTCGGTGTAGAAGACGCTGCCATCGACCAGATCACCGAAGATGTACTTTCCCCGCAACAGCGGCAGATCCGTGCCCCGGTACACCTGGCCACCGGAGATCGCATGGCCGCTGTCGGAGTTGCACGACCAGTTCGGCGGCGGGTCGTGGTCGTAGGCCGCGACCGGGTAGGTGTAGCCGTACTTGTCGTCGTCCTCGGGTAGCGGGTACAGGTAGCACTGGTTGCGCGGGTCGAACGTGAAGCGGCCCTCCCGCTCGCTCCAGCCGAAGTTGTCACCGGCGCGGACCTCGTACACCGCCTCGATCGCGTGCTGGCCGATGTGGCCGAGATACATCGCGTTGTCTCCGCCTCGGTCCCAGCTGAACCGGTGCGGGTCGCGCATGCCGACCGCATAGATCTCGCCCAGCACGCCGTCCTGCCCGATGAACGGGTTGGATCCGGGAATGCCGTACTGACCGTTTGGCCCATCCGTACCCGCGGGGTCGATGCGCAGGATCTTGCCCGCAGGGGTGCTCATGTCCTGCGGCACATCGGTGTTGACGCCGATGCCGCCGTCCCCGACGGCGAGGTACAGCAGACCG
The DNA here is from genome assembly GCF_003385185.1 of Amycolatopsis palatopharyngis. Lineage (GTDB taxonomy): Bacteria > Actinomycetota > Actinomycetes > Mycobacteriales > Pseudonocardiaceae > Amycolatopsis > Amycolatopsis palatopharyngis. The sequence goes on along the minus strand of NZ_PQHZ01000041.1, from coordinate 32,289 downwards.
TAGTCGGCGTCACCAGGCCGTGCGGTGGTGTTGAAGTCGATCTGCTGGATCGCGTGGATCTGTGTGGTGAAACCGAATCGGAAGAGCTCACGCCGTGAACCGGTGAACACGTCGGCGGACGGATCGTCCGCGGTCCACTCGGTGACGACACTCTGCACGAACGCGTTCGGCTGGTTCGGGTAGGTCGGTTCCTTCTCCGCGATCGCGTCACGGTTCTCGGTGTGCACCGTGTAGAGCTTGCCGTTGCTCTCGAACTCCGGGTGGAAGGTGGCGAAGCCGAAGCCACTACCGAGACCGCGCCCGGAGAAGAAATCCTCGAAGCGTTCCTTGATGTCCAGGTAGAGGTGCTGTTGCCCGTCCTCGAGCAGGTAAAGGGGACCGTTGAGATCGGGTATGTACATCCGGCCCGACTCGTCTGGAACCTCGCCGATGTAGTTGATCCGGTTGTGCCGCATCAGCCGTTGGTCTGTCGGTGGCGGTGTCGGCTCGGACTCGGGAAGCTGCGCGTACTCCTCGAGTACCAGGCCGAGCCGGGACTGGATCGGTTCTTCCGGAATCGGGTCGGTGATCTGCTGGTCGCCCGGTGCGGCGGCGACGGCCGTTACCGGTGGTGTCACCAGGGTCGCCGTGAGCACCGTTGCGGTGATCACGGGAACCCACCATCTGTGTTTGCCCATCGTTGGACTCCATCCCTCGCGGTGGGGTGTGGGATTGACACTCACTGCCGGTGCCGGCCGGCAGCCTCACCCGTCCCCGGACCGCGCGTCCGGGGCGGGCGTGGCTTCAGGGGGCGTGCGGGTTGGGGCCGGCCTTCGTCCCGGTCACGGTCACATCGCGAATCCGGCCGTAGTTGTCGAACGAGCCGAAGCCGACCCTGCCGCCGGAGAAGCTGGTGTCCGTGGCGGTCATCAGGGGTTCACTCGCGTCGTCGACGAACACAGCGATCTGTCCCGAGGGCGCGTGGTAATCCAACCGGACGTCGTGCCAGTCCGTGTCGTCGATCGCCGCGGGGGCACCGGTGGTGCCGTTCCACTGGTCGTCGATGCGCTCACGGTCCGCGTCATCGACCACGAAGATTCCGTTGTGCGGGTAGATGGTGTTGTCCTGCGAGAGGTGTGCGTAGTAGAAGCGCGTCGGTGACTGGTAGTTGAAGACCAGGATCACGTCGCGGTCGTTGCGGGTGACGGGCTCGTCGATGCGTACCTCGGCCCGATAGCTCACCGAGTGCAGTTCCGGTCCTTTTTCGACAATGGCGTACTCGAACGGGCGTCGCGGGCCCTGTGGTGCCTCGCCGCGTTGCGTCATCACGACCTGGCCATCGGCGAACGTCCATTTTTCCGGCGTCAACGGGTCCCAGTCCCGGTCCGTCGCGTGTGGCTTGACCACGGCGAACCCGGGAAACCCGGCAGAGGGCGTCTCGGCAGTGGACGGCGCGACGCCGGTCGCTGCCACTCCAACGATTGCCAGCACTCCTGCGGCCATTGCGGCCGGCAGTCTTCGATTCATCGACGTGGTCCTTCCCAACTCGGAACATCCGGGGGAGGAGTCGCTACAGATGCGGCTCCACGATCTCGACGTAGCGGCGCGCCGACGTGGCCACGACATCGGCGCCGGGGGCGGCCCAGACGTCGGCGTTGAAGATCTCGACCTCGATGTCACCGGTGTAACCGGCGGCCGCCACAGCGGAGGTGAGGGCGCGGAAGTCGATGTGGCCGTCGCCCATCATTCCGCGGCTGAGCAGGGAGTCCGCGGGCAGCGGGGTGATCCACTCGCACACCTGGTAGCTCACGATGCGCTGTCCGGCTCGCGCGATCTGGTCCAGTACGCCCGGCTCCCACCACACGTGGAACGTGTCGACAACGACACCGACCGTGTCAGCCGGGTGCTGTTCCGCGATGTCCAGTGCCTGTGCCAGCGTCGAGACCACGCCCCGGTCGGCGGCGAAGATCGGGTGCATCGGCTCGATACCCAGGCGCACACCGCGTTCCCTGGCAGGTACCACCAGCTCGGCGATGGCGTCGGCGGCGCGGCCGCGCGCACCCGCGAGGTCGCGGTCGCCCTCGGGCAGTCCGCCGGGCACCAGAACCAGTGTTTCGCAGCCCAGAGCGGCGGCCTCGTCGAGTGCGGCGATGTTGTTCTCGTGTGCCGCGGCCCGTGCCGCGGGGTCGGCCGAGGTGAAGAACCCACCCCGGCACAGCGACGACACCCGCAGGCCCGCGTCCGCGACCATCCGGACCGCCGCCGGAAGTCCCACCTCTGCCACCGGTTCGCGCCAGACTCCGATCGAACCGATCCCGGCGGCCACACACCCGTCCACCGCCTCCCGCAGCGACCAGCGAGCCGTCGTGCGCTGATTGAGCGCCAGCCGCGCCAGCCGGGGGTCGCCAGGACGCGGGGTGGCCACCCGTGCGGGCGCGCCGGTCGGGACGTCGAGCTCGCCCGCGGCCGTGGCGCTGGTACGCGTGCTGGTCATCGGGCAGCCCCCGCGGCCTCGAGCCACAACCGCATGCGGTGCGCGGCGAAGTCGGGGTCGGGTAGTAGCCGAGCCTCGTTGGCGAGCTCGAACACCCGCGCGAGATGTGCGACGCTGCGGGCCGACTGCAGTCCGCCGACCATGGTGAAACCGGGCTGATGCCCGCTCAACCACGCGATGAACGCGATTCCCGTCTTGTAGTAGAACGTCGGCGTACTGAAGATGTGCCGCGAAAGCGGAAGAGTGGGGGCCATCTCCGCCTCGTAGGTCGCGAGGTCGCCTTCGTCGAGCGCGGCCAGCGCCGCCGCCGCTGCCGGGGCGACGGCGGCGAACGCGCCGAGCAGCGCGTCCGAGTGGTGCCCGTCCTCACCCCGGATCAGCTCCGGATAGTTGAAATCGTCGCCGGTGTAGAGCCGCACTCCCGCGGGCAGCGCGGCGCGGAGTCCGCGCTCGTGCTCGGCGGACAGCAACGAGACCTTCACCCCGTCGATCTTGTCCGCGTGCTCTCGAACCAGACCGAGGAACGTTTCGGTCGCCGTGGGTATGTCGGTGGAACCCCAGTAGCCTGCCAGTTGCGGGTCGAACGCCGCGCCGAGCCAGTGCAGGATCACCGGTTCGGCCACCTGCCGCAGAATCGTGTCGTACACCCGCCGGTAGTCGTCCGCGGAGCGCGCCTCGCGGGCGAGCTGGCGCGAGGCCATCACGATCACCTGCGAGCCGGTTGATTCCACGAATGCGACCTGTTCCTCGTAGGCCGCGATGACCTCGTCGACGCCGGTGATGTCGGTGCGGTGGTCCGTGCCCGCACCGGAGGCGATCCTGGCTTCGTAGGCACGGGCCTGCTCGGCGCTGCGGCTGACGAGTTCCCGCACGGCGAGCCAGTCGAGACCCATGTTCCGCTGTGCGGTGTCCATCGCCTCGGCCACGCCGAGCCCGTACCGGAACAGCTCACGCCGGAAGGCCAGTGTGGACTCCCAGTCCACGACGGCGGGCGCGCCAGGAGTGTTGTCCCCGAACGGGTCGGCCACGACGTGCGCCGCGGCGAACGCCACCCGGGAGGAGTAGGGCCGCGGGTGATCTTTCCACCGGCGTGGTTCACGGAGTTCGACGATTTTCCAGTTGCCGTCCACAGTGGGCAGCGAAATCGCGCCGGCTCGATCGGTCATGCGGCACCTTCCTCGGACAGCGCGATCCTGCGACCCTCCGTGGAGGACGCGAGCCCGGCGTCGACCAGTCGTAGCCCGCGGACCCCTGCCGCGAGGTCATAGGGATGCGGCCTGCCGTGATGCACGTCGAGCAGGAACTGCTCCCACTGCGCGCGGAACCCGTTGCCGAATTCCTGGTTGTCCGGGACCTCGTCCCACTGGGCGCGAAAGTCCTCGGTGGTGGGCAGATCTGGGTTCCACACCGGCTTCGGTGTCCGGACGCGTGGTTGTACCCGGCAACCGAACAAGCCCGCCACCGCGGAACCGTGCGTTCCGTCGACCTGGAACTCCACGAGTTCCTTGCGCTCGACGCGCACCGCCCACGAGGAATTGACCTGGGCGATCACGTCCCCGTCCAGCTCGAAGATCGCGTACGCCGCATCGTCGGCCGTCGCGGTGTAAGGCTGCCCGTGCTCGTCCCAGCGCTCGGGGATATGCGTGACCGCCTTCGCGGTGACGGCCCTGACCTTGCCGAACAGGTTCTCCAGCACATAGTTCCAGTGACAGAACATGTCCAGGACCATGCCGCCACCGTCCTCGGCACGATAGTTCCAGCTGGGTCGTTGCGCGGGGGTCAGATCACCCTCGAAGACCCAGTAACCGAATTCGCCGCGGACGGACAGGATGCGGCCGAAGAAACCGGATTCGATCACCCGCTTGAGCTTCTGCAGGCCCGGCAGGTAGAGCTTGTCATGCACGACGCCGTTGACGATCCCGCTGGCCTCGGCTGCTCTGACCAGCTCCATTCCCTCGGCGACCGATTCCGCCACCGGCTTCTCGGTGTAGATGTGCTTGCCCGCGACCACGGCCTTGAGGATCGCCTTCTTGCGCTCACTGGTGACCTGCGCGTCGAAGTAGATCTGGGCATCGTCCTGCGCGAGCAGGGTGTCGAGGTCGGTGCTCCACTCGGCGATCGCGTGCTGTTCGGCCAGGCGGGCGAGCTTGTCGGCGTTGCGGCCGAGGAGCACCGGTTCCACCTGGATCCGGTCTCCGTCGCCGACCGCGATGCCGCCCTCGTCACGAATGGCCAGGATCGAGCGCAACAGGTGCTGGCGGTAGCCCATACGGCCCGTGACGCCGTTCATCAGGATGCGGTAGGTGTGTGTCGTCATGAGATGTCTGCTCCCGGTGTCGGAACTCGGCGTCAGGGTGTCGAGGGGGTGGCCGCGGACCCGGCCGTCGGTGTGGAGCCCGGGGCGCCGCGGCGGTTGCCCAGGTAGAGCTCGGCGAGTTGCGGATCGGCGAGCAGGTCGGGAGCGGAGCCGGCGATGTGCACCCGGCCGAGGTCGAGTACGCATCCCAGATCCGCTGTTTCCAGCGCCCGGCGCGCGTTCTGCTCGACGAGCAGGACCGCGGTGCCCGCGTCGCGCATCCGAGCCACCTGCTCGAACACGGTGCCCGTGGCCTTCGGATCGAGCCCCATCGACGGCTCGTCGAGCAGCACCACCCGCGGGCTGACCATCAGCGACCTGGCGAACTCGACCTGCTTCTGCTGGCCGCCGGAAAGAGCTCCGGCGAGCGAACCCCACCGCTGGGCCACAACGGGGAAGAGGCCTTTGACGAAGTCGACGCGGTCGGCGATCTCGGACCTGTCCTTTATCGTATACGCGCCGAGCAGCACGTTCTCCGACACCGACATCTCCTTGAAGACGCTGTGTCCTTGGAGTACATGGGAAAGCCCGGCCTCGAGCATGCGTTGTGGACCGCGGCCGGTGACGTCCTGGTCGCCGACCAGCACTCGACCGGAACGTGGCACGAGCATTCCGCTGGCCACTTTGAGCACTGTGGACTTTCCCGCTCCGTTCGGCCCGACCAGACACACCACACTGGCTGGTGGCACACGAACAGTGAGCCCGCGCAGTACCAGGGCGGCGCGGCCGTAGCCCGCCTCGATGTCTACGAGTTCGAGCAGATACTCACCAGGGGAGGAGTTCGGTTTCCGGATCGTTCGCTCAGACGCCAAGGTAGGCCTCCAGGACTCGCGGGTCGTTCTGGACCTCGGCCGGCGTGCCCTCGGCGATGGGCCTGCCCCGGTCGAAGACGACGACGTGGTCGGACAGGCTCATCACCATGTCCATGTTGTGTTCGACGATGATGAAGGTCCTGCCCTCGGCGTTGAGTGAGCGCACGAGGCTGCCGATCCGGTCGATCAGCGCCGGGTTCACCCCGCCCGCCGGCTCGTCGAGCATGATCGTTTCGGGGTCCACCATCAGCACGCCTGCCAGTTCGAGCAGTTTTTGCTGGCCGTAGGACAGGTCGCGGGCCTCTGTGGTCTCCAGGTGGTCGATGCCGACGCGGGTTAGCAGCTCGCGCGCTCGCTCCATGTCGCCGTGATGGCGAGCGGAGGCCAGCCGGGCGAACAACGTGGAGGAGCGGACCGAGACCAGCATGTTCTCCATGACCGTCAGCCGAGGGAAGACCCGGCAGAGCTGGAAGCTGCGACCGATTCCCGCTCGCGCGATTCGGTGCGCCGGTTTCCCGGTGATGTCCCTGCCCCGGTAACTCGCCGTGCCGGAATCGGGTTTGATCATTCCGGTGACGCAGTTGAAGAAGGTGGTCTTGCCGGAGCCGTTGGGGCCGATCAGTGCGTTGACCTTGCCGTGCTGGAAGGCGACGCTCGCCCCGTCGACCGCGTGGACGCCACCGAAGGACTTGGTCAGCCCGACGGTCGAGAGTCCCACGGTCTCCTTGGTGCCGGTGGCGGCCGCGTTCATCGGTGTACCTCTTCCTTGGCTTCGGCCGCGGGCTGTTCGGCCTCGCGGCGCCGCTCGGCGAGCTCGGCGGCGCTGACCTCCCGAATGGATGCCGCCTGCGGGCGGAACCGGTTCACCAGGTTGGTCAGGGCCGGGATGATTCCGTCCGGCATGAACAGCACCACCGCCGCGAGCAGTACGCCCATCGCGATCAGGTGTATCTGGGTGTCGCCGTACTGGGCCTTGAAGAACTCCATGGCGTAGCCGACGAGTACCGCGCCGAGCAGCGGTCCGAACAGGCTCCGGATACCGCCGAGCAGACTCATCAGCACCATGTAGGAGCCGACCAGAATGGAGAACTGGAAGATCGGGTCGAGGAAACCGAACCACAGCGCGTACAGGCCGCCGCCCAGCGCGGTGAAGAACGCGGATACGACGAACGCCACCAGTTTGTAGGTGAACGTCGGCACGCCGAGTGACTGCGCCTTGTCCTCGTCCTCCCGGATCGCCTTGAGCCCCATCCCGAACCGGGACCGGTTGATGGCCCACCAGCACAACAGCGCCACCGCGAGCAGTGCGGCGTGCAGGTAGAAAAATCGTTCGTGCTGTTCGGGGCGCAGCACGTCGTCGCCGAACGGCCGGGGTACCCGCAGGCCGTTGGAACCTCCGGTGAACGAACCCCAGCTCTGGAAGACCAGCAGCAGGATCAGCACGAGAGCGATCGAGACGATGACGAACGACGCACCGCGCACCCGGAGGCTGGCGATACCGATGGGCACCGCGATCGCGGCGACGATCAGCGCTCCGAGAATCAGCGCGAGCCAGGGGTTCATGTCGGTTCGCAGGATCAGCAGTGCCGTGGCGTAGCCGCCGAGGCCGGAGTAGGACGCGTGCCCCAATGAGATGTAACCGGTGAATCCGCCGACGAAGTTCCACGAGGTCGCCAGCACGGCGTAACTCATGATCACCACGCCGACCGAGAGGATGAACGAGTCGGGCGCGAGGCCGGGGAAGGCGATCACCAGCGCTGCCAAGGCCAGTAGCGCGAACAGCTTCGCCACGCGGGCAATGCGCCCGTTGCCGGTTTCGTGGACCCGTACGAGGTCAGAATCGCTGGGCAAGGCGGCCTCCGAAGAATCCCTGTGGACGCAGCATCAAGGTGGCGAACAGGGCGATGTAGAAGAACGTCTGCGCCCAGGTGGTCCCGAGCGGGATCTGCAGCAGGCTCTGGCCGAGCCCGAGCGCCATCGCGGCTATCGCGGCACCCGGAATACTGCCGAGACCGCCCACGACGATGATCGCCATCAGCGGACCGATCCAGTGCCAGTGCAGGGACGGATAGATCGTGGAGTCCAGCGAGAGCGCCGTTCCGCCGATCGCCGCCGTGGCGAGCCCGAGTCCGAAGCCGTAGCCCGCGACCCTGTCGGTGTTGATGCCCACGAGCTGTGCCGCGTCCCTGTGCTGGATCGTGGCTCGCAGCGCCTGCCCGAAGCGGGTCATCTTCAGCAGTACGAACAGTCCGGCGAGCGACACCGCGGCCAACCCGAACGCGATCAGTTTGACCACCGCGATACTGGCGCCGAAGAGCTCGAAATGGGCACCGGAGTACGGGAGCCGGATGCGCCGGTGCGTTCCGGTGAAGGCGAAGCCGAGGGTTCCCTCGATCAGCAGCGCGATCGAGAACGTCAGCAGCACCGACATCATCGTGAGCGTCGCGGGCCGCAGCCGGGAGATCAGCAACCGTTGCATCACCACTCCGGTGCCGAAGAACAACGGCACGGTGATCACCAGTGACAGCAACGGGTCGAACCCCGTTCGCGTGGTGAAGAACCAGGCGAGGTACGCCGCCAGGATGAGGAACGCCGAGTGGGCGATCATCACCACGCGCATCACGCCGAAGTACAGCGTCAGGCCTGCCGCCAGCAGGGCGTAGAGCCCGCCGAGCAGCACGCCGAGCACGAGGCTCTGCAGGAGTAGTGCGCCACTCACGTCGGCCTCACCACGCCGGCTTCGGGTAGATCAGTTCGGCTTCCCTCGTGTCCTCCGGAAGGACGATCTGGATCTTGCCGTCGACGTACTGCTGGATGAGGTGCGCGCCCTTCGGGCGGCCTGCCTCGTCCCAGCTGAGCGGTCCGACCACGGTGTCCACCTCGTTGCCGTGCAACCAGTCGATGAGCTGCTGCTGGCACTCGGGTGTGGGATCCGCGCAGCCGACGGCCTCGACGGCAGCCGCGACCACCTCGCCGGTGGTCCAGGCATTCGCCTCGTCCTCGGTTGGCCCGGAGCCGTGCGACTGCGTGTAGAAGTCGACGAACTCCTTGTTGGCCGGATACGCCGCCTCTGGCGTGTATCCGGTGGGGGAGAGGATTCCCTCGGTCTGCTGGCCGATCGCCTTCGGGAACTCCGGGTTGGTCGGTGCGGTCGAGAAGGCCGCGAGTTTGGGCTGGTACCCCAGCTGGCGCAGCGCCACGATGAGGTTCACCGCGTCCTGGTACTGCGAACCGCCGACGACGATGTCCGCCTTCGAGTCGGCGATCTTGGCGGCGATGGAGCCGAAGTCCGTGGTGTTGGGCGGGTACACCTCGTCGGCCACCGTCCGGATCCCGCCTGCCTCGAGTTTGTCCTTGAGGCCATAGGCGGTGCCCTGCGCGAACGGATCGTCCATGGCCGCGTAGGCGGCGGTCTTGGGCCGCTGGTCCTCGGGCATCGCCAGGATGGCCTCGGCGAGGTGGTTGTAGTGGTCGTCGGCGATCGCGGGAGCCGCGTAGAAGAGGTTGTCGAAGCCCTGGGTGAAGACCTCCTCGGCCGCACCGGCGGGCTCGACGAAGAGAAAACCGTAGTCCTTGGCGACCTGCGCCGCCGGGACCACCAGCCGGGTGGAGAACGGCCCGAAGACAAGGTCGACCCCGTCCTGGTTGATCAGCTTCTCGTAGTCCGCCGCCACGCGGTCGGCGTTCGACTGGTCGTCCAGGATGGTCAGTTCGACCTGCCGCCCGAGCAGTCCGCCGTTCTCGTTGACGTGCTTCGCCCAGGCCTCGTACCCGCGCTGGACACCCTTGCCCGGTTCGGAGAAGTCGCCGGTCAGCGGCAGCGAGATGCCGATGTTGATCGGGTCACCGCCCTCGGCGCCGGCCGCGCCGGCACCCTGGCCGGAGTTGTCACTGAGACAACCACTGAGCACGAGTGCCGCGGTGGCCACGAGCGCACCGAGTCGGAGATGGTTCGGAATGTGCATGATTCACCCGCCGTTGGGTCACGTTGTAAGCGCTTTCGTAAGCGCTTTCAGGCAGCAGCATAGAGACCCGGGCCGGTAGAGGCAAGCATCGTCCGCGAGATCAGGTTCAGTACCTCAGCCAGACCGCACCAGGGACCTCGCGCTGTCCCTGGTGCGGCGCGCCGTCGTACTAGCGCTTACTCCGCAGCGGGTTTCCTCGCCGGAACGGAGGTGGTCCCTTCGGGCGCGCGACGCGGCCGGTACCGGGAGATCGCGACCCCGAGCAGGCAGATCGCGCCGCCGATCAGCCCGTAGGCCGTGGGCATCTCACTGAGCAGTAGCCAGGACAGCAGCACGGCCACCGCGGGCACGGCATAGGTGGTCGCGCTGAGTCGTCCCGCGTCCATCCTGTGCAGCGCATAGGCCCAGGTGCTGAATCCGATCGCGGTCGGAACGAGTCCGAGGTAGACGGCGCCCAGTATCGCGCCCTGCGACGCGGAGGCCAGCTCGTCCACCAGTTGTGGCACCCACGGCAGCAGGACCGCGGTGCCGATCACGCAGCCGAGCCAGGTGACCGTGGCGCCGTCGACGCTGCGCAACGTCACCTTCTGGATGAGTACCCCTGCCGCGTACAGGATCGCGGCGAGTATGCACAGCAAGACTCCGATCAGGTCGCTGTCCCCGCTCGATCCCAGTCCGATGACGACGATCCCGGCGAGTGCGACGAAGGAACCGGCGATGAGTGTTCGCGGGAAACCCTCGCCGAGGAGCAGGCCCGCCCCGAACGCGACCAGTAGCGGGGCGCTGTTGACCAACATCGCCGCCGTGCCGGCGTCGACATGACGTTCGGCGGCGTTGAGAACCACGGTGTATCCGGCAAGCCACAACACGCCGTACGCGACGATGAGCCGCAGCGACTTCGGCGAGGTCGGGATTCGCGGCACGCGCCGGTGGCGCAGCACCATCAGTACGGTCAGCGCGACACCCGCGACCGCGAGCCGGAGTAGCGCCAGCGGCGCTGGGGACAGCGCGTGCCCGACTCCCCGGATCGCCACGAACGACGAGGCCCACAGCACCACCGTCAGGACGACGGCAGCTGTTGCCTTGTTCCGCTCGGACAGAATCGACGAACGGCCTTCCTGGCCCTGTCCTGTGGTCGGGAGTAGTTCAGTCACATGAGCTATCGTCGCGATCCTCATTCGACAGCACAAGCGATTATTACTTCACTACCGTTAAGTAGCACTGTACTATCCGAAGATGCTCGACCTGCCTCGTCTTCGTCTCCTGCGCGCCGTGGTCGCGACCGGCTCCATCCGTGCGGCGGCCGCTGCCCTCGACTACACCCCGTCCGCGGTGAGTCAGCAGCTCGCCCTGCTGCAGCGGGAGACGGGGTTGCGGCTCTTCGACCGTGTCGGCAGGGGAATCGAACCGACGGTGGCGGGACGCACGCTCGCCGCAGAGGCGGAGCCGCTGTTCGAGGCGCTCACCAAAGTCGAAGGAGTCGTGGGTGACCTACGGCAGGGCAGGGTGGGCAGCCTGTCGATCGGCTACTTCTCCTCGGTCGGCGCGACCTGGCTGCCACCGGTCGTCGCCGCCCTGCTGGCGGAGTTCCCGGAGCTCCGGCTGGATCTGCGGATGACCGAACTCCAGGGGACAGCCGATGCTGACGTCGACACCGACATCAGCATCTTCGTCGAGCGGCCGGGGATCGAACACTCGCCGCTGCTGCGGGTGCGCAGGCTCGTGGACGACCCATACCTCGTGGTGGTCCGCGACTGCGATCCGCTCGCGGGACTGACCGAGGTCCCGCTCGCGGCACTGGCGGAGCAGCGATGGGTCGACAACGACCTCGACCACGGTGCCTGTCGCCAGGTGCTGCTCGCGGCCTGCGCGGAGGTCGGCTTCTCCCCGCAGTTCTCGGTCGAGACCCACGACTACCGCACCGCGATCCCGTTCGTCGCGACCGGAATCGGGATCACCGTGATCCCCGAGATCGGGATCGGTGAACTGCCCGCGAACCTGACCGCCATTCCGGTGGTCGCGCCGACCCCGGTGCGGCACATCAGCGTCGCCGTCAAGAAGTCGATCATCGAACACCCGGCCGTGCTCCGCGTCCTCGAACTGCTGGAGGCACAGGTTATGGTGCACGCAGGGCGGTAGCTCGCGCGAGGGCTCAGCGTTCGTACCGCAGCAGCACCGGCAGGTCGGCGACACTCGGCACGAGGTGGGTGTGCGGCGTCGCTCCGAGGTCGGTCGCGGAGTGTCCACCACTGAGTACGCCGACCACCATCGCCGCCCCCGCGTTCGTTCCCGCCTCCATGTCCCGCACGGTGTCACCCGCCGCGAGTACCGCGCCGACGTCGCGTACGCCCGCTTGTTCCATCGCCCTGAAGATCATGTAGGGCGCGGGCCTGCCGGCCGTGACGTCGTCCACGCACACGACCGCGTCCAGTACTCGCTCATCCCAGTCCAGATTGGACAGCACGGCTTCGGCGACAACGCGGTCGAAACCGGTCGTGAGCGCGACCTTGACGCCCTGGCGCCGCAGCGTCGCCAGTGCTTCCGGCACCCCGGGCAGCGGCTCGGGAGGCCGCGCCGCGTAGGCCGATGCCAGCCGCGCGCGAAAATCCGCGAATGCCTGCTCCACAGTGTCCTCGCCGGGCGGCTCGCTGCCGGTCTCGCTGAGCAGTCCCGCGATCGCTTCGCGCTTTCCCGCGCCCTTCCACCGCTGAACGTCCTCGGCTTCCGGCGCTCCGCCCGCAGCGGCCACCGCGGCTTCCAACGCGACGTAGACGTCACCGTGCTCGTCCACTGTCGTGCCCCCGATGTCGAGGACCACGAGTTCGATCATGATGCTGATTCCTTTCGTGAGTTCAACAGGCGCGGAGTCCAGTGGCGCGCGAACGATGGTTGGGACCGCTGGGAGTTCTCGATCGTGAAGCTGACGAGATCGGGGCGGTACCGGTCGTCGGAGTACTCGACCGGAGTGCCGTCGACGCTGCTCGCCCGCCTGCGTTCACGTAGCAGAGGTGCCCCGGCGGCGATCCCCAGCAGGTCTCCATCGGTCTCGTTCGCCGCGACCGCGTCGACGAGATGGTGCGCGAGGCTCATGTCCACGCCCCGGCTGCCGAGATACGCGTAGATCGACCCGGAGTCGCAGTCGTGGTCGAACAGCAGCCGCCCGACCGGTTCGACGAAGGTGCTGCGCTCGATCATGGTGGGCCGATCGTCGAGCAACCTGAGCCGCAGAACCTGCACGACCGGGTCGCCTTCCTCGATCCCGAGTTCATCGGCGACCGTGGAAGGCGCGGGTCTGCGAGCGACCTCGATCGTGCGCTGTCCCGGCGTATGGCCCAGTTCTCGCGCCCAGCGGGTGAAGGACAGGAACGTCTCGAACGGCTGACTCAAGGCCTGCCTGCGCACCACGGGTGGCTTCCCCTGCCCGCCACCGATCATCCCTTCCGACCGCAGAGTGGCCAGCGCCTGTCGCACCGGGCCCCTGGATGCGTGCCATTGCTCGCGGAGCTGGGATTCGGAAGGTACAGCGGCACCGGTCGGGAGTTCGCCGTCCGAGATCCGCCGGCGCAGATCTGCGGCGATACGCTCGTGCAGAGGTGACTCCATGCACCTGACTATACATGTGTCTCGTCGGCGGGGGTCGCGCTGACGGCAGATGTTTTTCCAGTTCAACGCAAAATCAAGCTCAAGTGAACAGAGCTTGTCATTCCGGCGACTCATCTTGACGCTGACTCAGCGCTCGTCGGAGGGTTCTTGTCATGACAAGTGATCCCTTGCTCGACTCGGTCGACCTCGTAGTGGTCGGCGCCGGGATCGTCGGTCTCGCCCACGCCTACCACGCGATGCGAAGAGGCCTTTCGGTCGCCGTGGTGGAGCGCGACCGCCATGCGGTCGGTGCTTCCGTGCGCAACTTCGGCCACGGCTGCATCACCGCACAGACCGGAAGTTCCCTCGAGTACGGCCTTGCCGCGCGGGAGCACTGGCTCGCACTCGCCGGGGAGGCCGGGTTCCGGGTGTGGGACAAGGGCACACTCGTGGCCGCCCGCGCGGAGGACGAGTACGCGGTGCTGGCCGAACTGGCGCAGCAGCGCGGCCCTGGCCACGTGCGGCTGCTCGGCCGCGAGGACGTCGGCCGCTTGGCTTCCCTTGGTTCGGATGTGCTCGGTGGTGCCCTGTTTCCCTTGGACATCCGGTTGGACCAGCGCGAGGCGGTCGCCGCGATCGCCCGCCTTCTCGCCGCGCGAGGGGTGCGATTCCACTGGTCGACCTCGGCTCACTCGGCGGAGTCCGGTGAAGTGGCGACCAGCAGGGGACGCATCCGGGCGGACGGTGTCGTCCTGGCGGTCGGGCACGACATCGACCGGCACTTCCCGGACGTGGCCGGTTCCCGTGACGTCCGTCGCTGCTCGCTGCGCATGTTGCGGGTCCGCGATCCGCACCGCCGGGCGATCGGCCCCGCGGTGCTGACCGGACTTTCGATGCTGCGCTACGGAGCCTTCGCCGCATGCCCGAGCCTGCCGCGGGTCCGGGACCGGCTCGAGCGGGAGCGAGCGGACCTCGTGGAGGTCGGTCTGAACCTGATGTTCACCCAGCTTCCGGACGGCGACCTGACGATCGGGGACACCCACAGCTACGGCCACACCGTCGAGCCGTTCGGCGACGAACTGCCCGACTCTCTGGTCCTCGAGGAGGCCGCCCACCTGCTCGGTGTGCCGGAACTGGTGGTCCGGCAACGGTGGACCGGCGTCTACGCCTCGGCGCCGGATCCATTTCTCGTCGAGGCTCCCCATCCCGGCGTGCGGGTCGTCTCGGTGACCTCGGGAATCGGGATGACGACCGCGCTCGGCCTCGCCCCCGAGGTGCTCGACGACCTGCTCACCTGACCGGAACTCGATTCGCTGTCTCTTTTCCGTCCACTGTGTCCCCACTGTCAAGGAGCGAAGTAATGTCGATCCGTATCCGGTTGATCGCGCTCGCGACGGCCGCTGTGTGTGCCCTTTCCCTGTCCGCCTGTGGTTCCGGTGAAGACGCGAGCGGCGCGTCACCGACCTGTCCGGGAGGCAAGGTGCGGTTCGGGGTGGAACCCTACGAGGACCCTGCCCGGCTCAAACCCGCTTACCAGGTCCTCGCCGGTGCACTGCAGGAGAAACTCGGATGTCCCGTCGAACTCAGCGTGGTCGGTGACTACTCCGCCGAGGTGCTGGCGATGCGCAACGGCCGGCTCGATCTGGCCCAGTTCGGCCCGCTCGGCTACGTATTCGCCAGTACCAAGGCGAACGCGGAGCCACTGGTGTCCTTCGCGACCGCCTCCGGTGAGCTGACCACCTACACGGCCGGGATCTGGGTGCCGAAGGATTCGCCCGTCCGATCTCTGGACGGGCTGCGCGGCAGGTCGCTCGCGTTGAGCAGTGTGGGTTCGACGTCGGGTGACGCGTTGCCCCGATACGCGCTGAAGACCGCCGGGATCGCCGAGGGCGACGTCCGCATCGACTATGCGGGTGGTCATCCCGAGGCGCTGCTCGCCCTGACCAACGGCAAGGTGGACGCGGCCGAGATCAACAGCCAGCAGCTGGCCACCGCACGGGCGGAGGGCAGTTTCGACGAGTCGAAGTTCCGGCAGGTCTGGAAGTCGGAGGAGATCCCGAACGACCCCATCACCGTGCGCGGCGATCTCGATCCCGCGTTCAAGGACGCGGTACGCGGGGCGCTGCTCGAACTCGGACCGCGCGACGTCGCCAAGGTCGGGGCCTTTCTCGACGTGGATCCGCCCGGTCCGCTGGTGGCGGTCACCAAGGAGACCTACCGGCCCCTGTTCGATCTCGCGGCCGCACTCGGCCTGACAGAAGGCGACATCTGACCATGACGCTACGAATACGCGGGCTGCGAAAGTCCTTCGATGGTCGCGCCGTGCTGCATGACGTCGATCTCGACGTTCACCCGGGGGAGTTCGTCGCCGTGCTCGGTGCGAACGGTTCGGGCAAGTCCACCATGTTGCGCTGCGTGGTGGGGCTGGAACGTCCGGACGCGGGCCGCATCCGGATCTCGGGAACCGAGCTGCCCGAGGGCGTAAGGGCGGGCCGGCCACTCACCGGACACCGGGCCGCGATGGTGTTTCAGAAGATCCACCTGGTCGCACGGCGCAGCGCACTGGACAACGTCTGTGCCGGAGCACTGGGCAGGTTGCCGTTGCACCGCTCCTTCAGTCCGGTCGTGTTCCCGGCGGCCGTTCGCGCGGAGGCGATGTCCTGTCTCGACCGGGTGGGGCTGGCGGACCGAGCGGGCGAGCGGGCGGGCCGGCTGTCCGGCGGACAGCAGCAGCGTGTCGCCATCGCCAGGGCCCTGTGTCAGCGGGCCGCTGTGCTGTTGGCCGACGAGCCCGTTTCGGCACTCGACCCGAACGCGGCCGATCAGGTGCTCACGCTGCTCGGCGCGCTCGCGCGGGAGGGGTTCGCCGTGGCCGCGGTGCTGCACCAGCCGGAGCTGGCGAGAAAGTACGCCGACCGGGTCGTCGGTCTGCTTCACGGCAGGGTGGCCGTCGACGCCCAGGCGACCGAGGTGACCGAGACCGAGATCGCGACGCTGTACCGGCAGGAGGTGCTCGCGCGATGACCGTCGTCTCCGATCGGACCGATACCGCCCGCGAGGAACTCCCCAGGGCTCCCCGGCGCGGACGTCCCTCACCCGTCGCCGTGGTCGTCACCGTGCTCCTGGTGGTCGTGCACGTCCTGGCTTGGCAGGCCACCGAGTTCTCACCCGCCGCGCTCATCGACGGCTGGCGTGGAATGACCGATTTCGCCGGGCAGGCGCTGCCGCCGGACTTCGACTGGGTCACCGTGCTCGGGCCCAGTGTCGAGGCTGCGGCCGTCACTCTCTACATCGGACTGCTCGGGACCACGTTCTCCATTCCGTCCGCGTTGGTTCTCGCTGTGCTGGCTTCCAGGGCGACCACCCGCAGTGCGGCGCTGTACCAGGCGTCGCGCTCGGTGCTGTCGTTCCTGCGGGCCGTACCGGACGTGGTCTTCGCCTTGATCTTCGTGACCGCGGTCGGCCTCGGTCCTTTCGCCGGAGTGCTCGCGCTCGTCCTGCACAACACCGGCGTGATGGGCAAGCTGTGGGCCGAGGCCATGGAGGAGACCGATTCAGGACCACGGGACGCACTGCGCATCAACGGTGCCTCAGGTGTCCAGGTCGCCACGCACGCCGTCCTGCCCTCGGTACTTCCGCAGCTGGTCGGACTGCTGCTGTACCGCTTCGATGTGAACGTACGGTCGTCCCTCGTGCTCGGACTCGTCGGCGCGGGAGGGATCGGTTTCCTGATCAACCAGTCGATCAAACTGTTCCGATTCGACGAGATGGTCACGCACATCGTGGTGGTGCTGGTGCTGGTCGTGCTGGTGGACCAGCTGTCCGCGTTCGTCCGGCGGCGGATCGGTTCCTGAGGGCCGGCTTCGCAGGCCGGCCAGGGCGGTCGGCCCCCGGCCGGCGGGCCGGTCCGCGCGAATACCCTGCGGGGATGAGTGAACAGGCGAGGGTGTCGGGGTGAGCGCGCGCTTCCAGGAACTCGACTGGCGGGCGACGCCGATGGGTGAGCTCAGCCTGCGACGGCGGCAGGATCCGACGGTCGGCAAGGAAGTCTACGAGATCAAACTCGACGACGACTTCCTGATGTCGAGCCTGTTCACGGTCGCGGAGGTGGAGGTCGGGCGACGGGCACTCGCCGAGTTGCCGGGATCGGGCCTCGACGTCGTGGTCGGCGGGCTCGGTCTCGGTTACACGGCGCTGACGGTGCTGGAGAGTGCGAACGTGGGTTCGCTCGCGGTGATCGACGCTCTCGGCGAGGTGATCGAGTGGCATGAGCAGGGGCTGATACCGGCCGGGGCGACACTGGCCTCGGACCCAAGGTGCACGCTGGTCCACGGTGATTTCTTCGCCATGGTGCGGTCACCGTCCGGACTGGACCCCGCGGCGCCGGGCCGCCGGTACCACGCTGTCGTCGTCGACATCGATCACTCGCCACAGCACCTGCTGCACCCCAGCCATGCCGGCTTCTACGAACCCGAGGGACTGCGGGTGCTCGCCGACCGGCTGCATCCCGGCGGGGTGTTCGCGCTCTGGTCGAACGATCCGCCCGACGAGTCGTTCGTGGCGGCGTTGTCGGCGGCCTTCACCGAGGTCAAGGCCGAAGTGATCACCTTCCACAACCCCTTGCAGAATCGCGAAGCCGCCAACACCGTCTACCTGGCCAAGACCGCACCTGAGTAGCCGCCGGGCCCGCCTACTCGAATCGATCCGGGTCGCCCGCTCCTCGCCGGATGATCTCCGGTTCGTCCTTGGAGAAGTCGACGACAGTGGTCGGGCTGGTGCCACAACTGCCGGAGTCGACCACCGCGTCCAGCACGTGGTCGAGCCGTTCCTTGATCTCCCAGCCCTGCGTCATCGGCTCGTCCTCCTCGGGTAGCAGCAGCGTGCTCGACAGCAGCGGCTCACCCAGCTCGGCCAGTAGCGCCTGCGCGACGACGTGGTCGGGGATTCGGACTCCCACGGTCTTCTTCTTCGGGTGCATCAGCCTGCGCGGCACCTCCTTGGTGGCTGGCAGGATGAAGGTGTAGCTGCCGGGGGTGGACGCCTTGATCGCGCGGAACACCGTGTTGTCGATGTGCACGAACTGCCCGAGTTGGGCGAAGTCCTGGCACACCAGGGTGAAGTGGTGGCGGTCGTCGAGATTGCGGATCGAGCGGATCCTGTCGATTCCGGCCTTGTTGCCCAGCTGGCAGCCCAGTGCGAAGCACGAGTCCGTCGGGTAGGCGATCAGACCATCACCGCGGAGGATCTGGACCACCTGGCCGATCGAGCGTCGCTGGGGATTGTCCGGGTGCACATCGAAGTACTTCGCCATATCCAGAGCCTAGAGCCCGTGGCGCACAGTCGCGCGCAGGCGCGGAAGGCAAGCAGGTGACGGAGGTGAGTACGCACCTCCGAACGTCTTGAGCGACCGCTCAAATTCGGCTACGCTGCGGCTTGAGCGGTCGCTCAAAACTGTAGGGGGATGCCATGACCGGACGGAAAGTCGTGGTGGTGGGCGGCGGTATCGGCGGCCTGGCCTCGGCGGTGGCGTTGCACCGTCGCGGCTGGGACGTCGAGGTGTTCGAACGGGCACCGGCGTTCACCGAGGTCGGTGCGGGCCTTTCGCTGTGGCCGAACGCGTTGCGCGCACTGGTCGCGCTCGGTCTGGCCGACCGGGTCCGCGCCCTCGGCGAAACCGACACCGCCAACGGTGTTCGCGATCGCGCGGGCAGGTGGCTCACCAGGGCGGACAACGACGAGTTGCGGCGGCGGTACGGCTGGCCCCTCGTGGTGGTGCACCGTGCTGACCTCGTGCGCGTGCTGGTCGAAGCGCTGCCCTCCGGGTCTCTTCGTCCCGCGAGCCCCGTGCTCGCCGTCCGGCAGGACAGCGGTCAGGCAGTGGTGGTGCACGGGGCCGGGCAGTCACCCGCCGATCTGGTCGTCGGGGCGGACGGTATCCACAGCGGTGTCCGGCTGGGGTCGTGGCCCGGCGCCGCACCACCCCGGTACGCGGGATACACCGCATGGCGCATGGTCACCGATCCGCTTCCGGAAGCGCGCTCCGGTGGCGCGGTGACCTGGGGCCGTGGTGAGCGGTTCGGGTACACCTCTCTCCCTGCAGGACGGGCCTACTGCTTCGCGACGGCGACAACCCAGGCAGGCGGAGCCGGCAAGGGGGACGCGGCCAGCACGCACGCCGACGTACTGGACAGGTTCGGGAACTGGCCGGATCCGATCCCGGCACTGCTGGCCGCGGTACCGGCTTCCGCCGTGCTCCGGCACGACATGTACGACCTTCCGCCGCTGTCCACCTACGTCAACGGCCGCGTCGCGCTGGTAGGTGACGCGGCGCATGCGATGACCCCCAATCTCGGCCAGGGTGCGTGTCAGGCACTCGAGGACGCCGTCACGCTCGCCGGCTGTACGGCCGCGACAGCGGATGTGCGAGCCGGTCTCTCGGCCTACGACCGACTCCGCAGACCGCGTACCCAGACGCTTGCCCGCCGATCCGCGCGCCTCGGCGCCGCGGGCCAGTGGTCGTGGCCGCCCGCGGTGCTGCTTCGCGACCTCGCGATCCGGCTGATTCCCGACGCCGCACCGCTACACGCCAGGGCAGGCGGCGTTTCGGTACTCGGCTGGACCCCACCCGATGCCGTGGACATCACGGCTGCACTTGAGCCGGGTCGCTGATGCCGGACTGGACCTACCACCCACTGCGCGGTGTCGCGGCGGCGGTGCTCGGCGCGCGGCGATCGCGCCGGGTCGCCCTGCGGGTGCTGGCTCTGGTCGGGTCCTTGCCGCTGGGTGGATGGCTGATCGCGCGCGCGTTCGGCCACCGGCATCCGCCGGAGTGGCTTGCCGGAACGGTCTCGGGTGTCGCCGTCAGCACGCGACTCGGCGCCGTGCTGCCCCCAGAGGTGGCCAAGGACGGCGTGCGCGCCCTGCCGCTTCTCGGAGCGGGCCTGATCATGGTGTCCCCGGTCCGGGCGGCGGACATTCCCGCGGTGCGCGTCGCGGCGGCCTCCTGTCGCGTCCCGATGCTGGTGCACGCCGAAGGACCGGATGCCGGAGTCGTGGCCGCCGCACTGGCGCCGTGTGTCGATGTGGTGAGCAGGACCATCCGCCCGGACGTGCTCCGGCTGAGCACGCCTTCGGTCGCCTGCGCCGTGCGCGCGCTGGACGATCGCGCCGCCGTCGTACTGGCCACGCCGGGAGTGCTGGTACAGGCCGGGCCCGGCTGGTTCGCGCGGGTCGCCGAGGCCGCGACGCCGACGAGTGCGCCATCCACTGTCCGCGATGTCGGCCGCGATCCACGGCGGTGGCCTGCCTGGTGGTGGGGGGTGTTGGTGGGCATCGGCATGGTTCTCGCCGGACTGGGAGCTGCCGCGATCACCCTCGGCCCGGTGCTGTTGTGGTACGACCACGAGTGGCTCGGCATGGGGACCAACGAGTTGCACGAGGTCAACCCCCGGCTGGTGCACTTTCTGCAGCACGACCGGATCACCATGGCGGGGACGATGGTGTCGATCGGTGTGCTCTACTTCGGACTGGCGGCGAACGGAATCCGCCGTGGGTGGCCGTGGGCCAGGGAGGCCTATCTCGTCTCCGGCTGGGTGGGCTTCCCGACGCTGCTCTACTTCCTCGGGTTCGGCTTCGTGGAACCGCTGCACACCGCGGTCACCGTGATCCTCTTCCCGATGTTCCTGCTCGCTACCCGAAGGCAGTCGCATGAGCCACAATGGACAGTGATGCCGGAGGGGCCGGAACGGCTCCGGCGCAGGGCGCTGGCCGGACAGCTCCTGCTGGTGCTGACCGGGATCGGGTTGTTCGCCGGTGGGGCCGTTGTGTCGGTGGTCGGGTTGACCAGCATCTTCGTGCCGAGCGATCTGGATTTCCTGCGGACAGGTGCGGCCGGCCTCCGGGCCGCGAACCCCGAGCTGCTGTCGTTCATCGCGCACGACCGCGCGGGGTTCGGTGGCGCGCTGATGGCCGCCGCCATCGCGATCACCCTGCTCGCGCTGTGGGGATGGCGCAGGGGCGAGTCCTGGGTTTGGTGGTCACTCGCGCTGGCCGCGATAGCCGGGTTCGGTCCCGCGATCGTGGTGCACGGATCGATTCGGTACACCGACCTCGGTCACCTCGCGCCGGTTTACGCCGGCGTCGGGCTCACTGTGGCCGCGCTTGTGCTGGCTCGTCCATACCTGTGTGCGCGCCCAGTGATCGGCCCACCGCCGCGCCGGCGGGCAGACCTCTACTGTGACGGGCATGGCTGACACCCGGCAGCGGCTGATCGACGGCGCGATCGAGGCCATCCGCGGACACGGCATCGCAGGCACGTCGGCGCGGACGATCGCCGCGGCGGCCGAGGTCAACCAGGCGCTGGTCTTCTACCACTTCGGCACCGTGCACGATCTGCTCACTGCCGCGTGTCTGAGCGCGACCGAGGCCAGGGTCGCGCCGTTTCGCGCCCGGTTGGGCGAGGTCACCAGCCTCCGGGAACTGCTCGCACTGGGACGTACGTTGCACGCCGAGGAACACGCGCTCGGCAATGTCACGGTGCTGGCGCAGATGCTGGCGGGCGCGCAGGGGGACCAGCAGCTCGCCGAGGCCGCCTCGGCCGCGCTACACCTCTGGATCGCACCCGTCGAGGACACCCTGCGGTCACTGCTGGCGGGCTCACCACTGGCGGACCTCACCGACACCCCGGGATTGGCCCGCGCCGTCTGCGCGGGCTTCATCGGCCTGGAACTGTTCGAGGGCGTCGATCCGGAAGGCGCACGAGCGGCGCTGGACGCCCTGGACCGGCTGGCGGTGCTCGCCGAGGTGGTGGACGACCTCGGCCCCGTCGCCCGAAGAGCACTACGCGCCAAACTCCGTCGCTGAACCCGACTTTGCAGATTCGGGGCCCGAGTTCGCAGATTCGGTGCGGTGTGTTTGCAGTTTCCGTGGAGTCGGTACGCCCTGGCGGCCCGCTGCGTGTCAGGCCCGCCGGGCTCGAGCCCTTCGCTTGCCCTCGTGCATCGCCTGCACCCTGGCGACGGGGATGGTTCGGCCCTCCTCGATGAGGCCGGAGTCCAGACGCTGAGGCTGCGGCATCGCGGCCGCCCACGGGTCACCGTCGCCGATGAGCCGCGTTGCGGTGTGGATGGTGAAGTCGGCGGGTTTGACGTGATCGAGGTCGTCCCAGCCGACCGGGAACGACACCGGAGTGCCAGGGCGCAGCCTTGGGCTGTACGTGGCGACAACGGTGGCCCCACCGGCCCTGGTCGAGTCGAGGAAGACCTTGTCGCCGCGGTCCTCGCGGATATAGGCGGTGGTGGCGAGCACGGGATCGAGGCGTTCGGCTCGTGCGGCGATCGCGCGGGTGGCAGCGGCTGCCTCCTCGGCCGTCACGTCCGTCGTGAGTGGAACGAACACGTGCACGCCCTTCGCGCCGCTGGTCTTGACCGCGCCGGTGAGTCCGGAGTCCGCGAGGGCCTGGCGGACGAGCCGTGCGGCGCGGACGGCGAGGGTGAAGGCATCGGTCACCGGTGGGTCGAGGTCGAGCACGAGATGTGTGGGCCGCTCCGGGTGCTCGGCGCGAACCAGGGTCGGGTGGTACTCCACCGCGCGTTGGTTGGCGAACCACAGCAGGGTGCGCCGGTCGTCGCACAGCGCGTAGGACACCTCCCGTTTCGACGACTCGGCCCAGAGCGGGACCCGGCGCACCCAGTGCGGGGTGTACTTGGGAAGGTTCTTCTGCATGAACGGCGCCTGGCCGCGCAGTGTGCGCAGCACCGAGAGCGGGCGATCGCGCAGCTGCGGGATGATCCGGTCGCGAACCGCGTCCAGGTAGTCCACCAGATCCCGTTTGGTCGCCTCCGCCCCCTCGAACAACGGCTGGTCGAGGTTGGTCAATGGCACCCCGTCGCGTTCATCCCCACCGCTCATCCGATCACCTTCCTCGCAGGGCAAGGCGTGGTCAACACTCACTCCTGCTCGAGCATCCGGAAGTCCGCGAAATCGAAGCCGGGGGACACCACGCAGGACACCAGGACCGCGCCGGTGCGTTCTCCGGCTCGAAGCCGACGGTGGTCTCCCAGGTCCGCCGGTACCAGCCTCCCTCGGGGTGCGGCAGCAGGTCGAGAGCCTCCGCCAGGCGCGGCCTGGTTCGCGGCCGGTCGCTCATCAGCGCTTCCGGGCGATCTTCTGCGCGAACTCCACGACGTTACCGTCAGGATCGGCGAAGTGCAGTGTGCGCTCTCCCCAGGGACGATCCACCGGACCGGTCAGGATGTCCACACCTGCCCGCCTCAGCCGTGCGGCCTCCGCGTCCACGTCATCCACCACGAAGGCGATCTCACCAGTCGGTGCCCTGCCCGCGGTCCCGCCGATGAGTGCGGGCAGTTTCGCTCGTTCGAAGAGTGAGAACTTCGTGTTCTCCACGGCGAACTCGACATAGCCGTCTCCTTCGACCCGGACGTCGAGACCGATGACATCACGGTAGAACTCGACGGAACCGCTGAGGGACTCGACGTAGGTGATCACATAGTCGATACGGCGCATACCCGAACGGTAACCGGCTCAGAGGTGCCGATGCATGATGTGCAGCCCGACGTAGCCGTGGGTCGGGTGCAGGAAGCCTTCCGGCACGGTGCCGAGCACCTCGAAACCCAGTGAGCGCCACAGCGCGACCGCACGCGTGTTGGTCTCCACGACGGCGTTGAACTGCATGGCTCGGTACCCTTCTGACCGAGCCCAGTCCAGGACGTGCTCGCCGAGTGCCCTGCCGATCCCATATCCGGAATGTGCCGGATCGACGATGAAGCTCGCAGTGGCGAGATGAGCGGCCGGGCCTTGATGGTTGGGATTCATCTTCGCCGTCCCGGCGATCGTTCCGTCCGGCTTCGCGGCGACGACCGTGCGGCCAGGAGGTTCCAGCAGCCACAGCTCACGGGCTTGCTTCTCGCCGATGTCGCGGGGCAGCGTGTAGGTCTCGCCCGCGGCGACGACCTTCCGCAGAAAGGGCCAGATCGCGGGCCAGTCTTTGTCGTTCGCCTTTCGGATCAACACGAGTACATTATGCGGATTTCGCACGAAAGCCGCTGACGGGGTGGCGAAGGCGGCCGTGGAGCCACCGCTCATCTCGGCTGCTGTTTAGTTCCTCCGTCGCCGGGTACCTGACAGAAGCTCTTGATCGGGACCGTCGTGCCGGGAGGTGCCCGCATGCCGTGCTGCCGCAGACGCCGGGCGTTCGCCGCGCTGCTGGTGCTGCTACTGGCCCTCGTGAACGGTGGCTGTGCCAGCTGGGCGTTGTCCTCAGGGTCCACACTGGAGCGAGCGGGCGAGAAGGTGCATTCGCAGGTGCAGGTGATGTCGCTGGTGGCGAAGGCCGCTCAGCGGGATCATCCGCCCACCGTGTCCCTGCAGGTGATGCTGGACGACGCCGAGACGGTTCTGTCCGAAAAGGAAGAAACCGTCGCGGGTCTGCCGGAACGACAACACCCCGATCAGCTACTCGGCATCATTCACCGGTCGCAGGACATTCTGCGAGGTCTGCGGTCTGCTGTGGACCTACGGGAACTCCAGAGACTGCGGAGCGCGCGACAGGAGTTGAGTTCGATAGCGGGCCGTATCGAGGCGCTGGGGATGGCATGAAAAAGCTGCTGACCCTGACGCTGGGCGTGCTCACCGCCATCGGCGGCTTCGTCGACATCGGGGACATCGTCGCGAACGGGCTCGTCGGCGCCAGGTACGGACTCGGCCTGGTCTGGGTGCTGGTGATCGGCGTGATCGGGATCTGCGCGTTCGCGGAGATGTCCGGTCGTGTCGTCGCGGTGTCCGGGCGTCCGGTCTACGACGTGATCCGTGAGAAGCTCGGACCGAGGGCCGCGATGGCCAACCTGGTCGCGTCCTTCCTGGTGACGTTTCTGACGATGATCGCGCAGATCGGCGGCATCGCGCTGGTGATCGAACTCGCGAGCGGAATCCCGCACGTGGCGTGGATCGTGCCGATCGTGGTGGGACTGTGGCTGGTCCTGTGGCGCGTGAAGTTCGAGAAGATGGAGCAGGCGTTCGGGCTCTCCGGGCTGGTGATTCTCGTCTTCGGCCTCTCGGTGTGGTGGCTGAGCCCGGACTGGGGCGCGCTGGCGGATCAGGCCGTGCGGTTCGCCGCGCCCCAGGGGGAGCCACTGCCCACGTACTTCTACTACGGGATCACGCTGTTCGCCGCGGCGATGACGCCGTATGAGGTGTTCTTCTTCTCCTCGGGAGGAGTGGAGGAGAAATGGACGTCGAAGGATCTACGGACCCAGCGGATCAACGTACTGATCGGATTCCCGCTCGGCGGGCTGCTCTCGATCGGAATCGCGGCGGCCGCCGCGGCCGCACTGCTGCCCACAGGGATGAGCGTGGAGTCACTGGGGCAGGTCGTGCTGCCGGTGGCACTCGCGTTCGGTGTCGCCGGAGCCGCTGCGGCACTGTTCGGCCTGTTCGCCGCCACAGTCGGCGCCGCACTGGAAACCGGGCTGTCCTGTGGGTACATGCTGGCGCAGTACTTCGGCTGGACGTGGGGCAAGCGGCTGCCGCCAGCGAAGGCCGCGCGGTTCCACTCGGCACTGGGTTTGTCCCTGCTGGCGGGACTGTTGGTGATGCAGACAGGAATCGATCCCATCAAGGTCACCGAGTACGCGTTGATCTTCTCCGCGATCGCCCTCCCGCTGACCTACCTGCCGGTGCTCATCGTGGCCAACGATCGTGAGTACCTCGGCGACGCGGTGAACGGGAAGCTCAGCAACGGCATCGGCCTGGTGATTCTGGTGGTGATCGTGGTCGTGGCGGTCGCCGCGATCCCGCTGATGGTGATGACGGGGATGGGAGCATGAGCGGTTGGCACGGACGTGAATGGGTGGACCTGGGTACCGAGCTGATCGACCACCAGATCGTGGACCCGGAGGGCGTTTCGGCAGGCAAGGTCGACGACGTGGAGTTCGGCATCCGGCGGGACGGCAATCTGGAGGTCACCGCCCTGCTGGTGGGGACAGCCGCGCTACTCCCCAGGATCGGCTGGGCCCGGGCGCCCCTGCGATGGTTGCTGGCCCGGTTCGGCGGGCCGGACGAACCCAGAAGGATCCCGATCGGGCAGGTGAGCCAGGTGGACTCCGCGCTGCACGTCACGGCGGAAGCGGCGCGGTCCGCGCAGAGTCCGGCGGAGCAACGGTTGCGGCAGAACGTGATCCGGCGCATTCCGGGAGGTCGCGATGCGAGCGGGTGAACTGCTGGGCATTACTGTTCTCGACCAGGATGGCCGGAGGCGGGGGGTCGTCATCGAGATCAGGACCCGCGCCGAGGGCGACGCTGGTGAGGTTCCGGCGCTCAAGGTGGATGGCTTCGTGATCGGCACCCGCCGCTGGCGGCTGTTCGGGTACGAACGCCGGGATGAACGGGGGCCTTCGGTCCTGCGCTGGCTGCTTCGCCTGGCACACCGAAACACTCGGTACGCGGGATTCGACGAGGTGGAGATCGAGGCCGGCAGGGCGATGCGTGTGCGCCGGCCGTGGCGGGAACTGCGTTCGGTCCGCGACATTCCCCATTGAGCGATAGGTCCGATGTGGACCTGGATTCGCGCTACCACGCCGGGAGTGGAGCGAGGCTGTCACTCGATCCGGGCCGCGGGTTTCCGTATCCGATCCGCGGGTATGCGTTCTCGGTACGAGTGACGAGAGGAGCGTGACGATGTCGCAGCCGAACCCGGTTCAGATGCAGAAATTCCTCGGTGGCGTCGACTATCCGTGCAGCAGGGACGACCTGGTGGAGCAAGCACGCAGCAAGGGTGCGCCGGACGACGTTCTCCAGGGTCTGCAGGAACTGCCGGACCAGACCTACAACGGCCCCGACGACGTGAGTGGCGCCTACTCGTAGGCCTTTCCTGTCGTCACTGTGGCATTCGGGACTGTGGCATTCGGGCGCTAGACAGCCCGAATGCCACAGTGACGACTTCTGCCGCTCGGAAATCTGATCAGTTGCTCCGGCCGCCGAGGCCGTCCCTGATCTTGTCGATCAGGCCCGCGCCCGGGCCGAGTATGAGGTTCGCGGGCGGCTTGTCGGGCGCGCCGGGGTGCGGCCTTGTCGGCGCCATCTTCTTGGCCCGCAGCACCTTCTCGCCCAGATCCCGCAGTTCCTGGTCCGAGCATGCCGACTGCAGCTTGGGCAGCAGGTCGTTCTCCTCGTCCTGGACGTGGTGCCGCACGTCCTCGATCAGTTGACGCAGAAGCTGGTCGAACTGGGGATCGGTGGGCTCCAGGTCCTCCAGCTGCTTCATCACCTGCTCGGCCTCGGCGTGCTCCTCGATCTCGTGATCGGCGAGCTTGTCGCCGCCGGACAGATGCTTGCGCGCTGCGGGGTACATGAACTGTTCCTCGGCGACCGAGTGACGAACCAGTTCGGCGATCACGTGGTCGGTCAGCTCACGGCGGTGCTGGGGAGTGCCGGACCCGCTCTCCAGCTCGGTGAACACCCGCTCGACCTCGCGATGGTCATTGGTGATGACGGTGATCAGGTCAGTGCGTTCCTGCGTGGTCATTGTGCCTCCGGTGGCGACGTCGGTCAGTCGGAAACCGCCGGGTACCCCGAACACCCGCGGGATGAACATGCCGGCCGGTGTCCCGGGTCACCGCTGCTTTCGCGGCCGCTGCGCTCAGGACACAGGGGGAGTCGCGTTACCGCGCAGCCAGCGCGCGAGCAGTTGCGGTTCGGCGACGGTCACGGTCAGAGCCGGGTGGCGCAGCAGACCCACTGGCTCGACCCCGCGGACCGGCCGGTGAAAGTGGATGCAGACGCCGATCAGCGTATTGGTGCCGAAGGTCAGTCCACGGTCCACAAGGGATACTCGAGTGCCGATCGCCCGCAGGGCCGAGAACGGTCCGGCTACCGAGGCGCCCGCGATGTTCGACAACGGCGTGTGCACGTGCCACGGGCCGAACCGGGCGGAGATCCCATGAGGCCCGACCCTGACTCCGCTGCTCTTGCTCCCCAGGCGCAGCGGACTGAGCAGCCTGGCGAAACGAGGGTCGACCACGAAGGGGAAGTGGTGCTCCTGGTCGAGAACGTCCTCCTGGTCACGGTCGGAGTCCGGAGTGTCTTCATGCCGTGTACTGGACCACATGTCCGCCGGGTACCCATGCGGTCGCGCTGCACACCATCGGCCCCGGCAGGTGATTGGCCGTGCCGCACCGCGGGTAGCCCGTGCGGCGGAAGCAGGAGCTCGCGACGAGGAGGCATGATGGCCGAGAGGAAGCAGCCGCCACAGCAACAGGAGCCGCCGGGTAGTACGGAGCAGATGCGGCCCGAGCCCCGCGACTCGATGGAGGACTACGAGGGACGCGGGCTGCTGACCGGCTGCCGCGCCCTCATCACCGGTGGCGACTCCGGTATCGGCAGGGCGGTCGCCGTGGCGTTCGCCAAGGAGGGCGCCGACGTCTCCATCGCCTACCTCGAGGAGCACGAGGACGCCAAACACACCGCCGAACTCGTGCGCGCACAGGGCAGGCGCTGTGAGCTGATCGCGGGGGACCTGGGCAAGGCCGAACAGTGCCGTGCCGCTGTCGAGGAAACGGTGCGGGCGTTGGGCGGATTGGACATCCTGGTGAACAATGTGGCCACCCAGTGGCCCGTGGAGTCGCCGGAGGAGTTGACCGAGGAACAGTGGATGCGCACGTTCGACGTAAACATCCACAGCTATTTCCGGGTCACCGCGGCCGCACTGGCCCATCTCGGCGAGGGCGACGTGATCATCAACACGGGTTCGGTCAACGGACTGCGCGGAAACAAGTCGCTGATCGACTACTCCGCGACGAAGGGCGCCGTCAACGCGTGGACGTACTCGATGGCACAGGCACTGGCCCCGAAGGGAATTCGGATCAACTGTGTCGCGCCGGGACCGGTGTGGACCCCGCTCATCCCGTCGACCTTCCCCGAGGGCAAGGTCGAGAGCTTCGGGCAGCAGGTGCCCATGAAGCGCCCGGCCGAGCCGGACGAACTCGCCCCGTCGTACGTGTTCCTCGCTTCGAACCGGCTCTCCTCCTACTACACCGGCGAGGTGCTCGCCGCTCTTGGCGGGGAGACGATGCCGGGCTGAGCACGGCGGCCGACCACCCGGTCCGGTGACAATTCGTGATGAAGTTGTATCTGTACCGTGACAGCGCATAAACTGGCTCAGTTCGGTTGAGACTGCAGCCATGGGGAGTCCGTCCCCCTTCTGAGCTCGGCGAACGGGTGACGGTCGCTCCCGCACAACTCGCGTGTGAGGGAGAGCCGACATGACCCAGGTGCCGATACAGCGTGGCGCGCGGCCGCTGCCGCAGGACTACCTGAAGGTCCGTTCGGAGTATGTCGGCGGGGTCGCGGTCGTCCGCTTCGAAGGCGACGTCGATGCGCTGACCGGAACCACGATGGCCGCGGCGCTGGCCGCCGAACTCGACGGCGCCCCTGCCGCACTCGTGATCGACCTGTCCGCCGTCGGCTTCCTCGGTTGTGCGGGTCTGTCCGTACTCGTCGAGACGGACGCTCGTTCCCGCGGGGCCGGGATTCCCATGTGCTTGGTGAGCACGGGACGCGCGGTGTTGCGACCGCTGTTCGTCAGCGGCCTGCGGGACCGTCTCCGTGTGCGTCCCTCGCTGTCCAGGGCCCTGCTCGACCTCGGTTGCGCCGTCTAGCCCGTGGCGTTCGGCCGCGCACCAGCCGAGACGAGGTCCCCGACGACCCGTAGGTCGGCCGTGAACGCGGAGTAGGCCGTGTCCCGGTCAGCCGCCCTGAGTACCGAGGAGGGATGCACGGTAGCGACGGCGTGCATCGGCCGGTGGATCAGTTCCTCGGGCAGATCCACCACCTGTCCCCGGCGTTCGGTGACCTTGAACCCGGTCCCCAGCACCGATTGGGCGGCGGTGGCACCGAGAAAGACGACCACGTCCGGGTCCGTGCCGCCGAGTTCCGCCAGCAGCCATGGCCGGCAGGCGACGATCTGCCCCCTGGACGGCTTCTTGTGTAGCCGCTGCTTACCGCGTTCTGGCCTGCTGAACCGGAAGTGCTTGACGGCGTTGGTGACGTATACCTGTTCGCGGTCGATGCCACAGTCCCGCAGCGCCCGGTCGAGCAGTCTGCCCGCGGGCCCGACGAAGGGTTCGCCCTCCCGGTCTTCGGCGTCACCGGGCTGCTCGCCGACGAAAAGGATCTTCGCGTCCTGCGGTCCCGCGCCGAAGACCGCCTGCGTGGCGTCCTGGTAGAGCTCGCAGCCCCGGCAGTCCTGCACCGCGGTCCGCAGGTCCGGCAGCTTTCTGCTGTCGGGAAGGAAGTCCGAAGCGTCGGTCATGTCCCGCCTCCTCAGCCGTCGAACGGAACGGTCAGGCAGGCGATACGCCCACCGGCCTTCCCGGCCTCGCCTGGGCCGGTCCTGGTGGTCTCCGCTTCGTGGACGACGACCGAGTTCGGCGCGTGATCGGTGAAGACGAAGGGCACCTGTGCGCTGGTCTCACCGGATCCCTCGTCATTGGTCACGACGTCCAGCCAGATCTCGTTCCGCGGATTCGCGTATCTGGGGTCGTGTGACGGGTTGTCGGGTGTGGCCTGTGGGTCCACCTCGTGCTGGTAGTGCGGTCCTGCCTTGTCGCCTGTGGGGCCACAGTGATCGGTGTGCGCGTGCACCGCGTATCCCCGATCGGGCAGGAGTCCCTCGACCTCGAGTGTGACCGTGGTGCTGTCGTTCTCGCTCTCGGACTTGACGCGCAGCACCGCGCCGACGGGGGCCAGTTCGGGGTCGTAGGTGATGGAGTCGCCGGTGTTGTCCGAGACCTCCCTGAGCGTGCCGTTGATGCTCACCTCGCTGGTGCTCGACGAGCTCCGCGCGCCGGGGACCTCCTCGTTCTCGTTCATGCTCGGAGCCGACTCGTCGGTACACGACACGGCTGCGAGCCCGACGGCGGCGAGCGCGAGGGCGAACCGGTAGCCCGAACTGGTGCTCTGGTCACGTCGTCTCATGACTGCTGTGTTCCCCGCGATGACCAGGTTCAATCGGCGGTAGCGCGCGCGTGGATCAGCTGCCGTCGTGTGAGAAGCGGTTGAGGCCGGTCAGGACACGCTGGGCGAGATCGGGATCCACCACCGGACCGTCGCCCGGGATCTGCTCCTGTACGAGCGACCGTCGACCGTCCCGCCTCGGCAGCGCCACCCTCGACGCCGACACTCCGTTCGGCAGGGGGATCTCGCACCAGGCGACCTTGCCGCGTCCGCCGCGGGCAACGACGCCGGTCCGCAGGTCGGCGAGGCGAGGGGAGGCGGCAGGAGGCTGCGTCGACTGGTCGTCCTCGACCTCGACCAGCAGGTGGTCGGCCCGGACCTGAAGCCGGACCGTGATGAATCCGGGTTCACGCGGGTTCGCGCGGTGGACCACGTCGGCGACGAAGTGAGCGGCAGCGTGCGTGGCCTCGTCCTGTAACGGCCGCAGGGCCCACTCGGTGAGTGTGAACCGGATGAAGAAGTCCGTGCAGTTCACGGCACTGGGGTAGGTCACGAGCTGAAGGTCTTCGACCTGCGCGGTCTGGGAGTTCACTGGGATCCTTTCGTCGTCCGCGTCCGGCCCCGGCTGTTCGCCGCCGAAGGTGGCATCTTGCCAAGCCGTATCGCTCCCGTCACTCAGGGGTGCCGATCGCACACCGGCTGGTCTGATCGGGCGAACACCACAGGGATCGGTCCGGCAAAGAACCGCAAGGAGCCCTTGCACACGACGCGACACCAGGCCTACTTACTCGGTAGGCACGGATCGCAGGGAGGGAGCCGTGGTGTCGGGTGGGCAGCCCTGGTGATTTCGAGGATTTCTTCCGGGAGGACTACGCACGGCTGATCGCGTACCTGCGCAAGGGCGGGTTCAGCGTGGTTCTGGCGGAGGACGCGGCGGCCGAGGCCATGGCGAAGGTGATGGAAGCATGGGACGACGTCGAGCACGCCGGAGCGTGGGTGCGGACGACCGCGCGCGGATACGCGTACCAGCAGTTGCGGCGACTGGAGGCCGGACTGGGGCGGGCGCGGTCCTGGGGGTGGGCGGGCAACGGCGGCCACGATCAGCACGACGGCCCGGAGGCGAACGGGCTTCGT
>NZ_PQHZ01000040.1 GCF_003385185.1 Amycolatopsis palatopharyngis | reverse complement strand
CCACCCCGCCCCCGTCACCTCCCGACATGGGGTTGGAGGGTCTGCAAGTACCACCAAGCAAGATCAAATACGTAAATAACCGCTGCCAACCCCTCGCGGCTCGGTAGCGGAAAAGCGCCTAGTGGATCTTGCTTGGGCGTACTTGCAGACGCCCCAACCTCTGCCCGCACTCTGCTCTCGTTCTCGCGTGGCCCTCGACATACCGCTCGGTATGTATACGATGCTTCAATGACGACAGCACACGTCACGTGCCCACTCTGCGAAGCGACCTGCGGGGTGTCCGTCACCCTCGAAGCCGACCGAGTCACCGGTGTGCGCGGAGACGCCGAGGACGTCTTCTCCCACGGTTTCATCTGCCCGAAGGGCGCCTCCCTCGGCGCGCTGCATCACGATCCGGACCGCCTGCACGCGCCGCTGGTGAAACGCGGTGGCGAGTTCGTCGAGGTGTCCTGGGACGAGGCATTCGCCGAGATCGACAAACGGCTGAGCCCACTGCTGGCCGAGCACGGCCGCGACAGTGTGGCCGTGTACGCGGGCAATCCCGGCGTGCACAACCTGGCGAGCGCCCTTTACGGCCGCGTGCTCTACAAGGGACTCGGAACCAAGAACTTCTACACCGCGGGTTCGGTGGACCAGATCCCGAAGCACTACTCGTCCGGCTACCTGTTCGGTGATCCCTTCTCGATTCCGGTTCCCGACCTCGACCGCACCCAGCATCTGCTCGTGCTCGGGGCGAATCCGCTGGTGTCCAACGGAAGCCTGATGACCGCCCCCGACGTGCGCGGGAGACTGCGCGGAATTCGGGACAGGGGCGGCAAAATCATCGTCGTCGACCCGCGGCGCACCCGAACGGCGGAACTGGCCGACGAACACCATGCGATCCGGCCGGGCACCGACGCGCTGCTGCTGTTCGCGATGGTGCAAGTGCTGTTCGCCGAGAATCGCGTGTCGCTCGGCAGCCTGGCCGGACACGTCAACGGGCTGGACGAGCTGCGTGAACTCGCTGCCGGGTTCACCCCGGAAGCGGTGGCCGGGCCGACCGGACTGGAAGCGCCCGAGATCCGTCGCCTCGCCCTCGAACTGGCCGAGGCCGACCGCGCCGCGGTCTACGGCCGAATCGGCACGACGACTCAGGCATTCGGCACGGTCACCAGCTGGCTTGTCGACGTCCTCAATGTACTCACTGGAAACCTGGACCGTGCCGGCGGCGCGATGTTCCCGCTCGCCGCCGCGGGACAGGCCAATTCGGGTGGACGGCGCAGGCCGTTCGCGGCGGGCCGATGGCGAACACGCGTACGCGGTCTGCCCGAGGTGTTCGGCGAGGTTCCGATCGCCACTCTCGCCGACGAGATCACCACGCCGGGGCCGGGCCACGTGCGGGCGCTGCTCACCGTCAGCGGCAACCCGTGCCTGAGTGCACCGAACGCGGGAAGGCTCACCGAAGCGTTGGGGGACTTGGACTTCATGGTCTCCCTGGACGTCTACCTGAACGAGACCACCCGCCACGCCGACGTCATCCTGCCCGGGCCGAGTCCGTTGCAACGCCCGCACTACGACATCGCGCTCTATCAGCTCGCGGTCCGTAATGTGGCCAACTGGAGTCCCGCCGTGCTGCCGTCGGACATGCCGCAGGAGTGGGAGACGATGCTGCGCCTGACCGGCATCGTCACCGGCCAGGGCCCGGATGCCGATGTGGCGGGGCTGGACGATTTCGTGGCGGCGGATGTCGCGCGGCGCGGTGGCCTGGATCCGGCCCTCGCCGGTGGGCGAACCGGCCCGGAACGGCTGCTCGATCTGATGCTGCGGGCCGGACCGTACGAGCTGACCCTCGCCGACCTCGAAGCGGCGCCGCACGGTGTCGATCTCGGCCCGCTGTGTCCACGGGTGCCGGACGTGCTCGGCACCGCCAGCGGTCACATCGAGCTGGCCCCACCGGAGCTGACGTCGGACGTGCCCCGGTTGCGCGCCGAACTCACATCGGTGCCAGACGAGCGGCTGGTGCTCATCGGCAGGCGACATCTGAGTTCGAACAACTCGTGGATGCACAACGTCGAGGCGCTGGTGCGTGGCAGTAACCGTTGCACCGCTCAGGTGCATCCGGCCGACGCGGCACGGCTCGGCCTGACCGACGGCGAGTTGGCCGTGGTCACCGGTAAACACGGGAAGGTCGAGCTGCCGGTGGAACTGACCGACACGATCCGGCCCGGCGTGATCAGCATTCCCCACGGGTGGGGTCACGACGTGGACGGGACGCGCACGGCCGTGGCTCGGGCGCACGCCGGGGTCAACACGAATGTGGTGGCCGACGACGAACTCCTCGACGCCCTCACCGGCACTGCCGTACTCAACGGCATCCCCGTAGACGTCGCCCCAGCCTGACGCACTTTCCCGGGAAAGCGCGGTACCCCGCGTGTGCAACTACGGCGCTTTCCCGGGAAAGTGCGAGGGGTCGGCGCGCTGACCTTGGCCTGCCTCGCGCTTTCCCGGGAAAGTGCGAGGCCTACCAGGCCAGGGTGGGGTCGGCGTGCTGGCGGATCCAGCTGTGCATCACGATGCCGGCGGCGACACCGGCGTTGATCGAGCGGGTGGAGCCGAACTGCGCGATCGACACCACCAGTGACGCGGCCTCCTTCGCCTCGGCCGAAAGACCCGGCCCCTCCTGACCGAAAAGCAACACGCAGTCGCGCGGCAAATCGGCGGACTCCAGCGGGACCGCACCGGGGGTGTTGTCCACCGCCACCACGGTGAGCCCCTGCTCGGCCGCGAAGGTGGCGAGTGCGCCGACGTCACCGTGGTGGTGCACGTGCTGATAGCGATCGGTGACCATGGCGCCACGACGGTTCCAGCGACGCCGCCCGACAATGTGCACCGCGGCCGCGGCGAAGGCGTTGGCCGTTCGCACGACCGTGCCGATGTTGTGATCGTGCTGGAAGTTCTCGATCGCGACATGGAACGAATGCCTGCGGCTGTCCAGATCGGCGACGATCGCCTCGCGCCGCCAGTAGCGGTAGACGTCCACGACGTTGCGTCGGTCGCCGTGTTCCAGAAGTTCCGGGTCGTACCGCTGTGCCTCCGGCCCGGTGGGCCACTCGCCAGGCCAGGGGCCAACCCCGACCTCGCGCGCGGCCCACTCGGTTGGGCCTTTCTCCTCGTTCACAGGTCGACAGTAGGCAATACCCTCAGCCCAGCCGGACCCGGTGCTCCGGGACGTCCTCCAGCTTGCTGTCGCGCCAGCGCAGGTACGCCCCGGCGTAGGAGACCGCGAACACCACCAGCGCGATCGCACCGGCCAGCGGCAGCAGTGACCTGGGGATCAGCTCCCCGTAGATGTAGTACTCGTTGAACCCGTTGGGCAGTGGCCCGCGCCCCTGCAGGCCACGGAAGTAGTCCTCCAGCGCCGTCAACGGGCACGCCAGAGGGAAGGCGACGACCAGAAACCCCCACGCGGCGAAGAACACATGCACGAGGATGCTGCGAGGCCAGCGCCACGCGAGGAAGCCGCCGAAGCCGATGTACATCAGTGCCACGAAATGCACCACCGCCGTGGCGCCCGCCAGAAATCCCGCCATGAAACCCCTCGTTCCCCAAAACCCCCGTTTCACTCACCACGATACTCCTGAGATCAACGGATATGTCGGGAGACAAGGCAACTATGCAGGTCAGGGCTCAGGCTGCGGCTAACCCGCGCGGGCGGGAGTGCGATTGGTGAGCCGGAACTCGACCTCCGAAGGCAAGGATTCGAGGTCCAACGCCTGCCGCAGCCTCGGTACGGCGTCCTGCTCGATCCGCTGCCGGAGCTCACCGAGGTCGGCTCCCCGCTGCGTTCCGACCACCAGATACAGCACGGCGTCGCGCCGCTCACCGGACAGTGACGCCGTCGCCCAGGCCACCCCTGCAACCGCCTCGATCTCCTCGATCAACGGCTCGGTCGCGACGTCGGCGTCGAGGCGGGTCGTGCCCTGCTCAGGCCGTTGGTGTAGCTCCCAGGTGCGGGTCTTCGGCCTGCGCACGGCCTGCGCCACCAACCAGCGCAGCGCCAGCAGCCCGAGCAGCACGGCCCCGGCGGCGACCACGTAGTAGACCCACGTCGGCGGCGCTTCGGTGCCGGGCACCAGTGGATCGGCGGGATCGAGTATGTGGATCACGCCGAAGTGGACGGCCAGCGCGAAGCCGCCCGCGGCCAGCAACAGCAGACCGATCAGGGCGAGCAGGTAACGGTTGAGCCTGGCCGGGCGGTTGGGACTGCTCATCGGTCACTCCTGCGGCTGGAGACACGGACACGCAACTTCGGCCGCCGTGCCGGTGCGATGTCGTCGAGTCGCTGTTCGATCGCACCGCGCACCGCTTCGGCTAGTCCGTCGCTGGTCGTGCGGTTCGTGGTGACGCGGACGCTGGCGCGTCCTCTGCGCAGCCGGAGCTTGGCGCCGGAGACGCCGTCCACGGCGGCCGCGGTCGACCGCAGGTCCGCACGGAGACCGCGCCGGGTGGTACCGGAGTCAACTGCCGATCCATCGCCGTCGGCCAGCGGCAGCACCACGGGCCTTCCGGGCAGCAGCGCGAACAGCACCAGCACGAGACCCAGTGCCGCGACCGTCCCCCCGGCGATCGCGACCGGGATCTCGTTCCAGGCCAACTCGTGCAACGAGTTCGCGGCCTTGTCGTAACTGAGCAGCGGCTGTTCCCCGAGCAACAGCTGGATCGCCGAGGTCGCCACGAGGGCACAGACACCCAACAGGATCAGCGACACCGCGATGGCGGGGACGGACCGGCGTGGTCGGCGGATCATCGCACCCTCCTGGTGTCGGCCACTGCCCCGTGCAGGGCGGTCACAAGTATGTCCACTTTGGATATACGCAGGCCGGTCAGCTCCTCGGTGCGCCGAATCAGGTGCGAACGCGCGCGTTCGGTGGTGGCGGCGACCGAGGCGGGATACGCCACCGAAAGCCGCACCTCAAGCGTGGCGGTGTCCCCGTCGAGCCGGGCGGTCACCCGCGCCGTCCGATCTGGTTCGTCCGCGCCCACGGCCACCCCGAGCACTCGGGGTGCCGAACCGCCGATTCCGTCCACTTCGGAGACCGCGCGGGCGGCGATCCGTTCCACCGCCCGCTCCTCGAGTGTGGTGCGGCCGCGATCGGTGTCCTGACTTTCCTCCACCGACGGCGAAGACGGCTGCGGCCTGATTTCGGTCTCCAGCGTGGTCATCGCCTGCCCCGGTCCTTCGCGGAGCCGACCAGCGCGGACAGATCTAGCTCACCGTCGAGCCAGCGACCCACGAGCAGGCCGATGGCACCGAGCACGACCACGGCGACGAACGCGCCGAACCCGCCGAACGCGGCGGCGAAGCCGAGCGCGATTCCGACGATGAGTCCCAGCAGTGTGGCGTTCATGGCTCCTCCAAGAGGGGCATCGAGGCCGCCGCGCGAGTGCGCGCGGCGGCCTGCCTTCGACAGGACCGGCGTCACGCGATCACTGGACGCGGTCGGAAGTCTCTTCCGACTCGTCGTCGTCGTCGCCCGGGATGTGCACGTCGTTCACGTTGATGTTCACCTCAACGACCTCGAGCCCCGTCATCTGCTCGATAGCGTTGATGACGTTCTTGCGGATCGAACGAGCCAGGTCGGCGATGCTCACGCCGTACTCGACCAGGATCTGCAGGTCCACTGCGGCCTGCTTCTCGCCGACCTCCACCGACACGCCCTGGCCCGCGCTCGCGCTGGCTCCGGGGATGCGCTCGCGCAGCGCGCCGAAGGCCCGCGCGGCACCGCCACCGAGGGAGTAGACCCCGCTCAC
Source organism: Amycolatopsis palatopharyngis (assembly GCF_003385185.1). Taxonomy (GTDB): domain Bacteria; phylum Actinomycetota; class Actinomycetes; order Mycobacteriales; family Pseudonocardiaceae; genus Amycolatopsis; species Amycolatopsis palatopharyngis. The sequence goes on along the minus strand of NZ_PQHZ01000040.1, from coordinate 54,255 downwards.
CTCACGCGCCGCCAGTCCGGCGATCTTCTGCACGACCGTGTCGGCGATGTGCGTGGCACCCTGCTTGGTCACCAGCGCACCGTTGTCCGTGCCTGCTTCGCTCCTCGTGACGGTCTTCTCCGCGGTGCTGTTCGTCATGGAGATCTCCCTTGTTCGCGGTCCAGGTCGTGGAGGGCTATTGCCCACTTACCGGATAGACACCACGAGGAAGCGGAAGTCACGACCCGATCGTGTGATCGTCGCCGCACAATCGGACACTCCTCAGACCGCGTCGCGATCCAGGTCGGTGACCACGAGCCGAAGCGACGCACCAGCCCAAGGGGTGCCGATGAGCGCGGGACGGAGGGCATCGGCCGCCGAGCGCAGTAGCGGCGGCAACGGCAGCCGGGTGGCCACGAGCCGAATCCGGACGACGTCTTCGTCCAGGTCGATCGCGATACCGTCCCAGTCCCAGGGGATACGCGCGGCGGTGGACTCGGCGGTCGGGGTGGCCGGACGGAGACCGGGCACCCCTTCGAGGGCGGCGAGCAGTTTCTCCGTGATCTCGCCTCGCGTGGTCACCGCACCTCCGGCTCAATGTCCAGAATGGACACTGAAACCTCGTCGACGGTGAGGCCGACGTCCTCGGCCACGGCCCGCGCGACACTACGCTGCACCGCCTGTCCCACGGCGGCCGCTTGGTCCGCTCCGGAAATCACGATGTCCAACCGCAGGGAGAGTTCATCACCGGACGACTGGACCGTGACCCCTTCCGCGGGGGCGGGGGTGATGCCCTTCCACCGGCCACGGGCGGCCCTGCCCCACGCGGCGACGAGCCCGGTCAGTCCCGGTTCCAGTCGCACCACCCCCGGTGTACCGGCCGCCGCCCGTGCGGCCACCCCCGCTATGACCACGTCGTCGATGACGAATTCGGTCATCGCTTCCAGACTCATCCCCGCTCCCCGCCATCCGCCCCGTAGATGTCGTCAACGACCAGGTCGAGCGCGACGAGTTGGAGGCCCACCCGTGCCGCGGCGGCCGCCGAAACCCGTGCGCGCACCTCGGTCAACGCCTCAATTGTGGTCTGGTTGCGGTAGTCCACCGCAAGGGTGAGTTGAACCTCGACCTGGCTCTCGCCTACCTGCCCGACACCGACGGTGGCAATCCGGCAACGACGGGCCCGCACCCCTGGCACCGAGTCGGCGGCGAAGCGCAGCACCACCGCGACGGCCTGCTCGCTGACCTCGACCACGCCCGGTTCGCTGGAGGGCAACCGCACCATGTGCCCGCGCCGGACCTCGGCACGAACGGCCGACATGATCTTGCCGAACAGGTCCGGCGGAGGCTGTTCGGTCTCCTCGATCAGCTCGGCGGTCGCCTCGCGCAGTGCGCGCAGGCTCTCCCGCGCGGTACGGCAATGCGGGCAGGTCCGTTCGTGCTCGTCGACCCCGTCATCGACGTCCGGGTTGTCGAGGTACTCCCACACCTGCTCCAGCTCGCGTTCGCACGGCAGTTCGTACCCGTTGCCCGCGGAGTTCGTCGAGTTCATCGCCATGGCTTCATCACCTCTGCCAGTTGGGCCCGTGCCCGCGCGATGCGGCCGCGTACCGCGGTCGTACTCGTTCCGACGATCTCGCCGATCTCCTCGTAGGAGCGGCCATGCACCTCGCGCAACAGCCAGCAGGCACGCTGCTCTCCGGTCAGCTGCTGCAGCGCGCTGTTCAGCGCGGCCAGTTGCTCACTGACCTGGGCGGCCTGCTCCGGTCGGTCGTCCTGGCGGGGCGACTCGACCTCGGCGTCCAGCTCCACCTGCGGTCTGCGTCCGCGCAGCACGTTCAGGCACCGGTTCGTCGCCGTCCGGTAGAGCCAGCCGACGAAAGCCGCGTCCTCCTGCAACTGACCCAGCCTGCGCCAGGCGACCAGGAACACCTCCTGGGCGACGTCCTCGGCGTCCCCCCGGTTGGCCAGCATCCGCAGGGCGAGCCGGTATATCGGCCCCTGGTATCGCAGTACGAGCTGCTCGTAGGCACGGACGTCGCCCTCGCGCGCCCTGCTCACCAGGGTCACGTCATCGAGCGCGAGGCCCGACCCCTCGGCTGTCGTCGAGGTTGTCATGACACCTCCCGTGTCCTAGGACGCACGGGAGCGGAAAATGTCACGCACGACTTTCGGCGCGCATGCCAGGCGGGTCAGCTCAGGCCGAGGTCATCCAGGTCGAGGAGGTAGCGGTAGGTGAGGCCTTCCTTCTCGATGGCCTCACGCGCGCCGGTGTCGCGATCCACCACGGTGGCGACGCCGACGACAGTCGCCCCGGCCTCTCGCAACGCCTCGACGGCCGTGAGCACACTGCCGCCGGTGGTGGAGGTGTCCTCGACGGCGAGGACGCGCTGGCCGGCGACCTCCATGCCCTCGATCCGGCGCTGCATGCCGTGTTCCTTGACCGACTTGCGCACCACGAACGCGTCGAGCACCATCCCGTCGGCCGCGGCCGAGTGCAGCATGGCGGTGGCGACCGGGTCGGCACCGAGGGTCAGCCCGCCGACAGCGACGTAGTCCCAGTCGGCGGTGAGCTGGCGCAACAGCTCGCCGATCAACGGTGCGGCGGCGTGGTGCAGGGTGGCCCTGCGGAGGTCGATGTAGTAGTTCGCCTCCTTGCCGGAGGCCAACGTCACTTTCCCGTGCTCTACGGAGAGTTCGTTCACCAACCTGGCGAGTTCGAGCTTGGCGGCCTGATCCAATCCGGAGTTCACGCCCCGGAGTTTGTCATACCGGCGGCGGCATTCACGTCCTGCCTCGCCCGGCGAGCCGTCCGGCGATTCGCTGCAGCAACGCCGTGGGCAGCAGTTTCGCGACGGCCACCACCAGCTTGTACTGCGGGCTGGGGATGGAGATCACTTTTCCCCTGCGCAGATCGGCCAGCCCCTCCGACACCACCCTCGCGGGGTCGAGCCAGAACAGCTTCGGGCCGGGCTTGTCCAGCCCGGCGCGCTGGTGGAACTCGGTGTTGGTGAATCCGGGGCAGAGGGCGACCATCCGGACGCCGGTACCGGGCAACGCGCCGGCAGTGCCCTCGGTGAACGACGTGACCCATTTCTTGCTCGCCGTGTAGGTGGAGCCGCGGCCGGAGAAGAACCCGGCGACACTGGACACGTTGATCACGTCGCCGCGGCGCCGTTCGAGCATGCCGGGCAGAGCCGCCCTGGTCAGCCGCAGTACCGCGGTGACGTTGACGTCGAGCTGGTGCTGCAGGTCGTCCATCGAGGCGTCCCACAACTCGCCCGCCAAGCCGAGGCCCGCGTTGTTGACCAGTAGGTCCACCGGATGCTCGCCGTCGGCGAGTACTGCCTCGACGGAGGCGCGGCCCTCGGCCGTCGCGAGGTCCGCTGGCAGGGCCCTGGCTCGCACGTGGTGGCTGGCGGCCAGCTCTTTCGCCGCCTGCTCGAGGCGGTCGGCGTCCCGTGCGACGAGGACGAGGTCATGGCCTTCGGCGGCGAGGGCACGGGCGAACTCCGCGCCGATTCCCGCGGTCGCCCCGGTGATCAATGCTGTGGGCATGGGCAAACCGTACCGTCACGCGCCACCACATGAAGGTCACCGACCGTGCTCGGGTAAACCCTTCCGTGCGACGTACTACGAGCGGACAGCATCTTCATGACTGATGAGAACGGCTCAGGCGAATACATCTCGTTCATCAAGGGCTACTCCGCCGCGATGGACGACGGGACCTACGGCGGCGAGGCGGACAGCGGCACCGAACCGGAGACCGGCGCGTACGCGCTGGGCTACGCGGCCGCGGTCGAGGAGCGCGAGCTGCGGCCGCGCTATCTGGACCTGAGCGCCACCGCTCCGATCCCGCGCGAAAGACCCGAGTCCGACGACTTGCCCGACCAGGGGAAGTTCAGCGGCAGCCTCGACCTGGGGGAGTTCACCCCCAGCGGCTAGGCCGGTGGCTTCCCACGGTGGCCCTAGAACGGGTGCTGCCTGCTCGGCAGGTCGTCCGCGCCGCTCATCAGGCCTGCGTCGGGGTCGCCCGCTCCGCCGAGGGGGTCGACGTCGCCGTCGGCCTGCTCCCACTGCCTGTCAGGGGCCATGTCCTCGTCGAACGGGTCGACGATGTCGGCGATCTCGCCGAGATCGCGCAGCAGCCGCTCCAGCCGGGAAGGGCCGACGTTGGGTGCGACACTCGCGAGCACCCACTCGCCTTCCAGCCAGGCGACGCCGACGTCCCCACCGAGTGCGTCGGCGGCGTCCACGAGTTCCTGCGTGATCAGATTGCGAGCACCGGCGATATCGTCGGCGAAGGCGTAGCGCTGGCCGACTGGGCCGAGCAGTTCGGGCATCTCCGCACGCTGGAACGGCACACTCGCCAGCCACAGTTCGAGCAGCACGGGGTGCACCCGGTTGCAGCGCACCGCGACGATCACGGCGGGGATCACGCCATCGGACTCGACGTCGAAGACGAAGACGGAGCGCCTGCCGTCGGAGGTGAACGTCGAACCGGCGACGACGTTGACAGCCGCTTCGGCGCCGAAGTACCCGATGGCACCGGCGGCCCACCGCTGCGGCAGCCGCTCGTCCTCCTCGACGAACTGCCATCCGCGCAGGTCGGCCCATCGGGCGCGCTCGCGGTTCCGGGACCCTTCCTTGGCCCGGTCGACAGCCAGCAACGCCAGTCCGGCCACAGCGGCGACGACGGCGATGACGAACCAGATCCACGCTGGAATACCCACGAGCACCAGGGTATCCCCCACTCGGTTCGCACCAAGATCAGCAGGCCGTGTCGCCGCCACCCGTTCGGGCCAAACGAGGCGCGCTTTCCCGGGAAAGCGCGCCTCGTGGAGGTGGGCGACGTGCGAGAACGCGTTACGGGACTCGCACTTTCCCGGGAAAGTGCGAGGGAGGAGGGTCGCGCGGGGTTAGGGCGCGGAGGGGGCGCGGGTGACGCTGAGGGTGTTGCCGGCCTCCACCAGCGACGTGTCGACATTGACCGTGTCGCCGTCCCGGATCTCGCCGGCCAGCAACTGCTTGGCCAGCTGGTCACCGATCGCGGACTGGACCAGCCTGCGCAACGGACGGGCACCGTAGATCGGATCGAACCCGTTCATCGCGAGCCACTCCCGGGCGGCGGGCGTCACCTCGAGGGTGAGCCTGCGCTGGGCCAGCCTGCGACCCAGCCGGTCGACCTGGATATCCACAATGGACGTCAACTGCTCGGTGTCGAGAGCGTGGAACACCACGATGTCGTCCAGCCGGTTGAGGAACTCCGGCTTGAAGTGCCGCTGCACCACCGACAGTACGGCTTCCCTGCGCTCCCGCTCGTCCAGCGCCGCGTCGGCGATCGCCTGCGAACCGAGGTTGGAGGTCAGGATCAGGATCGTGTTGCGGAAGTCGACCGTACGACCCTGGCCATCGGTCAGGCGACCGTCGTCCAGCACCTGGAGCAGCACGTCGAACACGTCCGGGTGCGCCTTCTCCACCTCGTCGAGCAGCACCACCGAATACGGCCTGCGCCGCACGGACTCGGTCAGCTGGCCACCCTGGTCGTAGCCGACGTACCCGGGCGGTGCGCCGACAAGCCGAGCCACGCTGTGCTTCTCGCTGTACTCGCTCATGTCGATACGCAACATCGCCCGCTCGTCGTCGAACAGGAACTCCGCGAGCGCCTTGGCCAGCTCGGTCTTGCCGACCCCGGTCGGGCCGAGGAACAGGAACGAGCCGGTCGGCCGGTCCGGATCGGCGACGCCTGCCCTCGTCCGGCGCACCGCGTCGGACACGACCCGGACGGCCTCCTCCTGCCCGATCACCCTGCGGGTCAGCTCCTCCTCCATACGCAGCAGCTTGCCCGTCTCGCCCTCGAGCAACCTGCCTGCGGGAATGCCGGTCCACGCACTCACGACGTCGGCGACGTCGTCGGCGCCGACCTCCTCCTTGAGCATCACGTCGGCACTGGCGGAGGTCTCCGTCGCCGCGGTCGCGGCCTCGAGCTCCTTCTCCAGCGACGGGATCTTGCCGTACCGCAACTCCGCGGCCCGGCCGAGGTCACCGTCGCGCTCGGCCCGTTCCGACTCCCCGCGCAGCTGCTCCAGCCGCTCCTTCAGGTCGCGGACCTTCTCGATGGAGCCCTTCTCGTTCTGCCAGCGAGCGGTCAGGCCGCTGAGCTGCTCGCGCTTCTCGGCCAGTTCGGCGCGCAAGACCGCCAGCCGTTCCCCGGACGCGACGTCGTCCTCTTTGGACAATGCCATCTCCTCGATCTCCATCCGGCGCACCGCACGTTCGACCTCGTCGATCTCGACCGGCCGGGAGTCGATCTCCATCCGCAGCCGGGACGCGGCCTCGTCGACCAGATCGATCGCCTTGTCCGGCAGGAACCGGGCGGTGATGTAGCGGTCGGAAAGAGTCGCGGCGGAGACCAGCGCGGCGTCGGTGATCCGCACACCGTGGTGGACCTCGTAGCGCTCCTTGAGGCCACGCAGAATGCCGATGGTGTCCTCGATGGACGGCTCGCCGACGACCACCTGCTGGAAGCGGCGCTCCAGCGCGGCGTCCTTCTCGATGTGCTGGCGGTACTCGTCGAGTGTGGTCGCACCGACCATCCGCAGCTCACCCCTCGCGAGCATCGGCTTGATCATGTTGCCCGCGTCCATGGCACCTTCTCCGGTGGCGCCTGCGCCGACGATCGTGTGCAGTTCGTCGATGAACGTGACAACCTGACCCGCGGAGTCGGTGATCTCCTTGAGGACGGCCTTGAGCCGCTCCTCGAACTCACCGCGAAACTTCGCGCCGGCCACCATCGAGCCGAGGTCCAGCGCGACCACGCGTTTCCCGCGCAGCGACTCCGGCACGTCTCCCGCGATGATTCGCTGGGCGAGTCCCTCGACGATCGCCGTCTTGCCGACACCGGGCTCCCCGATCAGCACCGGGTTGTTCTTGGTGCGCCGGGAGAGCACCTGCACGACACGACGGATCTCGGTGTCCCTGCCGATCACCGGGTCCAGCTCACCCGCACGGGCCCGTTCGGTCAGATCGATGCCGTACTTCTCCAGCGCCTGGAAGGTTCCTTCCGGATCCGGGCTGGTCACCCGCGCCGATCCCCTTACCTTCGTGAAGGCCTCCTTCAGCGCGTCCGGCGTCGCACCGTGGCGGGTCAGCAGGCCGGCGACAGCGCCACCCTCGGCGGCGAGACCGACGAGTACGTGCTCGGTGGAAACGAACTCATCGCCGAGTTCGGTGGCCAGTTTCTGGGCGTGGGTCAGTGCCTTTACCGCGGCCGTGTCGAACTGCGGGCTGGAGACCGTGGCTCCGGTGGCGGAGGGCAGCCCGTTGGTGATCGGCTCCAGCTCCTTGTGTACCTGCTCCGGGTCGGCGCCCACCGCGGTCAGCAGCGGATGGGCGAGACCGTCGCCCTGGGCCAGCAGCGCGCCGAGCAGGTGCGCGGATGCGACATGCGGGTTGCCCGCCATCGTCGCCGCCTGCGCGGCCGAAGAGATCGCCTGCTGAGCCTTCGTGGTCGGATTGAAAGCGTCCATCCCCTCACCTCTGTGTTGGTCGCCGTGCCTGATGACAGGCTCTCGCAATCGTCGTCGCTATGCATAACGTCAGGAAAGTTGAGCGTGTTCCGCTCAATCTCGCGCTACACTGGTCGCACCTCTTCGGTTACAAAGAGTGACAGAAGTACGACCTGGGTAAACAAGGTGCGCAAAGTGGTAATTAGATAGGCCCGAACACTTGTATTTGCGGCCAACATTGGGTCCACTACCGGACCATGTCAGTCATCAACGCCGGTCTGTCGGCCACGAGCTCGTCGCCGGGTTCATCAACGCAGGTCCTCGCTGCGGAGGGTGGAACCCTCGCCTCCATCGAGGACTGGATCAACAACATCTTCAATCCGATATCCGACGGATTATCGGCCTTCGTCTTCGCCGAGGTCACGGTCTTCGGTACCACCTTCCCGTGGATCGTCGGCTGGCTGGTTCTGGCCGCGACGGTCTTCACCATCTACTTCGGCTTCATCCAGTTCCGCAGCTTCAAGCTCGCGCTGCAGATCGTCCGGGGCAAGTGGACCCGCAAGGACGAGCCCGGGGAGATCACCCACTTCCAGGCGCTCAGTTCGGCAGTGTCGGGAACCGTCGGCCTCGGCAATATCGCGGGTGTCGGTGTCGCCGTCACCATCGGTGGTGCGGGTGCCACGTTCTGGATGATCCTCGCCGGTCTCCTCGGCATGTGTACCAAGTTCGTCGAGTGCACACTCGGCGTGAAGTACCGGGAGGTACACGCCGACGGGACGGTCTCCGGTGGCCCGATGCACTACCTGCGCAAGGGCATCGCGGAGCGGTTCGACAACGGCTTCGGCGTCGTCCTCGGCAAGGTACTCGCGGTGCTCGCCGCGATCATGCTCCTGTTCTTCGGGATCGCCGGCGGGAACATGTTCCAGGCCAACCAGACGTTCGCGCAGATTCGCGACGTGACGGGTGGCGACGACGGTTTCCTCGGCAGTGACGGCGCCGCGCTGATCTTCGGTATCGGGCTCGCCCTGGTCGTCGGCGCGGTCGTCATCGGTGGCATCAAGTCCATCGGCGCCGTCACCAGCCGCCTGGTTCCCTCGATGGCGATCATCTACGTCACCGCCTGCCTCATCGTCATCCTGGTCAACATCACCAGCGTCCCCGAAGCGATCGGCGACATCATCGGTGGCGCGTTCGCCCCGGCCAGCGTCGCCGGTGGTGCCATCGGCGCTCTGATCGTCGGCTTCCAGCGTGCCGCGTTCTCGAACGAGGCCGGCCTTGGTTCCGCGCCGATCGCGCACTCCGCGGTGAAGACGAAGCACCCGGTCACCGAGGGCTACGTCGCGCTGCTCGAGCCGTTCATCGACACCGTGATCGTCTGCACGATGACCGCCCTCACCATCGTCATCGCCAGGACCCAGTTCTGGACGGATGCGAAGGCTGACTACCTCGCGGACGGCACGACGGCCGACGGCGTCACGGTGACGTCCACCGCGTTCGAGTCGGTGCTGCCCTGGTTCCCGTACGTGCTGACCGTCGCGGTCGCCCTGTTCGCGATCTCCACGATGATCACGTGGGGCTACTACGGCCAGAAGGCGTGGACCTACCTGTTCGGCAAGAGCATGACGAGCGAGCGGATCTACCAGCTGGTCTTCTGCCTGTTCATCGTCGCGGGCTCGGTGCTCACCCTGGGCAGCGTGCTCAGCTTCGCCGACGCGGTGCTGTTCCTGCTCGCGCTGGTCAACATCATCGGCCTCTACATCCTGGTGCCGGTGGTGAAGCGGGAGGTCAAGGCCTACCGCGAGAAGATGCGCACCGGCGAGGTGCACCGGACCGACACCGACACCGAGGAAGAGCGCGTCGGCTGATCAACTGCCGCTGACCTGCGATACGACGGGCGGGCGCACCACGGACCGCGTGGTGCGCCCGCCCTCTTGCTGTCCAACGTCCTGCTCGTCGGCCGTGTCCAGTGTGGTGCGCAGCGGCGTCTCGCGCAGGAACAGCACGGCGACCAGCGTGACCACGGCGATGCACGCGGCGACCAGGAAGATCGTGCCTGTGGCATCGCCGTACGCGGCGCGCACAACCTCCTGGACCGCGGCAGGCAAAGAGTCGACATCGAGCGTGCCCCCGCCGCCCGTGGTGGCTTCAGGACTGGAGACCCCCAGGCGGGCCAGCGATTCGGCGATCCGGTTGCTCACCTGGGTGGCCAGCACCGCTCCGAGTGCGGAGACGCCGGCCGAGCCGCCGAGGGTGCGGAAGAAGGTCACCACCGAAGAGGCCGAGCCCATGTCCCGCATGCTGACGGTGTTCTGCACGACCAGCACCAGGTTCTGCATCAACGAGCCGACCCCGATCCCCATCAACGCGAGGTAGCCGCCCATCAGGGTGAGATCGGTGGTGTGGTCGACGGTGCCGAGCAGACCGAGCCCGAGCACCAGCAGCACGGCGCCGCCGACCAAGAACGGCTTCGTGCGCCCGGTACGGGAGATGATCTGCCCGGCGATGGTGGAGGACAGGAACAAACCGAGCACCATCGGCAGGGTCATCAGCCCCGCGTGCGTCGGCGAGTAACCCCTGGCGATCTGGTAGTACTGCCCGAGGAAGACCGCGCCACCGAACATCGCCGTGCCGACCGCGAGCGTCCCGAGCACGGAGAGGGTGAAGGTGCGGCCCGCGAACAGCCGTAGCGGCAGCACCGGCTCGCTCACTCTGGACTCCACGAACACGGCTAGCGCCAGCGCGGCCACAGCGCCGCCGATGTAGAGCAGCGAGGTGCCGGACACCCAGGCGAAACTCTTGCCCGCCAGCGAGATCCAGATCAGCAGGAGCGCGACACCTCCGACGAGCAGGGTGGCACCGAGCCAGTCGATCCTGACCTTTCGGCGGATCACCGGCAGATGCAACGTCCTGCCGAGCACGATGAAGGCCGCCACCGCGAGTGGCACGCTGACCCAGAAACACCAGCGCCAGCCGAGCGGACTGTCCACAATGACACCGCCGAGGATGGGACCGGATACGGTCGCGACCGCGAAGGTCGCGCCGATATAGCCGGTGTAACGGCCACGGTCCCTCGGGGAGATCATCGCCGCGATCACCACCTGGATCAATGCCTGCAGACCACCCATTCCAATGCCCTGCAGCGCGCGGAACGCGATCAGCTGGGGCATCGACTGGGCGATGCCACCGAGCACCGAGCCGACGGTGAAGATGACGATGGCCAGCTGATACAGCAGTTTCTTGCTGAACAGGTCGGAGAGTTTCCCCCAGATCGGGGTGGTCGCACACGCGGTCAGCAGCATCGCCGTGACCACCCAGGTGTACTCACTCTGCGAGCCGCCCAGGTCAGCCAGGATCGTCGGCAGCGCGTTCGACACGATGGTCGAGGAGAGGATCGCGACCAGCAGCGCCAGCAGCAAGCCGGAAAGGGCCCGCATGATCTGGCGGTGGCTCATCGGCGCCTCGGCGGCGCCGGATTCGGTGGCCTCGGCTGTGCCGGTCCCGTTGTGCATTCTCTTTCTCACTCCGTGTCTTGTCCGTAGCGGGCGGGCAGCGGTTGCGGGTCCTCGCGACCGGCCAGCACGGCACGCAGGTCCGCATTGACGGCGCCGAGCCGCTCGGCCAGCGCTCGCACGTCCTGTTCCGCCCAGCCGTCCAGCGCCCTGCGGAAGAGGTCGAGGTGCAGGCGGCGCCAGCGCGCCAGTTCCTGCTCTCCCCGTTCGGAAACCCGGACCAGCGCCGCTCGCCCGTCCTCCGGAGCTGGTCTGCGTTCGACCAGTCCCGCACCGGTGAGCTGGGTGATCTGCCTGCTCACCACGGAGAGGTCGATCATCCTGCGCCTGGCCAGTTCGGATGGCCGGATCTCGCCACAGCGGTGCAGCTCGGCGAGCAGGGCCGCCGCAGCCGGGTGCGGCCCGATATCGGCCTGCCAGAGCTGCGCCGTCCAGGCATGCTGGAGCTGGCCTGAGGTTCTGAGCTGGCGAATCAGCTCGAGGCTCGCCTCGTCGGCCGCGTTCACAGCAACCTCCAGCCTGAAATTACTTACTTGCCCTATGCAACTTTAACCCTGGTTAGTTGCGTGGCGCAAATACACGCTGAGTGAGCTCGCGCACGCGGTTACCCGCTGTACACCACCCGACCGGAGCAACCCGCGCGGACAACTCGGGCAGCGTCTACCGCATGAGCGATCGGCGACATATGTTGTGCGAGATGCGTTATCCGAAAGGTGGAATATTCATGAAGTTTCAAGGGTCAAGGTGGGTCACTGACCTGCCGATGACTGGAGTGACGGCGGCGGTCACCCGTTCGTGAATAATCGGAAGCGCAAGCCTGGCACCTTGAGCACATCCTGCTCTCGGATACCGGGACGCCGTCGAGACGCAGAGGATGACACCGGGACCGGAGAGTAATGACAGCAGACGCCGTCAGCCCTGTCCCCCGGTCTGCCGCGCCGCGGGAGGCGCCGCCCGCCGTAACCGCGATGGTCCAGTTGATCAGGGACACGTGGGCGATAGCTGAGCCCTACACGCCGGAGATCTCCCAGTTCTTCTACGGCATGCTCTTCACCCTGGCTCCTGCGACCCGGGACTTCTTTCCGATCAACATGGAGGTCCAGCGCGGCAGGCTGGTACGGGCGCTGGTACACATCGTGCAGATGGTCGACCGGCCGGACGACCTCGCACCGTTCCTCCGCCAGCTCGGCCGCGACCACCGCAAGTTCGGGGTGGTCTCCGGGCACTACGAGGCAGTCGGCACCGCCCTGCTGGCCGCCATCAAGCGGCAGCTGGGACCGGACTGGACCCCGCAGGTCGAACGCGCGTGGGCCGAGGCCTACACGATTATCGCCAGGGCGATGCAGGCTTCGGCCGATTCGGACGACAACCCGCCGTTCTGGAATGCGACGGTCGCCGAACATCGCAGGCTGACCTGGGACCTCTCGCTGGTCCGGGTGGAGCCCGAGTACCCGGTGCCGTTCGAGCCGGGGCAGTACATGAGCGTTGAAGTGCCCCAGCGTCCACGGCTGTGGCGGTATCTCTCACCTGCCAACGCGCCGCGCCCAGACGGATCTCTGGAGTTCCACGTACGCGCGGTCGACGGCGGCTGGGTCTCGCGCGCCATCGTGAGTCACACGCAGGGCGGCGACGTCTGGCGCATCGGTCCGCCCCTGGGGCGGATGAATGTCGACCGGGAGTCCGGCAGGGATGTGCTGATGTTGGCGGGCGGTACCGGTGTGGCGCCCCTGCGGTCGATCCTCGACGATCTCGCGCAGTGGGCGATAAACCCGCGCGTGAAACTGTTCTACGGCGGCCAGACCAGGGAAGATCTGTACGACCTCGAACAGCTGCGGATGCTCGCCTCGACCAACCCCTGGTTGAGCGTCGTGCCCGTGGTGGAGCGCGGCGCGGGACTGCCGGGCTGCGAGCACGGAACACTGGCGGACGCCGTGACCCGACACGGCGCGTGGCCGAACCACGACGTGCTGGTCGCGGGCTCGCCAGCGATGATCCGCGCGACCGTGTCGCGAATGCTGGTGGCAGGCACGGCGCTGGACCAAATCCGGTACGACCCGTTCACAATCGACTGAGATGGCTACGTAAAGCCACGCGAAGCACCGCAACAAGAACCCAGCCTGAGATGGAACCGGCAAGCGCTAGCTCCACGAGTTCGCGGTGGCCACCCCGTTGAAGCTGGCCGAAGAACTTACCGCCCGGTAGTCTCCGCCGCATGCAGATCCGGATTCCCGTCGCGGACGGGGCGATAGACGGCCATCTCGCCGTACCGGACGCGACGGGGCAGGCACCCATTCCTGGTGTGGTCCTCGTGCACGACGCGCTCGGCATCGGCCAGGACGCCCGCGGCATCGCCGACCGATTCGCCAGAGCCGGCTATCTCGCGATCGTTCCCGACCTGTACTCCAGGGGCGGACGACTGCGCTGCATAAAATCGGTGTTCAGCGACATGCTGGCCGGCCGCGGCCGGGCCTACGACGATCTCGAAGCGGCGCGACAGGTCCTCGCCGCGCGGGCGGACTGCACCGGCAAGGTCGGCGTTGTCGGCTTCTGCATGGGCGGCGGCTTCGCACTCGTGGCAGCTGCCGGCGAATTCGACGCCTCGGCGCCCTACTACGGAATGCTGCCGAAGGATATGTCCGTTCTCGACGGCGCTTGCCCGATCGTCGCGAGTTTCGGTAAGAAGGACGTCACGCTGCGCGGCGCCGCCGTGAAACTGGAAGCAGCGCTGACGGAACGGGGGATTCCACACGACGTGAAGGAGTACCCGGCGGCAGGCCACAGCTTCGCCAACCGGCTGCCACTCGGCCCACTCAACCGGCTCGCCAAGATCGCCGGCTTCGGCTACCACCACGAGTCCAGTGAGGACGCCTGGCGGCGCGTTCACGACTTCTTCGGCAAGCACCTGGCATAGCGGCTCACGCAGCTCGCGCCGCATCTTTGCCACAAGAAGGCCAACATCAACCCACTGGTAGCAAAACGCGGTCAGTCGTTGACAGCGCGTACGCCCCACAGTTAACTTCCCGGAGCCACACGGAGGGAGAACTGGGGATGCTGGAGAAGCTGCAACGGGCATTGGGGTTGAAGACCAATCCGGCCATTTTCTTCACCTCCGCCGGGCTCACATTCATCTTCGTCGCGGTGTCGATCCTGTTCACCGACGATGTGGACTCGGCCTTCGGGTCCGCATCGGACGCGATCAAGTCGAACCTCGGCTGGTTCTACATCCTCGGCGTGACGTCGTTCCTCATCTTCCTGCTCTGGATCGCCGCGAGCCGGTACGGCAATGTGCGGCTCGGCGGCAAGGAAGCCAAGCCCGAATACAGCAACGTGACCTGGTTCGGCATGCTGTTCGCTGCGGGAATCGGCACGATTCTGATGTTCTGGGGTGTCGCCGAACCCATCAACCACTTCGCGAACCCACCACTCAGCGGCGTGAACAGCGAGGTCGGGGCACTCAGCGACGGGACGATGACGCAACCCGAGTTCGCCGAAAGGCTCACCGGCATCACCGTTCCCCCGGGGTCCGGGGCGCCGCTGAGCGAGCAGGCGGCCAGCGAGGCGCTGGGCTTCACCCTCTATCACTTCGGGTTGCACACCTGGGCGATCTTCACGCTGCCCGCGCTGGCGTTCGCCTACTTCGCCTACCGCAGGGGACTGCCCTTCCGGGTGAGCTCGATCTTCCACCCATTGCTCGGTGACCGGATCAACGGGCCGATCGGCAAGGCGATCGACATCGCGGCCGTCATCGGCACGATCTTCGGTGTCGCGGTCTCGATCGGGCTCGGCACCTTGCAGATCAACAGTGGTCTGAACGGGCTCTTCGGTATCGAGATCGGTGCTGCCGCGCAGATCTCGATCATCGCGATCGTCACCGTGATCGCGACCATCTCGGTCGTTCTCGGCCTGGACAAGGGCATCAAGTGGCTGTCCAACATCAACATCTGGATGGCGGTCGGCCTGCTCCTGTTCATCCTGTTCGCCGGTTCCACGATCTATCTGCTCCGCGGCGTGATCGAGACGACGGGGATCTACCTCAGCCACCTCGTCCCGCTGTCGTTCTGGAACGACACCCTGCCCGCTGACGAATGGGGCTGGCAGGGCGGATGGACCGTCTTCTACTGGGCGTGGACGATCACCTGGGCACCGTTCGTCGGAATCTTCGTTGCCCGCATCTCGAAGGGCCGCACGATCCGGCAGTTCGTGATCGGTGTGCTCGGTGCGCCGACCGCCTTCAGCATCATCTGGTTCAGCGTGTTCGGCCTGTCCGCGATCAACATCGAGTGGGACGACCCGGGCTCGCTCGTCGGGCCGGTCGTTCAGGAAGGTGACACGGCGGCGGCGCTGTTCGCCTTCCTGGCAAACTTCCCCGCGTCCGAGTTCCTCATGGCGATGGCAGTGCTCATCGTGGTGATCTTCTTTACTACCTCGTCGGACTCGGCGTCGCTGGTGGTGGACATGTTGACCTCCGGTAACGCCGTCAACCCTCCGGTGCGCCAGCGCGTGTTCTGGGCGCTGCTCGAGGGTGTCGTCGCGGCGACCCTGATCGCGGCTACCGGCCAGGAAGCGTTGCAGGCACTGGAACAAGTCATCACAGTGCTCGGGCTACCGTTCTTCCTCATCGCGTTCATGATGATGTACTGCCTGGTGCGGGCACTGCGCCACGACGTGACCGAGGAAGAACTCCTGCCACCTCGACGGGCGTCGAAGCGGCGCGCGAGGGAAAAGGAATCGGCAGGCACCGAGTCCGTCGGGTGAGCTCGCTGGCGCCTCGGCGGTAAGTGTCAGCGGCGGTCGCGCGGCTTCCAAACGACAAGCGCGGAGCGCTGGCGTACTGGTACCAGGTCCTTGCGATAGGAGGCGTGCACCGCCGCGGCCGCCTGTTCGGCCGCGGCGTATGCCGCCGACAACTCTTCTGTCAATTCGGCCATCCTGGACCGCAGGGCATCGACCCGGTTCTCCAGTTCGATGATCCGCTTGATCCCGGCGAGGTTGACACCGTCCTCTTGAGACAGTCGTTGCACCTCGCGCAGCATCGCGATATCCCGCATCGAGTAACGGCGCCCTCCGCCGGACGTCCGGCCCGGCGAAACGAGACCGAGCCGGTCGTACGAGCGGAGAGTCTGCGCGTGCAACCCGGACAACTGCGCGGCCACCGAGATCACGAAGACCGGTGTGTCCTCGTCAGCGCCGTGCGGAAAACCACCCTGCGGTCCCGATCCGAACATCGACATCAACTCCTGTCGCGGAGCATTTCGGTGATCTCCGGCCGCGGGTCGTGCTGTGCGGCCGCTTCGGCATATCGCTCAAGTGCTTCGCGGGCGTTGTCCTCGACCTTCGCCGGGATCGCCACCTGCAGCGTCACCAACAGGTCGCCCGTGGTTCCGTCCCGTTTGACGATCCCCTTGCCACGCGCCCGGAGTACGCGGCCGCTCGCCGTGCCCGCCGGGATCTTGAGCGTGACCTTGCTGTCCAGTGTCGGCACTGTGATCGTGCCACCGAGTGCCAGTTCGGGGTAGCTCACCGGGACGGTGATCGTCAGGTCGTTGCCCGAGCGGCCGAACACCGGATGCGGCGCCACGTGCACCCGGACGAAAAGGTCGCCGGCAGGAGCGCCACCCCGGCCGGGCTCACCCTGGCCGGCGATACGGATCCGCTGGTTGTCGTCGACACCTGCCGGGATACGGACCGTGAGGGTACGAGTCCTGGTGCTGATGCCGTCGCCACCGCACTCCGGGCACGGGCTGTCGATGATCAGGCCCCGGCCCCGGCAGTCACGGCACGGCTCGGAGAACGCGAACGCTCCCTGGCTGCGGTTGACCAGGCCCGACCCGCCGCATGTCGAACACATACGCGGCGAAGTACCGGGCCGCGCGCCGTTCCCGCCACACGTGGTGCATCCGGCCGGACTGGACAGTCGCAGTGGCAGCGTGGCACCGCGCACCGCCTCGGTGAAGTCGATACGAACGTCGGTCTCGACGTCGGACCCACGCTGTCCACGACCCGCGGTCGCGCCCGGCGCGCCACGGCGCCCGAAAAGGTTGCCGAGCATGTCTCCCAGCCCGCCGAGGCCACCTGCCTGGCCCGCGGTCTGGCCCGCACCGAAGATGTCGCCGAAGTCGAAGCTGCCACCGCCCGGTCCGCCTGGCCCGCCTGCTCCGGGGAAACCGAAGCCACCGGGGTTGCCGGAGCCGAACATCTGCCGCGCCTCGTCGTACTCCTTGCGCTTCGCCGGTTCGGACAGCACACCGTAGGCCTCCGAGACCGCCTTGAACTTCGTCTCTGCCTCGGTGTTGCCCGGATTGGCGTCGGGATGGTTTTCCCTGGCCAGCTTGCGGTACGCCTTCTTGATCTCGTCCGCCGTGGCGTCGGAGGAGACGCCCAACTCACGGTAGAAGTCCTTACCGATCCATTCCCTCGCGCTCATCGGGCGTCCCCTCCTTCCTGCCTACTGCTGCGGGTTCTCATTCGACGACTGCTCGGCTGTGCCCGCTGCGCCCGCCGTGCCGTCTACTCCACCTTCGAGGGGCAACTCGCCCTCCACAGGGGGATCGATCGGCGACTGTGCGGCGTCCGACTCGTGGTCGGTGACCCCGACCAGAGCGGCACGCAACACCCGATCGCCGAACTTGTAGCCGCGCCGGAGCACCGTGGTCACCGTCGGCCCGGCCACATCGGGCGAGGTGCTGTGCTGCACCGCCTCGTGCACGCTCGGGTCGAAGGGCTCGCCCTCGGCACCGAACGACTCGAGACCGGCTCGCTCCAAGCTGCTGATCAGCTTGTCGCCGACCGCCTTGAACGCGCCCGTGAGGTCGCCATGCGACTCGGCACGCTCCAGGTCGTCCAGCAACGGGAGCAGGTCGCCGACCAGTGACGCCTTCGCCCCGGTGAGCACGGACTCACGGTCCCGCTCCACCCGCTTGCGGTAGTTGGCGTACTCCGCCTGGATCCGCTGCAGGTCGGCGGTGCGCTCGGCCAGCTGCTGCTCGACGTCGGAGGCCGGAGCCACCGATTCGTCCACGGTGGACTCGCCGGCGCCGGGACCCGCGGAGGGCCCGCCGGTGCCCATCGCCGCGGGCACCTCCTGGGCTTCCTCCACGACCGGCTGCCTGCGCAGTTCGCCGGTCTCCGGGTCGATCTTGCGCCGATCCCGCACGACCACCGGCTCCTGGAAGTCCTGCTGCTCGGTGTCCTCGTGCCTAGGAGTCACTTCTTGTCGCCCTCAGACTTCTCGTCGGCTGCGTCGTCCACGATCTCGGCGTCGACCACGTCGTCATCCGCCTTCGCCGACCCGCCGGACTCGCCACCGGCAGCACCCGCGGCACCCGCGGCGCCTTCGGCACCCTCGGCGCCGGTCTCCGCGTACAGCGAGGTGGCAAGCTCCTGGGAAGCCGTGTTCAGCTTCTCGATGGAGTCCCGGATGGCGCCGGTGTCGGTGCCCTTGAGCGCCTCGTTTGCCTCGTCGATCGCCGTCTTGACCTTGCCCTTGAGTTCCTCGGGCAGCTTCTCGTCGTTGTCCTTGACGAACTTCTCGGTCTGGTAGACGAGCGTCTCCGCCTGGTTGCGGGTCTCGGCCTCCTCGCGGCGGGTCTTGTCCTCCTCGGCGTGCGCCTCGGCGTCCTTGACCATCCGGTCGATGTCCTCCTTCGGCAGCGCGGAGCCACCGGTGATGGTCATCGACTGTTCCTTGTTCGTGCCGAGGTCCTTGGCCAGCACGTGCACGATGCCGTTCGCGTCGATGTCGAAGGTGACCTCGATCTGCGGGACACCGCGCGGCGCGGGGGGCAGCCCGGTCAGCTCGAACATGCCGAGCTTCTTGTTGTGCGCCGCGATCTCGCGCTCACCCTGGAAGACCTGGATCTGCACCGAGGGCTGGTTGTCGTCCGCGGTGGAGAAGATCTCCGAGCGCTTTGTCGGGATCGTGGTGTTGCGCTCGATGAGCTTGGTGAAGACGCCGCCCTTGGTCTCGATGCCCAGCGACAGCGGGGTCACGTCGAGCAGCAGGACGTCCTTGACCTCGCCCTTGAGCACACCGGCCTGCAGCGCGGCGCCGACCGCGACGACCTCATCCGGGTTCACGCCCTTGTTCGCGTCGCGACCGCCGGTCAGTTCCTTGACCAGGTCGGCCACGGCCGGCATCCGGGTGGAACCACCGACGAGCACCACGTGGTCGATCTCGCCGACCGAGATGCCAGCGTCCCGGACCACGTTGTTGAACGGGGCCTTCGTGCGGTCCAGCAGGTCGGAGGTGATCCGCTGGAACTCCGCACGGGACAGGGTCTCGTCCAGGAACAGCGGGTTCTTGTCCGCGTCCACCGTGATGTACGGCAGGTTGATGTTGGCGCTGTTCGAGCTGGACAGCTCGATCTTCGCCTTCTCCGCGGCCTCGCGGATACGCTGCAGGGCCATCTTGTCCTTGGTCAGGTCGATGCCCTGGGACGCCTTGAACTTGTCCACCAGCCAGGTGACGATCCGCTCGTCCCAGTCGTCACCACCGAGGTGGTTGTCACCGCTGGTCGCACGCACCTCGACGACGCCCTCGCCGATTTCCAGCAGCGAGACGTCGAAGGTGCCGCCACCGAGGTCGAAGACCAGGATGGTCTGTTCCTTCTCGCCCTTGTCCAGGCCATACGCCAGCGCGGCCGCGGTGGGCTCGTTGACGATGCGCAGGACGTTCAGGCCGGCGATCTGGCCCGCCTCCTTGGTGGCCTGCCGCTGCGCGTCCTCGAAGTACGCGGGGACGGTGATCACCGCGTCGGTGACGTCCTCGCCGAGGTAGGACTCGGCGTCACGCTTGAGCTTCATCAGCACTCGCGCGCTGATCTCCTGCGGCGTGTACGTCTTGTCGTCGATCTCGTTGTTCCAGTCGGTGCCGATATGCCGCTTGACCGACCTGATGGTGCGGTCCACGTTGGTGACCGCCTGGTTCTTCGCCGACTGCCCGGTCAGCACTTCGCCGTTCTTGGCGAAGGCGACGACGGACGGGGTCGTCCGGGAACCTTCCGAGTTGGCGATGACCGTCGGCTCGCCGCCCTCCAGGACGGCGACGACCGAGTTGGTCGTACCGAGGTCGATGCCGACCGCTCGCGCCATGGGTGTTCCTCCTGTTGTCTGTCTCTGAGCTGCGGGCATACATCCGCATTGAGCGGGCCCTACTCAAGTCTTATCCCGAGATCCTACTTGGGTCAAACCAGACTTGAGCCGGTAGCACTCAACCTTCTTGCCGATCCAACGTACGACCTCGGAGCTGTGTTCCCGCGGTCAGGATGTGCGTACGGTCACATCGCCACTCGCCGCGTCCAGCCGCAGCGTGTGCCGGGAATCGCGGGACTGCGCGACGCCGATGGTGCGGTCGCCGCTGTCGCTGTCGCCCTCGAGGCGGTACGGCTGATCCGGCACGGTGAGGTGGATGTCACCGCTGCTCGCGTCGGCGGTCACACTCTGCGGCACCATCATGACCAACCTGATGTTCCCGGAGGAGACTTGCGCGTCCACCGGCCCGCGCAGTCCCTCGCCGGTGAGATCTCCCGAGCTGAGCTCGGCATCCACCGGGCCGCCGATGTCGTTGAGCCGTACGTCGCCCGAACTCGTGACCACCCGTACCGGACCGGCGACCTGTCGCACGGTCACGTCACCGGACGCGGCGTCCACCTCCGCGGAGGCCACCCCCGTCAGTTCGAGGTCGCCGGACTGCACCGTGCCACTGATCTCAGTGCCCTCGGGCACGACGACGTCGTAGTCGACCGAGCACCACGACCCGCAGTCACCGAGTTCGAGCTTGCCTTCGTCGACCGAGATGGACCCGTCGGGCTCGCCCCAGCGGTACTCGAAGCGCTGGTGCACGGTCGTCGATCGCACGTCGCCCACCCGGATCGCGACATTGCCGGAGTCGTTGTCGATCAGTACCTGGTTCACCCCGCCGACCTCGTCCGTGGCCTCCGCGGTGGCGTAGGACCACAGACCGAACGCGAAGCTGACCCCGATACCGATCATCGCGACCCCGCCGATCGCCAACCCCGTACGCCCCATGATCTGCGTCCTCCCAGTTCAACTTTCCGGCCACCTGAACGCTAAGGCTCCGGCCGTGCCAGGTCATCCGGGTGAACCCCCGATTCGACCCTGAGGCTGCCCCTACCCGCACCCCAGAAGGCACCGGCCTGTGTCGCCGAGTGATCAGCACTAGCCTGATCGGCGAAGGTGACGTCACGTTCAGGAGGCTCCATGTCCACGTCCCAGCCGCCCAACCCCTATGACTTCCTGCCCTCGGTGCCGAGTTTCACCTTGCGCAGCGACGACATCGCCGACGGCGCCACGCTGCCCACCCGCCAGCTCTCCGGCATCTTCGGCGCGGGCGGCGAGGACGTGTCCCCGCACCTGACCTGGTCGGGCTTCCCGGAGGGCACCAGGAGCTTCGCGGTGACCTGTTTCGACCCGGACGCACCGACCGCGAGCGGATTCTGGCACTGGGCCGTGTTCGATCTGCCCGCCTCGACCACCGAACTGCCCGCGGGCGCGGGCAGCGTCAGCGGGTCCGACCTCCCGCAGGGCGCCATCACCCTCAAATGCGACGGCGGGGTCACCCAGTACCTCGGCGCCGCACCGCCCCCCGGGCACGGGCCACACCGCTACTTCTTCGTCGTGCACGCACTCGACGTGGAGACGTTGGGCGTCAGCGAGGACGCGACCCCGGCGTTCCTCGGGTTCAACATGTTCGGCCACACCCTCGGCAGGGCCACCCTGGTCCCGGTCTACGAGAACAAGGGCTGACACCCGGCCACAGCACAGAGGTACTGAGCCGCTATCCCTCCGCACGCCTGGCCGGACGCTCCAGATAGGTCCGGTCAGGTTCGCGGAAACCGAACTTTCCGTACAGACCATGCGCGTCGTCGGTGTGCAGCATCCACCGGAAGTCGGCGCCGGGGCCGTTGTCGATCATCTCGCGCACGAGGGCGGCCCCTAGACCGTGGCCTCGTGCGGTGCGCTCCACGTAGACGTCGGCCAGATAAGCGCTTGCCACTCCATCGGAGAAAGCTCGCGCGAAACCGACCATCCTGCCGGTGTTCGCCCGGTACGCCGCCACCACACGCCACGCGTCACGCAACTGCGCCTCCACATGTGCGCGGTCGCGCCAGCGGCCCCAGTACGGCTCCGTGGACAGGAACGCCCAGAGTGCGTCGATGTCCACCCTGGCCGGGTCGTCGTCGAGCTCGTAGTCCCCTTCAACCCTTCGCATGAGCACGAAGGTACTTTGACCCCATGGTTGCCCCGAGCGCTTCGGACCTGACCCGTGTCGTGGTTACCGGCGGCTGCGGTTTTATCGGCAGAGCGGTGGTCGCCGCGTTCCGGGAGAGAGGCGCGCGAGTCACCGTCGTCGACCGGGAACCCCTGGTGACCGAGGATGACGGGATCACCGCGATCGAGGGCGACCTCGCCGACCCGGACGTCCGCGAGGCCGCGGTCGTGCCTGGCACGGACGGCATCGTCCACCTCGCCGCGCTGACCTCCGTGCTGCGTTCGGTGGAGCTGCCGGCCAGCACCTATTCCGAGAACGTCGCGACCACCCAGGAACTGCTCGAACTCGCCAGGATCCACGACGTGCCGAGGTTCGTCCTGGCATCCACGAACGCGGTCGTCGGCGACGTGGGCACCTCGACGATCACCGAGGACATGCCCCTGCGGCCGCTCACTCCGTACGGCGCGACCAAGGCCGCCTGCGAGATGTTGCTGTCCGGCTACTCCGGCGCATACGGCATCGCTGCCAGCGCATTGCGGTTCACCAATGTGTACGGACCCGGAATGTCCCATAAGGACAGTTTCGTACCGAGGCTGATGCGTGCGGCGCTGAACGGAACCGGCGTCCGTGTCTACGGCGATGGCCTGCAGTGCCGCGATCTGGTCAACCTCGACGACATCGTGCACGGAATCCTGCTCGCCTGGGACTCCCGGTATTCCGGGCGCGCGATCCTCGGTTCGGGCAGATCGGTGTCCGTACTCGAGTTGATCGAGACGGTCCGCGCGGTCACCGGCGCCCCGCTGCCCGTGGAACACGTTCCCGCGCCGAAGGGCGAGATGCCCGCCGTGGTGGTCGACGTTTCCCGCAGTGCACAGACCATCGGCTACCGGCCGTCCGTCGAGCTCGGGGAGGGGCTGACGAGGGTCTGGAAGTACTTCCTCGAACACGAAGGGCGGACCGTGAGCGAGTGACCGGACTCCTTCGCCGCCATTGGCTGCTGTGCGTACTGCTCGCCGCCGGAATCGTCCTTCGGGTACTGACCTGGCTGGCGTACCAGCCTGCCCTGCTCTACATCGACTCATTCCGGTACCTGGCCAATGTGGACGCCCTGCGTCCCGACCAGCTCAACCCCATCGGCTACGACCTCGTCCTTGGGCCACTGCTTTCGATCGGTGGGCTCGCGTTCACCGCGGCGGTGCAGCACCTGCTCGGACTCGGCATCGCCGTCGCGTTGTACGCACTCGCGATACGGCACAACGTGCCCCGCTGGCTCGCCGCGATCGTCGCCGCGGTCGTACTGCTCGACGCCTACCAGCTCCAGATCGAACAGAACATCATGTCCGAGGTCTGGTTCCAGGCACTGCTGGTCGGCGTGCTCTGGCTACTACTCGGCCGCGGCGAGCCGAGCTGGCGACGGACTGCCATCGCCGGTCTGCTGCTGGGCGCCGCGATAATGACGCGCACCATCGGAGCCACCGTTCTGGTTCCGGTCGTGCTCTACCTGATCACGGCCGGTGGGGCCTGGCGTAATCGTGCGGGCTGGCGCCGCATCGCGGTACGAGGTACGGCCTGCTTGCTGGGATTCGCCGTCGTGATCGTGTCCTACGCGGGCTACTTCCGTTCCGCCACCGGCGAGTGGGGCCTGACCGGTGCGTCGTCACATGTGCTCTACGGGCGTACCGCGACGTTCGCGAAGTGCGACGAGCTGCCGCTCGACAAGACACTGGCCCGCTTCTGCCCCTCGACCCCGGTCGAGCAGCGGCAGGGCGTCGACCACTACACCCACTACGTCTACGGCGACCCCGACTTTCCCGGCCCGCTTCCGCCTGGACGCAGCAAACAGGAACTCGCGGACGAGTTCGGGATGATCGTCCTGCGCAACCAGCCGGTCGACTTCGCACTGGCCGTACTGGAGGACTTCGCGAAGAACTTCGCACCGACGAAGACCACGTCCCCCAACGACGTGCCGGTGGACCGGTGGCAGTTTCAACCGGATTACCCGGTGTTCGACGACGAGGTCGGCAACGGCCTCGCTGATCGCGCGGCACTCCTCCACGACGGGGAGACCACGTCGGTCGACCCCGGCCTTGCCCGCTTCCTGCGTGGCTACCAGCTCAGCATCGGCTACACACCGGGACCACTGCTCGCGCTGGCCGGGCTGCTCGGACTCGCGGCGGGTGCGGGGGTGGGCCGTGCCCGGCGTTCCGGCCTGCGCTCGGCCGCACTGCTCGCCACCGGCAGCGGGCTGACCCTCCTACTCGGCTCGGCGGCGTTCGAATTCTCCTGGCGTTACCAGTTACCGGCTCTCGTGCTGCTGCCCCTCGGCGGCGCGATCGGCCTCACAGCACTCATGGGCAGGCGTATGCGACCAAGAAAAGGCAGGACCAAGCTGGCCGCCTTTCCGGACGATGTGGATTTCGCGGCCATCGCGGACTTTCGGGAGCGTTACGGCAGATCTCCGCTGTCGCCACTGGTCGTGGTGATCGCGGCGTACAACGAGGCGGCCGGGATCGGGCCGGTACTGCGGGACATGCCGAAGCACTGCGGTGAGTTGCCCGTGTCGGTGCTCGTCGTCGTCGATGGTGCGACCGACGACACCGCGAAGATAGCGGCCGACCACGGGGCGCATGTCTGCGTGGCAGCACGCAATCGAGGGCAGGGCGCGGCACTGCGGCTCGGCTATCACCTCGCCTCGGCCGGGGGCGCCGAATATGTCGTCACCACCGACGCGGACGGTCAGTACGACAACGACGAACTGCCGATGCTGATGGAGCCGTTGCTGGACGGGTCCGCCGACTTCGTCACCGGGTCACGCAGGATGGGTAGCGAACAGGCCGACAGCCGCATGCGGTGGCTGGGCGTGCGGGTTTTCGCCACCCTCGCCTCGCTCCTGACCTGGCGCCGAATCACCGACACTTCGTTCGGTTTTCGTGCCATGCGGGCCGAACTCGCCTGCTCCGTGACACTGCGCGAACCGCAGTACCAGTCCTCGGAGCTGCTGCTGGGCGTACTGGCCCACCGCGCTCGGGTTGTCGAACTGCCGATGAGCATGCGGTTGCGCGGGAACGGCAAGAGCAAGAAGGGACACAGCCTGGTCTACGGCACCAACTACGCGCGCGTCATGACCGGGACCTGGTTGCGGGAGTACGTGTTGCGTCGTCCTGCCCGCCGTTGAACACATACCGGTTGAACAGCACGAACTTCAGCACGAACATGAACCCGTAGGTAGCCAGGAAGACCGCGCCGACGAGCAGGACCTGCCAGGTGTGCGACTCGACCCTGTCCCGCAGCCAGGCGTCGGCGACGGTGGTGACAGCGGCGGCGGTCGCCGCGGTGATGATGACGATGATCGCGTACGGCAGTAGCTCGCGGCTGGGGTCCGCGCGACCGGTCTGCCGCCAGGCCCAGTACCGGTTCAACAGGTAGTTCGGCACGGCACCTGCCGCCCAGGCGATCCCACTCGCGAACACCGGCAGCGCCCCGAGGCCGTAACTGATCAGGAAGGCGGCCTCACTGATGGCGGCCGCGATCACAGAGGACGCGGTGTAGCGGCCCCACAACAGTGCGCGTGCACTTCGCAGGCGATTCGGCACCATCAGCCGGTGACCTCCTCCCTCGGCCTGCGCGCGACGCAGAGCACGGACTGCCCGAAGGGAATGCGCACGAAACGTTCGATGACTCTGGTCAGTGGCACCACGAAGCGGTCGTAGACAGCGACGAGTTTCGGGTTCGGCGACCCGGTTCCACCCTTGCGCACCGCGGCCCACCAAGCGATTCCACCGAGCAGGTTCACCGGCTTCGTCAGCTCAACCTCGAGCCCTGCCTCTTGTGCGGCCGCCGCCAGTGTCGCGGGGGTGTAGCGCCGCACGTGCCCCACCTTGCGGTCGAAGTCGCCGTAGAGCTGTTGGTAGCCGGGCACCCAGATGACC
Source organism: Amycolatopsis palatopharyngis (assembly GCF_003385185.1). Lineage (GTDB taxonomy): Bacteria > Actinomycetota > Actinomycetes > Mycobacteriales > Pseudonocardiaceae > Amycolatopsis > Amycolatopsis palatopharyngis. The sequence goes on along the minus strand of NZ_PQHZ01000040.1, from coordinate 28,103 downwards.
AGGCTTCCGCCGGGCTGGACCAGTTTCGCGAGCGAGGTCAGCGTGCCCGAATCGTCCTCAATGTGTTCGAGCACGTTGATCGCGATCAGCGATTCCACCGGTTCGTCCAGCTCCAGCTCGGTACCGGCCTCGAACTGCATGGCCCGCACCTCCGGGCGGTCCGCGAACCGCTCCCGGAGTACCTCGACAGCGCCGGGATCGACGTCGGTCACGACGAGTCTGTCCAGGCCCTCGAACTGGGCGGCGAACTCGCCAAGGCCCGCTCCGACCTCCAGCACCGAACGACCGCAGTGTGGGGCGATCAGATCGTGCTGGTAGCGGCGATACCGGGGCTGGTCCGCACCTCCTTCGAGGCCGCGGCCGGTGGCACTGGTGAACGCTCCGGAACTGTCGTGCACAGGACATCCCCTCGGTCGGGTCGTGCAGCCGTCACCGCCATTCTCCATGCAAAGGACAGCGGGCGTGGTTCACACCCGTTTCACGCCCTGTCAGGTGGGTTGTCGATCGGCAACAACTAGTCCAAGGTGGAAACGAAATCAGGGTGGAAGCGGCTGGCACAATGCCTGCCGTGCGATCTTGAAGTCGATTGTGGAGGCACAGCTGGTGCGAGTCCTCGTCCTCGGCGGTGATGGCTACCTCGGGTGGCCAACCGCCCTGCACCTGTCCGACTGCGGTCACGAGACCGCCGTGCTCGACAACTTCGCCCGCAGACGGTACGACGAGGAACTCGGTGTGCAGAGTCTCGTCGCCATCGAGGATCTCGATGTCCGAGCAGCCGCCTGGAAAGAGGTTTCCGGTAAGGAGATCCCGGTTTACACCGGCGATCTGCTCGACGCTGAGTTCGTTTACGACGTGCTGCGGGAGTTCAAACCGGACGCGGTGGTGCATTTCGCCGAACAGCGAGCCGCGCCGTATTCGATGATCGATCGCGAACACGCCGTCTACACCCAGCACAACAACGTGGTCGGCACTCTCAATCTGCTGTTCGCGATCGCCGAAACGAACCCCGATATCCATCTGGTCAAATTGGGCACGATGGGCGAATACGGAACGCCCAACATCGACATCGAGGAAGGCTGGCTCGAGGTCGAACACAACGGTCGCAAGGACCGGGTGCTGTACCCGAAGCGGCCGGGGTCGTTCTATCACCTGAGCAAGGTGCACGACTCGCACAACATGGAGTTCGCGTGCCGCGTGTGGGGACTACGTGCGACCGACCTGAACCAGGGTGTCGTCTACGGCCAGCGCACCAAGCAGACAGCACTGGACCCGCGGCTGGCGACCCGATTCGACTACGACGCGGTTTTCGGCACGGTGCTGAATCGCTTCGTGATCCAGGCCGTGCTCGGCCTGCCGCTGACCGTGTACGGAACCGGCGGACAGACCAGGGGCCTGATCGACATCAGGGACACCGTCGAATGCATCAGGCTCGCGGTGGAGCACCCTGCCGAGGCGGGTGAGTTCCGCGTGTTCAACCAGATGACCGAGAGCATGTCGGTGAAGCAAATCGCCGAACTGGTCGCGAAACACTTCCCCGGGCCGGTGCAGATCGAGCATCTGGAGAACCCGCGCGTCGAGAAGCCGGAGCACTACTACAACGTCAAGCACACCGGACTCATCGAGCTGGGTCTGCAGCCGCATCTGCTCTCCGACACGCTGATCGAGTCGATGTTCCCCGCGGTGGAGGACAACAAGCACCGCGTCGAGCCCGACAAGATGCTGCCCAGGGTCAACTGGACCCGAGCGAAGAACTAGGGCACGCCTGACGCAGCCAGGGTGACCCTGGCTGCGTCAGGTGGACATCGGGTCGAGCCAGCGCACGAGCCCCGCCTCGGCGAAGCGCGCAAAGCCCTGGTAAGCCGACACCACGACGAGCCCGTGTTCGGCCGCCAGCGCGGCAAGGTGAGCGTCCGGCACCAGTGCGCTGGTGAGCGTGAACTCGTCGACGAATTCACCAAAGCGCTGCTGGTGAACATCTGTGGGTGCGGGGATCCAGGCTGCAGGCTGGTCGAGCCATTCGGTCACCCGGTCCCATGCCTGCCTGACCGGTACCGGAGGGTCGAACACCTTGGCGTTGGACGTGATCCGGACGAATCCGAGGATGGTGTGCCAAGGCAAGGCGACCGTTGATGCTTTGATGCCTCCGAGTCGCCGTCAGCGGGGCTTGAGCAGGTAGTCGACCACCGGACGGAGTTCCTCGGCTGTCGGCGGCTCGTCGTCGATGAGGCCCTGGATCAGCAGGCCGTCGATACCCGCCAGGAACACTCGGAACGCCACCTCGTCGTCGTGGCGCACCATCGACGTGAGCACGTCGAGCCAGCGTCGTGCCGCGGGCCGCAACTCGGGGCGGCGGGAGGCGAGCAGGTACAGCTCGTACTCGGCCATCGTGCGGCCGCGCTGTGGCCCCAGCGCCTCGGCCAGCAGGTTCGCCACCTCGGCGGCGCCACCGCTGCCCCGCGAGCGGGCGCGGTCGATCATCCAGTAGACCTCGGTCGCCATATCCCGTGCACAGCTGATCAACGTGGCCATCAGCAGGTCGTCCAGGCTCGCGAAGTGGTAAGTGGTCGACGTCGTCGGCACGCCTGCCTCGGCCGCGACGGTCCGGTGCGTCACCCCGGCGACCCCGTCCCGCTCGATCACCCGGAGCGCGGCGGCGATGATCTCCGCCCTGCGCTTCTCACCTCGCGCCTTGCGTCCGTCGGGCTGCGGTTGCACGGCACCTCCCATAAGATCTTTGCCCAGAGTAGCTGAACGATCGTCCCGGAAGTTATCGAGGCCTGCACCACATCAGAGGGACTTAGGCCCCGCTCATCCGTTACTCATCAGTAAGAAGAGATACGCTCCCGGACACCACCGCGAAGCCCCGAACGAAAGGCCCCTCCCCATGGGCGCTGTACAGATCACGCTCGGCGGGATCGCACTCGCGATCAGCGTCGTCGCGTGGAGCATGTTCGTGCTCACGATCATGCGCATGGTCAAGACGATCCGCCTCGGGCAGCCGGACTCGACCCGTAACGGTCCGTTCGTCCCCAGGATGAAGACGCTGATCAAGGAGTTCGCGGCGCACACGCGGATGAACAAGCTGCGCCACGTCGGCCCATGGCACTGGCTGGTGATGTGGGGCTTCCTGATCGGCTCGCTGGCGCTGTTCGAGGCTTACGGCGAGGTCTTCGTTCCGACCTGGGGCTGGCCGATCCTGGACGACATCGCCGTCTGGCATCTGCTGATGGAGCTGCTGGGCATCGGTACGGTCGTCGGCGGTATCGCGCTCGCGGTCATCCGCCAGCTGAACAACCCGCGCCGTCCCGACCGTCAGTCGCGCTTCGCGGGCTCGAACTTCGCCTGGGCGTACTTCGTCGAGGCTGTGGTGATCATCGAGGGTCTCGGCATCCTCGGTGTGCGCGCCGGCAAGGCCGCGATGGGCGTGCACGAGGTGCCCACGTGGGCCGCGTTCCTCACCAACCCCGTCGGTGACCTACTGCCCGCCAGCGGCGCCTTCGTCTCGATCATGGCCTTCATCAAGCTGATGAGCGCGATGGTCTGGGTCATCGTGGTGTCGAAGAACATGACCATGGGCATCGCCTGGCACCGGTTCAGCGCGTTCTTCAACATCTACTTCAAGCGTGAGGACGACGGCAGCGTCGCGCTCGGCAGGCTCAAGCCGATGATGAGCGACGGCAAGCCACTCGACTTCGAGGAGGCGGACCCGGAGAAGGACGTCTTCGGCGCGGGCCAGGTCGAGGACTTCAGCTGGAAGGGCTGGCTCGACTTCTCCACCTGTACCGAATGCGGCCGCTGCCAGTCGCAGTGCCCCGCGTGGAACACCGGCAAGCCGCTTTCACCGAAGCTGCTGATCACGCAGTTGCGCGACCACGCCTACGCGAAGGCGCCGTACCTGCTGGCCGGCGGCAAGAAGGACATGACCGGCGAGGAGATCGGCCTCAAGGGCGACACCGACGAGGAGCGCCACGCCGGGATCGACGTGCTCGCGCTGGCCGAGGCCGAGCGTCCGCTGATCGGCGGCCCGGACGAGCTGGGCGTCATCGACCCCGAGGTCCTGTGGTCCTGCACCAACTGTGGTGCCTGCGTCGAGCAGTGCCCGGTGGACATCGAGCATGTCGACCACATCGTCGACATGCGCCGCTACCAGGTGATGATCGAGTCGAACTTCCCGACCGAGCTGAACGGGATGTTCAAGAACCTGGAGAACAAGGGCAACCCCTGGGGCCAGAACGCCAAGGACCGTCTGCAGTGGACGGAGGATCTCGACTTCGAGGTCCCGGTGTTCGACGGCGAGTTCGGGGACACCGAGTACCTGTTCTGGGTCGGTTGTGCCGGTGCGTTCGAGGACCGTGCGAAGAAGACCACCCGAGCGGTCGCCGAGCTGCTGCACATGGCCGACGTCAAGTACACGGTGCTCGGCCCGGAGGAGACCTGCACCGGTGACCCGGCACGGCGCGCGGGCAACGAGTTCGTGTTCCAGATGCTGGCGCAGCAGAACGTCGAGGTGCTGAACTCGGTGTTCGAGGACACTGAGCCGCTCAAGCGCAAGGTAGTGGTGACCTGCGCGCACTGCTTCAACACGCTCGCCAACGAGTACCCGGAGCTCGGCGGACAGTACGAGGTCGTGCACCACACCCAGTTGCTGAACCGCCTGGTGCGGGAGAAGCGGCTGGTCCCGGTGGCCCCGATCGCCGACGACGTCACCTACCACGACCCCTGCTTCCTCGGCAGGCACAACAAGGTCTACGACGCTCCGCGTGAGCTGGTCGGAGCCTCCGGCGCACAGTTCCGCGAGATGCCTCGCCACGGCGACCGGTCCATGTGCTGTGGCGCGGGCGGCGCGCGGATGTGGATGGAAGAGAAGATCGGCAAGCGGATCAACGTCGACCGCGTGGACGAGGCCCTCGGCACCGCCCCGTCGAAGATCGCGACCGGTTGCCCGTTCTGTCGCGTGATGCTCACCGATGGCGTCACCGCACGGCAGAACGACGGCCTCGCCAGTGAGAACGTCGAGGTCGTGGACGTGGCGCAGTTGCTGCTGTCCTCGGTCAAGCGCACACCGGCCAAGGCGGTTCCCGTCGGCGCCCCGGAGATCGGCGGCGAGGCCGAGGCCGACGGCAAGGCGGACGTGCCCACCGACGAGGCACCGTCCGGCACACCGCAGGCGGAGGAAGACAAGCAGTAGCGGCACAACCGCACGCCTTCAGAAGGCACCAAGGAGGGCACTTTCACCGGGGCACTTTCCCGGGAAAGTGCCCTCCTTGCGTTTGCACCCATCGCACTTTCCCGGGAAAGTGCGACGCCCCGGGCGAATAAGGCCAGCTCCCAGCGTTGCCGTCTCGCACTTTCCCGGGAAAGTGCGTCAGCAGCGGCCCAGCATGCTGGTCAGCGCCTTCTGCTCCATGTCGCTGATCGTGAGTTCCCACTTGTGCTTCACGGTGACCCACATGCTGGCGTAGGTGCACCAGTAGGACACAGACGGCGGCTTCCACTGGTCCGGCGACTTGTCGCCCTTCTCCTGGTTGACGTTGTCGGTCACGGCGATTAGCTGCGGGCCGTCGAGGTCGTTGGCGAAGTCGCCGCGCCGGTCGTCGGTCCACCCGGACGCGCCGCTGCGCCACGCGGCGGCCAGCGGGACGACGTGGTCGATGTCCAGGTCGGCGGGGTCGGTCCAGGTCGCGCCGTCGTACGCGCTGTACCAGTTGCCAGTGGTGGGGGCGCAGTTCTTGCCCGCCTGCACGTCGGTGCCGTCACGCTCCAGCACGACCTCACGGGTGTTGCAGTTGTCGCCCTGACTGCTCCAGTGCGGGAACTTCTCCCGGTCGTATCCAGCCATGGACCCGTCGGGCGCCACTGCCAACTCGGCGAGCCGGCGCTTCGCCGTGTCGCTGTCCGGGATGCCGGGCGGTTCGCCGCTGCCCGCGGGAGGCGCGGCGGACTCCGAAGACTCGGATGAGCCGGACGACTCGGCGGTCCCGAGGAACTCGTCGCCCTGCCAGACCAGCGTCGCCACCACGGCCGCCACCAGAACCAGCGTGGACACCCACGTCTTCTGCTTCTTCACCCACACACCCTTCGTTGATCTTGGAGGTCGGAAATTACCCGGAGGCACCGACAGTGCTGGCAGGCGGGCACAGGCGAGCGAGTCGTCAACTTCGGGTTGACGGATACCAAGTCGTCAACCTAGGGTTGACGTATGGCGAATCCGATTCCGATGACCAGCCCGATCCGTCTCGACGAACTCATCGACTCCATCAAGACGGTCCACTCCGACGCGCTCGAACAGCTCACCGACGCCGTACTCGTCGCCGATCACATCGGTGAGGTGGCAGACCACCTGATCGGACACTTCGTCGACCAAGCACGACGATCGGGTGCCTCCTGGACAGAGATCGGCAAGAGCATGGGCGTCACCAAACAGGCCGCGCAAAAACGGTTCGTGCCCAAGACGTCCGGCGAACCGAACGACCTGGATCCCAGCCAGGGCTTCAGCAGGTTCACCGAACAGGCCAGGAACGTGGTCGTGGCAGCGCAGAACGAGGCACAACAGGTCGGCAACGTGACGATCCAGCCCGAACATCTGATCCTGGGCCTGACGCACGATCAGGACGCCCTCGCCGTCAAGTCGATCCTCGCGCAGGGCGTGGCGCTTGAAACCCTTCGGCAGGCCGTGACCGACAGGCTGCCCGCCGCCGCCGACGAGGTTCCGGAACTCGTGCCGTACACCTCCCAGGCGAAGAAGGCGCTGGAGCTCACCTTTCGGGAGGCTTTGCGGCTTGGCCACAACTACATCGGCACCGAGCACATCCTGCTCGCCCTACTGGAGTTGGAGGGCGGGACCGGCACTCTCAACGATCTCGGGATCGACAAGGCGAACATCGAGGCCGCGATCATCAAGGCCCTCGACGAGGACGCCGACTGATCAGCTCACGACCATGGTTAACAGCTACGCTAGCTTTACTTCTGGCATCGCCGGAAGTAAAGACACCGGTCAACCGACTGGTGAATCGACCTCGACTCTGAGGTTTGGAGGTGCGCAGACGGTGGCGGCCGCAACCCAACGACCGTTCGACCCACTAGTCGATCTCGCGGGTATTTGGACGACGACGTTCGCCGAGCGCTATCTTCCGATCGATGGTGCACCGCCGGTCAAGTACGAGTGCGTAGACGGAAAGCTGGTAATGAGCCCGTACGAGGCCAGCCCCACTGGCTACGGCATGCTGCGCCTCGCGATGCTCATCGACGCCCCCGTGCGGGCGTCCGGATGCCGGGTCTACCCCTCGGTCAACTTGATGTTCGGCGCACAACGCTGGATCCAGCCGGACATCACGGTGCTCAACCGCGCCCAGACCGGTGTTTGGGTCCCTTCGGGCGATGCCCTGCTGGTCGGTGAGTTCGTCTCCCCGTCCAGCCGGAACAGGGATCGGATCGACAAGCCCGCCATGTGCGCCGAGGCTGGCATCCCGTACTACCTGCTCGCACAGGCAGACCTGCAGCAGGAGTTCGCCAGCCTGCGACTCTCCCGGCTGACCGACGGCGAGTACGTGACCGTCGCGGAAGCAGCCGCGGGCGAACTGTTCGAGGTCACCGAGCCGTTCGAGGTGTCCTTCGACCCGGTCGAACTACTCGACCTCTGACCGCACTTTCGCGGAGAAGTGTCGCCACGCGGCGGGGGTGAGGACCAGCGCGCCACCGGCGGGGAGCTTGGAATCGCGCACTGCGACCTGCGGGGCGAGGAAGGCCACCTCGACGCAGTTGCCGCCGTTGCCCTGACCGGACCGACTACTCCTACGCCACTTTGCTTCGCTCAGCAGCATGGCTCCCCGTTCTGGCTACGTCGACTCCGAAAGCACCTGGCCGACAAGCTCAACCGACTCCGCAGGCGACAAAGCCGTAGCGCCAAGATGCTCGAACAAGAGGATACCCTCTTGGACCTGGTCAGCCTTCTCAATGTGTACTGAGCCCGTCGGGTACTCAACGTAGAACGAGTCCGGCTCTCCAGGGTCGGGAAAGCTGAGTATGGTGAAGGCTCCGTTCATCGCGGCATGGGAACCCAGGCCCAACGGAATCACCTGCAGCAGCACTGTCGGAAGTTCGGACGCCATGATCAGGTGCTCGAGTTGCTCTCGCATGACCTCGACGCCGCCGACCTGGCGCCGCAGAACAGCCTCGTCGACTATCGCGTGCAGGTGCAGCGGCTGCGCTTCACTGGTCAACCGTTGCTGACGGTACAGCCTCACGGCGACCGCGTTGTCCAGTTCATCCTTACGAGGCGGGCGGTGTGCTGACATGAATTGCGGCCGCATGTAGGACTCGGTCTGGAGCAGTCCCGGAACGTTGATCAGCTGGAATTCGCGTGTCCTGCTCGCTTCGGTCTCGACGTCGACGTATCCCAGATCCTTCAGGCCGTACTGGCGCCACCAGCCCTTCTTTGCCGCGTCTCTGGCCAGATCGAGCAGGCCGGGGTCGTACTGGTCGTAGAGGTCCATCATGGAACGGACCAGGTGCACGTCGGCCCTGGTCTCGCCGTTCTCGATCCGGTGCAGGCTGCTGCGCGCCTTGTCGAGCCGGGGCGCCGCCTCCTCCAGCGTCAAACCGGCCGACTCGCGAAGTTGCCGCAGCCGCCGCCCCAGCCGGCGTTTGCGAAACGATGGGCTGCTCCGCCCCGCCACGGTGATGTCCTCCCCACGCACAGTGATCAGCTCATGATCGCACCGGGACGGCGAAATGCGGGATTCCCGGTTTTCGGCGCGGCGGACTCCGGCTTCCCGGCCGGACACTCCAGGTGGTCCACAGTGGAACCAGGAATCGGAGGTCCGGCATGCGTTGCAGGCCACGACTGTTCACCCTCGTCAATCCGGAGAACGACCAGGATGTCTTCGCCGTCGGAATCGACATGGGGGACGAGGCGATCACTTACCGCCCGCGCGACCAGTTCGGGGTACACGAGTCCGCGAAGGCGGCGCTGCGGTTGTACTCGGTGATCACCGAAGTCCGGCTGGAGTGGGACGACGGCTGGGACGACCAGCTCACGTCGTCGCTGCCGCCCGGGGCCGGCGACTGTGCCGCGTCCGATTCCGGGCTGTAAGTGCCAACTCGGCCACCAGAACTGCCAACTCGGCCACCGGAACTGCAAAGTCGGGCCCTGGAACTGCAAAGTCGGGTTAGAGCTGGCGGAGGGCTAGGAGGGTGGCGCCGGTGGCGGAGAGGGTCAGGGCCAGGGTGCGGAGTTTCGCCTGGTTGAGGTGGCGGTTCAGGAGGAGGCTGGCGCCGTAGCCGAGCAGGAGGAAGGGGAGGAGCTGGGCGGCTGACACCACCGTGGTGGGGGTGATGGTTCCGGAGACGGTCAGGGCGGCTACCGACATGACGCAGCCTGCCAGGAAGAAGGCGCTCATCGTCGCGCGTCGGCTGGCCGCTGCCGAGTCCTGCCAGACGAGGGCCATCGGTGGGCCGCCGATCGCGGTTGCCGTGCCCATGGCGCCCGAGGCCATCCCGGCGACGATCACCGCGTTTCTGGTGGGCCTCGGTACCCAGCCGAACGCGCTGATCGCCGTGCCGGTCAGCACCACGCCCGCCAGCACCAGCGCGAGGATCCTGGCGGGCAGGTACGCGACCATCGCGGCGCCCGCGACCGTCCCCGGCACCCGGCCGAGCAGCGCCCACTTCGCTCCCGAAAGATCCAGCTCCGCCCGTTCGCGGACCGCGACGATCAACGTCAGCGCGGTCGCGAGCAGCAACAGCGGCCCCGGAATCAGGGTCGGGTCGAGCAGGGCGAGGATCGGCCCGCCGGGCATGCCGAGGCCGAAGCCGAGCGCGCCCTGCAGGCACGCCCCCAGCAGCACGGCGAACGCCGCGATCGCGAAGGCCGTGACGCTCATCGGGCGATGCCGGCCGTCACCACCTCGAGGGGCAGGTGGCAGGCGGCCGCATGCGACGGCTGGCCCGCGCCCGCCTCGTCCACCGGGACGACCTGCGCGCACACGTCCTCGGCCCGCCAGCAGCGGGTGCGGAACCGGCAGCCCGAAGGCGGATCGACCGGCGAGGGCACCTCGCCGGAGAGCACGATCCGCTCCCGGCTGCCTGCCAGTGCCGGAGCCAGCGTGGGAGCGGCGGAGAGCAGGGCCGCGGTGTAGGGGTGCCGGGGCGTCCCGAACACCTCCTCCGTCGGACCCGTCTCGACGACCCTGCCGAGGTACATCACCGACACGCGGTCGGCGACGTGCCGGACGACCGAGAGGTCGTGCGAGATGAACACGTACGCCACGCCCAACTCGGCCTGCAGGTCGGTCAACAGGTTCAGCACCTGTGCCTGCACCGAGAGGTCCAGCGCCGACACCGGCTCGTCGCAGATGATCACGTCGGGGTCGAGCGCCAGCGCCCGCGCGATCCCGATCCGCTGGCGCTGTCCGCCGGAGAACTCCTGCGGGTAGCGCTGCGCGTCGCCAGGTCGCAGTCCGACCATGTCCAGCAGTTCCCGCACTCGCTGCTCGCGCCGCTTGGGCGGTACCAGATCGCGGTGCGTACGCCACGGCTCGCCGATCAGGTCCGCCGCGTTGAGCCGTGGGTTGAGTGAGGCGAACGGGTCCTGGAACACCATCTGCACCCGGCGGCGCCAGGCGAGCAGCTCCTTGCCCCGCAAGGAAAAGGGATCCACACCGTCGAACCGGACGGTGCCGGAGTCGGGCCGTTCGAGCATCAGCAGAACTCGGGCGAGTGTCGACTTGCCGCAGCCCGACTCCCCGACAAGGCCCAGTGTTTCCCCGCGATCGAGCCGCAGGTTCACGCCGTCGAGCGCCTGCAGCCGGGTGCTGCCCGACGCGCTCCTCGGCACGCGGAAACTCTTGCTCAGGTCGCTGACCTCGAGCAGCGGCGCATGCGAAGGCTCAGGCATCGGCGAGCTCCTTCCAGAAATGACAGGCCGACGCCCGTCCTACGCCCGTCTCCGCGAGCGGTGGCGGGTCGGTGGCGCACAGGTCGCGCGCCATCGGACAACGGGTACGGAACGCACAGCCGGAGGGGATCGCCGCCAGCTGCGGTGGGCTGCCCTCGATGGAACGCAGCCGCGTCCCCCGCTCGGCGTCGGCTGGCACCGAGTCGAGCAGCCCGCGCGTGTACGGATGCCGGGGGTTGCCGAAGACCTCGGCGACCGGCCCGGTTTCCACAATGGACCCCGCGTACATGACGGCCACCTGGTCAGCCTGCTCAGCGACCACGGCGAGGTCGTGGGTGATGAGCACGAGCGCCATCCGCGTCTCGGTACGCAGGTCGGCGAGCAGCTCCATGATCTGCGCCTGCACGGTGACGTCGAGCGCGGTGGTGGGCTCGTCTGCCAGCAGCACCGAGGGACGCAGTGCCACGGCCATCGCGATCAGCAGCCGCTGCCGCATACCACCGGAGAACTGGTGCGGGTAGGCGTTCGCCCGCGAGCGCGGCTCCGGGATGCCGACCCGTTCCATCAGCTCGATCGCCCGCTCCTTCGCCTCGCGACGGGAGAGCTTCTCGTGAATCCGGAATGGTTCCGCCAGCTGCGAGCCGACGGTGAACACCGGATTCAGCGCCGTCAGGGCGTCCTGGAACACCACTGCGAGTTCCGGTCCGGCGACCTTCCGGCGCTGGGCCTTGCTCATCCGCAGGACGTCCTCGCCGTCGAGGAACACCTGCCCGTCGACCACCTCGGCGATCGGGTCGAGCAGCCCGGCGATCGCCTGCGCGGTCATACTCTTGCCGCAGCCCGACTCGCCGAGCAGGGCAAGGGTTTCGCCGGAGCGTACGGAGAAGCTCACGTCGCGGACGACGTGCACCGGTCCGTCCGGGGTGCGAATGTCGACCGAAAGCCCGTGCACGTCCATCGCGGGCCTGCCCTCTTGATTGGCCAATGTGGACACAGCCGTGGCACTGTCACCGATACTCATGCGGTCCCCTTTCCGGCCAGATCACGACGCTTGCGCTTCGGGACGGTCAGCCGCCACCGCTGGCCCGGGTCGGTCGCGATCCTCGCCCACGCCGCGATGATCGTCGCCGACACGGTGGTGATGACGATCGCCAGCCCGGGGAACACGGCGATCCACCACGCGGTCTGCAACTCCTGCCTGCCTTGGGCCACCATCAGCCCCCACGAGACGTCCGGCGGCTGGATACCGATGCCGAGGAAGCTCAGCGAGGACTCCGTCAGCATCACGAAACAGAAGTCCACCGCGGCCACGGTGAGCAACGTGGGCAGCACGATCGGCGCGACGTGCCTGCGGATCGTGGACCAGTTGCCGGTGCCGAAGGTCCTTGCCGCGTCGACGAAGAGCCTGCTCTGCAGTTCGGCCGACTCCGCCCGCGCGGTCCGCAGGTAGATCGGGATCCGCGCGATCGCCAGCACCGCGATGATGTTGGCGACGCTGGGGGTGAACACGTAGAGCACCACCACCGCGAGCAGCAGCGAGGGGAAGCTGAGGATCACGTCGGCGATCCGCATCGACACGTTCTCCCGCCAGCCGCGATGGAACCCGGCCCACATGCCCCAGATCGAGCCGACCACAAGGGAGGCGAGTACCGCGGGAACCGCGACCGACATCGTCGTGCTGGCCGCGACGATCAGCCGCGCGAGAACACTGCGGCCGAGCGAATCGCTGCCCAGCAGGAACGCCCAGCCCTCGCCGATGCTCAGCGGGGGCAGGTTGACCGCCCGCAGGTTCTGCTCCGTCGCGAGGTCGCCGAACAGCGTCGGCCCGACGGCGGCGCAGAGCGCGACGAACATCAGCACTCCGGTGGCCACACTGGCGAACCGGTCCTTGCCCAACAGGGACAGCATCCTGCTTCCCATGACCTGCCCTGCCTTCCCGTTCGTGCCGGTCATGCCAGTGCCCCCTGTCGGACCCGTGCGTCGAGCAGCGCATAACAGACGTCGATGAGGATGTTCAGCGCGAAAATCGTCAACGCGGTCAGCAGCACCGCGGCCTGCAGAACGGCGAAGTCGCGCTGCAGGATGGAGTCGATCATCAGCTTGCCGATACCTGGCCAGCCGAAGATCGTCTCCACCACGACCGCGCCATTGATCAGCCCGACCGTGAGGTCACCGGCGACGGTGAGCACGGGAGCGCCCGCGTTGCGCAGCGCATGCCCGAAGATCACTCGCTGCTCGCTGGCTCCCTTGCTGCGGGCGACCTTGATGTAGGGCGCGGACAGCGCGGACACCATGGCGCCGCGCACCACCTGGACGAGCACACCGAACGGCCGGATCAGCAGTGTCGCGATGGGCAGGACCCAGGCCGCGGCACCGACCGTGCCGGAGGTCGGCAGCCAGCCGAGGGTGACCGAGAAGATCAGCACACCCATGATGGCGAACCAGAAGTCCGGCATGCTCGCCGCCGTGGACGACAGGAAGCTCGCGACCCGGTCGGCCAGTGAGTTCGGCCGGTAGGCGGCCAGGCTGCCGACGATCACCGCACCGATGATCGCCAGCAGCATGGTCACGCCCGCGAGTTGCAGCGTGGCCGGGAAGGCCCGCAGCACGGCCTCGGCGGCCGGTTGCGCCGTCCGCAGCGACTCGCCGAAGTCGAGCCGCACTATCTGCGCGAGATAGTCACCGAACTGCACGATCAGCGGCTGGTCGAAGCCGTTGCGGGCGGCGAAGTCCGCCCTCATCTCCGGCGTGGCGCTGAGCGGGAGGTAGAGGTTGGCCGGATCCCCGGTGAGGCGGGCCAGGAAGAACACGCCGAGGATCACGACGAGCAGCGGAATGGCGCTGGAAACGATGCGGCGCCGCAGAAAGGTGACCATCGCGTCCTCAGCTTGCCGGGTGCATCTCGGCCAGATGCATCTCGTCGTTGGTCGCGGAGTTCGGCTCGTAGGTCACCGAGGGCGACAGCGCCATGATGCCGGTCATGTGCGCCAGCACCGCGTCCCGCACGACGTTCTCGTTCTGGTAAGCCAGCGCCTCGGCGAACTTGGCCTGCCGGTCGGGTCCGGAAGCCAGCTCGGCCTCCTCGATCAGCGCGTCGAGTTCGGCGGTGCCGTAGCTGCTCTGCGCGCCATCGCTGCCGTAGATCTGGCCCATCGTGAACGCGGCGTCACCGGCCTGGTTGCCGTGTTGGGCCTGCAGCAGTGTCGGGCCGATGTCGGTGGGGAACGGCCGCAGCAGGTACTCCAGCCACGCGTTCACGTCGAGCATCTGGATTTCCACCTTGAGGCCGGCCTCGATCAGCGAGTTCTGCGCGACCTCCATGGCTTCGGCGGCCTTCGGGTAGATCCCGTTACGGCCGATGATCTTGATGGCGGTGTCGACCGGCACCCCGTCCGCACGGGCTTGCGCGATCAGCGATTTCGCCTTGGCCATATCGTGCGGCCAGGCAGCGATGTCCGGGTTGTGCCCGGTGACGCCCTCGGGGACGACCTGGCCCGCGGGCTGGCCGAGGCCGGAGAACACCGACGCGACCATGCCCTCCTTGTCGATGGCGTAGTTGATCGCCTGACGCACCCTGATGTCGTTCAGTGGCGCCTTGGTCGCGTCCATCCGCAGGTAGGAGGTCTCGTTGTTGGGGTACTCGACAGCCCGGTCGCCCGCGCCATCGGCCGGTGCGAGCCCGACGGCGATGTCGGCCTCACCGCTGGAGACCATGGCGGCCCGGATGCTGCCCTCGGAGCGCCACACGTACTCGGCTGTGGGGAACGGCGGGGCCTCACCCCAGTAACCGTCGAAGGCGGTAAGCCGCAGGTTCACGCCCTGGTTCCACTGCTCGATCCGGTAAGGCCCGGTGCCGACCGGCTGCCGCACCTTCGCCTCGGCGTCGGTACTGGTGGGCACGACCTCCACAAAGGACAGCCGGAGCGGGAGAATCGGGTCCGGTGTGGCCGTGGTGACCTCGACGGTGGTGTCGTCGACGGCGGTCGCGGTGAGTTCACTGTCGCCGAAGACGTATCCGTCGACGTTGCAGCCGATGTCGGAGTTGACCGTGCGCTCGATGGAGAACGCGGCCGCCTCGGCGGTGAGCGGCGTGCCGTCGTGGAACTTGACCCCTTCACGGAGCTTGAACGTCCAGGACGTCGGCTCGTTCTGCGCCCACTCGGTGGCGAGTTTCGGCTCCAGTTCACCGGTCTCGGGTACGCGCTCGGTGAGCGGCTCGGTGATGTTCGAGCGGGTCACCCGGCCGGTCGCGGTCAGCGAGGCGTCACACGGCTCGAGTGTCGGTGGTTCCTCGGGCAGCACGATCCGGACGGTGTCGGCCGCGGCGCCGGCCTCGGAACCACCGACCGAACAGGCGCCGGTCAGCAGTACAGCGCCGGTGACCACGATCGCGGCGACTCTCGGGACGGGGGACCTGCTGGTGTTCAGCACGCGCAGAGGGGACCTCATTGTTCCTCCTTGAACAAAAGGGCGGTACGCAGACTCGATGGCAGGAGCGTTTCGGGGACGTCCTGGAAGGTGACTGGCCGCTGGAACCGGCGGATCGCGGTCCAGCCGACGGAGGTGTGGGCACTGTCCGACGAGGCCGGGAAAGGCCCGCCGTGGGTCTGGGCTCCACTGACGCTGACGCCGGTCGGGTAGCCGTTGTGCACGATGCGACCCGCGAGCTCCACGAGTTCGAAGACCAGTGGTCCGAGCCGCTGATGGTCCTCGGCTTCGGAGTGGACGGTCGCGGTGAGCGAGCCGGGCAACAGGCGGGCCGCCTCGGCGAACTCGTCCTCGGAGTCGAGGTCGACCACCACGGCGAACGGGCCGAAGTGCTCCTCCAGCAGCGCGGGCTCCCGGCGCAGGTCGGCCAGGGTGGCGAGCACCAGTACCGGTGCGGCCCGCAGCCCCTTGCCGATCTCGGTGCGCGGCTTCGTCAGCACCTCGACTCCGGAGATCCGGGTGCCCGCCTCGAACGCGTCCTTGGTCGCCTGGTTCAGCAGGACACCCGGCTCCACCTCGTCGAGCAGGGCCGCGGTCCTGCTCGCGAACTCCTGGCCCTCGGTCGTGAGCACGATCCCCGGCTTGGTGCACAGCTGACCGGCACCGAAGGTCATCGAGTTCACGAATCCCTGGACGACGGCGTCCAGCCGTTCGCGGGCCGCGGCGGCCGTGACGAACATGGGGTTGAGGCTGCCCATCTCGGCGAACACCGGAATCGGCCGGGGCCGCTCGGCGGCGAGTGCGGTCAGTGCCCGGCCGCCGCCGAAGGATCCGGTGAAGCCGACCGCGCGCACCTCCGCAGCGGTGACCAGCGCCGAGCCGGTCTCGTTCCCGGCGCCCTGCAACAGGGCGAACGTGCCGGGGTGCAGACCGCACGCCGCGACCGCCTCGGCGACACACGCGCCGACGAGTTCACTCGTGCCGGGGTGCGAGGGGTGCGCCTTGACCAGCACCGGGCAGCCCGCGGCCAGTGCTGCCGCGGTGTCGCCGCCCGCGACGCTGAAGGCGAGTGGGAAGTTGGAGGCACCGAACACGGCGATCGGCCCGACCGGGATCAACACCCGCCGCAGGTCCGGGCGGGGCGGGGTGGCTTCCGGGTCGGCCTCGTCGTGCACCGGCTCGCCGTAGGTCTCGCGCTCCACGACGTCGGCGAAGCCGAGCAGCTGGTTGCGGGTTCGGGCGAGTTCGCCCTCGAGCCGCGTCGAGCTGATCCCGGTCTCAGCCTGCGCCGTTGCCAGTACGGTTTCGCGCGCGTCGCCGAGCCTGGTCGCGATCTCCCGCAGCAGCGCGGCCTGCCAGCGCTCGGGACGTTCCCGATTGGTCTCGAACGCGGTCCAGGCGAGCTTCGCCGCCTCGGCCACCTCATCCGGCCCGCAAGTGGTGAACTCCGGGCCCGTGGTGTCGCCGGTCGCCGGGTCGACCGCGCGGAACGCCGGGCCATTGCCGCGGTACTCGTTGCCGGCCACGAAGCCGACTCCCTGCGGCGCCCTCATGCGGCCGGCGCGGTGTCGATGGCGGCCATGCCCTGCTCGATGAGTTTCGCCAGCTCCGCGCGATGCTCGGGGGAGGCATCCATCAGCGGTGGCCGGACCGAGCCCGCCGAACGCCCCTGGATGTCGAGGCCGGCCTTGACCAGCGCGACGGCATAGCCGTTGGTGGTGTGCCGCAACTGCGCGAGCGGCACGTAGAACTCGCGCAGGAGGGTCTGCTGGAGGTCGTCGTCGCCGCGCTCGAAGGCGTCGAAGAAGGCGCGGGCGATCGCCGGCGCGAAGGCGAGGGTCGCCGAGGAGTACGCCCGGACACCGAGCGCCGCGTAGGCGCGGGCGAAGGTCTCCGCGGTGGGCATCCCGTTGAGCAACAGCAGCTTCCCGCCGGTGACCGTGTGGATGCGCTGCAACAGCTCGATGTCGCCGTGGCCGTCCTTGAAGGCCACCACCTGCTCGATCTCGGCCAGCTCGGCGACGGCTTCGGGCGTGAAGATCGCGGTGGAGCGCTGGTAGGGGATGACACCGAGGGAGGTGGCAGCGGCGATCTGGCGGTAGTGCTCGACCAGCCCGGAGGGCGGGCCGACCTGGAGGTAGGGCGGGAGGACGAGAACGCCGTCGGCGCCACCCTCCTCGGCGGAACGGGTGAACTCCACCGCGACGTGAGTGCCGCCGCCGACCCCCGCGAGTACGGGTACGGCGCCGTCGACGTGTGCGACCGCGGTCCGCACGATCCGCCGGTGCTCGGCGAGTGTCAGTGAGGCGAACTCACCGGTTCCGCACGCGACGAAGAGCGCGGCGGGTTTGGCCTCGAGCATCTCGGTGAGATGCTCCTCGAAGCGCGGAAGGTCCAGCTCACCCGACTCCCGGAACGGTGTGACGGGGAAGCCGAGGAGCCCGGTGAGGGAGTCGATCAGCTGCGGATGGGCCAGCGCCATGAAGAACCTCTTGTCTACGAGTGGAGACAACGTCTATCGTTGTAGACGGGAGTAAAGTCCCGGAGAGTTGAAACGTCAAGGGCACACTTGGGAGGAACTGGTGGCCGACACGGCTGATCCGCTGGACGGCGGGGGTGTGCGGAGCGTGAAATCCGCGGAGCGAACCATCGCTCTGCTGGAGTATCTCAGCGTGGCCGAGTCCTCTCGATCACTCCGGGAGGTCACCAGTGATCTGGCGATCCCGCGAGCGAGTGCTTACGCACTGTTGATGACGCTCGTACGGACGGGCTGGGTGGAGCACGACGACTCCGGCTCCCGGTTCCGGCTGGGGATCAGGGCGTTGCGGGCGGGTGCCGCGTACGTCGAACACGACGACGTCGTACAGCGCGCACAACCGGTGATGAACGACCTCTCCGACCAGCTCGGCGAGACCATCCACCTGGCGCGACTGGACGGCCACGAGATCGTCTACCTGGCGACCTGCATCTCCCGCCATTCGCTCGCCGTCGTCTCCCGGCCGGGCAGGCGGTTGCCCTGCTGGGCGACCGGGCTCGGTAAGGCGATTCTCGCCGGCCGCCCGTGGGGCGAGGTCGACGCACTACTGCCCGCGACCCTCGCGGCGCGGACCGAACACACGATCACCGACCGCACGGCCCTGCGCGAGGAACTGACGGAGATCGGCAGGCGCGGGAACGCCGTCGACGAACAGGAATCGACCCTCGGCCTGCGCTGTTTCGCGGTCCCGCTGGACTTCGGCGGCGCCGTGAATGAGGCGCTGAGCTGCTCGATCCCGATCGTCCGCCTCGATACGGCGAGAGAGAAGGTGATCGTCGACGCGCTGGCCCGTGCACGGGAACGGATCATTCACTGACCGCCAAGGGCAGGGGTGGACTCGGACAAACGGGTGAGGCCTGGACACGCGCAGTAATATGGATTTTCCCGCCGCCGACGCCGTCAGCGAGCCATGACCCGAGCATGCGAGGCGGCCACGCATGGGCCATCCCGGCGACACCGAACAGTCCGGACGACGGATCGAGCGCTCGGATGCGCACTTTCCGGAAGGCCCTGAC
The DNA here is from genome assembly GCF_003385185.1 of Amycolatopsis palatopharyngis. Classification (GTDB taxonomy): domain Bacteria; phylum Actinomycetota; class Actinomycetes; order Mycobacteriales; family Pseudonocardiaceae; genus Amycolatopsis; species Amycolatopsis palatopharyngis. The sequence continues at coordinate 9,229 of NZ_PQHZ01000040.1, read as the reverse complement.
GAAGCCGCCGACGCCTACCGGCTGCTGGTCCGGCCCTACGTGCTGACCAAGGGCAGAACGCAGACCAGCAAGCACTACGCGCTGGAAACGCTGATCACCACCCGGCCGGGGCCCGCATGGAACGGCGTCACGAGCAACGAACTGCAAACCGTGCGGGGGCTGTGCACGGAACCGCGGTCGGTGGCCGAGGTCGCCGCGTTGCTTTCGGTCCCGCTCGGGGTGGCGCGGGTGTTGATCGGCGACATGGACGATGCCGGGCTCATCGACGTGCACGCGAGCGTCGCGACGGCGGAGGGCAGGCCCGACCTGGACCTGATGCGCAGGGTACTGCGCGGCCTGCACGACCTGTGAGTCTCAGCGGGAGGTGAGCAGCAGCGCGTACTCGATGCGCAGGCGCCGCGCGATCGTCGCGGGCAGTTTGGGCAGGAAGTCAGCCGAGGCGGCGGGTACGGGTTCACCTGCGCTGACGGGCACGATGTGGCCCCGGTGCTCGATCCGGCCGTACCCCGCTGCCCGCAGGTTCTTCAGCCAGTCCCGATCCGGGCCGTAGGTCAGCAGCAGCGCGAAACCACCCTCCACGGGAAAGGCGTTCACCGGCGTTCGATAGGTACGCCCGGAACGCCGTCCGGTGTGCTCGATGATCGCGAAGCCGGGCAATCGCCCTGCCCAGAGCCGCTGGACCGGGTTGGTGACGTGCCGGTTGAACCTGGCCAGACCTTCGGGAAGCCGCATACCGAACAACGGTATCGCCGGCGTCCAGCCGGAGGGGTTGCCCCAAGAAGTGAATCAGTGGTTCACTTCTTGCGTGGCTTACCGGCGCACCCCCAAGGTCCAGGCTCGGCTGGACATCCAGCGAGCGGCAACCCTCGACGCCGCCGTCGAACTGCTGGCGGAGTGCGGTTACGCGGGCTGTTCGGTCAACGCCGTCGCGACCCGGGCCGAGATCGCGACGGGCAGCGTCTACAAGCACTTCCCGAACAAGGCCGAACTCGTCGCCGAACTGTTCCGGATCGTGGTCAGCCGTGAGGTCGCGGCGGTCGAGGCCGCCTCGCAGCGGGAGGGCGGCACCGCCGAACGGATCGTCGCCGTGTTCGAGACGTTCGCGCACCGCGCACTGAAGGCTCCCCGGCTGGCCTATGCCCTGCTCGCCGAACCGGTCGACGCACCAGTAGAGGCGGAGCGGCTCAGGTTCCGCAGGGCCTTCCGGGACATCGTCTCCGCCCGGATCGACGAGGGCATCGAAGCGGGCGTGCTGCCGCCGCAGGACTCGCAACTCACGGCAGCCGCGCTGGTCGGGGCTGCCGCAGAGGTCCTGATCGGCCCGCTCACCACCGGCGGGCCCGACGTCATCCCCGAACTGAGCACGCTGGCCCTTCGCACGCTAGGAGCAGTACATGCCTGACACCCATGAAGTAACCAACCAGGTGCCGCCGCTGACCGGCCACGACGTCGCCGACGATCCGGCGCTACTGGAGTCCCTGCACCGCGAGGGCGCGGGCTGGGCCGAGCCGGAGTTGCGCGAACTCGGCAGGCTGGCGGGCACCGAACAGGCACAGGAGTGGGGCAGGCTCGCCAACGAGAACCCGCCGGTGCTGCGCACGCACGACCGGTACGGGCACCGCGTCGACGAGGTCGAATTCCATCCGCACTGGCACGACCTGATGCGCGTCGCGGTCGGTCACGGCCTGCACGCCACGCCGTGGCAGCAGGATCGTGCGGGGGCGCACGTCGCCAGGGCCGCGAAGACGTACGTGTGGATGCAGGTCGAGTCCGGGCACGTCTGCCCGATCTCGATGACCTACGCGGCGGTACCCGCGCTGCGGCACAACCCGGAACTGGCCGGGAAATACGAGGAACTGCTGGCCGCGACCGAGTACGACTACGGACTGCGCGAGCCGAGCACCAAACGCGGACTGATCGCGGGCATGTCGATGACCGAGAAGCAGGGCGGCTCCGACGTGCGGGCGAACACCACCACGGCCCGGCCTGCCGCCGACGGTAGCTATGTCATCACCGGGCACAAGTGGTTCACCTCGGCGCCGATGTCGGACATGTTCCTGACCCTGGCGCAGGCTCCAGGTGGACTCTCCTGCTTCGTGTTGCCCCGGGTGCTGCCGGACGGCACGCGCAACAGACTGCGGTTGCAGCGGTTGAAGAACAAGCTCGGCAACCGATCCAACGCGTCGGCCGAACTCGAGTACGACGGCGCGGTCGGCTGGCTGGTCGGCGAGGAGGGTCGTGGCGTCCGCACGATCATCGACATGGTTAACAACACCCGGCTCGACTGCGCGGTCGGTGCCGCGGCAGGCATGCACTTCGGCGTCACGCAGGCCGTGCATCACGCGACGCACCGGCAGGCGTTCGGCAAGAATCTCGTGGACCAGCCGTTGATGGCGAACGTGCTGGCCGACCTGGCGATCGAGGCCGAGGCGGCCACGACAGTCGGGCTCCGCCTCGCCGGTGCCACCGACCGCGCGAACGCCGGCGACGAGCAGGAAGAGTTGTTCCGCAGGCTCGGGCTGGCGGTGACCAAGTACTGGGTGTGCAAGCGTGCGCCGGCACACGCGGCCGAAGCGCTGGAGTGCCTGGGCGGCAACGGTTACGTCGAGGAGTCCGGAATGCCAAGGCTGTACCGCGAGGCACCACTGGCCTCGATCTGGGAGGGTTCGGGCAATGTCGCGGCGCTGGACTCGTTGCGCGCGATGGCGAAGCAGCCAGAAACGATCGAGGCGTACTTCGCCGAGGTGGATCTCGCGGCTGGCGCGGATGCCCGGCTGGATGACGCCACCGCTCGACTGCGCAAAGAGCTGTCTAATTTGGACGATATCGAGTACAGGGCCCGCAGGCTGGTCGAGACGTTCGCGCTCGTACTGCAGGGATCGTTGCTGGTGCGGCACGGGAACAAGGCCGTCGCCGACGCGTTCTGCGCGTCCCGTTTCGGTGGGGACTGGGGCGTCGCCTTCGGCACCCTGCCGTCCGGCGTGGACACCGGGTCGATCATCGACCGGGCACGGGTGCGGCGGTGAGTCAGCCAGTTCGGATCGAGACCGACGACGGTGTTCGGTCGATCATTCTGGCCAGGCCCGAGCAGTACAACACGATCACGCCGGAACTACGGGACGCGCTGTCCGCCGCGATCGACGACGCGGACGCCGACCCCGCGGTGCGGGTGATGCTGCTGCGAGCCGACGGTCCCGCGTTCTGCGCGGGCTACGGGCTGGACTGGGCGACCGAGTATCAGGCGGGCGCCGAGGCCGAGCAGGTGTGGGACTCGGCGAAGGACTACCGGATGATGTCCGGGTTCGTCGATACCTACCTCAAGTTCTGGTACGCGGCGAAACCGACCATCGCGGCGGTACAGGGCTGGTGCATCGCGGGCGGCACGGACATGGTGCTGTGCACTGATCTGATCGTGGCCGGCGAGAACGCCGTCTTCGGGTATCCGCCATCGCGGGTGTGGGGCACGCCGACCACCGCGATGTGGGTGTACCGGATGGGTTTCGAAAAAGCGAAGCGGTATCTGCTCACCGGGGACGAGATACCGGCACGGACGGCAGCCGAGATCGGTCTGATCGGTGAATGCGTCCCGGACGATCGGCTGACCGAGCACGCGTTCGGGCTGGCCGAGCGGATGGCGAAGTTGCCGGGAAACCAGCTGGAGATGCTGAAGCTGCTGTGTAACCAGACCGTGGAGAACATGGGTTTCGCGTCCTCGCGCACGCTGGGTACGTTCCTCGACGGGGTCGCCAGGCACACCGGCGAGGGACAGGCATTCGTCTCTCGCGCCGGACAGGTCGGGTTCCGGCAGGCGGTGCGCGAACGCGACGAGCCCTTCGGCGACTACGGCTCCCGCCCCCGTGAGGAGAACCGATGACCGTACGTGTGGAGCACTCGGGGCCGATCACCACCGTGATCCTTGCCCAGCCGGAGAAGCGCAACGCCGTCGACGGCCCGACCGCCGTAGCGCTGGCAGAGGCGTTCCGCGCCTTCGACGCCGATGACGACGCCGCGGTCGCCGTCCTGTGGGGCGAGGGCGGAACCTTCTGCGCGGGGGCCGACCTCAAGTCGGTGGGCACCGGCAACGGCAACCAGCTGAACGAGGACATCGACGGCGACGGTCCGATGGGACCGACCAGAATGCGCCTGTCCAAGCCGGTGATCGCCGCGATCTCCGGGCACGCCGTGGCTGGCGGGCTGGAGCTGGCGGCCTGGTGCGATCTGCGAGTGGCCGAGGAGGACGCGGTGCTCGGTGTGTTCTGCCGCCGCTGGGGCGTCCCGCTGATCGACGGCGGGACCGTCCGGCTGCCCCGGCTGATCGGGCAGAGCAGGGCGATGGACCTGATCCTCACCGGCAGGCCGGTCGACGCGGCGGAGGCGCACGCGATGGGCCTGGTGAACCGGGTCGTCCCGCCCGGTCAGGCCAGAACCGCGGCCGAGGAACTGGCCGCCGGCCTAGCCCGGTTCCCGCAAACCTGCATGCGGCAGGACCGGCTGTCGGTGCTGGAACAGGACGGCCTGGACGAGCGGGCAGCGCTGGAGAGCGAGTTCCGGCACGGGCTGGTTTCGCTGACCACCGACAGTCTCGAAGGTGCACAACGATTCGCCTCCGGCGCGGGCAGGCACGGAGACTTCGGGACGATCTGAGTCTGGCTCGCCGCGCGGGGACGCTCTAGTAGCCGAAGACCTGGGTCCAGTACCAGCCGTCAGGCGCCACACCGACGCCGATGGTGGTCAGGTCGCAGTTGAGGATGTTCTGCCGGTGCCCAGGTGACTCCATCCACATCCGCATGACCTCCTCGGCGTCGGAGGGTCCCCTGGCGATGTTCTCCGCTCCCGGCGAGGGATATCCGGCGCTACGGGCGCGATCCGCGAAGTTCCCGCCCTCCGGACTGGTGTGGGAGAAGTAGCCGCGGGCCGACATGTCGTCACTGTGGCCCTGTGCGGCAGTGGTGAGCCTGCTGTCGGTGCGTACCGAGTCGCACCCGGCCCGCTGCCGGACGTAGTTCACCAGCTCGACCACGCGTGCGGCCTTGCTGTCGTCGCGTGCGGTGCGAGGCGGGGTGTGCCGCGGCTTTTCCGAGGTGGTCTCGTTGCGCGTGGCAGGCGGATCGGTGGTTGTCTGCTGTTCCGCTGCCGCTGCCGCGGCACTGGTGCTGGTGTCTGGGGCCTTCGAGGAGGTCGTGCTGTCCGCTGAGCCGCTGGCGGTCGTGGGCGGCTCCTGGTCCTTGGCGGACTCGCTGCTGGTCGTGGCGGACGTGTGCGGCGTACCCGACGTGACCTCGATCTTCGTGCCGGAAGTGGTCGAAGTCGGTGCCGGTCCGGCGAATCCGCCGTTCGGTGGCGGGGAGGCGATGAGCAGAGCCGCCCCGGCGTTCTCCGGTGCTTCTCCGGAGGGACCTCCGAGGAAGTACTGGCCGCTCGCGGCGAAGGCCACGCCGAGAACGACGCTGAAGGCCACGAGCAAAGGCTTACGGTTCGGTCTCGGAGAGGGCACGAAGCGGCAAATTACCACCGAAGAGTGAAGCCCGAAAGGCTACTTCAGTACTTTAAGTTGCTGGCTCGCTCACTTTTGCCGCGATCGTGGCTTACGGTTCGGGTCAACTATCACGCTTCGTGTTGACGCGATCGAAGTTGAGGTACGCCTTGCTCTGGGTCGGGCCACGCTGGCCCTGGTAGCGGGAGCCCGCCCGCGCCGAACCGTAAGGGTGCTCGGCGGCGCTGGAGAGACGGAAGAGGCAGAGCTGGCCGATCTTCATGCCGGGCCACAACGTGATCGGCAGGTTTGCCACGTTAGACAGCTCCAGGGTGATGTGCCCGGAGAAGCCGGGGTCGATGAACCCGGCGGTCGAATGGGTGAGCAGACCGAGGCGGCCGAGGGAAGATTTGCCCTCGAGGCGGCCTGCGAGATCGTCGGGCAGGGTGAACAGCTCGAATGTGGAGCCGAGGACGAACTCGCCGGGATGCAGGACGAACGGCTCCTCGTCGCCACCCTTCTCGATCAGCGACGTCAGCTCGTCCTGCTGCAGGGAGGGGTCGATATGGGTGTACTTCGTGTTGTCGAAGACCCGGAAGAAGCGATCCAGCCGGACGTCGATGCTGGACGGTTGCAGCATATTGGGCGTGAAGGGGTCGACCCCGAGTCGTCCGGAGTCGAGCTCTTTGGCGAGGTCCCGGTCACTGAGCAGCACCCGGTCAGCCTAACCGCCCAGTTCAGGCGGCCGAGCGGGGAGGCACGCGCATGTGCGAGGCGTAAGTGGTGTCGGGGCGGAAGATGCGGCCGAGCCGCCGGACGTACTGCTGCCGGCCGACCGCACCGAGGCGTTCCTGCAGCGCGGTCGCGCCGGGAACGCGCTGGCGGACGGTTTCGGCTGCGAAGTTGACGGCGGCGACGGCGAGCACCGCCGCCTGGGCGACAGGGTCGTTCGGCAGCTCGAGGAAGTCGGCGTTGGTGCGGCCGAGGACGAGCCTGCTGATTGAGGAGTGCACGCGGACGGACACGTGGGAAACCACGACGCCGAAAGGGCCGCGCCCTTCGCCGACGGCGGCATGCGCCTTGACCAGCGCGGCGGCGAGGCGTTTCGAGTCGTCGTCGGGGATGAACTCAGTGGCGGCGAGCAGCCAGAGCATCCGCCAGGCGTCCTCCTCGTCGGCGGGGAGCAGTTCGTCGGAAATGCCGAGCAACCAGCCGACGTAGCGCCACAGGTGCAGGATGTCCGCGCGTTCACGTTCGGTGTAGCGGACGCCGAGCAGTTGGGTGCCGAGGACGAAGACCTGGGAGAAGAGCAGCAGGGTGCCGGTGGTTTGCACCTGGTTGATCGGGCGATCCCAGGCTGCGTAGTCCCAGTCGGCACGACGGTTCATCGCGGCGCGGACGTGGGCGTGCACCAGCCGCACGCGCAGAGCGGAGGCGTACCCACGCTCGCCGCGCAGGAGGGCGCCCTCGGTGGTGACGTGGATCCACCAGGTGGCCGTTTCGACCAGCCGTTTGCCGGCCATGTACTCGATCTCCCCGGTACCGACCAGGGACTTCGTGGCGCGGGATGCGAGGTAGCCGCCCATCAGCGACATGTCGGCAAGGGGGAAGAGGCCGAGCAACCCGGTGCGGGTGATGGCCCTGGCGCCGCGCGCGAGCCGATCCTCGTCGACCCAATAGGGGGTCGCCTCGACCGAACGGAAGAAGGCGACGAGCTCGGCGGGCGGGTCATCGAGGGTGTCGATGCCGTCAGCGAGGGCCTGCTCGAACAACTCCCGCCCCCGGCCGGCGGGCAGGGCCTGCATCATGGCGACCACAGCGTCGGCCAGCGGGTCCTCCTGCTGGGCGAACTCGCGGACGCGCCGAAGCTGGTGCGGGTCAACGCGAATATCGCCGGGAAAGAAGAGCTTCGCGGCGAGGCGCAGCCCGCCCTGCCGGAACAGCTCCGGGTCTTGCAGGCGCTCGTCGGAGACCTTGTCGCTCATACTTACCCACCTCGCGCAACGGCGTAGACAACAAGTGTTGTCACTTCGGCGCGGCCACGTCAAGGGGAGGGCACCGGGAAGCCTCTTGCAGGGGCGCGAGCGGGCCATAGTATGCTGTCGACTCGCTGCGGATGTAGTTCAATGGTAGAACATCAGCTTCCCAAGCTGAATACGCGGGTTCGATTCCCGTCATCCGCTCCAAAGCATGTTTTGGCAGTTCAGAAGGGGTGCTTCCCGATCGCGGGAAGCACCCCTTCTGCCATTTCACGGCGAGTTCCAACAACATCCCAGCAACATCAGTCGCCGGTTTGCTCGTCATCAATATCGCCGTGCACACTGCCTCAGTCGACAGGCCCGTCAGCGTGTGACAACAGCTCCAGATCGACCACCACCTGAGCAGTAGAGCCATCGTCCGCGTGCCCCAGCCACACCGGATAGCTGCCATCTCCCATACCGCAGCTCACGACAACGACATTCCGTCCTGATTCGTCAGCGATCGACGCCCACTGTTCCTTCAGCACCTGCGTCACCATGAGGTCGACACGAGAAGGATCAGCTTGGTGGTCGATAAGAAACGGTGCGATCGCCTCATCCATAAAGCACGCCTGACCGCCGTCGACCCCGAACGACCGCGCGGGAACGCCCTCCTGCTCGCTCGGCCATGCAGGCTCCCAAGCCGTGACTTGGGCAGCCGACACGAGCACACGAGCCGCAGTTACCAGCACAGAACGCAGACGCGGGTCATTCTGTGGCATGTGCACGACCGACAACTCGACCGGGTACACACCCGGCGAAAGCTGCGTTGCGACGAAGCCTGAGAAGTCGCGCTGCAGCCAGCCCGGGTCACAGACGACAAGCCGTCCCGTCGTAAGCCTGACAGCGCCAGCCTCCATAATGCCGAGCTTCGTCACACGGCCATCCGGCCACCGATGCATCGTGCCAGCGGCGAATAGTTGCTCTAGCGACGGCTCCCACATGCTGAGGCACCTCCAAGATCCTGAGTTGGCGAGGAGTGTAAACCGGCCCTCATTGGGCCGTCAGAAGTTGGGCTAACGCGAGAATGGCGAGAACCGTCGGAGGTGTTCGACCAGTTCACACAGTAGCGAGGGATTCGAACCCCACAGCAACATGCCCCAGTCAAAGATGGTCAACGAGGGCGCCTCGCGAACATGCTCGAGCGCAGGTCAGCAGCACTTTCCAGGCTCGTCGCCCTGGTTTCCAGCTGGATACGCGGGTTCGATTCCCGTCATCCGCTCCAACACGAAAGCCCGAACTCAGCAGTCGTCCACTGTAGACCTGGGGCTTTCGTCGTTCTAGAACATCCACGGATTTGGCTCCCCCGGAACAACGCGCTACCTGGCAATGCACGCGAGCTGGGACGGACTGACCATCGTCGGTAGCGAGATCGCCACTGGCCCTACGTTTGGTGACCATGCGAGTCGCAAACGCCCAGCTCCCGCCCATCCAGGACAGCGACGACAAGATTTTCACCACGCCGCACGCGGTGATCATGCTCGACGGCGCATCCGCCTTCGTCCCAGTCCCCGTGCCCGCCAACACCTACGCCGACCGGCTCGGTAAGCACCTCCGCGACAGCCTCCAAGCCTGGCCTGACGCTGACCTACGCGCCACACTCGCCGGAGCCTGGCCGTGGCATCGTGATTTGGCCCCGGTTCGGCACCGCTATCGGGCCCCACCGATCGGGCGAATTCCTGCTCGTGGTGTGCGAGTCGGCGGGTCGAGTTGAGGGTCCTGGGTGGACAGTGCCGGT
>NZ_PQHZ01000004.1 GCF_003385185.1 Amycolatopsis palatopharyngis | reverse complement strand
TCCTGGAGTTGATCGCTGAGGTCGAAGCTCGGGGTGTGGCGGGTGGGCGGGGGTATCGGGATACGGCGACGTTGCTGATGATGGCGCTGCGCCTGTCCCGGGCCGAGGCGGCGGCGCGGGTCTCGCACGCCACCACCCCGATGCCCCTGGTGGAGCAGGCTCTGGGGGCTGGGGACATCGGTGTGGCGCACGTCCAGGCGATCCAGAAAGTCCTCGCCCAGGCCCCCGAGGGCTTGCCGGAGAACGATCGGGCCGACAGTGAGCGCACGCTGGTGGAGTTCGCCCAGCGCGCCACCGCCACCGATGTGGCCAAGGTCGGGCGGCGGATCGTGGGCTACTGGAACATCGACGACACCCCGCCCACCGACCAACACCGCCAGCACGCCGGGCCGTACCGGGAGTTCCGGGGCCGCTACCGCCGCGACGGGCAATACGTCTACAGCGGCGAACTCGACCCCGAGTCCGCCGCCGAACTCGAAGGGCTTCTGCACCCACTGGCCAAACCCCATCCCGCCGACACCGACAGCACGCCCGATCGGCGCACCCCGGCGCAGCGGGAAGGTGACGCTCTGGCCGAGATCATCGGGCTGGCCGCCCGCACCGACGACCTGCCGACCACCGGCGGGGAACGCGCCGTCGTGACCGTGACCGTGTCACTGGCCGAGCTGGAACAACGCGCCGGAGCGGCACTGCTGGACGCTTCCAGCTACATCAGTGCCGATCAGCTGCGGCGTTGGTGCTGCGAGGCGAAAGTGCTACCCGCCGTCCTCGGCACCCACGGCGAAATCCTCGACCTCGGACGTGCCACCCGCCTGGCCACCCCAGCCCAACGCCGAGCCCTCGCCATCCGCGACCGCGGCTGCACCCGCCCCGGCTGCACACGCGGACCGAAATGGTGTCACGTCCACCACGTGTTGTCGTGGATCGACCACGGACCGTCCGATCTGGACAACATGATCCTCGTCTGCGCCCGGCACCACCGCGAACTGCACCACACCGGCTGGACCGTCCGCATCCGCCACGGCACCCCCGAATTCACCCCACCACAATGGCTCGACCCCGACCAGAAACCCATCCGCAACACCGCACACCACCCACCTGACCGAGGGCGGTACTGCACATCGCCCGCACCACCACGGTCGTCACATCGGGCCGCGCGTCCACGCCAACCCGTGCCCTGACCCGGCCGGTGCTGGCGTGCGCGAAATCCGCAGGACTCAGCACGTCTTCATGTCGACGCAGAGCTACGTTCACGAGCGCGCAATTCGGATCCTTGATCGTCGTGATCCGGTAACTCGATCGGAGGACATTTACATGAAGAACCCGCGGAACACAGGGATGGACCGGAGAAGTGTCATCAAGGCCGGTGGAGCGGGAGCGCTGGCCATGACCGTCGGTTCGGTCGTTCCGCCGGTAGCCCGCGCGGACGAGGCATCCGGTGCCGCTCCGCTGCGCTTCAACCGCGACGGAAAATTCAAGATCGTGCAGTTCAACGACACTCAGGACGATCATCGCATCGACCGGCGCACGATCGAGCTGATGAACAGGGTTCTCGACAGTGAGCGGCCTGATCTGGTCGTCCTGGTCGGCGACAACATCAACGGCGGCCCGAACACCGAACTCGAGGCCAAGCAGGCACTCAACAACGTGATCCAGCCCATGGAGCGGCGCGGCATCCCGTGGGCGGCGACCTTCGGCAACCACGACGAGGACTCCACGCCGAGGACCGGTTTCGACGAAACCGACATGCTTCGGTTCTTCCGCGCCTACCAGCACAACATGAACACGGCGGGCGCGAAGGACGTCACCGGCACCGGGAACATGAACCTGCTCATCAACGACTCCCGGGGTGGCAAACCTGCCTTCAACGTCTGGCTGCTGGACAGCGGACGCTATGCGCCGAAACAGATCGCCGGGCAGGACTTCGCCGGCTATCCCACATGGGACTGGCTTCGCGCTGACCAGGTGAGGTGGTACCTCGACGCGTCCGAGAAACTGGAACGCCGGGCCGGAGCCGCGGTTCCGAGCCTGATGTTCCTGCACATCTGCCTGTGGGAGCACCGGTTCATGTGGTTCGCGAGTGTCGACAGCCGGACCGATGGCGACCACGCACGAGCCGTCGAGAAGCACTCCATCCTCGGCGAACGCAACGAGGACGAGTGTCCGGGACCATTCAACTCCGGCATGTTCTCCGCAATCCAGCACCGAGGCGATGTACGCGGTGTCTTCTGCGGCCACGACCACATCAACACCTACATGGGCAACTACTACGGCGTGCTCCTCGGCTACGGCCCCGGCACCGGATTCGGCACCTATGGTCTCGGCGGCGAGGCGAATCATCACGTACGCGGTGCGCGTGTGTTCAACCTGGACGAGAACGTCGACGGGGTCCTCGCCGAAACGCACAACTTGTTCGCCAAGGACTACGGAATCGACATGTCGAACACGGATCAGAGCATGGACCCACTGCCTCTCCCCCGCTAGGTGCGGGCACCCTCCGGGCCGGTTCCGGCGAAGCCGCGCTGATCATCGCGCACGCCGAGGACAGCCACGCCGCCAGGGTCAGAGCGGAACAGACCCTCGTGGCACTACTGTCCGGGCTGATCATTCGCTGAACGATCCAGGCGCACTTCGTCCGGGACTTCAAGGAAATGTTCGGCGAGTCACCCACCTGGTACGCGGGGCGGTACTAAAACTATGACCGAGCACGTGTCACGGGCGAGGCCGGAAGCCTCGCCCGTGACACGTACGGACGCCGAGTATTACTGGTGGTTCCGCGGAACCTAGAGAGCGCCGTTCTCCCAGGGACCCGTCACGGCGTAGGTGACCCCGGGGCTTTGCACGTTGAAGAAGAGGATACTTCCGTCCGGGCTGAACGTGGCACCCGCGAGTTCGCTGGTGTTGGAGCTGTTCAGTGCGGCGAAGTCGAAGATCTCGCCGCGGTTGGTGACTCCGCGCAGCAGATCACGGCCGCCTCCGTCCTCACAGAGGACAAGGCCGCCGGTGTTGGGTGAGACGCAGATGTTGTCGGGGCTCTGCAACAGATCGGGATCCGTCGACTCGTACACCAGCACCAGCTGACCACCGGAGTTACCGCGCGGGCGGTACTCCCAGACCTGTCCGAGGCCGGCGTCTCCGCCACTGGTCGAATTGATGAAGATCGACCCGTCCGCGTACCACGCGCCTTCCAGCCGCGCGAAGGTCGCGCCGCCCGCGTCCCGTCCCTGGTAGAACACCGCCAGCGAGTCGTCACTGTCGGGATCGGGGTCCGCGATATCGACCCACTCGACCGGCAGGGTCCTCCCTGCATGCTGACCGATACGGGTGTCGTAGCGAGGCTGATCCTTGATCGCCAGCATCTGCAGGCGCCCGCCCGCACCGAGGTCGTCGCGATTGTCGGGCACGTAACGGTAGAAGCCGGAGCTGCCCCGATCCTCGGTTTCGTACACGATTCCGGTAGCCGGATCGACGGCGACGGCCTCGTGTACGAAACGCCCCATCTGCTTGTACGGGACCGGCTCGACCGGGCCGTCGGCATCGGCTCGCACCTCGAACACGTAGCCGTGCGGCGTGGGGTGGTTCAGCCCGGTGAAGGTTTCCTCACAGGACAGCCAGGTGCCTGCCGGAGTGGGACCGCCCGCACAGTTGCGAATGGTGCCGCTCAGGCTCGGGTGGGTGCTCACCAGTGACATGGCGCTCGGGTCGAACACCATCGTGGTGGTTCCGCCTGCGGCGAGGGGGTCGTAGCTGGGGCTGGTGAACGCCGGGCCTTCACTCTGTTCGTGGTTGCGAACCAGGCGGATCATTCCGTCGTCGCTGGCGAAGGCTGCCATGCCGTCGTGCCGCCCTGGAGTGGGTCTTCCGTCACTCATCAGGGTGCCGGTCTGTCCGAACGCGACATAGGAGAACCCTGCGGGGAGCAGGAGTTCACCGCCGGGCGCGGGCTGCAGTGGTCCATAGCCACCGTTCTCGGGCGCCTGTCCTGGACCCATCTTGCCCCGCCCCGCGGGCGCGGCAAGGGCACCGCTACCCATCAGCCCGAGGAAAGCCGAAGCCGCTCCGGCTGCTACCCCGCCCCGGAGGAACGCGCGTCGCCCGAGCCCGTCTCCGTCGTTCGTCCGCGATGTCGTCATGCGAGTTCACTCCTCTGCTTACGGCTCAGACCTGTCGCCGACACCTAAGCGCGCTGTCATGAATGTCTGTCCAGTAGGTGGTGAACAGCGCGCGACACCGATGTCACGAAGCAGACTGTGGCGCCGTACAAGAGCGCTCACCTGTCCGAGATGCTCAACGTTCACCCTGTCGTGGTTGGAACGTCGCCGTACGTGTGGCTTGATGAGGCGCGGCCACCGACGGGTGAGCCAGCATGTGACTTCCACGGGAAAGGTGAACACATGTCCGAGTCCACGAGTTCGCCGTCGTCGTCCGCTTCGGTGTCACGTCGTCAGGTGCTGCTGGGTGGCGCTGCCGGAGTGGCCGCGCTGGGCGCGTCGTCGGCGATGACCTCCGTTCCCGCATGGGCGCGCGACCGGATCCGGGGCCAGGTACCGAGTTCGCCGTTCAGCCTTGGCGTGGCTTCTGGGGATCCGTTGTCCGACGGTGTGGTCTTGTGGACCCGGCTGGCACCCGAACCGCTGGCCGAGGACGGCCGAGGTGGGATGCCGGATCGACCGGTGCCCGTGGCGTGGCAGGTTGCCGAGGACGAGCAGTTCCGTCGCGTGGTCGCCGCCGGCAGTGCACTGACCCGCCCGGAAGAAGGGCATTCGGCGCACGTCGAACTGTCGGGGTTACGCCCCGGCGCCGACTACTTCTACCGTTTCCGGGCCGGTTCGGAGCTCAGCCCCGTCGCTCGCACGAAGACCGCACCGGCCGTCGGTGCCCGGCTGGACCGGTTCGCCTTCGCGTTCGCCAGTTGCCAGAACTACCCTGCCGGTTTCTTCAACGCATACGCCCACATGGCCGAGGAGGACCTCGACCTGGTCGCGTTTCTCGGCGACTACATCTATGAAGGTGACGCCCAGGGTGAGCTGGGGCGCGGACACTCCCCCACCGGCGAGATCTGGTCGCTTGCCGACTACCGGATCCGGCATGCCCAGTACAAGTCGGATACCGATCTGCAGGCCGCGCACGCGGAGTTCCCCTGGGCGGTCGTGTTCGACGACCACGAGGTGGAGAACAACTGGGCCGACGAGATCTCGCAGGGAGATGGCGAGCCGGACGCCGACCCAGAGGTGTTCCGCCGCCGCCGCGCACGAGCGTTTCAGGCCTACTACGAGCATATGCCGCTACGTCGTGCGCAACGCCCGAACGGCCCGGACGTGCAGATCTACCGTCGCCTCACATTCGGCGACCTCATGGACTTCTACCTGCTCGACACCCGCCAGTACCGCAGTGACCAGGTGGGGGACGCCAAACGGGCGGACCCGGCGCGCAGCATCCTCGGCGCGGAGCAGAAATCCTGGCTGCGCCAGGCGGTGGCCGGTCAAACAGCCCGCTGGAACGTGCTGGCCCAGCAGGTGTTCTTCGCCCAGCGCGACTTCGTCGCCGGGCCGGGAACCAACTTCAGCAACGACGCGTGGGACGGCTACCTCGTCGAGCGCAACGAGGTGCGCGACCATCTCGCCGCGGCGGGAACGTCCAACCCGGTCGTGCTCACCGGCGACGTGCACGCCAGTTACGTCTGTGACGTGAAGGCGGACTTCAATGACCCCGATTCGGCCACCCTCGCCACCGAGTTGGTCGGCACGTCGATCACCAGCGGCGGTGACGGCGAGGATCAGCGGCCCGGCGACCGGGTACAGCTGCAGGAGAACCCGCACATCAAGTTCATCAACCGCAATCGGGGGTACGTCCGCAACATCGTCACACCTACCGAGTGGACAGCGGACTTCCGCGTCGTCGACTACGTCAGCCGACCCGGTGCGCCGATCCGCGATCGCGCCACCTTCGTCATCGAGGACGGCAGGCCAGGAGCGCAACCAGCCTGACACCTTCGTCGCTTGGGGACGGTTCGGCCGGACGGCTTTCCAACTGTGCGATGGTCACAGACCGAGCAGGCGGCGCAGCTCCCGGGCGTGCCTGCGGGACACCTCGACGCGGCTGCGCCTGCGGTCGTCCATCACGAGCACCAGTGCGCCGTTGAAGTCCGGCCGCAACTCACGGACGTGGTTCAAGTTGACCAAATAGGACCGATGCGTCCGGAAGAAATGACCGGTGAGCCTGCGTTCCAGCTCGTTCAGCGACAGGCTCACCAGTACCCGCTCACCGGCGAGCTGCAGGTACGAGTAGCCACGCGCGGCGCTGGCGTACAGGATCGCCGACGCATCGACGAGTACGGTCCGGTCGCCCTGCTGCACGGGGATGCGTCCGAGCGGGTCCAGCGCGGGACCGCGCGGCGCCGGTGGCTGTTCGATCTCGTCGGCGGTCCCACCCGACAGCGCCCGGTCGAGCGCGCGGCCGAGCCGCTCGGCGTCGAACGGCTTCACCAGGTAGTCGACGGCGTCAACGTCGAACGCGTCCACGGCGTAGTCCGGGTAGGCGGTGGTGAAGATGACCTTCGGTGCGTTGGGCGAGTGGCGCACCGCTTCCGCCACTTCCAGCCCGGTACCGCCCGGCATCTTGATGTCCAGCAGCACCAGGTCGTAGTGCAGCGACCGCAGGAGGACCAGCGCCTCCTCGGCGTTGGTTGCCTCGCCGACCACCTGGACATGCTCGAACGTCCCCAGCAGGTAACGCAGCTCCTCCCGAGCGGGCGCCTCATCGTCGACGATGAGGCAGTGAGCTCGCATGCCGATCACCCCAAGGGGATGCGCAGGTCGATGACGGTCCCGTTACCGTAGTCGGATTGGATGTCGAGACGATAACGCTCGCCGTACAGGGCCTGCATCCGCTGCGAGATGTTGCGCAGCCCAACCCCACCGTCCGCGGCGCCGTCGCCGGAGGTCAGCCGCTCCAGCAGTTCCGGCGACATGCCGACCCCGTCGTCGGAGACGCGGATCGACGTGGTCCGGGTCAACGGGTCGACGCGGGCCTTCAGCCTCACGGTGCCACCGTCGACCTTGTCGGAAAGACCGTGCTTCACGGCATTCTCGACCAGCGGCTGGATCGTCAGCACCGGTACGTGCGCGGTCAGCACCTGCGGATCGATGTCGTAGCGCACGCGCAGCCGCTTGCCGTAGCGAGCCTGTTCCAGGGAAAGATAGGTGCGCACGAAGAAGTACTCCTGTCCGAACTCGACCAGGTGCCCTTCCTGCCGGACGGCGTACCGGAAGAAGTCGGACAGCCGCAGCAGCAGCCTGCGAGCCTCTTCCGGGTCGGTGCGCGCCTTCGAGGCGATGGTGTTGAGCGTGTTGAACAGGAAGTGCGGGTTGATCTGGGCGCGCAGGGTGTCGAGCTTGGCGTCCACGGCCAACTTGCGCTCGTAGTCCAGTTCGGACAGCTCAAGATGCAGCGACATGATCCCGGCCACGCCCTCGACGACGTCTCTCGGTGGCGGGATCTCGTCCACGCGGTAGACCTTGAGTGTCCCGACCACGCGCTTGCCGATGGCGAGTGGCGAGATCACGGCGCTCTGCAAAGGACAGTCCGATGACGGGCAGCCGAGGCGGCTCCTGCGCCGCACCACGACCGTCTTTCCCTTGGCGAGCACCCTGGCCGACGCCTCCGTCTGCGGCCGCTCACCCACCGTGTGGTGGTCGGAGCCGGGGCCCTGGAACGCGAGCACCCGCTCGCGGTCGGTGATCGCCACCGAATCACCCCCGAGTACGGGATGCAACAGCTGCACGGCCCGGCGCGCGGTCTCGGCGGTCAGCCCGGACCGCAACGGCATGGACCTGCCGACCGCGGCGATCGTGCGACCCTGCCGCCCCGCGGAGCGCCGCATCGGCCCCGCCCTTCGGGGGCCGCGCAGCGCGGACGGGTAGCCGATGGTGAGCACCAACGTGATCCCGACTCCGATCAGGACGGTGGCCTCGACCTCCAGCGGCGGGTCGGGAAAGACCTGCGTGACCAGGTAGACGAAGCCCCACGTGAGCGCCACCGCGATCGCCAGTGGCCAACTGCCGTTCCTCATCGTCTCTTCCCGTCGACGCCCGCGATCGTGAGCTTGGCCAGCCGCACCGCCCGCCGATCGGCCGCGGTCCCGTGCAGCTTGAGCCACAGCCGCTCCACATCGGCGGGCGCGGTGGTACGCAGCGAGACGATCACGGTGACCAGCGTGGCCAACGGGGCGGCCACGATCGTGGGTGCGAACAAGATCTCACCGATGCCACTCTCACCGGCCGACGGCGCCACCGCAACCAGGCTGATCGCCGTCAGCGCCCCGACGGCCATGCCGGCCACCGCCCCGGGCGCGGTCGTCCGCCGCCACCAGATGGCGAGGATGAACACCGGCGCCAGCGCCGATCCCGCGAGCGCGAACGCCCAGGTCACCATGGTGGCCACGATGGAGGGGAACATGGCGGTCAGCGAGTACGGCCGCAACAGGAGGGCGAGCCCCGCCGACAGCGCCGCGACCACCAAGACGGCGGCCCGCCCCGCCCACACCGCCTGCCGCTGGGTGGCAACCGGGTTGATGTGCCGCTCGTACACGTCGTGTCCCCAGGAGGCGGCCGAGGCCAGCAACAGTCCCGCGATCGTGGACAACACCGCGATGAGCGCCCCGATCGCCACCACGGCGAGCCCGGTGTCACCGCCGTAGATCCGGCCGAGCACGAGCGGTGCGTGCTCCGGCACGCGCAGCACACCATTGACGGTCAGGTCCGCGAGCCACGGCCGGTCGGGCACCGCCTGCGACACGAGTGACCGCGCCGCGGTACCGATCAGCACCGCAAGGGCGTAGAAGACACCGGCGAAGCCCAGGACCCACACGGTGGTCATCCGAGCGGCGGTGCCCGTCGGGCTCGTGAAGTAGCGGTTCATCACGTGTGGCAGGCCCGCGGTGCCGAACATGAGCGTGACGATGAGCGTGATCTGCCCGAGCGGGCCGTACCGGCCGCCCGGGTTCCCGAAATACGCGGGTTCGCCGCTCTCCAACCGGTTCTCCGCCACCTCTAGCTGCCAGTTTCCGTCGACCTCGGCCGGATTGCCGAGCGGTTTGTCCGAGAGCCGTCCGACAGCGTCGGGATAGCTGAAGCCGGACCGGAGCACGACGATCGCCAGCCAGATGAACACGGCGAGCAGCAACAGGAACTGCACGGCCTGCGTCCATGTGGTGCCGCGCATTCCCCCGACGACGACCAGCGCCGCGATGGCCACTGTGGACACGACGACGCCGGTGGCGTACGGCGAGAGGCCGGCAACGCCCTCGCCGACAAGCAGCTCCCACGTCAGACCGCTGCCCACTGCCTGCGGCACGAGATAGGACAGGATGACGAGCTGCACGACGGTGACCGCGGTGAGTCGCACCCGTTCGGAGCCGAGCCTGCGGCCCAGGAAGTCCGGAATGGAGAATTCGCCGAACCGGCGCAGCGGCGCGGCCACGAAGAGCAGCACGGGTACGAAACCCGCGGCGAAGCCGGTCGCGTACCACACGCCGTCGAGGCCGGAGACGTAGACGGCGGCGGCCACGCCAAGGAACGACGCGGCCGAGAAGTAGTCACCGCAGATCGCGCAGGCGTTGGTCACGACACCGACCTGCCTGCCGGCGAGGTAGAACTCGAATGTGGACGCGCCGCGTGGGCGCAGCACGAGCCCGGCGATCAGCACCGCCGCGAACAGCGCGACCAGCACCGTGAGGCTCGCGGCGATCACGATTTCTCGCCGCCGGAGTCGGGTGTCTCCTGCTCGGGGGCGCCGAGCATGCGGTCCTCGACGGCGTTCGACAGGGTCGCCGCGGCGGCCGCGAGCAGGAAGAAGAACACGTAGAGCCCGACCGCCGCCATGACGAAGCTGGGCGTCATGCCGCCGACCAGTCGCCCCTCCGACCACCAGTCGACGGTCAGCGTCAGGATCGGGACCGCGACGACGACACCGAGGAACACGACGAAATGACCAACGGCAACGCGGCGCACCGTACGGAACGCCGCGTCGACGTCGGCGGGCATGTCGTACTCGTCCCCGACATCGGGGACCCATCGATCCTCGTCGTCGGGGTCGTCCCAGGCCGGATCCACAGCGGACGAAGCCACATCGAGCACCCTACTGCGCGGGTCTGGCCATGAGAACCACGATGCCGCGGCGGCCGCGCCACCACCTGGAACGCTCTCGCCCGCGCTAGTCCGCGCCGCGAATCCGCGATGCGGTCCGGACCAGGACGAACGCGCCCCCACCCGCGATGACGAGGCCGATACCCGGCAGCAAGCTGCCCCAACTGTCCGTGCTCGCGCTCAACTGCGCGATCCGGAGCAGTTGCCACGTCACCAGCACCGCGACGGCGACGCCCGGCACCAGAGCATGCGCGAGGGCGAGGCGGCGGTACGGCAGCAGCGCGCCGGCGATGGCGATGGTGCCCGCGCACAGAGTCCACAGCCCGGGGCCGGCGGCGCCGGAGAAATGGCCCACCGGGGTGGATACCCACGGCAGGAGCGAACCGACAAGGATCAGCAGCCCACCGAAGATCATGCCGGCGCTGCCGACGTGCATGACACGCCGACGACCCGTCGTCGCTCCACCCGTGCTGGTCACCGAGGACATGCCGCGAGTTTAGGTGCGCCGTGAGCCACGTCACCAAGCCGTGCGTTCGCGAGAGGTCACCGGCCGGGGGTGAGCGGCCGGATCGGGCACCCGAGCGGTTCCCGGCCGCCGCCGGAGCACGGCGAGGCGCGGCCCGCGACCGCTCATGGCCCCGTTCACGACGCTGGGGGACGAATCGTTGCCATGTCCGATTCGCCCGCTCGATCCTTTCCGCACCCGTGACGCGGTTTCGACCGAAGGGAGCCAGCGGTGGCGCACACAGGAGAAGAAAGCCAGTCGCCCTCGCAGGGCGACTGGCGGCGAGAATACTGGCGGCGGAACCTCCGGCTGATGCTCGCGCTGCTCAGTGTCTGGTTCATCGTGCCGTTCTGCGGCGGCATCCTGTTCGTCGAGCAGCTGAACCAGGTCAGTTTCGGCGGGTACCCGCTCGGGTTCTGGATCGCCCAGCAGGGCTCCATCTATACGTTCCTGCTGCTCATCCTCATTTACGCGGTACGCATGGACCGCCTCGACGACAAGTTCGGCGTCAGCGAGCGTGACGAGGAGGGCCGGCGGCAATGAGCAACATCCAGGTCTGGACGCTGATCTTCATCATCCTGTCGTTCGGGGTCTACATCTCGATCGCGTGGCGCAGCCGCGTCGCGGAGACCAAGGGCTTCTACGTCGCGGGACAGGGCATCCCGACGGTCGCCAACGGCGCGGCCATCGCCGCCGACTGGATGTCAGCGGCGTCGTTCATCTCGATGGCCGGCCTCATCGCGTTCCTCGGCTCCGACGGCTCGATCTACCTGATGGGCTGGACGGGCGGCTACGTGCTGCTGGCCATGCTGATCGCGCCGTATCTGCGTAAGTGGGGCAAGTACACGGTGCCGGAATTCGTCGGCGACCGGTACTCCGAGTTCGTGCGCACGGTCGCCGCCGGTGCGGCGATCATCATCTCGTTCACCTACGTGGTGGGCCAGATGAACGGCGGCGGCATCGTGTTCAGTCGCTTCCTCGGCATCAACATCAACGGCGGCGTGGCCATCGCGGCGGCGATCATCTTCACCTATGCCGTACTGGGCGGGATGAAGGGCATCACCTGGACGCAGGTGGCTCAGTACACGGTGCTGATCGTCGCCTATCTGATCCCGGCGGTCGCCGTCGCACAGATGGTCACCGGAATCCCGATCCCGCAGGTGTCCTTCGGGCAGATCCTGAACGAACTGAACGCGCTGAGCGCCGAGTTCGGGCTCGACCGGTACACCGAGGCGTTCACCGCACGGCCGATGATCGACATCTTCCTGGTGACGCTGACGCTGATGATCGGTACGGCAGGCCTGCCACACGTGATCATCAGGTTCTACACCACGAAGACCGTGCGAGGTTCCAGGTACTCGGCGTTCTGGGCACTGCTGTTCATCGGCCTGCTCTACACGACCGCTCCGGCAGTGGGTGCCTTCACCAAGTTCAATCTCCTGGAGGGCGTGCAGGGTCGTTCGGTGGACCAGCTTCCACAGTGGATCGAGAACTGGCGTGCCACCGGTCTGGTTACGGTCGATCCCAACGCCACCACGATCGAGTCGGTGAGCAACAGCGCAGACGCCGGTGCCGATCTCACGATCAACAACGACATTCTGGTGCTCGCCTCCCCGGAGATCGCGGGGCTGCCCGCACCCATCGTCGGGCTCGTCGCGGCGGGCGGTATGGCGGCGGCGATGTCCACCGCGGCCGGTCTGCTGCTGGTCATCTCGTCGTCGGTGTCACACGACTTCTACTTCCGCCGCTTCCGTAAGCACGCCAACGACCGTGAGCGGCTGCTGGTCGGCAGGGTCGCGATGGCCGGTGCGGTGATCGTGGCCGTGATCGCTGGCATCAACCCGCCCGCGTTCGTGGCACAGGTGGTGGCGTTCGCTTTCGGGCTCGCAGCGTGCAGCTTCTTCCCCGCGATCGTGCTCGGGGTCTTCTGGAAACGGTGCAACGACAAGGGTGCCGCGGCGGGCATGATCGCCGGTCTCACGGTGACGATCAGCTACATGATCTACACGTTGGAAGTGTTCGGGACCTCGGAGAACGAGCTGATTCTGAACATCAGCCCGGAGGCGATCGGTGCCATCGGCGCGGCGATCAACTTCATCGTGGCGATCGTGGTGTCGAAGCTGACGGCGCCGCCGCCGAAGCACCTGGAGGAGATGGTGGAGAACCTCCGCTACCCGGCCGATCGGCGTACGGAGCCGGTCTCCGGCGGCCCGGAGGAGCCCACGTCGTCGAACGAGTAGAACCGACGGCATTGAATGGCGCGTTCCCTGCACCGAAGCAGGGAACGCGCCATTCACCACGCCGTCACGCCGTTCTCGGCCGAGGTCAACATCCACATCGCGAGGTCGCGCGCGTCGATGTACTGCACATGTGCGTCCGCGAGGGCGGGAGCCAGCACGCGTCCGCCGCGTTCCAACCTGCGCAGCCCGGCCCACATCCTCGTAGGGGCCCAGAATCATCCCGGCGCGGGCCAGTAGCGCCCGTTGCGGGAACGCGTCGAGGCCCGCCAGCTCGGATTCCATGGCGCCAAGGTCAGTGCGGTTCGCGACCAGTGCCTCCACACCCGGCGCCGGAGACCGGCTCTTACCGCGGTTGAGCGTGGTCACGAAGTCACCACGAGCCAGCGCCGTCTCCCACGGCCGTCAAGTACGACCAGAAGACCGCGCCTGAAATCGTGCACAATGGACAGACTTCGAGGTGCCGCGCTCGACATTGACATGCAGCCATCTGGCTGCATATGCTTGGCGTGACAGAACGGCTTCTCGCGGGGAAAGGCGAAATGGACGAGGTGTTCAAAGCGCTGGCCGATGCCAGCCGCCGCCGACTGCTCGACGACCTGAACGCACGCAACGGACAGACCCTGCGGGAGCTGTGCGCGGGGCTGAACATGGCCCGGCAATCGGTGAGCAAGCATCTGGGCGTGCTCGAGGGGGCCAATCTGGTGACCACCGTGTGGCGGGGGCGCGAGAAATTGCACTACGTCAACGCGGAACCGATCAACGCGATCGCCGAGCGCTGGATCGACCGCTACCACCAGGGACGGGTCGAAGCACTCGCCGACCTGAAGAAGGCATTGGAGCAGGAGACTGTGAGCGACATCGAGTTCGTGTACACGAGTTACATCAGGACCACGCCGGAGCGGCTCTGGCAGGCGTTGACCGACCCGGTGTTCACGCGGCAGTACTGGGGCTGCGAGTTCACATCGGACTGGACCGCCGGGTCGACGATGGCCTGGAACCAGTTCGGTGTGCAGCTGGAAGATCCCGAGCAGGTCGTGCTGGAGTCGGACCCGTACCGGCGGCTGTCGTACACGTGGCACACGTTCACGCCGGAGTTCGGCAGATCGGCCGGCCTGGAAGACGACGTGGCGGCACGACTCGCGACCGAGCCCCGGTCGAAGGTGACCTTCGACATCGAGCCCGCTGGGGAGATGGTGAAACTGACCGTGGTGCACGACGGTTTCGCGCCGGGCAGCACGACGCTGGAGATGGTCAAGGGCGGCTGGCCGTCCATCCTGTCCAGCCTCAAGACGCTGCTCGAGACCGGCGCGCCGTTGCCCGAACCGGTGGAATGAGGGCACAACACGTGCTGAGGGTTTGCCGGTCTTCGCGGGCGGGTAGTGGCACTGGTGCAGCGTCACACAATGGCGCCGGCACCAGGACGACCCGAATCACGTGTCGAAGGGGCCATTGATGCACGCCATACGCGAGGGTTCGGGAAGGCCACTGCTACTGGTTCACGGGCTGGGCTCGAGCCATCGCAACTGGGACCCGATATTGCCCGCGCTGTCCGCCAAGCGGGAAGCAATCGCCGTCGACCTACCCGGGTTCGGCCGGACACCGCCGCTACCCGGTGAGGTCAGCATCGCCTCGCTCACTGATTCCGTCGAAGACTTCATCGCGGCGGAGGGCCTCGAAAACGTCGATCTGGTGGGCAGTTCCATGGGCGCACGGATCGCGGTGGAGCTGGCCCGGCGAGGGCACGCAGGCACGATTGTCGCCCTGAACCCTGGTGGCTTCTGGGACGATCGGCAGGTCAAGATCTTCGGCGCCACGATCAAGGCTTCGGTCTGGCTGGTCCGCAGGATCCAGCCCGCACTACCCATGCTGACGGCCAACCCGGCCGGGAGAACGGCTTTGCTGGCCCAGTTCTCAGCGCATCCCTGGAAGCTGCCCCAGAACCTGGTGCTCAACGAGCTACGTGGATTCGACGATTCCCCGAGCCTGGACGAGGCATTGCGCGCGCTCGTACATGGTCCTCGCCAACTCGGCGCTCCGGCCGGGTCGCTGAAGGGCAAGCTCGTGATCGGATGGGGCAGGCAGGACAAGGTCACCTTTCCCAGCCAGGCCGAGCGGGCCCTTAGGCAGTTTCCCGACGCCACACTGCACTGGTTTTCCGACTGTGGTCACTTCCCGCACTGGGACCGGCCTGAGGAGACGGCCGCACTGATCCTGAATGCCTCCGATCCGACCACCACGGGAGACTACTGACCTGTCCGCGGTGAGCACGAGGCGAGCGTGCAAACCCCGCACAAGCTCCGCCGGACGTGCACCCCTCGGGCACGGACTCAGCCTGCGCGAGCTCAGAACCCCAGGACGTGTTGGACGCCCTGGGGTCGCTGCCGTTCCCGGGCAGGACAAGAGAAAAGGCCGCCTACCTGCGTAGGCGGCCTCTTGCCGGTCGGGCTGACAAGATCTAAACCTGCGACCCCTTGACCTTATTCGCCTCTGCATGGACCTGGGCCGTCCAGATCAAGATTCGCTCTGACGTGTAATCCACACTCGTCGGCTGTCGTGCTCTGCCGGAACCATGTTGGTCCAGCACCCCCTGCTTGCGACCGACTGTGAGACCTCAACCGAGTGAACAACAGTACGGTCGTCCTGTCCCTTGCCTGCCCAAAACGACCACTTAACGTGGTATCCAATCGGCCGAACCGATAAAAAGACAGATCAAAATACCTTCGAACGGGTGTTCGCTGCCGTTCGTCGCAACTCTCTGTAGTGAGGCTTCCATCCGTGTAATTCTGGTCTTGGGAGGAGCTGCGGACGGATCCGCAGCCTCGCGAACAAGGGAGAACAGAAGTGACCGCACAGGTGGGAACCACCGCAAAAACCGGCGAGCGCTGCCCTGAGAGTGGCGTATGGAAGGTGGTCGGCACGCCGACTACCACGGCACCGATCGCCAAAGGGAACGTCATGCCGCCCTACAACAGTAGGGCCGTCACCTGGCGACTGACCAGGCTTGCGTGACGTCCTGACTGCGGCTTGAGATTGGTGGCACCGCGATCCTTCTGGGTGCGTGGACCCGGACGGGAATGCGGTGCCACCGACGTCAAACTGGTTGAGGCAGAGGCAAAACATGTGTCGTACCACTCTGGAAGACTCGTCGTATGGTGGAACGCGCTGCGACGGACCCTGAGTCAGAACCAGGTCTCGTACCTGGTGTGGCCCCCGAGGTAGGCCCGACCTCTGAACCCGATCAGGCTTGGAAGGCCCTCGGCCTCGTCAATGACTGGATCAAGCATGCTGAGGCGAAGGTGGGCGCGACTTTGGCGGCCAGCGGAGCTGTGGCCGTGATGCTCTACCACCTTGTGAAGAACGAGAATGACCCGAGCTTCTGGCTGAGTGCAGCGGCGGTGACATGCGCAGCGACGATCGTAGCGGCGGGTGGCAGCGCCACGCTGGCACTGATCCCAAGGCTCTCGATCGTCAGAAAGCAGAAGACTCGAAAGGCCCAGAAGGTCACGACCAAAATTGACGATGAGCTCGCGGAGGTGCCAGAGGATCCAGTGAACCTCTTGTTCTTCTCGAACATCGCTCGGCATTACAAGGACAATGGTCCCTCGTATGTCGAAGTGCTGCGATCGATGACGGCCGACCCCGAGGAATTGACTCGGCAGATTGCCCACCAGGTTCACGCAAACGCAACGGTCGCCCACCGGAAGTTCACCTGGGCAGACCGAGCCGTAAAACTTCTTGCAACTGCACTCGGACTGCTTGGAGTAGTCGCCATCGTCATCGAGTTGAAGGGCTAGGAATGGAAGCCAACAACAAGGCGTACGACCACATCGCGGGGATCTCGCGAATCGACAAGATCTTGGCGATCCCGCAGAGCAACTACGAGGAGCTCGACACCCTTCCGAGTCGAGACAAGCTGACCTTCTCCAATGGTTTCTACGCAAACAAGACCGTTGCAGTATTTGTCGACATTAGAGACTCCTCCTCGCTACCTAATACGTACATGCGACCTGCTCTGGCTCGGCTCTACCGGGCGTATATATCAGAGATGGTGGCGATCCTGAACTCACACGAGAAGGCCGTGGAGGTGAACATCGTTGGCGACGGCGTATGGGCGGTTTTCAACGCTCCATACAAGGAGGACATTAACGCGTTGTTCGATATCATCGCCACGATGAACTCGCTGATGAGGATTCTCAACTACAAGTTGGAGAAGGCAGGGTACTCGACTCCCATAAAGGCTGGCATTGGCGCGTCGTTTGGCCGGGCGCTGATGATCAAGGCAGGCCTTACTGGTAGCGGTATCAACGACGTGGTGTACATGGGCGATGTCGTCAACCATGCCGCGAAGCTCGCCTCCAAGGGAAACAACGGTTACGGAGCGCCGCCGATCTTCCTCTCGAAAGGATTCGTCAGCAACTTGAAGGACGAGTATCAGGCGTACACCTCACTGGACTGGCCCCAAGAATGTTACACCTCCAGTGCGATCAACATAACGATGAACAAGTGGTACGAAGAAAATTGCCAGTAGGTCGCTGACCCAATGCCTTCTTCCCATACCCGAGTTCGTGCCGTCAGCCTAAACTGCCGGGGTCAGATAGACCGGAAAGAGTCCGAAGAATCCCGAGCTTGGTGGCCATCCCGTCAACCACACCTCGGCTGCTCCCTGGCCATCTCGGAGCCTGCCTGTCCGGCGAGGACATCTCTTTCATTTGGGGCGGAGACTTGCCCATACGTCCCTCCGTTGAGCTGTCCGCTCGGGTCGGGTGTGGTCATTGAATGAGGCGGTTGGTGTATCCCGCTTGCACGAGGCGTTCGAAGGCGTCGCGGACCTCCTGGGGGATCTCCTGCCGGGCAATCTCGCCGGACTTTCCCTGCAAGTCAAGGCGTTGGGTGTCTCCTACGAGCATGTCCACCACGCGGCGCGGGTCATTGATGCTCGCTACGTAGGTGTCGAGATCCTGCTGAGCGCCGGTGCAGGCGATGTCGACCTCGGGCCAGTGCCGCTTAGCAATCTCGCGGGCTCGTCGTTGCTGGTACGGCCTGGATACGAGCAACACGGACCTCGGCTTCGCGCCGTGTACGGACAGGACGTCCTGAGTGAAGTGGATGTTCTCGACGGTGTTCGTTGCCCGTGGCTCCATCAAGATCGCTTCATCAGGCATGCCGTTCTCCATCGCGATCCTGCGGAAGTGCACAGCCTCGCCAGCCGGGAACCGCTCCACGGTCGTCGGTGCGTTGGCTCCGGTGAAAACCACCAGTGGGAAGAGCCCTCGGTGGTAGAGCTGCGCGGCGTAGACCGGGACACCGGGATCGTGGCTGCCTAGTCCGACCGCGACATCGACCTCCCGCAACTCGTCGTCCACTCGGTGATAACGCCACAGGGTTTCCACATCGCGGCGAATCGAGTCAGGATAGGGGCTCAGCAAGAATACCTCTCATCTACTCGGGGATCTCGAAACTGTAGGACCAGGAGAAGCGTGATGCCGAGTGGACACCTCGGGCGAATTCGCCTGCTACCCCACCGTCGGTGTAGGTCGTTCCGTGTAGCACCACCGGCTTACCGGCCTGAGGTCCCGTTCCTTGATCTCGTTCGGTGTGGGCATTTGGGCATGAAGGGTCTCGGGCAAGTGATCCGGGTAGAACCCTGGAGCGTGAGCACGGCAGATCCACCGCCGGGAGTGGCCGCACCAGCTCTCGGCCGGAGCTGACGCGAACGTGGTTCAGCAGATGTTCGGCCACGCCGACTTGCTCCGCCGGACGAAAGCCCTGCGGGCTCTGGACGCGACCTGAACGATCTCAGCCCCGGAGCGGGGTGGCATAAATGTGTCATGCTCCGGGGCTGAGGCCGTCAGTACCAAAGAGAAAAGGCCGCCTACCTGCGTAGACGGCCCTTTGCCGGTCGGGCTGACAGTGCCCAGCCTCAGGACATCGGAATGGGGTGTCTCAGGACATCGGAATAGGATGTCTCGGGTGATCGGCATGGCGCAGCGGTGGGCGGGGCCCCTGGTCCTCGATGCTGGATGGTGTCGAAGCGTCGATTGGTCATCACCGCCGTGCTCGCCGGCGCCTCCCAGAGCGAGGTTGCCCGCACCTACGGAGTCTCGCAGGGCTGGATCAGCCGCCTGATCGCCCGCTACAAGGTCGAAGGGGAGTCAGCCTTCGAACCCCGGTCCCAACGTCCCCGCACCTCACCGAACGCGACCCCGCCGGAAACGGTCGAGCGAGTCCTGGCGCTGCGCAAGCAGCTGACCGAGACCGGGCACGACGCCGGCGCCGAGACCATCGGCTGGCACCTGGAACACCACTACCGACTCACGGTGTCCAAGGCGACCATCCACCGGATCCTGACCCGACACGGGAGCGTGACGCCGGACCCCTCGAAGCGACCGAAGTCGTCCTCTATCCGCTTCGAAGCCTCGATGCCGAACGAGACCTGGCAGTCCGACTTCACCCACTACCGACTCACCAACCGCGACGGCACCCCCGGCGCCGATGTCGAGATCCTGACCTGGCTCGACGACCACTCCCGCTACGCCCTGCACGTCTCGGCCCACACCAGGATCACCGGCCCGATCGTCCTCGCCGCCTTCCGCGACACCGCAGCCCAGCACGGCTATCCGGCCTCCACGCTGACCGACAACGGGATGGTGTTCACGACCCGGTTCGCCGGCGGCAGAGGGGGCCGCAACCACCCCTACCGCATCGGGCCACCCCGGTCACGATCTACAACGCCCGCCCCAAAGCCATGCCGACCGCCGACCGCAGCAGCCAGACCCACGACCGCGTCCGCACCGACAAGATCGACAAGTCCGGCACCGTGACCCTGCGCGTGGCAGGACGCCTGCGCCACATCGGCGTCGGCCGAACCCACGCCGGAACCCACGTCATCCTGCTCGTCCAAGACCTCGACGTCCGCATCGTCAACGCCGCCACCGGCGAACTCCTCAGAGAACTAGCCATCGACCCCGCCCGCGACTACCACGGCACCGGCAGACAACCAGGCCCCGCACCAAGAAAGCAATAAGCCCGAACCCACATCCGTGGGTCCGGGCTATGCCGATGTCGTGCGACATCACACCGGTCGGGCTGACAGGATTTGAACCTGCGACCCCTTGACCCCCAGTCAAGTGCGCTACCAAACTGCGCCACAGCCCGGCCTCGCCCTGTGTGCTGGCGATGGCCGTT
Source organism: Amycolatopsis palatopharyngis (assembly GCF_003385185.1). Lineage (GTDB taxonomy): Bacteria > Actinomycetota > Actinomycetes > Mycobacteriales > Pseudonocardiaceae > Amycolatopsis > Amycolatopsis palatopharyngis. The sequence continues at coordinate 217,048 of NZ_PQHZ01000004.1, read as the reverse complement.
AGCTTAGCGTGTCCACTTCGGCGCCGGTGAGGCAGGGGCGGGGTTGTTGTCACCTTGCCCGTGACCTGCGGCGACACGCCGTCAAGGCGTCGCCGACGCCAGCAGGGGGATGCGGCCTCCCGCCATGACAGCTTCGACCTGACGCTCTGACAGCTGGTGGTGCAGCCGGTACTCCTCGCCCTTGGTCACATTGCGCGCCGTCAGACCCGGGCTGGTGGACAACTGCTCTCGCAGTCCGTCCAGCTCCAGTGTGTCTCCCTGCTCAACCCTGTCGTAGTCCGCGGGGTCGGCGAACTCCAGCGCGAGGATCCCGAAGTTCGCCAGGTTCTGCCAGTGGATCCGAGCGAACGACTTCGCGATCACCGCGCGGAGGCCGAGGTGTCTCGGGGTGATCGCCGCGTGTTCGCGCGACGAACCCTGACCGTAGTTGTCGCCGCCGACGATCACGTGCCCTGGGCCGTCGGCCACTTCGCGCGCCCGCTGCGGATAGGTCTCATCCACCTGATTGAACGTGAATTCCGACAGCATCGGGATGTTCGACCGGAACGGCAGTGCCCGCGCGCCCGCAGGCGAGATCTCGTCGGTCGAGATGTCGTCCGGAACCTTGAGCAGCACCGGCGCCTCGATCTTGTTCGGCAGCGGCGGGAAGTCCGGCAACGAGGAGATGTTCGGGCCCTTCACCAGTTTCTCCGCCGCGGCTTCTTCCGGCTCCAGCGGCGGCACCAGCATGTCCGTGTTCACCGACGCCCGTGCCGGCAGCTCCGGGCGCACGTACTCGATCCCCAGCCGCTCGGCGACTTCCCTCGGATCACTGATCGTCCCGGTCAGCGCGGCCGCGGCCGCGGTCTCGGGCGAGCACAACCAGACCGCGTCCTCCTTCGTCCCCGATCGGCCGGGGAAGTTTCTCGGGAACGTGCGCAGCGAGTTGTGTCCCACCGCGGGCGCCTGGCCCATGCCGATACAACCCATGCATCCTGCCTGATGGATGCGGGCACCAGCGGAGATCAGGTCGAACGTCGCCCCCAGTTTCGTCAGATCCGCGAAGATCTCCCGAGACGACGGGTTGACATCGAAACTCACCGAATCCTCGGTCTGCCTTCCCCGCACCATATGCGCCGCGATCGCGTAGTCCCGCAGCCCTGGATTCGCCGACGACCCGATCACGACCTGCCCCACCTCGGTCCCGGCCACCTCGCGTACCGGAACCACGTTGCCCGGCGACGAAGGCTTGGCGATCAGCGGCTCCAGAGCCGAAAGGTCGATCTCGTCGGTCACGTCGAACCGCGCGTCCTCGTCCGGCAGCACCTCACGGAAGTCGTCCTCCCGGTCCTCCGCACGCAGGAACTCCCGCACCGCGTCGTCAGCGGGGAACACCGTCGTCGTCGCACCCAGCTCGGCCCCCATGTTCGCGATCACGTGCCGGTCCATCGCCGACAGCTGCGCCAGCCCGGGCCCGTGATACTCGATGATCCGGTTCAGCCCGCCCTTGACCCCGTGCCGGCGCAACATCTCCAGCACCACGTCTTTGGCCGACACCCACGGTGGCAACTCCCCTGTCAGCCGCACTCCCCAGATCTCGGGCATCCGCAGGTACAGCGGCGAACCAGCGATGACCATGGCGACCTCGAGCCCGCCGACCCCGATCGCCAGCATCCCCAGCGACCCTCCGGCACAGGTGTGCGAGTCCGAACCGACCATCGTCTTGCCCGGGATTCCGAACCGCTGCATATGTGTCGGATGCGAGACCCCGTTGCCCGCCTTGGAGAACCACAGTCCGTACTTGCGGCAGGCCGAGCGAAGGAACGCGTGGTCCTCGGCGTTCTTCTCATCGGCCTGCAGCAGGTTGTGATCGACGTACTGCACGCTGACCTCGGTGTGCGCGCGATCCAGGTTCATCGCCTCCAGCTCCTGCATCACCAGGGTGCCGGTGGCGTCCTGGGTCAGGGTCTGATCTACCCGCAGCGCGATCTCCGCCCCAGGCCTCATCTCGCCACTGACCAGATGCTCACTGATGAGTTGTTCCGCGATGCCGTATCCCATGCCGACCTCCCGGCCACGACTACCCGAACCCGCGGCAGCCCAATCCCGCCGATACATTCGCCGTTGAGCTGGACCGCACTTTCCCGGGAAAGTGCGACACCGAGGAGGACGATGGGCCGGACCGTGGACGAGACCCGGCGGTGGGTGGTACTGCTCGCCGTCGCCGTCGGGGGCGCGCTGGGCAGCCTCGGCAGGTACGGCCTCGGCCTGGCCGTCCCGCACGAACGCGGCCAGTTCGGTACCGCCACCCTGCTCGCCAACGTCGGGGGCTGCCTGCTGATCGGCGTGCTGATGATGCTGATCATCACCATCCGGGACCCGCACCCCCTGCTACGCCCGTTCGCGGGGATCGGCGTCCTCGGCGGCTTCACCACGTTCTCCACCTTCGTGGTCGAGGCCATGGACTCCGCGGTGACCGGCAGGCCCGGGCTCGCGCTGCTCTACGCCACGGTCTCGGTGCTCGCCTCCCTGCTCGCCGTCGCGGCCGGCATGCGCGCCACCCGCCTCGTCGTCGCCTACACCCGTCGCGGAGCGCCATCGTGACGGTCCTGCTGGTCGCCCTCGGTGGAGCCGTCGGCGCGGTCCTGCGCTACCTCGTCGACCTGCGTGTGCGTCGCAGTCACCGGACGCTGTTCCCGTGGGGCACCCTCATCGCCAACATGTCCGGTTCCGCCCTGCTCGGGCTGCTGACCGGCTGGTCACTCGCTGGCGGCGAGCCGGACACCGTCCGGGCGCTGGTCGGCATCGGCTTGTGCGGCTCTCTGACGACGTTTTCCACCTTTGGCTACGAAACCGTCCGGCTCGTGTCGGAACGCGCCCGTCTCTACGCCGTCGCCAACGTCGTCGTCACCGTGTTCGCGGGTTTCGGCGCCGCCGCGACGGGTCTGGTCGCCGCGAGCGCGATCTGGGGCTGACCCAGCGCGAGGCGCCCGCAACGAAGGGTCAGACCCGTGGGGCCAATCCCTTGATCTGCTCCAGCGGGTCGCCGCCTGTGGGCAGCAACGCCATCACCGGCGTGTCCAGCCCATTGTCCACGTAGGACTGAACCTGCTCCCGGCACTCGTCGACGCTGCCGTGCACGATAAGTTCGTCCACCACCTCGTCCGGAATGAGCTCACCAGCGCGTTTGCGATCTCCCGCCTGCCACGCCTCATGCATCGGCGCCAGCGCATCGCCGCGGCCCAGCCACTCGTGGAATGCCTTGTACACCGGCACCGTCAGATAACTGCTGATCAGCATCCTGCCGAGTCCCCGCGCCGCCGCGGCGTCCTCGGTGGGACAGACGAACACCCTGGCCACCAGTTCGACGTCCGGCCCGACCTCGGCCCGCACGGTCGGCACGTCGCCAGGGGCGAGCCAGTTCGTGATCGCACCGTCGGCCTCGCGCGCCGCCAGCCGCAGCATCCCCGGCCGCAGCGCGGCCAGCATGATCGGCGGCGCGGGCTCCGGTGCGCGCTCCAGCCGGAACTTGCTCACCGAGAAAGTCGGGTACCGCTCGGTGACCTTCTCCCCCGCAAGGGCCGCGCGCAGGAATCGCAGGGTGTCCCTGCTCCGCCCGAACGGCTCGGTGAATTCCGCGGCGTTCCAGTTCTCCACGATCACCGGCGACGACGTACCGATCCCCAGGACGAACCGGCCCGGGGCGCACTCGGCCAGCGTCGCCGCGCTCATCGCGAGCAGGCCGGGACCGCGCGTGTACACCGGGACGATCGCCGTGCCGAGGCGTAGCTGCGGCGCCCACTGCGATGCCAGCAGCAGCGGGGAGAACGCGTCGGTGCCCGCGGTCTCCGCCGACCACGCGTCGGTGTAGCCGAGGTCGGGCAGCTGCTCGATCAGCTCACGGTGTTCGGCCAGCGGGACCCCGGTCAGCGGGATCGTGATTCCCCAACGCTTCATACGCTCCATCCTCGATCGTTCGGTGACGCCCTGCCCGCAGGTCAGCGCCTCAGCGGCCGTCCAGCTCTCGCTTGATCCAGTCGATCTGCAGCCGCATCATGTTCTCCGCGACCTCCTCGGCCTGCGGCGTCATATGCGTGCCCCCGGCCAGCGGGAGGAAGGTGTGCGGCCTGCCCGCGGCCAGCAATGCCGACGACAGCCGCAGCGCGTGCGCCACGAACACGTTGTCGTCGGCCAGCCCGTGCACGATCAGCAAGGCGCTGCGCAGTTCTGGAGCGTCCGCGATGAGGGAATTCCGGCGATACGACTCCGGCTCGTCCTGCGGAGTGCCGAGGTAGCGCTCGGTGTAGTGGGTGTCGTACAACGACCAGTCGGTCACCGGTGCGCCCGCCACCGCCGCGTGAAACACGTCCGGCCTGCGCAGAACGGCCAGCGCCGAAAGGTAGCCGCCGTAGGACCAGCCGCGGATCGCCACCCGGTTCAGGTCCAGATCGGAATTCTCGGCCGCCACCGCGTGCAGTGCGTCGACCTGGTCGGCGAGCGGAACCTCCGCCAGCTTGCCCGCGATCTCCCGTTCCCACTCCGGACCACGTCCCGGACTGCCCCTGCCATCGGTGATCAGCACGGCGAAACCCTGATCCGCCAGCCACTGTGCGGTGAGGAAGGCATTGCGGCTCCGCAGAACCCGCTGCGCGTGCGGACCGCCATAGGGATCGAGCAGCACCGGCAGTTTCGCCGATCCAGGGCGGTGACCGGTCGGCAGCAGCAACGCCGCCCGCAGGCCCCGTTCGCCCACTGTCAGCATCGCCACCTCGGGATCCAGGCCTGGGTCCACAGTGTACGAATCGATTGCGCTGACCGGCTTACCGTCGCGCAGCACCGAAACCTGAGGACCGCTGCGATCCAGACTCCAGGATGACAGCACGGTCAGCGTGGCGTTCCCGCCGCCGATGTGCACACCGTCCGTGCTGGACAGTCGTTGCACCTTTCCGCCGTCGGTGCGGTACACGTGGATCTGGGTCGGGTCGTCCTCCGACGCGCTGAAAAGCACCTCCTCGCCCACGTCGAGCACCGAGCGGACCTGCATCCCGGATTCGGTGACCGGTTCCCCGTCGATCAGCAGCCGGTAGTTACCGTCCGCCGCGCTGACCCGCACCAGCCTGCCGTCACTGGTCCAGGCGGGCACACCCCGCACGATCTCCACCCAGTGCGGGTCCGTCTCCGTGTGCAGCAGCTTCGTCGACCCGTCGGCGAGGCTCACCTCGTGCACCTCGAGGCTGCGCTGGTCGCGCGGCTGCACGGCCAGCAGCGGCGCACCGCCCGCGCTCCAGTGCACCGCGGCCAGGTACTCCCAGTCCCCCCGCTGGATGTCCACCCGCGTTCCGTCGAGACCGAGCAGTGCCAACGAAACGTCGACATTGACGGTTCCGGCCGCCGGATACGACACCGTATTCGGGGGCGCGCTGGGGTTCGCCGGGTCGGCGATCGTCCAGCGCGGCACCGGGGAGCGGTCGGTGCGCTCCACCAGCACGCTCTGCCCGTCCGGCGCCCACCAGTAGCCGCGCGCGCGGCCCATCTCCTCCGCCGCGATGAACTCCGCCAGTCCCCAGGCGATGTCCTCACCCGGTTCGTCGACCAGCGCCCGGTCCGCTCCGGTGGCGAGATCGAGCACCCGCAACCTCCGGTCCCGGACGTAGGCAACGTGCGTGCCCGCGCTGTTCGGCCGGGGGTCCACCACCGAACCGTCGACGCGCAAAGTGATCTCGCCGGTACCCAGATCGGCTGTGTAGAGCTTGCCGGACAACGAGAACGCGGCCATCGTGAGTTCGGCGTCGGTGGCGTAGCCGACGACTCCACCGGAGGCGTTTCGGGTTCGTTCCCGCCTCGCGCGCTCCTCCGGCGGCAACTCCTCCTCCCCCGGCAACAGTGCGACGGCGTCCACGACCTTGGACTCCACGCCGGACCGCAAATTCTGTGACCACAGACTGTGCCTGCGATCGAAGCCGGATTCCGCCCGCAGGAACAACACCCGCTCGCCGTCCGGGGATACCCGGAACTCCTTCGGCGCACCGAGGGTGAAGCGCTGCGTACGGGCCTGCTTACGAAGGAAGGAAAGGTCGTCGGTCACGAGTTGACACTCTGTCAGAAGGATGCACGGAAATGCCAACACGAGAAGTGGGGCACGTCACCACGACATGCCCCACTTCTTCCCCGCTCTGTTCGGCGGCCGCCGCGAACGCGCCGAGCGCCTCGGTCCACATTTCGTCCAGATATGCGCGCAGCCCGGCCTCGTCAACGGCTACGCAATGATTCACCGGCAGAGTGCAGGAACTACGCAACGAACGCAGGCAACAAGCAACGTGTCGCGGATGAACCGCGCGTGGACTGCCCTTAGCCTGAACGCATGACGACGTTCGCCGACAGCACCACTCGTACCGCTTCCGACTTCATCGCCCTCGACGAGCAGTGGAGCACGCACAACTACCACCCGCTGCCCGTGGTCATCGCCGAAGCGGAGGGCGCCTGGGTCACCGACGTCCATGGCGAGCGTTACCTGGACTTCCTCTCCGGCTACTCCGCGCTGAACTTCGGTCACCGGCATCCCGCGCTGGTCGAAGCCGCGACCGCACAGCTCGGCCGGGTGACGCTGACGTCCCGGGCGTTCCACCACGACCAGCTCGGGTTGTTCTGCCGGGAGCTGGCCGAGCTGACCGGCACCGAACTCGTGCTCCCGATGAACTCCGGCGCCGAGGCCGTCGAATCCGCCATCAAGATCGCCCGCAAGTGGGCGTACCAGGTGAAGGGTGTCGCCCAGGGCGAAGCCGAGATCGTGGTCGCCGGCTCCAACTTCCACGGCCGCACCACCACCATCGTGTCCTTCTCCACCGACGACACCGCACGGGCGGACTTCGGTCCGTTCACCCCCGGCTTCAAGGTCGTCGAGTACGGCGACGCCGACGCGCTCGCCTCGGCCATCACCGAGCGGACCGCGGCCGTGCTGCTGGAGCCGATTCAGGGCGAGGCGGGCGTCGTGGTGCCGCCGGACGGTTACCTCGCCGAGGCGCGCAGGCTCTGCGACGAGGCAGGCGCGCTGCTGATCGCCGACGAGATCCAGTCCGGCCTGGCCCGCACGGGCACGCTCTTCGCGCTGGACCACGAGCGGATCCGCGCGGACCTCTACACGCTCGGCAAGGCGCTCGGCGGTGGCATCATGCCGCTGTCCGCGGTGGTCGGGCGGCGGGACGTACTCGGCGTGCTCCGTCCGGGCGAGCACGGCTCTACCTTCGGCGGGAACCCGCTCGCCTGCGCGGTCGGGCGGGCGGTGATCGCCCTGCTGGAGACCGGCGAGTTCCAGCAGCGATCGGCCGCGCTCGGCGCACACCTGCACACCCGCCTCGGCGAACTAGTGGGCAAGGGCCTGGCACAGGTTCGCGGGCGGGGCCTGTGGGCCGGAATCGACATCGCCTCCGACGGTCCGAGCGGCCGCGAGGCCTCCCAGGCGCTGGCGGCCAAGGGCGTGCTGTGCAAGGAGACCCACGACAACACGCTGCGCCTCGCACCGCCCCTGGTCATCACCGAGGAGGACCTGGACCGCGGCATCGACGCGATCGCCGAGGTCATCCGCTAGCCCCCGGCCCCCCGTCCCGTCCTCGCACTTTCCCGGGAAAGTGCGATACCCCGCGCACGCAACTACCGCGCTTTCCCGGGAAAGTGCGGTTCGGGGGGCACTACGATCGCCGGCGGTGTGGGTAGGCGCACCACCGATCGTTCGCACGTAGGGTGGCCATGACGGCCTGATCACGGGAGGGGCGAGATGACCGCGCACGGTTCGCATGACCCGGTCGACCTGCGCACTCCGGTGTCCGCCGAGGACGTGTACGCCCGGGGCAAGGCCCTGCGGGACAGCACGCCGCCCGCCGCGCACGACCACCCCGCCACGGTCGGCCGCCGGCCGGACGTCGCCGACTTCGTCGAGGCGAGCAACGAGGGCAGGCTGCCCGAACTACTGCCCCTGCGTATCGCCAAGATGACGGCCTCGCCGTTCGCGTTCTTCCGGGGCACGGCGGGACTCATGGCCGGAGACCTGGCGGGCACCCCGGCCAGCGGACTCACCGCGCAGCTCTGCGGAGACGCCCACGCCGCGAATTTCGGGCTGTACGGCACGCCCGAAGGCGAGATCGTCATGGACATCAACGACTTCGACGAGACCGTGCCGGGACCGTGGGAGTGGGACCTCAAGCGGCTGACCGCGAGTCTCGTCCTGGCCGGGCGCGAGGGTGGTTTCGGGGAGAAGCACTGCCTCGACGCGGCAGAGGACGCGGTGAAATCCTACCGCCGGATCGTTCGCGAACTGGCGGAGCTGCCGTTCATGCGGTCGTGGAACGCGCTGCCGAACGCCTCCGCACTGAGCCGGGCCAAAGCGGACGAGCTGATCGACGATTTCGAGGAAGCGGCTGCCAAGGCTCGCAAGAACACCAGTGCCAAGATCGCCAGGAAACGAACCCAGGAGTACGACGACGAGGCCACCGGGCTGCGCAGGCTCAAGTTCATCGAGGATCCGCCGGTACGTACCCATGTGGACGAATCGACAGCGGAGCGTGTCATCGACGGACTGCAGTCCTATGTCGACACCCTTCGGGAGTCGCGACGGAACCTGATCTCCCGCTACTCCGTGTCCGATGTGGCCTTTCGCGTGGTCGGCACGGGAAGCGTTGGACGTCGCAGTTACATCGCCCTCCTACACGGCAACGGCGACGAAGTACTTGTGCTGCAACTGAAGGAGGCCTGCCAGTCGGCACTCGAGCCCTTCCTCGACATCAAACCCGCGGATCACGAGGGCAGGCGTATCGTGCACGGCGCCCGGCTGGTGCAGGCCGAGAGCGACATCCTGCTCGGCTGGACCACCATCGAGGGCAGGCCCTACATCGTTCGCCAGTTCCGGAACCTGAAGGGCGACATCGACCCCACCAAGCTGGACAGTGACCACCTCGACGACTACGGCAGGCTCGCGGGCGCCCTGCTCGCGCGAGCACACGCCCGGTCGGTCGACCCGAGACTGCTGGCCGGGTACCTCGCCGACGACACCGAACTGGACAAGGCGATCGGCCGCTACGCGGTGCGTTACGCGGACCAGTCCGAGGCCGACCACGCCGAACTGCTCACCGCGGTGAAGAACGGCCGGTTCCCCACCGAGCCGTGAGACCACTCAGGACAGTGCCAGCTCGGCGACTTCCTCGGCGCAACCCCAGGACAATGTGACGCCGGCGCCGCCGTGGCCGTAGCAGTGGATGACGTCGCCCACTCGGTCGAGGCGAACCTCGGGACGGGCGGGGCGAAGGCCGACCTTCGCGCGCAGCACGGGCGCTTCGGCGATCTCCGGCACGAGCGCCGCGCAGCGGCGCAGGATGTCCTCGGTGACCCTCGGATCGGGCTCGGTGCCACCTAGGCCCGGTTCCTCCGTGCCACCGCAGACCACGTACTCGCCGTGCGGGAGTACGTAGGAGAAGTCGTCCTCGTCCACGACCCACTCGGCGAGGCCCGGATCGGCCACGTGCACCACCTGGCCCCGAGCGGGATACACCGATTCGTCGGGCACCAGTTCACGGGCGCCGAGGCCCGCGGCGTTCACCACCAGGGCGGCGTCGTCGGCGGCCAGACCGGCGACCGGGCCGTACTCGGTACACACGCCACCCGCCTCGGCCCGCGCGGCCAGCCACGGCAGGTAGGCCGCGGTGTCGATCAGGGGCGGGCTGAACTCCAGCGCGTCCACCCACGGCTCCCCCACGTCGGTGCGCCGGGTCATCCCACCAACGGCATCCGCCCAGCCCGGTACCGATCGCTGCTCCCGCCGCAGCAACCTGCCCGGCACGGACCGCACGCCGGTCCCCGGCTCGGTGGCCAGCCGCCGGAACTCCGCCACACTCGCCGCGGTCCATCCCGCCGCCCGATCCACCGGCTCACAGTGCCGCGGGTAGACGAGCCCGCCCGCGACCATCGAGGTCGTGTCCTGCGGCGGCGCCGCGGCGCGAACCGTGACCTGCGCTCCCCGCTCGGCCAGCCGCAACGCGCAGCTCAGGCCGATGATGCCGCCACCGACGACAGTGATCCGCATGAGTTCGGTGTCCCTCCGGTCGACTCACATAAGCTGCGGTGCGTGGTCCGCATCGCAGCATCGGCGCCGCTGGCACCGGCCCGCTCCAGCCCGGCCATCGCCGCATGCTTGATCGTGACGTTCCTGCTCGGGCTCGTTGTCGCCCGTGAGCGCAGCGGCGGCATGCTGGATCAGTCGATCATGAATCAGATCCAGGAGTCCACCGCCGATCAGGACGGGCTGCTACGCCTGCTCGTGCTGCCCACCGAGCCGTTCGTGCTGCTTGCGCTCATCGCCGCGCTCGCGCTGGCCGCACTACTCGGCGCGAACACGAACGCCCTCGTGCTCGCGCTCGCCGGCCCCGCCTTCGCCGTCGCGCTCAACACGTGGTTGCTGAAACCCGCTTTCGGCCGCTACTACGACAACCATCTCGCGTATCCCAGCGGCCACGCCGTCAGCCTCGTGGCCGTGCTGACCGTTCTCGCCGTGCTCGCCCGCCCCGGGCTCGCCACTCGGCTGGTCGTGGGCATCGCCGTGGCGCTCACCGCAGGAGCGGGCGTCGGCATGACCGGACTCGGCTACCACTACCCCACCGACGTGCTCGGGGCGGCGACGTTCGCCGTCGCGGTGGTGCTGGCTCTCGCGGCCGGGCTCGACCGCCGCACGCGCACGACGAACCGGCAGGGATCAGCTCGCTGAGGCAGTGGTGTCCACCGCGTCCCTTGCCAGCGCCGTGAGCCTGCTGACCGCGCGCAGATACTTCTTGCGGTAACCACCGTGCAGCATTTCCTCGCCGAAGAGTTCGGACAGCCGCACTCCCGAGGTCACCACGGGAATGGCCCGGTCGTAGAGCCGGTCGGCGAAGGCCACGAGCCGCAGCGCGACCGTCTGGTCGGGCGCGGGCCGCACGCCGCGCAGGTGCACCATCGGCACTCCGTCGAGCAGCCGCCCGTAGCGGGAAGGATGCAGGCGCGAGAGGTGCTCGGCGAGCGCGTCGAAATCGTCCAGCGTCGCCTCCGGCCGCCGCTGCGCCGAAGCGAGGAGTTCGGCGTCGCTGACCGGATCGGGTGCGTCGGGCAGTCCTCGGTGACGGTAATCGGGACCATCGACGCGGGCCACACCGAACCGGGCGGACAGCGACTGGATCTCACGCAGGAAGTCCTCCGCCGCGAACCGCCCCTCCCCCAGTTTGTCGGGCAGGGTGTTGGAGGTGGCGGCGACGTTCACCCCCGCGTCGGTCAGCTCCCGCAGCAACCTGGTCACGAGCATGGTGTCGCCGGGATCGTCCAGTTCGAACTCGTCGATCGCGAGCAGCCGGTGCTCCGACAGCCTGCGCACGGCCTCGGCGAACCCCAGGGCGCCGACCAGGTGGGTCAGCTCAACGAAGGTGCCGTACGACTTGGGCGCGGGCACCTCGTGCCAGATCGAGGCGAGCAGGTGGGTCTTGCCGACTCCGAAACCACCGTCGAGATAGAGCCCCGGCAGCTCGGGTCCGGCCGGGCCTTTTCCGCCGAGCAGCGCCCGCCAGCCGGATCGGCGTTTCCCCCCGGCCTCGGCGACCTTCCGGGCGAAGGCAGAACATGCCTCGACGGCCTCGGCCTGGCTCGGCTCGTCCGGGTTGGGCACGTAGGTGGAGAAGCGGACGGCGTCGAACCGCGGCGGCGGCACCAGCGCGGTGATGAGTTCGTCCGCGCCGATCTCCGGCCATCGATCGGTCAGCGATGCGGCAGGCATGACGGTCAGGGTAGCCAGCGGGACTTGGACCACCGTTCCCGCGACCGCCGATCGAGACCTGGCCCACCCGAATGGTCGTTTCCCCTCCCCCGTGTTGGGATGAGTGCGTGCAGATCCTGTGGCCGACACCGTCCGGCGAGAGCCCGGCCGGAGCACTGACCGATGCCGACCTCGAACGGATCTACGACTACCCCGACCAACTCGACCGGCCGTGGGTGCAGGTGAACTTCGTGGCCTCGGCGGACGGCGCCGTCAGCGTCGGCGAGTACTCCGAGGGCCTGTCCAGCCCTGGTGACAAGCGATTGTTCCTGCTCGGACGGGACCTGGCCGACGTCATCCTGGTCGGCGCGGGCACGGTGACCACCGAGGACTACCGAGGCGCGCGCCCGAGACCTCGGCGCAGCAGGCTCGGTCGCACCGATTTCCCGCCGATCGCGGTGGTCACCAACCGCTGCACCATTCGTCCAGACTCCCGCCTGCTCACCGACACCCACGTACCACCGATCGTGCTGACCTGTGCCGCGGCACCCGAGGACCGGCGCGGAGCACTGGCCGACGCGGGCGCGGAGGTCGTGCTCGCGGGCGAGGGTTCCGTCGACCTGCGCCTGGCACTCGACGCCCTCGCCAGGCGGGGGCTGCGCAGAGTGGACTGTGAGGGAGGTCCCCACCTGTTCGGCGGCCTGCTCGCCGAGGACCTGGTGGACCAGCTGTGCCTGACCGTGGCGCCACTGCTGACCGGAACGGGGCCCAGCCGCATCGTCGCGGGTCCGCCCGTCGACGTCCCCCGCGGCCTGCGGCTGGCCTCGGTACTGCACGAGGACGGCTTCCTGATGCTGCGTTATCGCCGGGGCACGGGCGGGTCCGGGTGAGCGCGGAGCCGGCCGTGTCCGACGCCGCACTCGCCATCAGGGCGGCCGGCGGGGACCACGCCGCCTTCGATCGGCTGGTCCGGCGGCACACGCCCCGGATGTACCGGGTCGCGCTGCGCATCACCGGAACCGCCGCCGAGGCCGAGGACGTCGTACAGGACGCGTGGATCTCGGCATGGCGTGCACTCGGCGGCTTCCGCAACGAGTCGGCGGTGTCCACCTGGCTCTACCGGGTCGTCACCAACACCGCGCTGGGCCACGTGCGCCGTCGCAAACCGACCGTGTCGCTCGACGCGGCGCTGTCGGCCATGTCGGACGAGGACAGCGCGGAGAGATCGTTCCTGGAGTCGGGCGTGCTCGCCGACACCCGTGGTAGTCCTGAGGGGTTGCTCGTGCGGGCCGAGCAGGTCGACGCGGTCCTGCGGGCCATCGCGGAACTCGACATGCCACAGCGCGTGCCGCTGGTGCTGCGCGAACTGGAAGGGCTGAGCTACGAGGAGGTCGCCGAGGTGCTCGATGTCACCGTCCCGGCCTTGCGTTCCCGGTTGCACCGCGCCAGGGTGGCGTTGCTCGCGAAACTGAGGGAGCTGCGATGAGCACCGGAGAGGACCCTCGGGACGACCCGCGCTGGGACCTGGTCCGGGCCGCGGCTCGTGCCCCCGTACCCACTCCGCCCGGGCTGATCGCCCGCGTGCTCAGCTCCGTACGCGGTGTTCGCGGCCGGCTACTGGCCGAGCCGCTCGAACTCCGCCAGCAAGGTGGCATGCTGCGGATCAGCGAGCGGGTGGTGGTGATCCTGGCCAGAAAACTCGGTGCGGACATCGGCGCCGAGGTCGGCGGCGTGCACGTTTCCGCTGTCGCGATGGAGGACGGCGGGCTGGAAGTGCTGCTGACCGTCCGCTACGGCGTTCCCGCGGCGGAGGCCGCCGATGCCCTGCGGCGACGGCTCGGTGAGAAACTCGCGGAGCATCTCGGCCGCCCCGGGCCGCCGGTGAACGTACACATCGCGGACGTTCATCCCAGCTGATCCGCCGCCGTTGATAGCCCATTCGGGGGAGTTGGCGGAAGATCGCGCCGGGAAGGGACATCGTAGGGAGAAAGGCGGGAACCGGATACGCGAGACGCGGTCCGGCGGCAGACTTCACAGGCAGGAAGGGAGCAGGTTCATGGCGCAGACCAGCGACGGCAGGAACGACACGTCCGCCCCCGTGTCGAAGCCCGGCACGACGACCGCGTTGAACGAGGACGGCTCGGTGGGCAAGACGACCATCTCGTCGTCCGTGGTGCAGAAGGTCTCCGGAATCGCCACGCGTGAGGTCTCCGGTGTCCACGCGCTCGGCGGTGGTGTCTCCCGTGCGTTCGGCGCCATCAGGGAACGGATCCCGGGGTCGGGCACGGTCACCACATCCGGGGTCTCGGTGGAGGTCGGCGAGAAGCAGGCCGCCGTCGACCTTGACATCGTCGTCGAGTACGGCGCCCGAATCGTCGACGTGGCACGGGCCGTGCGGCGCAACGTCATCTCCGCCGTCGAGCAGATCACCGGACTCGAGGTGATCGAGGTGAACATCGCCGTCAACGACATCCACCTCCCCGAGGACGACGAGGACGAGGAAGTCCAGTCTTCCTCGCGGGTGGAATGAGCGCGAACGTCCACAACGGACTGAATGTCCAGCACGGACTTCCGCAGACCGAAGGAGCCGATCCGATGAGTGCTCGAACCGCCGAACCCGGACACCACGACAGCGGTATCGCGGAGGCGATCGCCGAGGAACTGCTGGCCCATCCCTCGGTGGTGGCGATGAGCGGCGGACCACTGGGAGTGCTCGCCACCCACCTGCCGGGCCGGAAGGTCAACGGCGTGCGGGTACCAGGTCCCGGCGAGCCGATCGAGATCGGCGTGATCCTGCGGCTCGGCGATCCGCTGCCCCAGGTGACCGAGGAGCTCCGGGCCAGGGTGCGGGCACTGGCCGGCGAGGTCCGGGTGGACGTCACGGTCGACGACGTACGGGCGGACACAGCCAGCGAGGCCGGTGCCGCGGATCGACGGTGACGTGAACGGCGAGCCCGAACCGGAAGCGGCGGAACGCGCGGCGCGAGCGCGATTCCGCGCATTCGTCCGTGAGCACCATCCCGATGTCGGTGGCGATCCGCAGGAGTTCCTCGCGGGCCTGGACCGCTTCCGCCGGACCCGCGACCAGACCCCGCCGGAGGCGGGAACCGACGAGCCGGGCCACGACCGGTTTGACGCCCCCGTGTACTTCGCCGCACGGGAACCCGGAATGGTCGGCAGGGTCAAACGCTGGCGGCAACGGCGCCGGCGGCCACCACGGGTGCAGTAGTCAGCAGCGAGGCGAGTCCGAAAGCGGCCGAACTTGGAAAACGACTCGAGGAGTCATTGATGAACGCAACGCAGACCGGGATCATCGCGGGCCTCGTGCTGGGCCTCGCCGCGGCGCAGAGTTTCGGTACCTTCCTGATCACTCTCGCCGTCGGCGTGATCGGCCTCGTGGTGGGCCGGGTGCTCGACGGCGAACTGGACCTCGGTGACGTGTTCGGGCGGGGCAAGGACAAATGAGCACAGCACAATCGCCGTCGCTGCCCGATCCGGCGGACAGGGGATCACTCTCGATCGGGCACACCGTGGTGCGCAAGGTGGCGCAGCGAGCTGCCGCTGACGTTCCCGGCACCACGCGCGCGAAACGGGGCACCGGGCTCGGCGACCACGGCGCGAGCGTGCGCGTCAGCGGCGGGAACAACGACGTCGACCTAGCACTGGACCTGGCGCTGCGCTATCCGAGTCCGGTACGGCAGACCGCATCCGCGGTCCGCGATTCGGTGACGGCCGAGGTCGAGCGAATCACCTCCTACCGGGTCCGCTCCCTTTCGGTCACGGTGTCGGCGCTGGAGGCCGCGCGACAGCCCCGCGTGCGCTGAGGCGCCGTCGCGGGAAGACTGACCCAATCATCAGCGTTCCCATCTGCCAGCGAGAGGAAACAGAGTGCGAGTTCTCGTCCGTCTACTGTCGACGTTGCTCGCCCTTGCCGCGGTCGCGATCGCCGTGGTCGTCGTACTCGAGGTCGCCTGGCATTGGTGGCGGCCCGAAGACGTACCGCTGCTGGCACCGTGGCCGCGGTGGCGGGAAACCCTCGCGGGTCTCACCTGGGACTCCGTGCCGATCCGGGTGCTGGCCGCAGTGACAGCGGGCGCGGGTCTGCTGCTCGTCGGAGTCGTGCTGGCCGCACGCCGGCGCGGCGTCGCCCTGCACGACCCGGCCACCGAGGTGAGCGTGAGCACCTCACCTCGATCGCTCGCCCGTTTGGTCGGCCACCGCGTCCGCGCACAGGACAATGTGGAGCGTGCCACGGTGACCGCGAGCGCGAAGAAGGTGCGGGTGCGAGCGGTCAGCAGAATGGAGACGGAAGGCGAGTTGCGTCCGCGGCTGCTCGAGTCGGTGGCGGAACTGCTCGCCGAACTACCGCTGGCCACCACCCCGAAGGTGTCCGTGGTCGTCGACTCGCCGAAGGACCGCCGATGAGTCGCTCGTCGGTGTCCGCGCGAGCGCTGGGCCGCTCCTATGGGACCGAGCGGGTACTGACCCTGCTGGTCGGGTTGCTCGCACTGGTGGGGGGCTGCGTCGTGCTGCTGGTCAGCCTCGGCGTGTTCGGTTCCTTCCGTGCGCAGCGGGCGGTGCTGGACCCGTTGGCCATGGACTGGCTCGGCAGGCAACCCGCGAATCTGGTGCGGATCGTGGTCATCGTGGCCGGGCTCGCTCTGTTCGCAGGCGGACTGTGGTGGTTCGTGCGTTCACTGCGGCCGGAGCCGCGGCCGGACTTCGTACTCGACTCCACGCCGGGCAGGGAGTTGACCGTCACCGGTGCCGCGATCGCCGCGGCCGTGCAGTCCGATGCCGAACAGGTGGCGGGGGTGACGAAAGCCAGGGTGCGCTCGGTCGGCGACTCCGCGCAGCCCGCACTGCGGCTCAGCCTGTGGTTGCGCCAGGGCACCGACGTGCGCCGGGTGTGGGAAGAACTCGACAGCAGCGTGCTCGCCCGTGCTCGCGAGTCGCTGGAAGTGCGGACCCTGCCAACGGCGATCCGGCTCGAACTGGACGCCGAGGATGGGCAACGCGTGCGGTAACCGGCGTTTTCGGGGCAGAATGACGGCCATGTCGCTGCCGCTCACTCCACCCGTGAAGCCGATGCTGGCTCGCGCTGTGGCCAAGATCCCGGATGCCACCGACCTGCTGTTCGAGCCCAAATGGGACGGATTCCGCTGTCTGATCTTCCGGGACGGCGCGGAGATCACGCTGCAGTCCCGGTCGGGCAAGCCACTCAACCGGTACTTCCCAGAGGTGCTCGAGCACATGGCGAAAGTGCTTCCCGATCGGGTCGTGATGGACGGTGAGCTGGTGGTGGCGGTCGGCGGCAGGCTCGACTTCGACGCGCTCAGCGAGCGAGTGCATCCCGCAGCGAGCAGGGTGCGCATGCTGGCCGAGAAGACTCCAGCCCAGTTCGTGGCGTTCGATCTGCTCGCCCTGGGCGACGAATCGCTGCTGGACCAGCCGACCGGGGACCGGCGGGACCGGCTCACCGAACTGGCTGGCACCGGACTGCACGTCACCCCGGCGACCGATGATCCGGCGACGGCACGGCACTGGTTCACGCTGTTCGAGGGCGCGGGACTCGACGGCGTCATCGGCAAGCCGCTGGCGGAGGGCTACAGCCCGGGCAAGCGGATCATGCTGAAGTACAAACACTCCCGCACTGCCGACTGTGTGGTGGCGGGACTGCGGTGGCATGTGGACGGCGCGCAGGGTGAGGCCGTCGGATCGCTGCAGCTCGGGCTCTACGACGACGTGGGCGTGCTGCACCACGTCGGAGTGGTGGGCTCTTTCACGGCCGAATACCGCAGGGAACTGGCCGTCGAACTCGCGCCATTGATCACCGATGGAGAGCACCCCTGGCTCGGGGACGCCACGACGGATGGGCAGCGGTTGCCGGGTGGGGTGAGCCGCTGGCGCAGTACCGAACAGCCGTGGGTGCCCCTGCGGCCCGAGCGGGTCGTGGAGGTCGGCTACGAGCACACCGAGGGCGGGATGCCCTCCAGGTTCCGGCACACAGCGCAGTTCAAGCGCTGGCGGCCCGACCGTGAGCCTGCGTCCTGCGGGTACGGGCAACTCGAGGAGCCCGCGCGTTACGACCTGGACGCCGTCTTCCGTGGCGAGGTCGTCCGCACCAGATAACCCCACAACCCCCGCCGTTGGTACGTCTGCAAGTACCCCCAAGCAAGATCGAATCCGCTCTCAACCGCTACCAACCGGAACGTCGCAACACGGCACTCGGTAACGGTTAGCGACGGTGTTGATCTTGCTTGGGGGTACTTGCAGGCGCTCCATCTGTGGACGGGAGCACGCGCGGGGGTGACGTGCGCCGGGGGGGCGACGGCGTGGGCACCCCGCTCACGGTCGGCTTACAGTGGGCGTGCGAGAGTCAGCGGTGAACGTTGCCGAGACACAGTGAGGACCACTCAGTGCGCCGTGGCTTCACGCCGGCCCCGGGCGGCAGGGGACGCGGACCGGCTCCGGTCGCCGTGCTCGTCATGGTGGCGGCGATTCTCGCGGGCTGCACCGCAGGTCCCTCGAGCCGGCCAGCCGTCGTGGAGAACGACGGGCCGGCGCCGGCACAGGGACCTGCCACCGAGACCGAGATCCCCCCATTGCCACCGCTGCGCGAACCCGCGGCCTCTTCGGTGCAGTGGTCCTCCTGTGACGCCGAGACCCGGCAGCGCCTCGGCAAACCGGCCGTCCCGGACTCTCTCGGCTTCAGCTGCGCCCAGGTGAACACCACAGTGGACGCTCCCGACCTCCCCCGCAGGGGCCTCGCGCGCATCGCCATCCTCAAAGCCGGCGACGGCCCCATTCCGCTCGCCGTGGTCAACGACGTCGACGGCGAACCCGGCACCCTCTACGCGGCCCGGCTCGCCGCGAAACTGCCGCCGGCCGTGCTGGAACGTTTCTCCCTGATCGGCATGGACCGCCGGGGCACCGGGCAGTCCGATCCGGTCGTGTGCGTCCCGCCCGAGATCCGGGCCGGCCTGCTCGGCCACGACCCGGCGACCAAGGACGTCGAACCCCTGCTGGAAACCGCTCGCAGCGCGGGCCAGCAGTGCACGATCGCCCTGGAGAACGAGCAGACCGCGATCGACAGCTGGCGGGCGGCCGGAGATCTCGAGGAGCTTCGCGATCAGCTCGGCGTCGAGCACCTGCACGCACTGTCGCACGGGGAGGGCTCCAACGTCCTCACCGCGTACGGCGAGCGTTTTCCCGATCGAGTCGGCCGGTTCGTCCTCGACGGCGTACCCGAACCGTCCCGCGATCTCGTCGCGACACTGGACGGCATCGCCGCCGGCGCGCTCAAGACCCTCGACGCCTTCGCCGCGGACTGCGCCAGTCGCGGCTGCCCGCTCGGCACCGACGTCCGCGGCGCGCTCACCGACCTGACCGAACAGCTCCGGACCCGGCCGCTGTTCACCACGAAGGGCACGACGCTCGGCCCCGGCCTCGCCCTGCACGCGACGCTACGCGGACTGCGGCAGCCGGATCGCTGGCGCGAACTCGCCGACGCACTGGACGCCGCGCGCTCCGGTGACGGAACCGGCCTCGCCCGCTTTCTCGACCCCGTACTGGCCGACACCGAGACGGCTCCCGCCCGGCTTGACGCGGCACTCGCCACGTGGTGCAACGACACCCCAACGCGCCTTCCCGCCGACCGCATCAACCAGGTGATCACGGACATGTCCGGCAAGTACCCGGTCTTCGGCGGCCTCGTCGCGCAGCGGTTGGCCTGGTGCAGCCCGTGGCCGGTACGCCGGGAAGCCACTCCGAACCCGAACATGACCGGTACGCCGCCGATCCTCGTGGCGAGCACCGCGGCCGACCCGGTGACTCCCGAGCGTGGAACCATCAGGGCCGCCGAGCAGATGCGCAGCGCGGTGCGCATCGCCTGGCAGGGTGCGGGACACGGCGCGCTGGGATCGACCTGCGTGTCCGATGCCGTGCGGAAGTTCCTGGTGGACGGTGTCGTCCCGGCCGACGGCACGCTCTGCCCGGCCTGAGCAGCAGGCGTAAGCGGGGGGTCGCTCAGGTGTCGTTCCTGGCCTTGCTTGGCTGCACCCTTTTGGGCTCCCCTGGCATCTTCGGATAGTCCGGCGGATACGGCATCTCACCGAGACCGTGCTCGCGCTCGTCCCTGGCGTACCACTCCAGCAACGTCTCGATCCCGAACGCCCGAGCGTCCATGTCCGCGTGCGGGTCACCGTGCTCGGCCAGCCAGCCGGGCACCGTGGTCACGTCGAAGTCGTCCGGGTGCACCTGCGGCAGCTGCTCCCAGGTGAGCGGCGTGGAGACCGTAGCCTTCGGAGTGGCCCGGACCGACCAGGAGGACGCGACCGTGCGATCCCGCGCGGCCTGGTTGTAGTCCAGAAAGACACGCCCGTCGCGTTCCTCCTTCCACCACGCGATGGTGGCCTTGCCCGGCACCCTGCGCTCCACCTCCCGGCCGAGCGCGATCACCGCGTGCCGCACGTCGATGAAATCCCACTCCGGCCGGATTCGCACGAGCACGTGGATCCCGCGGCCGCCCGACGTCTTCGGATAGCCGGTCAGCCCCGCGTCACTGAGCACGTCCCGCACCGCGGCCGCCACCACCACGGCGTCGTCGTAACCGGCCGAGTCGGGTGGGTCGATGTCGATGCGCAGTTCGTCCGGATGGTCCACGTCCGGCCTCCGCACCGGCCACGGATGGAAGTCGAACGTGCCGAGGTTGGCCGCCCAGGCGAGCACGGCGGGTTCGGTCGGGCACACCTCCTCGGCGGTGCGGCCGGACGGAAACGCGATCTGCACACGCTGCACCCAGTCCGGCGCTCCCTTGGGCACCCGCTTGGCGTAGAAGAACTCGCCGGTCACCCCGTCAGGGAAGCGTTTCAACGTGGTCGGTCGCTCACCGATCGCCCGCAGCAACGGTTCCGCCACCGCGATGTAGTACTCGACCACGTGCCGCTTCGTGATCCCGCGATCGGGAAAGTACACCTTGTCCGGACTGGTCACCCTGACGGTACGTTCGCCGACCTGGTACTCCACCGGATCACCGTTCTTGGCCACCCGCTCACCGTAGTCATGGGAACCGACAATCGGTGCTCAAGATGGACATCACGACCGTGTCGTGCCGGGTTCCGTTCCAGAGCAGGGCGTCGCGCAGCACCCCTTCGCGCACGAAGCCGCACTTCTCGTACACCCGCTGCGCCCTCGTGTTGAAGTCGAACACCTCGAGGCCGACCCGGTGCAGGCCGACGCTTTCGAAGGCGAAATCGAGCACCAGCCGCGTCGCCTCGGTTCCGTAGCCCCGCCCGAACACGTGCGGGCCGCCGAGGGCGATCCGCAAGCTCATCGACTCGTTCGACGCGTCGAGTTCCTGCAACACGACTTCGCCGAGGAAGGCGCCGTCCGCCGCGCGGGTGACCGCCCAGTCGGCGCGGTCCGTCGCGGCAGGCCTGGCTGCGAGGAATCGCTCGACCTGCTCCCTGGTGAACGTCGCGTGTGTGCCCGTATACCGGGCGGTCTCGGGATCGTGCAACGACTGCCACACCCCGTCGAGATACGAGGCGTCGAGCTGGCGCAGCATCACGGCGTCGCCGGGCAACTCGGGTTGCGCGGCGAGCGCGTCCAGATTCAGCATGGGCCGAGCGCAGCACGGCAGCCACACTCGTGTCATCCGAGTTTCCGGGTGCCTTACCGTGGACCCGTGCCCCGCCGTACCCAGCTGATCGTCGCTTTCGTCCTGTTCGTCGGGCTGGCGGTCGCCGCGGTCACCCTGCCGGTCCCCAGCCCGGCGGAACTGCGCAGCTGGGCCGATGGGGCTGGCGCGGCCACACCGGTGGTGTTCCTGCTGGTGTACGCGGTGCTCACCGTCGCGCCGATTCCCCGCACTGTGTTCAGTCTCGCCGCCGGGCTGCTGCTCGGTCATTGGCTCGGCATCGTGATCGCGATGCTCGCCACCGCGACCTCGGCCGCGCTGGGATTCGGCCTGGCCAGGCTGCTCGGCAGGAATCTGGTGGCCCGGCACCTGCACCGCAACTCCGTACGCGTTGTGCACGACCGGCTGACCGGGGGTGGCGCGCTCGCCGTCGCGTCGTTGCGACTGATCCCGGTGATCCCGTTCGCGCCGCTCAGCTACTGCTGCGGGATGTCGGCCATCCGGCTTTCGCCGTACCTCCTCGGCACCGTGGTCGGCAGCCTTCCCGGCACGGCCGCGGTGGTGTTGCTCGGTGATGCCCTCACCGGCGAAACCTCAGCAGCGCTGCTCGCGTGCTACGGCGTTTTCGCGGTACTCGGGGCGATCGGGTTGTACCGCGCGCAGCGCAGGGCGATTCCTCCTGTACCCACCGTTGCAAACGACGTCGCGGCACAAACCCAAGTCTCCCAGCGAAGTTCGTGAACTGACGACCCACCAGGCGGCTGCCGGAGGTTCAGCCTCGCCGACCGCTACACTCGATCGAGCGCGCGGCCAACGTGTTTGCGCGCGGTCAATCCACGATCGCGGATAGTTTCGACAGGAGTAGGCGTCATCGAGACCGGTCACCTGATCGCAGGGCACTACCGCCTCGTAGAGCACGTCGGCAGCGGCGCCATGGGTGTGGTCTGGCGGGCCGTGGACGAACGCCTCGAGCGTTCCGTCGCGGTCAAGCAGATCCTGACCCAGCCCGGCCTGTCAGAGGCGGAACGGGTCAACGTTCGGCAGCGCGCCATGCGCGAGGCGAAGAACGCTGCCCGTTTCCAGCATCCCAACGCCATTGTCGTGTTCGACATCGCAGAGCACGACGGTGATCCGTGCCTCGTGATGGAGTATCTGCCATCGCAGAGCCTCTCGGCGATTCTCGCCGAGCGCAGCCCCATGCCTCTGCGCGAAGTGGCACGCATCGGCGAACAGGTCGCGGCCGCACTCGTCGCGGCACACCGTTCCGGGCTCGTCCACCGGGATGTGAAGCCCGGCAACATCCTGATCGACGAAACGGGCACCGCCAAGATCACCGACTTCGGCATCTCCAGAGCCGCGGGCGATCTGACGCTGACCCAGACCGGCCTCATCGGCGGCACGCCCGCCTACCTCGCGCCGGAACTCGCCAGGGGTGCCGATCCCGCGCCAAGTTCTGACGTATTCGCCCTCGGTGCCACGCTCTACCACGCGATCGAGGGCCAGGCGCCCTACGGCAACAGCGCGAACCAGCTGGCCCTGCTCTACTCGGCGGCCAACGGCAAGATCGTCCCTCCGGTCCGGGCGGGCCAGGCCACGGCATTGCTGATGAGCCTGCTGCGCGCCGAGCCGGAGGAGCGGCCCACGATGCTCGAGGCTCGCGACCGCCTCGCCGCCATCTCCGGCGGGGAGCAGAACCCGGCGGCGACCATGGTGTCACCGCCGCTGCCGCACGGGGGCAGGCAGCCCGCCGCACCGATGCTCGCACCGGACACACCAGGCAACGGGATCACGCCGCCGTGGCAACGCACGCCCTCGGCTACCGCAGTCGCACCCGCCGCTCCCCCGCCGACATCGACGTTCGCCGCGGCACCACCTGCCACACCGCCGCGCGGTGAACCGTCGGCCAGGTCGGGCGCGGCCAACCATCCTGGGCAGGGACGGCAGTCACGGGACCGGCGCAAGCCACTACTCTTCGGCGCGATAGCCGCCTCGATACTGGTGCTGGCCACCGTGTTGATCATCGCGTTGAGCTCGGGCGGCGACGAGAATCCAGGCACGCAGGCGCAGAACCCGGCACCTTCGACGTCGCAGGAGCCGTCCAGCAGTGCCCCGCCGTCGAGCCAGCAATCCAGTGGGCAACCGGTCGAATGGGGTCCTGCGGGAACCGTGGTGGTCGACTTCTACAACGGGCTCGACAACCCCGCTGCCGCTTGGAACCTGCTGTCCCCCGGTGTGCAGCAGTCCTTCGGCGGTCAGCAGGCGTTCGCCGAGTACTGGGAGGACTACGAGGTGGTCGGGGCGAACGGCGCTTCGGCGTACAAGCGTGCGAACAACGAGGACGGCTCCGTCGACATCCGGATCAACGTCGAATTCGAGGAAGGCGGGCAACAGCAGAAGACCGTGCGGGTGATCGATTCCGGCGGGACGCTGCTGATTGACTCCGACCCTCGTTGAAGCCACCGTAGGCACAGCGCGCCGGGTGGATTACCGTTGGACCATGGCCGACGATCAGGGCCCCACACCGCATCCTCGATTTCACGACGACCTCGTCGGGCTGGACCCGCTCGATCCCGAGGCACAGGCCTTCGCCGCGCACCTGGACCGGCTACAGCGGTGCAATCCGGCATTCACCGTCGAGGCTTCGATCAGTGGCGTCGCAGACTTCGCCGAGTCCAGCCACCGCGCGGCCGGACTGCGTTGGTGGGGTGCGGTGGCGGTCGTCGTACTGATTCTCCTCGGTGTCCTGGTCGCGGCGTGGGACACGGTCGGGCAGGTGCTGAGCTGGCTCGGCGGGTAGCCTTGGACATATGAATTCCGGCATGAAACCTGTCGTTGGCGCGACCCCGCGTGTGGTGAAGTCCGAGCAGGAGTGGCGGGAGGAACTGGGGCCGGAGGAGTACGCGGTGCTCCGCGAGGCCGGCACGGAACGCCCCTTCACCGGCGAGTACAACGAGACCGATTCCACCGGTGTGTACGAATGCCGGGCGTGCGGGGCCGAGTTGTTCCGCAGCGACACCAAGTTCGCCAGCCACTGCGGTTGGCCTTCGTTCTTCGATCCGGCCGAATCCGATGCCGTGCTCCTGCGGGAGGACCGCGCGATGGGCATGAAACGGGTCGAGGTCCTGTGCGCGAGCTGCCACAGCCACCTGGGCCACGTGTTCGAGGGTGAGGGGTACGACACTCCCACCGACCAGCGCTACTGCATCAACTCCATCGCGCTGAAGCTGGTGCCCACCGGGAACTGACCGGTGAACGCAAGACTCACCGCCACGCGGGAGCGCCCGGCACCAGCACGTGAGTGACGGTGCCGGACGCCCTCGCGCTCAGGGAAGGGCGTGGATCAGCTCGGCGGGCGGGACCCGGGTTCCGGTGTAGAAGGGGATCTCTTCGCGCACGTGCAGCCGGGCCTCGGTGCCACGCAGATGGCGCATCAGGTCGACGATGCGGTGCAGTTCGTCGGCCTCGAAGGCGAGTATCCACTCGTAGTCGCCGAGCGCGAAGGACGCGACCGTGTTGGCTCGCACGTCCGGATAGTCCCGCGCCTCCTTGCCGTGGTCGGCGAGCAACTTCCGGCGCTCGTCGTCCGGCAGCAGATACCACTCGTAGGAACGGACGAACGGGTAGACACACACGTACTTGCGCGGCTCCTCCCCCGCGAGGAAGGCGGGGATGTGGCTACGGTTGAACTCGGCGGGCCGATGCAGCGCGACCTGACTCCACACCGGAACCGACGCCCGGCCGAGCGGGGTACGCCGAAAACCGGTGTAGGCGGCCTGCACCTGCTCGATCTCCTCGGCATGCCACCAGATCAGGAAGTCCGCGTCGGCACGCAGACCGGAGACGTCGTAGACCCCCCGCACGACGACACCCTTGTCCTCCAGGGCATCCAGGTACTCCACGGTCGCGGCCGCCGCATCGCCACGGTCCTCCGGCAGCACACCAGGTTCGACCCGGAAGACCGACCATGCCGTGTAGCGGATGGTGTCGTTCAACTCTTGGTAGTTCAACCTCGCCATACGTCCATGTTCCCACCTCACGCGATCGGCCGGACGGTGGCCGTCCGCACACTCGCCTCGACCGGCCGCGAAGACCAGTTCGCTAGTGTTGTGCGCGGGAAGGGGCAACCGGGCATGAAGGACGACGAACTCCGGCGGCGGCTCGCGGGGCTGACCACCGCACACCTGGCGGACGCCTGCATCCGGGCCAGGGTTCCCGTGCGATGTGCGCCCGCGTCCGTGCGCGCCGTTCTACCGCACAGCCAGCTCTGTGGTCGTGCGGTTCCCGCGCGGCACGCAGGCAGTGTCGATGTGTTCCTCGAGGCATTTGAGCACGCCACGTCCGGGGATGTGCTGGTGGTCGACAACGGCGGTCGCACCGATGAGAGCTGCGTCGGCGATCTGGTCGTGCTGGAGGCGCGGGCGGCAGGACTGACGGGGGTCGTGATCTGGGGCCTGCACCGCGATACGGCGGATATCCGGGCGATCGGGTTGCCCGTCTTCAGCACGGGAACGATCCCGACCGGGCCACTGAGCCTGCGGACGCGTTCGGCGGACGCACTGGACTCGGCGATCATGGGAGAATGGCGGGTGAGCCGTGCCGATCTGGTACTCGGGGACGACGACGGGGTCCTCTTCGTACCCGCTGTCCGTGCCGATGAGCTCTTCGACCTCGCCGAGACGATCAGGGACACCGAACGTCGGCAGGCCGAACGGATCCGGTCCGGTGTCACACTGCGCACTCAGGTGCGGTTCGACGCCTACCTCGACGCCCGCAACCGCGATCCTGACCTGACCTTTCGCGATCACCTGCGGTCCGTGGGCGGAGCCATCGAGGAATAGCGCCGGGAACGCCGGTCAGCCTGCGGCCCCGAGTTCCGCGGCCAGCCGATTGGCGGCGGCATCCGCCGTGGCGATACACGCGGGAATGCCGACACCGTGCAGAGCGGCACCAGTGATCTCCAGACCGCGGATACGGGCCACTGTCCGCTCGACACGTTCCACCCGGTCGTTGTGGCCGGGGCCGTACTGGGGAAGGCCGCCGCCCCAGCGGGTGATCAGCGCATCGACCGGTTCGGCGTCGACTCCGGTCAGTTCGGCCAGATCCCTGCGCACCAGCCGGAGCAGTTCGGTGTCGTCGGCCCGCAGCGCCCCTGGATCGCGGAACCGTCCCACCGACCCACGGATCGGCAGCGGCGCGTCCTCCTCCCGAAGATGCGCCCACTTCCTCGCCGAGAACGTGAACGCCTTCGTGGCGAAGGCAGTGCCGTCCGCCCTTCGTTCCGCGGTGCCGATCAACAATCCCGAGGCCGGAGGCAGCTCGGTGCCCGGTGGCAGCGCCAGCGACACGACCGCCATCGAGGCCAGCTCGATCTTCCCGAGTTCGGCAGCGGCCTCCGGCTCCACCTCGGTGAGCAGCCTGCCCGCCTGGGGGGCGGGCAGCGCGAGCACCACGGCGTCGGCATCGAGCTCCGGGTCCTCCGGTGCGTGGGCGGGTGCGGCGGCCCCGAGCAGCAGCCGCCAGCTGCCATCGGGCCGGCGGCGCAGCGCGCGCACCGGG
Source organism: Amycolatopsis palatopharyngis (assembly GCF_003385185.1). Taxonomy (GTDB): domain Bacteria; phylum Actinomycetota; class Actinomycetes; order Mycobacteriales; family Pseudonocardiaceae; genus Amycolatopsis; species Amycolatopsis palatopharyngis. The sequence continues at coordinate 190,112 of NZ_PQHZ01000004.1, read as the reverse complement.
ACACCGCGGCGGACACGGGCACCCGAGAGTCGGACGAGACGCTCGACCAGCATCTCCATACCACCGGTGAGTGCTGCGAAAACCGGTGCGGCACTGTGCTGGGCGGGCAGCGCGGACGCCACGGCGGCGCTGAGCGAAGACGCGCCCGCGTCCAAGGCGGCGGCCAGTGCGGGCATCGACGCGCGCAGACCGAGGCCGTCGGCCCCGCCCGCGTAGACCCCGCCGAGCAACGGGTCGACCAGCCGGTCGACGAGCTCGTCACCGAAACGGCTCCGCAACAGCGGGCCGAGTGCGACATCACCGCCACCCGTGGGCAAGGCCACCGGTGGCAACCGCGCCTCGGCGGCGACCGCTCGCACTCCGCCAGCGGAGAGCAGTCCCGTGACGGACTCGGCCGAACCGGGGATCCCCATCAGCGTTCCCCGCGGGATCGGGAGGCTCGCGCCCCCCGCGCGCACTGTGGATCGCGCCGACGTCGGATGGGTCAGCGCGGGATCGAGCCCGATCTCCCGCACGAGGTCGAGCGCTTCGGGCCTGCGGGCCAGGAACGCCTCGGCCCCCACGTCGAGCGATCGGCCGGCGAGGGTGGCGGTGCGCAACTTCCCCCCGAGTGACCCCGTCGCCTCGCAGACCGTGATCGTCACCGACTCCCCCAGCAGCTGCCGCAACCGGTAGGCCGCGGTGAGCCCGGAGATTCCGCCGCCGACGACGGCGACGTGCGCACTCACAGCGAATGGACCAGCTCGACGACCCTGGTCAGGACCTCGGGGTCGGTTCCGGGCAGGACGCCATGCCCCAGGTTGACGATGTGGCCGCCCGCTTCGCGCCCCTCGCCCACGATGCGGCGCACCTCGGACTCCACAACGGACCACGAACCCAGCAGCAGCGCGGGATCGAGGTTGCCCTGGACAACAGGAGCCGGTGCGTCCGGGGCGGCCGCGGTGAGCCTGCGAGCGGCCTCGTCCAGCGGGATCCGCCAGTCCACACCGACCACGTCGGCGCCGGCCTCGCGCATCGCGGGAAGCAGTTCGCCGGTCCCCACACCGAAGTGGATTCGCGGAATGCCGGTCTCGGCGACGCCGGCGAGCACCTTGGCCGAGTGCGGCAGCACGAACTCGCGGTAGTCCCGTAGCGAGAGGGCGCCCGCCCACGAGTCGAACAGCTGAACGGCGTCCACGCCCGCGTCGATCTGGGCGCCCAGGAAGGTGAGGGCCATGTCGGCGAGGCGGTCGGCCAATGTGTGCCAGAGTTCGGGCTCCGAGTGCATCAGGGCCTTGGTGTGCTCGTGGTTGCGGCTCGGCCCGCCCTCGATGAGGTAGGACGCCAGAGTGAACGGCGCCCCGGCGAAGCCGATCAGCGGCACGTCGCCCAGCGAGTCGACCAGCAGCCGCACTCCATCGGCGACCGGCGCCACCTGCGCCGGGTCGAGCTGGGGCAGCGCGGTCACCGCATCCGCGGACCGCACCGGCTCGGCCACGACGGGGCCCGTGCCGGGAACGATGTCGATGTCCAGGCCCGCGGCGCGCAGCGGCACGACGATGTCGCTGAACAGGATCGCGGCGTCGACACCGTGCCTGCGCACCGGCTGGCTGGTGATCTCGGCGAGCAGGCCGGGGTCGAAGCACGCGTCCAGCATCGGCACGCCCTCGCGCAGCGCTCGGTACTCGGGCAGCGATCGGCCCGCCTGCCGCATGAACCAGACCGGCAGCCGGTCGGGCCTGCCACCGCGGGCGGCGACGAGGAAAGGAGCGCCGGACAGGTCCCGGCGCGGGTGCGCCCGCGCCGCGGGCGTAGGGGTCTGAGCGGAGGGAGACATCATCGTTATCGTGCCACGAGGTACGAGGCGGGCTTCTCTCGGCGCGCCTGCTCCCGTCCGCGGGCGGTCCCGCCTTACAGTCGATCGGTGACCTCCCTGACCCATGCGCCCGAGTTGTTCCGCGAGGCCGTCGCGGCGCTGGAGTCCGTCCAGGCCCGGCCGGAGGTGGCCCTGGAGACCATCCGGGCACCACAGCGACTCGCACCGTGGTCGTACGCGCTGAGCGCGGAGGCCACGGGGCCTGCCGAGGTGCTCGCGTCAGGACGCCTGGTGCTGCTGCACGACCCCGAGGGCCAGGAGTCCTGGGACGGGGTCCTGCGGCTGGTCGTCTACGTGCGCGCGGAACTCGACCGGGAGCTGGCGACGGACCCGTTTCTGCCCGCGGTGGGCTGGTCCTGGCTCACCGAGGCGCTGGAGAACTCGGGCTCGGACTGGACCGCGCTCGGCGGCACCGTGACCGAGACGTCCTCGGCCCGGTTCGGCGACATCGCCGGACCGTCCAGGACGGACGACCTCGAACTGCGGGCTTCGTGGACGCCGTCGGACGCGGCGGGGCTGCGGCCGCACGGTGAAGCGTTCTGTCAGCTGATGTCGAGCATGGTGGGCCTGCCGCCGGTGGGCGTGACGATGTTCGGACAACGCCAGCCCTCCTGAGGCCATCCCCCTTTCTCACACGATATGGAACCGTTACTACTACTTTCCGTAACCGCCATGGTGGACTATCCGGGTCGCGCAAGACGTTTCAGCCGGTCGTTTCGACGCGGTTGCTGAAGCGTTCCGACGCCCGCGCGAGAGCGTGGTGACCGCGGTCTCACCCGGTCGCCAGCGAACCGCGTGGCAACACCGGAACATGGCCCCGCTTCGTGGCTTTCCAGGTCGCGATGGCGCCCCTGAGGCCGTGCCGGAAAATTGCCGGGGTCCTCGCGGCAACGACTCCAACTCGTCGCGCGTGGGCTTCAGTGAGACGCGAGCGGAACCGCGAAGTGCCGGTAGCGCTGCGAGTCCGAGCGGATGACGCGACCGGCGACGGCCGATTCGGCACACTCGGCTGGACGCCCCTGAAGCCGACGCGTTGCCTGGTACGGCCCGTACCCGGCGCGAGCGAGGCGACAGCGGCAGCGTTGGCCGGCGCGTCTGGAGGTCCGGTCAGCCGGTACCGAAGGCGGGAGCGGAGCGGCCGCCGGAGCCGTCGAGTGTGCGATGCACGAGGCATCTGCACGCGCTGAAAATCATCGGCAATCTTAGTTCATCGTGTTCGCTCGGCGATGCGTTAGCCACTCCGCGTGTTGTCCCCCGATTGTGCTACATCGGTTCCCCGGAGTAACTACTCGATCGGGATAGATACCCGTTCGAACCCCCCACTGAACCACTCGTGCGGCTACAGTGCTTCCGACGACACCACTTTCGGTCTAAAGCTGGCGCGGCTGATCGGCCGAAAGTCCCGGTGCCGGTCGGGGGGCACGACCGACTCCAGGGAGGTAGTGACGTGGCTGCCGTCGGCTTATCTCAGGCCGTCCGATCCACGCCAGCCGGTGCTTTGCCGGCGAGCATGGTTCCGCACCCGCGGGAAGAGCTGTTTTCTGTGCTGGTGGTCGATGACCACCCGTTGTTAAGGGAGGCAATCGCAGCACGACTCGCACAAATGGGTGCGGGTACCGTCCACGAGGCTGCCACGGTGGCCGAAGCGAGAGCGAGAGCAACGGCCACCGGGCCGTGCGACCTCGCGATTCTCGACCTCGGTCTGCCCGATGGCAGTGGTATCGAGCTGGTTACGGAACTCCGTAGCAACGGCTGGCCGCGCGTGGTGGTACTCGCATCGTCCGACGACCCGTACGCGGTGAGGTCGGCGTTCCAGGCCGGAGCTCAGGCATACCTGCTCAAGTCCGCATCGCCGGTGGTTGTCACCGATGGTGTTCGCAGGGTGCTCGAGGGCGGCGTGTACGCCGATCCCAGCGTGGCACCGGTCCTGGCCACCGGCACCAGGGTTGCCGGCACCGACAACACCCCACGCGAGCTCTCGGCGCGTGAGGTGGAGGTGCTGCAGCTCGTGGCCGACGGCCAGTCCAACAAGGAAATCGGTGAGGAGCTGAGCCTCTCCGCGCTCACGGTGAAATCTCACCTGTCGCGGATCGGGCGCAAGCTCGGTACGGGTGATCGGGCGCAAATGGTCGCACTGGCCATGCGCGCGGGCGTCATCCGCTGATCCACGGCCTCTACGGGGCGGGCGAACCAGGCGCGGTGAGCCCGTCCCGTAGAGTCATGGAGCAACATCACTCCTGCGACTGCGGGACCAGCGTCTTCCGGTCGCACGTTTTGAATAGGGCACAGTGGACAACGCGGATCCTGATCTCGACTCATCCGAGGAGCCTGCGGCAGTCACCCTGACGGAACCGGCCGAGGGAACTCCGCCGGTGATCACCGACGCCGAGGCACTGAGCCAGGCCTGCGACGCGCTGTCCCGGGGCAGCGGCGCCGTCGCCGTCGACACCGAGCGGGCGTCCGGATACCGGTACTGGCCCAAGGCATACCTGGTGCAGTTGCGCCGGGAGGGTGCGGGCACCTTTCTCGTCGATCCCATCCCGCTGGAAGGTCGCCTCGAACCGCTGGCGAAAGTGCTGAACAACGTCGAATGGGTGCTGCACGCCGCCTCGCAGGATCTACCCTGCCTGGCTGAGCTGGAGCTCTACCCTGAGTCCCTGTTCGACACCGAACTCGCGGGCAGGCTGGCCGGCCACGACCGTGTCGCCCTGGGAACCCTTGTCGAGCAGTTACTCGGCTACCGGCTGGAGAAGGGGCACAGCGCGGCCGACTGGTCCAAACGTCCGCTGCCGGTCGAATGGCTCAACTACGCGGCACTCGACGTCGAGCTGCTCGTGCCGCTGCGCGAGAAACTCGAGACCGATCTGGCCGCCCAGGGCAAACTGGAGTGGGCCTACCAGGAGTTCGAAGCCGTTCGTACCGCCCCGCCGCCGCCTCCCAGGCAGGAGCCGTGGCGCCGGACTTCGGGCATCCACAAGATCCGCAGTCCGCGTGGACTCGCGGCGGTACGGGCCCTGTGGGAGGCCCGTGACGAACTGGCCCGCAAGCGTGACCGCGCGCCGAGCCGGGTGCTGCCGGACAGCGCGATCATCAACGCTGTCCTCGCCAACGCCAAGACCAGTGCCGACCTGCAGGCGCTGCCCGTGTTCAGTGGCCGGGTGCAGCGCAGGTACACCGGCAACTGGCTGCGCCCCCTGCAGGCCGCACGCACGCTCGACGCCAGTGAACTGCCGACGCCGGCCACCCCCGGCGACGGTCCTCCCCCGGTGAACCGCTGGTCCGACAAGGACCCGGATGCCGCGGCCCGGCTCGCCGCGGCCCGCACGTCCCTGAGTGAACTGGCCGAGCACCACCGCCTGCCGGTGGAGAACCTGCTGCTGCCCGACCTGTTGCGGCGCACCTGCTGGCGCCCGCCTGCCGACCTGTCCCCGGAGGGAGTCGCCGAGGCACTGCGTGTCGGCGGCGCCCGCCCCTGGCAGGTCGAGCTCACCGCCACCCCCCTCAGCGAGGCCCTGCACACCCAGGCCTGAGGTCTGCACCCACGTCTGCACCCACTTTGCTACTTCCCCAATGTGGCATTGGGGACGTTGGAGTTCCCCAATGCCACATTGGGGAACCCCTGTGAGGCACTCGACAGTGGGATACCCCTGGTTACCGGGGAGTAACTTGCACTATCGTGCGGGTCATTCGACTTCCCGATTCCAGCTGAGGAGCATTCGTGGCCACTCCCGCAACTCCGCAGGCGCCGACCGCGCGCGCGGTACGCACTGTGGCCTTCGTCGAAGGGGTGCGAACCCCGTTCGGCAAGGCAGGTGACAAGGGCATCTATGCCGGAACCCGGGCGGATGACCTCGTCGTCAAGGTCATCCGCGAGCTGCTGCGCAGGCACCCCGAGCTGCCGCCGGAGCGGATCGACGAGGTCGCGGTCGCCGCGACCACCCAGACCGGCGATCAGGGTCTGACCATCGGCCGGACGGCGGCGTTGCTGTCCGGATTGCCCAAATCGGTGCCCGGCTTCGCGATCGACCGTATGTGCGCGGGCGCGATGACGGCGGTCACCACCACGGCCAGCGGTATCGGCTTCGGCGCCTACGACATCGTCATCGCGGGCGGTGTCGAGCACATGGGCAGGCATCCGATGGGTGAGGGTGTGGACCCCAATCCGCGCATCGTCGCGGACAAGCTCGTGGACCCGACCGCATTGGTCATGGGCCAGACCGCGGAGAACGTGCACGACCGCTATCCGGACATCACCAAGCAGCGGGCGGACGCTTTCGCGGTGCGCAGCCAGGAGCGATTCGCCGAGGCGGTCAAGACCGGCAAGATCGGCCCCGAACTGGTTCCGGTGGCCACCCGTTCCGCGGAGCTCGGCTGGGGGCTGGCGACCGAGGACGAGCCGCCACGGCCCGGCACGACGATCGAGCAGCTCGCCGGCCTGAAGACACCCTTCCGTCCACACGGCCGGGTGACCGCGGGCAACGCCGCCGGACTCAACGACGGCGCCACCGGCGCGCTCCTGGCGGACGAGGACACCGCCCGTGAACTCGGCCTGCCCGTGGGCATGCGGCTGGTCGGTTACTCCTTCGCCGGGGTCGAGCCCGAGGTGATGGGTATCGGACCCGTCCCCGCCACCGAAAAGGTGCTGGCCCGGACGGGTCTCACGATCGACGACATCGGTCTGTTCGAGGTCAACGAGGCGTTCGCCGTGCAGGTACTGGCCTTCCTCGACCACTTCGGCATCGCCGAGGACGACGAGCGGGTCAACCAGTGGGGCGGTGCGATCGCCTGCGGTCACCCGCTGGCCTCCTCAGGTGTCCGGTTGATGACCCAGCTCTCCCGGCAGTTCGCCGAGCGCCCGGATGTCCGCTACGGCATCACCACGATGTGCGTGGGCATCGGCATGGGCGGCACGGTCATCTGGGAGAACCCGGCATTCGATGGGAGCACGAAGTGACGATTTCCGCCGAGCAGGCAAAGGCCGCTTTCCCCGACGAGGTCGTGACCACCGCTGTGACCAGGCTGGTCTCGGTTCCCGGCCTCGACAAGCAGGTCGCGCTGATCACCATCGACAACGGTCTCGACCACACCCGGCCCTCGACCTTCGGCCCGCAAGGGCTGGTGAGCCTGAACTCCGCACTGGACGAGGCGTTCGCCGCCGATCCGGCCGCTATCGCGGTCACCGGGAAGCCGTTCATCTTCGCCGTCGGTGCCGACCTCTCCGGCGTGGAGGAGATCTCGGATCCGGATGTGGCGAGGCAGATCGCGCAGGCGGGGCACGACGTGTTCCGCAGGCTCACCGAGTCCACGATCCCCACCTTCGGCTTCGTCAACGGCGCGGTCATGGGCGGCGGGCTGGAACTGGCCCTGTCATGTCACTACCGCACCCTGTCGGACAACACTGCGGCGATCGCGCTGCCGGAGGTGTTCCTCGGCCTGTTCCCCGGCTGGGGCGGGACACAGCTGCTGCCGAACCTGATCGGCCCGGACGCCGCCGTCACGGTGATCGTCGAGAACGCGTTGAACCAGAACAAGATGCTCAAGCCCGCGCAGGCCGCGAAACTGGGCATCGTGGACGAGGTGTTCGGCTCGGCCGACTACTTGGAACAGTCACTGCTCTGGCTGGCGAAGGTCGTTCGCGGCGAGATCACTCCCACCCGCGGGGAGATCGACCGGGGACAGGAGTGGGACTCCGCGATCGGCCGCGCCAAGGCCATTGTGGAGGGTAAGACAAAGGGTGCCTCGCCCGGTGCGAACAAGGCGATCGAGCTGCTGGAGCTGGCCAGGAAGAACGACCTGGACCAGGGCTACGCTGCGGAGACCGAAGCGCTGGCCGAGGTTCTGATGACCGACACCCTGCGCGCGGGGCTGTACTCGTTCAACCTGGTCAACAAGCGGGCGAAGAAGCCCGCTGGCGCGCCGGACAAGTCGCTGGCCCGCAACGTCGGCAAGGTGGGCATCGTCGGCGCCGGCCTGATGGCCAGCCAGCTGGCACTGTTGTTCGTCCGCAGGCTCAAGGTTCCGGTGGTGCTCACCGACATCGACCAGGCGCGCGTGGACAAGGGTGTGTCCTATGTGCACGGTGAGGTCGACAAGCTGCTCGGCAAGAAGCGCCTCTCGCAGGACGAGGCCAACCGGCTGAAGGCGCTGGTTTCCGGCTCGCTGGACAAGTCGGCGTTCGCCGACGCCGACTTCGTTATCGAGGCGGTCTTCGAGGAACTCGGCATCAAGCAGCAGGTGTTCAGCGAGGTCGAGGCCGTTGTCGGCCCGGAGTGCGTGCTGGCGACCAACACTTCCTCGCTGTCGATCAGCGAGATGGCGGCGCGGCTGGAGCATCCCGAGCGGGTGGTGGGCTTCCACTTCTTCAACCCGGTCGCGGTGCTGCCACTGCTGGAGATCGTGCGTGGGGAGCGGACCGACGACGCGACCCTCGCCACCGCGTTCGCGGTGGGCAAGCAGCTGAAGAAGTCCAGCGTGCTGGTCAAGGACGCGCCCGCGTTCGTGGTGAACCGGCTGCTGACACGGTTCCTGGGCGAGGTGCTCGCCTCGGTGGACGAGGGCACCCCCTTTGAGGTCGCGGACACCGCACTCGACCCACTCGGCCTGCCGATGTCGCCGATGACGCTGCTGCAGCTCGTCGGGCCGCCGGTGGCACTGCACGTCGCCGAGACGATGCACGCCGCGTTCCCGGACCGCTTCGGTGTCTCGGCGAACCTGCGACGATTCGTCGACGCGGGCAAGTCGGCGGTATGGACCTGGGACCAGCAGGGCAACGCGACGCTCGACCCAGAGGTCGCCGAGTTGTGGCAGCAGGGCGACGCGCCGCAGACCGCCGAACAGGTCCGGGAACGCGCACTGTCCGCGATCGCCGAAGAGGTGCGGGTCATGCTCGACGAGGGTGTGGTCGCCGAGGCGCAGGACATCGACCTGTGCCTGATTCTCGGCGCGGGCTGGCCGTTCTGGCTGGGTGGCATCACGCCGTACCTGGACCGCGCGGGCATCTCGGAGAAGGTCAACGGCGGGCGGTTCCTGGCACCGGGCGTGGCCTCGGTGCCCGTGGGCTGACGCCCGCGTCCGCGAGTTCGCCGACGAGTTCCCCACGCGCGAGTGCGGGACCTCGTCGGCGAACGTCGTCCCTCAGACCGGGACCACCCGCAGCAGGCGATCGAGGCCGGTGAAGTCCTTCTCGTTCCGGGTGAGCAGGGGCAGGGAGTTCGTCACCGCGGTGGCGGCGATCTGCAGGTCCATTCGCCGCGGCCGGGGATCACGACCGGCTCGCCGGACCAGCGCGGCCAACGTCCCGTACAGCCTCGCCTCGGCGAGATCGAAAGGCAGCACCGGGAACCGGCTGAGCACCCAGTCGAGCCGCTCGCCTCGAACGTGGCGTTCGAGCGGGTCGTGCGTGTCCAGACCGTAGGCCAGCTCCGCGACCGTGACCGCACTGACCGAAGGGCTCGCGGTCGCGAACTCGCCGAGATCGGCGGACCGGGGGTCGATCAGGACCGACGTGTCGAACAGAACGGCATCGCTCACCGAAGCGCCTCGTCCGGATCATCCGGCCCGAAAATGGCGTCGTCCGACGCGCGCTCCCGGTACCAGCTCTCCACGTTGATCGGCGGCAGTGCGCGCAGCTGATTCAACGCTTCACCCGCGGAAAGGCGCCGGGCAGGCTTGCCGGGGTCCTGGTGTGGCACCAGATCGGCGACCGGCTTGCCGTTGCGAGTGACGGTGAAACTCTCGCCCGCCTCGACCCGCCGCATGATCTCGGCGTTGTCGTTACGCAACTCACGCTGCCCGATGGTCTCTGTCATAGCACAAGTGTAGCACTTTGCCGAGATTGTGCTACGACGCGCTACGCGCCGAGTGTGTCCGGGTCCGGACCGATCCGCTCGGCCCGTTCCAGGGTCGCGAACCCGGAGATGTCCTGGCTGTCGAGTTCGAAGTCGAAGATGTCGATGTTCTCGGCGATACGTTCCGGGGTGGCGGACTTGGGAATCGCCACATGACCCATCTCGATGTGCCAGCGCAACACCACCTGCGCGGGCGTCTTTCCGTGCTTGTGCGCCACCGTCCGCACGACCTCGTCGCGGAAGAGGTCGCCGCCGCGGGCCAGCGGGCTCCATGCCTCGGTGGCGATGCCGTTGCGCTCGTGGAAGGCCCGCAGGTCCGCCTGTTGCATCCGCGGATGCGCCTCCACCTGGTTGACCGAAGGGGTCACCCCGGTCTCGTCCATCAGCCGCTGCAGGTGCGGGATCTGGAAGTTCGACACCCCGATCGCGCGCGCCCTGCCGTCGGCCTGGATCTTCTGCAACGCACGCCAGGTCTCGACGTAGCGATCCTGACCTGGCAGCGGCCAGTGGATCAGGTAGAGGTCCACGTAGTCGAGGCCGAGTTCATCCAGGCTCGTGTCGAAAGCACGCATGGCGGCGTCGTAGCCGTGATCGGTGTTCCACAGCTTCGTCGTGACGAAGAGGTCCTCGCGGGCCAGCCCGGAATCCCGCACCGCCATGCCGACCCCGCGCTCGTTGGCGTACAGCTTGGCGGTGTCGATACTGCGGTACCCGGCTTCGATCGCGGTCCGCACCACCTCGGCGGTTTCGTTGTCCGGGATCTTGTAGACCCCGAAACCCAGCCGCGGCATCGATACGTCGTCATTGAGCGAGACTGTGGGAACCATGGCGGCACCGTAACCCGGTACCGATCCGTAGGCGAACCGGCCGGGTGACGTCGCGCGGTTCAACGCGCGATGGTAGCGGGAAGGTGCACTGTCACGGTAAGTCCGCCGCCCACGACGGGTTCCGCGGTCACAGTGCCGTCGTGAGCCAGTACGGCCGCGCGCACGATCGACAGACCGAGCCCCGCTCCGGAGCGGGCCGTCCTGGCTGTACCGGACCTGCGGAACGGCTCGAACAGCTCGGCCACGGTGACCGGATCGATCAGCCCACCGGAGGAACGCACCCGTAGCACGGACCATCCCTGTCCAGCCTGGGTGCGCACCTCGATCCAGCCGCCGTCGACGTTGTGCCGCACGGCGTTCTCCAGCAAGTTGCCCGCGACCCGCTCGAGGAGCGCGGGGTCACCGGTGACCACCGCGGGGCCCGTGTGGAACTCCGCCCGCAACCGCCGCTGCCCTGCCTCACCCTCGACCGCGCGCCAAGCGCTGCCCACCACGGCCGCCAGGTCGACGGGTTCGTTCGTCACGACACCGGCTCCGTCGGTACGGGCGAGCAGCAGCAGCGAGCCCACCAGCTGCTCGGCACGGTGGGTCGCGTCGCGCACCACCTCTCCCATCCGCCGCAGCTCGGCCGCGTCGGCCTCCTCGTCGGCGAGGGTGACCTCGAGTTCGGTGCGGATCACCGCGAGCGGCGTGCGCAGCTCGTGGCTCGCGTTGGCCACGAAATGGCGCTGAGCCTCGAAAGCGGCCTGCAGCCGGTCCAGCATTTCGTCGAACGTCGTCGCCAGCTCGGCAAGTTCGTCCCTGCTCCGCAGTCCGCCGATGCGCTCCCCCATCGACTCCACCGACAGCCGTCGGGCGGTGGTGGTGATCTCTCGCAGCGGGAGCAGAACGCGGGAGGTGAGCGTCCACGCGAGGACACCGGCCGCGGCGACGACGCAGCAGAAGGCCACCGCACCAACCACGAGCACTCGTTGTCGTGCCTGATCCCGCAGGTGCCCGGCGAGCGCGGAGGCGTCGACATCGACTCCGTCGACCCGGACCGTCGTACCAGGCGGCATCTGCGGTACCGCGGCCACCGCGTCGCCGACCAGTCGCCAGGCCAGCCAGAGCAGGATCAGACTCACCCCCGCGGCCAGCAGCGTTGCCAGCAGCGTGATCCGGGCCCGCAGGCTGCGGAAGGGCACTCCTCGGCCCAGCACGTTCATCCGCTCATCTCACCGCAACACCGCATGGTCATGACCGGCGGGGAGGATGCGTTCAGCCCGTCGTGCCGGCACCGGGGACACGGTATCCGGAGCCCACGACGGTCTCGATGATGCCGGGCTCACCGAGCTTCTTGCGCAGCGTCATCACCGTCACGCGCACGGTGGTGGTGAACGGGTCGGCGTTCTCGTCCCACACCCGCTCGAGCAGTTCCTCGCTGCTGACCACGGAACCGCCGGCGGCGAGCAGCACCTCCAGCACACCGAACTCCTTACGGGTGAGCTCGACCGGCCCGCTCGCCCGCCGGACCATCCGTCTGGCCGGATCGAGCTCGACGTCCGCCGCGGTGAGCAGCGGCGGCGCCGCTGGGGTCGCCCTGCGCCCGAGCGCGCGCACCCGGGCCACCAGCTCGGGGAAGGCGAACGGCTTGGCCAGGTAGTCGTCGGCACCGAGGGACAGTCCCTCGACCCGGTCGGCCACGGCGCCGCTGGCGGTGAGCATCAGTACCCTGGTCAGCTCGCCAGATTCGACGATCTCCTTGCACAACTCATCCCCGGACATCCCGGGCAGGTCGCGATCGAGCAGCACCACGTCGTACCGGGTGACCGTCGCCTTCTCGTGCCCGTCGTCACCGTTGAACGCGACGTCGACGGCCATCCCCTCACGGCGAAGGCCGCGCGCGATCGCCTCGGCCAGGGGTTCCTCGTCCTCTACTACCAGAATCCGCACGTCATCACCGTGCCATACGTTCCTGAGAGCACCTGAGAAACCGCGCCGCGCACCATCGCACTTTCCCGGGAAAGTGCGACGCGCTTGAACTCTCGTCGCAGGTCGCGGGTTTGCCCCTGCGCGCTTTCCCGGGAAAGTGCGATACCTGGGTGGGCGCTAGCTGGGTGGGCGCTAGCCGGATCGCCAGCGCAGTGCGAACCAGAGCTGCATGCGGATCTCCGGATCGCCGAGGTCCACGCCGAGCGCACGCTCCACCTGCCGGATCCGGTGCCGCACACTGTTGCGGTGCACGCCGAGCGCCGCGGCCGTGCGATCCCATCCGCCGTGCTGAGCGAGCCAGGTACCCAGCGTTTCGGCCAGTTCCCCGCCCTTGGCCTCGTCCAGCTCACGCAGGGGGCCCAGCACACGATCGGCGAACGCCTCGGCCTCCCGCGAGCCCACCAGCGCGGCCAGTCCGAGATCGCGCTGCTCCCCAGGACCGATCGGTCTGCCCAGTGCCCGCGCCCTGCGCAGGAGTCCTTCGGCCTCGCCCACCGCACCCGCGAGCCGATCACCGGAACGGGGCGCACCCACCGCCGTGACCCAGCCCCTGCTGTGCAGTTCCGCGAGCACGTGCGCACCCGGTGGCGCGGCCACCAGAGCGGTGAACCGCGGGCCGGGCCCCGTGCGGACCAGTACGGTGCCCAGTCGCGTGGACAACCAGTCCTGTCCTGCCGCGGCCCGATCCGGGCCCGCACCATCGTGCACACCCACGACCAGGTGGTACGGCCCCGTCCCGAGCACCTCGGCGAGCGCTTCCGCCGGGGCGGCCGAGTCGAGCAGGAGGCTCGTCGCGGCGGCGCCGGCCGCGGCGGTGTCGGAACCCGAACGCACAGCGAGACCGAGCAGGGCGGCTCCCACGGCCACGATCGCGCGTTCGGCCCTGCCCAGCCGTTCGGCCCGGCCGACCACCAACACCTGTGACGCGGTGGCCTGCGGGTAGACCGGCTGGGCGACGATCACCTTGCCGTCGACCTCGGTGGTGGCGCTGCGAATTCCCTGCCCGGCCCGCACCCGGTCGACCAGTTCGATGATCCGGGAGCCGAGGGGGTGTGGAGCACCGCGCTCGACGACCTGCTCCCCTGCGGGCCCGACCAGGCACACAAAGCCTCCCAGCCTGCGCGCGAGCTCGGTGGCCAGTTCGGACACCCCGTCGGCGGCCGCGGTCGTCAGCGCCTCCCGTGCCGCGCTGATGGTGCGCTGCTCCCGCTGGATCACCTCGGTCAGGGCGACCGACACCGCCTGGCTGATCGCCAGGAACGGGGTCCGGACCCCGACCACCAGCAACGGCAGCCGATGGCGCACGCACGCCTCGCCCAGCGCGGGCGGCAGCTCGGAGTGCATCGGCGGGGTGAGCCCGAACCCCAGAGCGGTGATCCCGGCCGACTGCAGGCCAAGGACATACCGGTCGACGTCGGCAGGCTCCTCCGGGACGTTCACCCCCGCCGTCAGCAGCAACTCCTGCCCGACCAGGTAAGGCGCTGGTTCGCGCAGCTCGCTGACATGCGCCCAGCGCACGGGTTTGTCCAGATCGTCCTGGCGAGCCGTACCGGGCACGAGATCCACCGACAGCCCAGGATGGTGGATGACGGTTCGTAGCGGAACCGCCACACCAGGTTCGTCAATGGACCAATTTCTAGTCATATCGGCCAAATAGTACGTGAATTCTGGATGGAACATCCAAGCCCGTTGGCTGTCTCCCCGCCCTACGGTTGCGGCCATCACATCAGGCGGATTCGAGGAGGACACCGTGATCGGTGACTACGCGGTGATCGGGCTCTACATCGCCGGGATGATCGGGATCGGCTGGTACAGCCTGCGACTGGCGAAGACACGCAGTGACTACCTGGTCGCGGGCAGGCGACTTGGTGGGTTCATGTACTCGGGCACCATGTCGGCCATCGTGCTCGGGGGCGCGTCCACCATCGGTGGCGTCGGCCTCGGCTATACCCACGGCATCTCCGGAGCCTGGCTGGTGCTCACGATCGGACTGGGCATCCTGGTCCTGCACGCCATATTCGCGCGCAGGCTCGTGCGCCTGCGGCTCTACACCGTCTCCGAAATGCTCGACCTGCGCTACGGCGGTTCGACCAGCGCGATCTCCGGTGTCGTGATGTGGGGCTACACCCTCATGCTGACCGTGACCTCGACGCTGGCGTTCGCCACGATCTTCAACGTCCTGTTCGACCTTCCCAGCATGGCCGGGATCGTGATCGGCGGCGCCATCGTGGTGCTCTACTCGGTACTCGGGGGCATGTGGTCGATCACCCTGACCGACATCGCCCAGTTCGTGATCACCACGATCGGCTTCCTGTTCCTGCTGTTCCCGATCGCGCTCACCGCGGCGGGCGGCCTCGACGGCATGGCGGAGAAACTCGACCCGAGCTACTTCGAGTTCGACAGCATCGGCGGGGGCACGATCCTCACCTATGTCCTGATCTACGGCTTCGGTCTGCTGATCGGACAGGACATCTGGCAGCGGGTCTTCACCGCACGCTCACCGAAGGTCGCCACGATCGGCGGTATCGCCTCCGGTGTGTACTGCGTCGTCTACGCCATCGCGGGGGCGCTGATCGGCGCGGCCGCCAAGGCGCTCTACCCGAATCTTGCGGACGCCGACGACGCGTTCGCGACGATCGTGGCCGATTTGCTGCCGACCGGCCTCCGCGGCCTCGTGCTCGCCGCGGCGTTGTCCGCGCTCATGTCCACCGCGAGCGGCGCGCTCATCGCGTGCTCCACGGTGAGCAGCATGGACATCCTTTCCCGCTTCCGCCGGAACTCGGCACAGGGCGAAAAGGACTCCGGACTGGCCACGAACCGGTGGACGACGTTCGTCCTCGGCGTGGTGGCGATCGCGATCGCGATGGTGGTCACCGACGTGGTCGCCGCGCTCACGGTGGCGTACAACCTCCTCGTCGGCGGGCTACTGGTCGCCATCCTCGGTGCGCTCATGTGGCCGCGTGGCACCCGCGCCGGGGCCCTCGCCTCGATGGTCACCGGGTCGGTCGTGGTGATCGTCTCGATGCTCACCAATGGCCTGCTGGCCAACGAGCCCATCTACTACGGCCTCGGGGCGAGCCTGCTCGCCTACGTCGTGGTGAGCCTGCTGACCCCGCGCACCAGTGCCGACGTCCTGAGCGTGTGGAACGCACGGTTGCGCGGCGGCACCGGCGAGCAGGACGAGGCACGCGAAGCCAGGCGCGATGAGTCCACTCCCGTCTGAGCCGAGTACCCACCAGCCCGAGGGCGTCTGGGAGACCTCGGACTGCGAGTTCACAGTTCGAATACATACACAGCTACGAGCACCATCAGGAGGACGAGTTGACCGCACAACCCCCGATCGGACCGGCGGACGCCTCGGTGGTCCCCCGGTTCGCCGGGCCGGCCACCTTCGCCCGGCTGCCGAGGACCGATCAGGTCGGTCACGCGGACGTCGTGGTCGCGGGTGTCCCGTTCGACACCGGCGTGTCCTACCGGCCGGGCGCACGCTTCGGCGCGAACGCCGTCCGGGAGGGCAGCAGGCTGCTGCGGCCGTACCACCCGGGTCTGGACGTTTCACCATTCGCCACAGCGCAGGTCGCCGACGCCGGTGACATCCCGGTCAATCCGTTCGACATCGGCGCCGCGATCGAGACGCTCCAGCACGAGGCGACGAACCTCACCGCAGGCGGCACACGCCTGGTCACGCTCGGCGGCGACCACACCATCGCGCTGCCACTGCTGCGTGCGGCCGCCGACCGGCATGGACCGGTGGCACTGCTGCATTTCGACGCACACCTGGATACGTGGGACACCTATTTCGGTGAGCGCTACACCCACGGCACCCCGTTCCGGCGAGCGGTGGAGGAAGGCATCCTGGACACCAGCGCGCTGTCCCACGTCGGCACAAGGGGGCCGCTGTACGGACGCGGCGATCTGGACGAGGACAAGCGGCTCGGCTTCGGCATCGTCACCTCCGGCGACGTGCTGCGCCGTGGAGTGGCCGAGACCGTCGACGCGTTGCGGCAGCGGATCGGCGACCGGCCGCTGTACATCTCCGTCGACATCGACGTCCTCGATCCCGCACACGCCCCCGGCACCGGCACCCCCGAGGCAGGGGGCATGACCAGCAGGGAACTGCTGGAGATCCTGCGCGGGCTGGCCGGGTGCAACCTGATCGGCGCGGACGTCGTCGAGGTGGCCCCCGCCTACGACCACGCGGAGATCACCGCCATCGCCGCCGCCCACGTCGCCTACGACCTGGTGAGCCTGCTCGCGCTGCGCCACGCGAGTGAGCCGGGCGGCCAGCGGTGAGCACCGGGGAGATGCGCACGCCCCGGATCGGTGGAGATCTGGTGGTCGAGACGCTGCGCGCACTCGGCGCGGACACCGTGTTCGGCCTCCCGGGACAACATGCGCTCGGCCTGTTCGAGGCGTTGCGACGCGCACCGGATCTCCGGCTGATCGGCGCCCGCGTGGAGAACAACCTGGCGTTCGCCGCCGACGGCCATGCCCGTGCCCGGCTCGACGCCGATCCGCACGGGCCGGTTCCGGTGACGCCGATGATCGTCTCCACCGGCCCTGGAGCCCTGCTCACCCTCGCGTCGCTGCAGGAGGCACGCGCGTCGTCAGTACCCGTGCTTGGGATATCCAGCCAGGTACCCGAGGCGGGCCTCGGCGGCGGCAGGCACGGCTACCTGCACGAGTTGCCTGACCAGCAGGCGAGCTTCGCGGGCGTGGTCAAGTCCGTGCACGTCGCGCGCACCGCCAGCCAGATCCCGGCGGTGCTGCGCCAGGCATGGGCGAGTGCGGCGAGCGCGCCCTTCGGCCCGGTGTGGGTGGAGATTCCGCAGGACGTGCTGCTCGCACAGGCGACCCTGCCCCCGATCACTTCGGCCGAGGTCGCCGTGACCACCCCCGCGCCGCTGCCGGACCTCGTCGCCGAGTCGGCCAGGCTGCTCGCGGGCGCGCGCAACCCCGTGATCCTCGCGGGTGGAGGTGTGGTCCGGGCGGGCGCACGGAACCAGCTGCGGGAGCTCGCGGAGGCGTTGCGCGCCCCGGTGCTGTCGACCTTCGGCGGCAAGGGTGCGTTCGGCTGGGAGCACCCGTTGTCCGGGCAGTCCTGGCTGGAGGACTGGCACAGCACCGAGTTCCTGTCCGACGCGGATGTACTGCTCGTCCTTGGTTCCGGTCTCGGCGAGCTGACCAGCAACTACCACCGCTTCACCCCGCGCGGACGGCTGATCCAGATCGACGCCGACTCCGGTGTGCTGGAGTCCAACCATGCGGCGGTCGGCATCCACGCGGACATCGGGCTCGCACTGGACGCGATCGTCGCGGCGGTCCCCCGCCGCCGGCCGGACGGGCGCGCGGAAGCGGCGGTGGCCGGGCTGCTCGACCGGATCCGGGAACGGATCGGGGCGCAGCACCTGGACACCGAGCAGCGCCTGCTCGCCGACATTCGGTCGGCGCTGCCACCGGGGACGCCGAGTTTCTGGGACATGACCATCCTCGGCTATTGGGCCTGGTCCGCCTGGAACCCGGACAACGCCCCGATCCATACCGCCCAGGGAGCCGGCGGGCTCGGCTACGGCCTGCCCGCAGCACTGGGCGCCGCGGCGGCGACCGAAGGGCCGGTGCTCGCGGTCTCGGGCGACGGCGGGGCGATGTACGGAATAGCCGAACTGGCAACGGCCGCGCAGCACGGTCTGGATGTGACCTGGCTCGTCGTCGACGACGGCGGTTACGGAATCCTCCGCGAATACCTGACCGGCACGTTCGGCCACACCCATGCCACCGAACTCGCCCGGCCGGACTTCGCGGCACTCGCGAGCGCGTTCGGCATCCCGGCCACTGTGTCCTCTGTGGACTCTCTGCGCGCGGACCTCGGCGCGGCGCTGCGGGCACCCGGCCCGAGCGTGGTGGTACTGCCCGCAGTGCCGCGGATGTTCGAACCGACTCATCTGGAGGACACGTGACCGTCACCAACTTCATCGCGGGCGAGGAGAAACTCGGCCAAGGGGGCACCCTCGACCTGGTGAACCCGAGCACCGGCGATCTCGGCGGACAGAGTGCGCTGTCCCGTGAGTCCGATGTGGACGCCGCACTGCGGGCCGCGCGAGCCGCGTTCGGCCAGTGGCGGCGTAGCACCCCTGCCCAGCGGCAACTGGCGCTGCTGAAGCTGGCCGACGCGCTGGAACGTGACGCACGGGAGTTCGCGGAGGCCGAGGTCCGCGAGACCGGTAAGCCTCGCGCGGTGGTGCTGGACGAGGAGATCCCGGAGAGCGTCAGCGCCCTGCGCTTCTTCGCGGGTGCCGCCCGCATGCTCGAGGGCACCGCGGCCGCCGAGTACCTCCCCGGTCACACTTCGATGATCCGCAGGGAGCCGGTCGGGGTGTGCGCGCAGATCGCCCCGTGGAACTACCCGCTGATGATGGCCGTGTGGAAGATCGCGCCGGCATTGGCCGCGGGCAACACCGTGGTGCTCAAGCCGGCCGAGACCACCCCGTCCAGCGCGTCGCTGTTGGTGCGGGCGGCGGCGGAGTTCCTACCGTCGGGCGTGGTCAACCTGGTGTGCGGCGATCGCGACACGGGGCGGGCGATGGTGGCACATCCGGAGACCGACCTGGTGTCCATCACCGGATCGACCAGGGCCGGAATCGACGTGGCCACGGTCGCGGCGGCCGACCTCACCCGGACACATCTCGAACTGGGCGGCAACGCGCCGCTGGTGGTGTTCGACGACGTCGACGTGGCGGCCACGGCCGCCGCGATCGTGGAAGCCGCCTGCTACAACGCGGGCCAGGACTGCACGGCCGCGAGCCGGGTACTGGTCCACGAGTCCGTCCACGACCAGCTCGTCACCGCACTGACCGAGGCCGCGGCGGCCATGCGCACCGGTCCGCCGGAGGACACCGGCGCGGACTTCGGACCGCTGAACAGCGCGGCCCAGCTCGACCGGGTCGCCGGACTGGTGGGCGATCTGCCGGGACGGGCACGGATCCACACCGGCGGGAAGGTGACGGCGGAGCGGGGATTCTTCTTCGGCCCCACGGTGATCTCCGGGCTGGCGCAGCAGGACCGGATCGTCCAGGAGGAGATCTTCGGCCCGGTGCTCACCGTGCAGCGGTTCGACAGTGAGCAGCAGGCCGTCGAACTGGCGAACGGGGTGCCCTACGGCCTCGCGGCCTCTGTCTGGACCAGGGACCACGGCCGGGCATTGCGTGTCTGCGCCGAGCTGGACTTCGGTTGTGTCTGGCTGAACACCCACGGACCGCTGGTCGCGGAAATGCCCCACGGTGGCTTCGGCCATTCCGGGCACGGAAAGGATCTCTCGGCCTACTCGTTCGCCGAGTACACCAGGGTCAAACACGTCATGAGCAGCACTCGCTGAGCCGGGCGGCGATCGCGGAGATCTGTGCCGGACCGACACGGCAGCACCCGCCGGCGATCTGGACGCCCGCCGCGATCCAGTCGCGCAAGTCCACATCGAACTCGCTGTGGCCGGTCCAGCGCCGCCCGGCGGCATCCCAGGTCTCCCCGCTGTTCGGGTAGGCGATCACCGGCTTGCCGGTGACTCGGCGCGCCACCTCGGCGGCGGGCAGAACCTCAGCGGGTGCACAACAGTTGACCCCTACGGCCACCACGTCCTCGTGCTCCGCCGCGACCGCGAAGGCCTCCTCCAGCGGTTGCCCCGCCCTGGTCCGGCCACCCTCGACGGTGTAGGACAGCCACACCGGAACGCCGAGGCCGTCGAGGGCCGACAGCAGCGCGACGGCCTCGTCCTGGTCCGGCACGGTTTCCAGGGCGAGGAGGTCGGCGCCCGAATCGGCCAGCACCTCCAGCCGGGCCCGGTGGAAGTCGGCGAGTTCCGCCGCCCCAAGGCCGTATCGGCCCCGGTACTCCGAGCCGTCGGCGAGCGCGGCACCGTACGGGCCGACCGAGGCCGCGATCCAGCGCGGCCGCCCGTCGCCCGGCAACTGATCGCGCGCCTGCCGCGCCACCTCCACACTGCGGCGCAGCAGTGACACGGTCTCGTCGTGACCGATTCCCGCCGCGGCGAAGCCGGAGAAGCTGGCCTGGTAACTGGCGGTGATGGCGATATCCGCGCCCGCGGTGAAGAAGGCTGCATGGGCCGCGACGACCTCCTCCGGTGCGTCGCGCAGCAAGCGGGCGGACCACAGCGTCCCGGAGAGGTCGTTGCCGCGGGCTTCGAGTTCCGTGGCGAGACCGCCGTCGAGTACGAGCGGCGCCCCGGGTGCCGCGAGGGCCTGCTCGAACGTGTCGGGCACGTCAGTCCCGCGCGGAGGGTGTCTCGGACTCCACGCCGGAGCGCGCGGGCTGACCGATCCGGGTGGCGGCCCACCCGGTCACCTTGCGGGCGACGTCCTGAGCGGTGAGGCCGACGTCGGCCAGTACCTCGTCACGGGAACCATGGGCGTGGAACCGCTGCGGTACCGCGAGATCGCGCAGCGGCGTGTCGCAGTCGGCGTCGCGCAGCACCGCGGCGAGCGCGGAGCCGAAGCCGCCGTGCCTGCCGCTGTCCTCAACGGTGACCACCATGCGGTGTTCCTGGGCCAGCCGCACCAGCTCCTGCGGTACCGGGACCACCCAGCGCGGGTCGACCACGGTCACGCCGATGCCCTGGTCGGCCAGCCGGTCGGCGGCGGCGAGGCCGAGCCGCGCGAACGCGACGACGGCGACCAGCAGCACGTCCGAGCTGGTCCCCGCACCGGGTTCGCGGAGCACGTCGACCCCGCCGATCCGCTGCTGGGCCGGGATCGACTCGACCACACCGCCCTTGGAGAACCGCAGGACACTCGGCCCGTCGCCGATGGCCACCGCCTCCCGCAGCTCCTCCCGCAGCGTTTCGGCGTCACGCGGGGCGGCGACCTGGATGCCCGGGACCATGCCGAGCAGCGAGAGATCCCAAATACCGTGGTGACTGGGGCCGTCGGGCCCGGTGATCCCCGCCCGGTCCAGCACCAGGGTCACCGGCTGGCGGTGCAGCGCGACGTCCATGAGTACCTGGTCGAAAGCGCGGTTGAGGAATGTCGAGTAGATCGCGACCACCGGGTGCAGACCGCCCATGGCGAGCCCGGCCGCGGAGGTGACGGCGTGTTGTTCGGCGATGCCGACGTCGAACCAGCGGTCGGGGAAGGCACCGGCGAACTTCTCCAGCCCGGTCGAACGCAGCATCGCGGCGGTGATGGCCACGACGTCCTCGCGCTCCTCGCCGATGCGGGCGAGTTCGGCGCCGAACACCGATGTCCAGCTGGTTCCCTTCACCGGTGGCAGGCCGGTCTCCGGGTCGATGGGGTCGGTCTGGTGCATCTGGTCGGCCTCGTGGTTGACCGCGGGCGGGTAACCATGCCCCTTCTCGGTCACCGCGTGCACGATCACCGGCCCGCCGAAGGAACGGGCGCTGTGCAGCGCCTTCTCCAGCGCGGGCAGGTCGTGTCCGTCCACCGGACCGAGATACTTGAGCCCGAGGTCGGAGAACATCATCTGCGGGCTGAGCGCGTCCTTGATCCCGGCCTTGGCCGCGTGCAGCGCGGCGTACAGCGGTCTGCCCACGACGGGCGTCTGCTGCAGCAACTCCCTGCCGCCGTCGAGCATGCGCTCGTAGCCGGGCCGCAGCCGCAGCGCGGCGAGGTGATCGGCCAGGCCCCCGATGGTCGGCGAGTAGGAGCGGCCGTTGTCGTTGACGACGATGATGACCGGCCGGTGGGGATCGGCGGCGATGTTGTTCAGCGCCTCCCAGCACATACCGCCGGTCAGCGCGCCGTCGCCGACCACGGCGACGGCGTACCTGTCGCCGCCCGCGAGCTGGAACGCCTTGGCCAGCCCGTCGGCATAAGACAGCGCCGTGGAGGCATGGCTGTTCTCGACGAGGTCGTGCTCACTTTCGGCACGAGCCGGATATCCGGCGACGCCGTCTCGCTTACGCAGGCTGTCGAACTCGCCGTGGCGCCCGGTGACGATCTTGTGCACATACGACTGGTGCCCGACGTCGTAGAGGATCGCGTCGGCCGGTGAGTCGAACACACGGTGCAGAGCCATCGTCAGCTCGACGACACCGAGGTTGGGGCCGAGGTGGCCACCGTTCTTGCACACCTTCTCGACCAGGAACGCCCTGATCTCCTCGGCGAGAACCCCCAGTTCGTCGTGGTCCATCCGCTTCAGATCAGCCGGTCCGTGTACGGACTCCAGCAACGTCACGCTCCACCTCGCCTGTTCGCCGCCCGTCATCCCGATCCGGGAATGCTCCGCCCAGTCTACGGACAAGGACATCGCGGTCATCTGGTGCCGGATGCGACCACTCACACGTGAACTCGCCGATCTGACGCGGCGACCACTCTCGGATACGCTTCGGCATCACAGATCGTGACGGCGGTTACGCGAAGCTCCGGTGGCCGTGGTCACAAACCGTACGATCCCCCTCGATCGATCAAGCCGACGCGATGACGCGGCGGTGCGCCAGGACGACAGCGCCGGCGGCACCGCGACGAGCAGGAGGACAGATGGCTGACTTCTTCATCGGCGGCCAGTGGGTCAACGCCAGGGAAGGCAACACCAGGGAGATCCGTTGCCCGGCCAATGGATCACTGGTCGCCACGGTCGCCGAAGGCACCAGGGAGGACACCGAGGCGGCCATCGCCGCGGCTCGCACCGCCTTCGACAGCGGTCCCTGGCCCGCCACCCCCGCCTGGGAACGCGGCGACGTGCTGCTGCGCGCGGCCGCCCTGCTCGAACAGCGCAGGGACGCCTTCGCCCGTGCCGAGTCGCTCGACACCGGAAAACGCCTGGTGGAGAGCGAACTCGACATGGACGACATCGCCGCCTGCCTGCGGTACTTCGGCAAACTCGCGGGCCAGGACGCTGGCCGTGTTGTCGACACCGGGGATCCGGACGCGATCAGCCGGATCGTGCACGAGCCGGTCGGTGTCTGCGGACTGATCACGCCGTGGAACTTCCCGCTCCTGCAGACCGTGTGGAAGGTCGCGCCTGCCCTCGCGGCGGGCAACACCTTCGTGTTGAAACCGAGCGAGCTGACGCCGAGCACCGCGATCCTGCTGATGCGCCTGCTCTCCGACGCGGGCGTCCCCGACGGCGTGGCGAACCTGGTACTCGGCGCGGGGGCCGAGGTGGGCGCGCCGTTGTCCGAGCATCCGGACGTCGACATGGTCTCCTTCACCGGCGGGCTGACGACCGGACGCCGCGTGGCGGCGGCCGCCGCGGCGACCGTGAAGAAGGTGGCACTGGAACTCGGCGGGAAGAACCCCAACGTCGTGTTCGCCGATGCCGAATTCGACTCCGCGGTGGACTACGCGCTGACCGCGATCTTTCTGCACTCCGGGCAGGTCTGCTCCGCGGGTGCTCGGCTGGTCGTGCAACGCGAGATCCACGAGGCCTTCGTCGACGAGTTGGTGCGCAGGGCCGAGAAGATCCGTCTCGGCGGGCCGTTCGACCCCGATGCCGAGACCGGGCCGCTGATCTCCGCGGAGCACCTGGCGAAGGTCGAGACCTATGTGGCCGGTGCGCTCGAGGAGGGTGCGGTGCTGCGGACCGGCGGCGGGCGCCCGGAGGGCGAGCAGTTCGCGGATGGCTACTTCTACCTGCCCACGATTCTCGAGAACGTTCCCCGCGGCGGGCTCGCGGTCTCCGACGAGTCCTTCGGGCCCGTGCTCACCGTCGAGACGTTCACCGATGAGGACGAGGCGGTCGAAATCGCGAACGACACCATCTACGGGCTCTCGGCCGGGGTTTTCACCACCGATGCCTCCCGCGCCCAGCGGGTCGCGAACCGGCTGCGCCACGGCACGGTCTGGATCAACGACTTCCACCCGTACCTGCCCCAGGCGGAATGGGGCGGCTTCAAGCAGTCCGGCTTCGGCCGCGAACTCGGTCCCACCGGCCTCGCCGAGTACCAGGAAGCCAAGCACATCTACCAGAACCTCAAGGCCGGACCCAGCGGCTGGTTCTCCGACGGCCCGGTGACCGGCACGGACGAGGAGGCGGGCAAGTGAGCAAGGAGTTCGACTACGTCGTGGTCGGCGGCGGAACGGCTGGATCGGTCGTGGCCGCCCGCCTTTCCGAGGACCCGAACGTCACCGTCTGCCTCCTGGAAGCCGGACCGTCCGACGTCGGCGACCCCGCGATTCTCGAACTCGACCGCTGGATGGCACTGCTCGAGTCCGGCTACGACTGGGACTACCTGGTCGAACCGCAGGAGTCCGGTAACTCCTACCTGCGCCACGCGCGCGCGAAGGTGCTCGGTGGCTGCTCCTCGCACAACTCCTGCATCGCCTTCTGGGCGCCTGCCGAGGACCTCGACGAATGGGCCTCTCTCGGCCTTTCGGGCTGGTCCTCGGCCGACATGTTTCCTCTGTACAAGAAGCTGGAGACCAACGACGGGCCCGGCGAGCACCACGGCCGTTCCGGCCCGGTCA
Source organism: Amycolatopsis palatopharyngis (assembly GCF_003385185.1). Classification (GTDB taxonomy): domain Bacteria; phylum Actinomycetota; class Actinomycetes; order Mycobacteriales; family Pseudonocardiaceae; genus Amycolatopsis; species Amycolatopsis palatopharyngis. Next base: position 165,181 of record NZ_PQHZ01000004.1, on the reverse strand, counting down.
CCATCCGGTCGGTCCCGCCCCGTGACCCGACGGGTGCGGCGCTGCTTGAGGCCTGCGAACAAGCAGGGATCCCGCGCACCGAGTTCAACTCGGGAAAGACCGTCACCCACGGCGCGAACTGGTTCCAGATCAACGCGAGGGAGGACGGGACCCGTTCCTCGGCGTCCGTGTCGTACCTGCACCCGATCATGGGTAACCGGCCGAACCTGGAGATCCGCACCGGCGTCCGCGCGAAGCGGCTGACGTTCGAGGGCACCCGCTGCACGGGGGTCGAGGTGCTGACGGAGGACCTGCTGCACAGCGAGGAAATCCGGGCACAGCGCGAGGTCGTCCTCAGCAACGGTGCCATCGACAGCCCGAAGCTGCTGATGCTGTCCGGGATCGGGCCCGCCGAGCACCTGCGAGAGGTCGGGGTGGACGTGCTGGTGGACTCCCCCGGTGTCGGGGAGAACCTGCAGGATCATCCGGAGGGGCTGGTCCAGTGGGATGCCCGCAAGCCGATGGTCACCGACTCGACCCAGTGGTGGGAGATCGGCATCTTCACCACCACGGAGGACGGGCTCGATCGGCCAGACCTGATGTTCCACTACGGCTCGGTGCCCTTCGACCTGAACACCCTGCGCCACGGGTACCCGACGACGGAGAACGGCTTCTGTCTCACGCCGAACGTCACGCGCAGCCGTTCCACCGGTTCGGTTCGGCTACGCACCCGCGACTTCCGGGACAAGCCGAGGGTGGATCCGCGTTACTTCACCGACGAGCACGACGTGCGGGTCATGACCTACGGCGTGAAGCTGGCGCGGGAGATCGTCTCCCAGCCCGCGATGTCCGAATGGGCAGGCGCGGAGCTCGCGCCGGGACCGGATGCCAGGACCGACGACGAGATCGCGGACTACCTGCGCAAGACGCACAACACCGTCTATCACCCCGCGAGCACGGTGAAGATGGGCGCCGGCAACGACCGCTTCGCCCCGCTGGACGAACGACTGCGGGTCCGGGGCGTGGACGGGCTGCGGGTGGCTGACGCGTCGGTGATGCCGTTCCTCGTCGCGGTGAACCCGTGCATCACCACGATGGCGATCGGCGAGAAATGCGCCGAGCTGATCGGCCAGGACGCCCGGTGAGGTGAGGCGTGCGCCGAGCCATCGGCGCACGCCCTCCGCGGGCCGAAGGATTTCACCCGCGACATCACCTGGTACGCGTGCGTTCCCGCTAGCCCCAGGACAAGGCCGTGTACAGGAACGTCAGCACGGTACCGGGCCCGAGCAGAACACAGAGGCCCATTCCGCCGTAGAACGGCCTGTCCGTCACGAGCATCGCCACCAGCAACCCGGCCGCGATCACGACGGAAATAAGCAACAGCGCCAGCACGACAAAAGACATGTATCGGTCCTCCGCACGGGAAAAGTTCGGCAAAGCCGGGTGGCGTCATCCGCCATTACCGGCAGCACTGACACACCCGGAAGAATGAGTGGAATACGGAATCGACGGCCCCGTTTACCCGCCGCGGCGGCACTGCCCGGAGATACCGCGCGCAGTGGCGCGACCGGGTCAGAGTTGGCTCGTCTGGTTCACGCGGACGGGGGCGCTCGAGACGACTGACCTGTCGGCGCCGCGGCCGCCATCGCCACCCAGCGGGCCTCGCCGACACACGAAAATCGTCTCAGCGAGCGCTCATCGTTGACCCGGTGGCACACTGCCCAGCAGGTGTCCGGCAGCACGGTGGCAGGCGCATACCGCGCCATATCGGAAAGCCGCGGCTGATCCTGACCGTCGTCGTGTATCGGCGGCGTGAGCGATGCCAATTCGACGACAGTCGTTATCCGCTGCTGGCCCGTGTATTCGTCAACGGAAGCGCCCGCCGGAGTCCCGCCCGCACCGAACAGCACCAGCAACACGGCGAGAATGAGACCTAATCGGCCCGTCCTCGTCCGTGCCCGCACGTACCGGCTCCTCACCGACGACATTTTCCCTGACCGCCACACCTTACGGGGAACAGAAAATCGACCGGCAACTGTCCCCGCGGCTGGGACACGGATTGGCACTCACCGAAAGGCGTTGAGCGCCTTTCGGCGCACCCCGAGGTCCGCCGCGTTCGCCGCGGCCCGCCCGGCGCCCCACCCCTCGGGATTGCTCGCCGTGGTGCGACGGGAGACGGTGCGCGGGAACAGCTCGGTGAACAGCTGGTCCACCTCCTGCTCCCGGCGGGCGAGCACCGGCAGGAGCCGTTCATCGCGCACCTGTTCGGTACTCACCCGGTCCGCCTCCCGCAACCGCTCGCCGATCCGGGCGGCGTAGGCCAGCAGAAACGCGTGCCGGAACGACCTGAGGCGGGACTGGCCCGACGTGCCCGCGTGCCTGCCCGCGACCAGCATCGCCTCGGTGGCCTGGACGAGCAGGGAGGTGGCCAGCAGTTCGGCGATGTCCAGGTCGACCTCATGGCCCACCAGCACGGCGAACTCCAGCCGTTCGTAGGACACCACTCGGCAGCGGTTCGCCCCGGCCACCGCCGAAACGAGGTGGGCCTTCGGGCCGAGATACGGACTGTCCAACCAGATCCGGCGCACCGAGCCCTGCGGGCCAACTCGGGCGGGGTCGTCCACCAGCGCCCGCTCGACCGAGTAGCGGCTCATCAGTTCCTGGGCCTTGGCAGAGAGCGTCTCCGCCTCTTCCGGGAACTGGCTTGACTCCGCCTTGGCCAACAGTGCCCGCACCTTGGCGAGCATCCGTTCGTCCACACCGGACCTGTGCGCGGATTCCCGGGCCGGTACGGGTAAGGCGGGCAGACGGCCCCACAAGGCAGCGAGGCGGAGGACGACCCAGACGGCCGCCGGGCCGGCCAGGCGATTCCGGCGCGCCCACTGCCCGAGGTGTGGCCGATCCCGTTCCCACCACACGGCGGCACCGAGCCTGCTCAACTGCTCGCGCTGTGCGCTGGTCACGGTGGCCGCGGCCCGGCGGGCGTTGTCGGCGGCGAGCGTGTCGACCAACAGGCTCTCCGCGAGCCGGTCCAGCTTCCTGCTGGTCACCTGCCAGAGATCCGTCGCCGACCAGCCCTGCATCCGTAGCATCGCGGCCAGTTCGACGAGCACCAGGTCCGCCGCGGCCTCCACCGAACGCGGCGAGTCCGCGTACCGCTTCTCGACCTCGCTGACGGCCTCCGCGGCGCGAAGCGCGGCGGCCAGCCTGATGGCGTCCACCGCCGCCCGCACCCGGTCGTCTCCGTTCGCGTGCTGCTCCCCCATCGACATGTCTCTCCCCTTTGTACGCACGAATGCCGTCCGGTCCGTGAGCCTGCCGGACACCACCGACAGTTCCGGCGTCACGCTCGCAACAGGGCCACGCACTCCACGTGATGGGTCATCGGGAAAGCATCGAAGGCTCGCAGTTCGTCCAGGTGGTAGCCGTGGCTCGCGAACGTGGCGACGTCCCTGGCGAGCGCGGCCGGATCGCATGCGACGTAGACGACCCGGTCGGGCGCGCCCGCCACGATCGAACGGACCACGGCGGCACCCGCACCCTTGCGGGGTGGGTCGAGCACCACCACCTCCGGCCGTTCGTCGACCTCGGCGAGTACCCGCTCGACCTGCCCGGCCCGCCAGCGCACCTGAGGCAGGTCCGAGAGGTTCGCCTCCCCGTCGGCGACGGCACGCCGTCCCGACTCCACGGCGAGCACCCGGCCCTCGCGACCGACCTGGCCGGCCAGCACCGAAGCGAAGAGACCGACCCCGGCGTAGAGGTCCCACGCCCGGCCACCCACCGGCGCGTCCGCCCACTCACCCACGACGGAGGCGAGCACATCGGCGGCAGCGGGATGCACCTGCCAGAACCCGTGGGCGGCCAGCCGCCAGTCCCGTCCCGCCGCGTGTTGCACGGCGATTCCACCCTTGACCTGGCGCGACCTGTCTCGTCCGCGCACGGTGGTCAGCTCACGCAGATGCCCACGCCCTTGCCCGTCGCTGGTGACCTCCAGTTCCGTCCCCGGACGCCAGGTCTTCGCCAACGCCTCCTCCACCGCGCCGGGCACCGAGATCGGGCATCCGGCCAGCGGGATGACCCGGTGGCTGCGATGCGCGCGTAGTCCCGGCCTGCCCTCGGCATCGGCGACCAGCCGGACGCGGCTGCGCCAGCCGAGCGGGCCCCCTGGCAGGGCCTCTACCTCGACCGTCCGATCGAGTCCCGCGAGACGTCGCAACTGTTCACTCACGACCTGGGCCTTGAGATCGCGCTGCGCCTGCGGTTCCGCGTGCTGCCAGTCGCAGCCACCACAGAGTCCGGGAGCGGCCAGTGGGCAGACCGGCTCCACCCGGTGCGGCGACGAGCGCAGCACGCGGATCGCGTCCGCCCTGCAGAAGGACCCACCCTTGTCCTCGGTGATCTCCGCGAGCACTATCTCGCCCGGCAACGCGTGCCGCACGAAGACAACTCGTCCCTCCACTCGCGACACACAGTGGCCGCCGTGGGCCACCGCGCCGACCTCCAGCTCCACGGTACGGCCCGACCAGTTCTCCGCGTGCCGCTGCTCGCTCACCGTTCCGGGTCCTTCGCGTCGCGTGTGCCTTTTGTACCCTTTGTGCCCTTTGTGCCCTTTGCGTCCTGACCGTTCGATCCGGAGATCCGCCTGGCTCCGTACAGTCCGCGCCGCACGTCGCCGGCGGCCGGCCGCTCACGCTTCGCCCGGCTGGAGCGGCGCTTGGACGACTCGAGCTGCCACGGAACGCTGGTCACCATCACTCCGGACTGGAACAGCAGCCTGCCCTTGAGTCGCAAGGCGCTCTGGTTGTGCAGCAACTGTTCCCACCAGCGTCCGACCACGTACTCCGGGATGAAGATGGTCACGACGTCGCGCGGGTTGTCTCCCCGGACCCGCCGGACATAGTCCAGGACCGGCTTGGTGATCTCGCGGTAGGGCGACTCGACGACCTTCAACGGAATCGAGAAGCCGTGCTTTTCCCAGTCCTCCACCAGCTTCTTGGTGTCCACATCGTCCACATTGACCGTGACCGCCTCCAGGACATCGGCTCTGGTCGCCTTGGCGTAGGCCAGTGCCCTCAGGGTGGGACGGTGCAGTGTGGACACCAGCACGATCGCGTGGTTGCGGGACGGCATCACGGCAGGCTTGCGATCCACGTCCCGCAGCTCCTCGGCGACCCGGTCGTAGTGTTTGCGGATCGCGGTCATCAACCAGTAGATGGCCGCCATCGCCACGATGGAGATCCAGGCGCCCGCGAGGAACTTCGTCACCAGCACGATGACGAGAACGGATGCGGTCATGAAGAGACCGAAGGAGTTGATGGCCTGTGATCGCCGCATCCGCCGCCGCGCCTCGGGGTCGGTCTCCGTGGCCAGCAATCGGTTCCAGTGCCGGATCATCCCGCTCTGGCTGAGCGTGAACGAGACGAACACACCGACGATGTAGAGCTGGATCAGCTGTGTGACCTCGGCCTCGAACACGACCACCAGCAGGATCGCGAATCCTGCGAGAAAGAGAATTCCGTTGGAAAACGCGAGCCGGTCGCCGCGGGTGTGCAATTGCCGGGGCAGATGCCGGTCCTGGGCGAGGATCGACCCCAGGACCGGAAACCCGTTGAAGGCGGTGTTGGCCGCGAGCACCAGGATGAGCCCGGTGAAGAAGATGATGAACCAGACACCGGGCGAGAAACCGGTGAAGACCGCATTGGCGAGCTGGGCCACCAGCGTCTTCTGTTCGTAGCCCTCCGGCGCGTTGACCAGTTGTGTCTCCGGGTGCTCGGCCATCACTGCTCCGGTCACCCTGGCCAGGAAGAGCAGGCCGAGGAACATGGTGATCGCGAGCACGCCCATCATCAGCAGGGTGGTCGCGGCGTTGCGCCCCTTCGGCTTGCGGAAGGCGGGCACGCCGTTGCTGATCGCCTCGACCCCGGTCAGCGCGGCACTGCCGGAGGAGAAGGCGCGCAACACCAGGAACACGAGCCCGAACCCGGCGAGGTGGGTGCCTTCCTCCTGCAGGATCAGATCGGCGCTCTCCGCGCGCACCTCCTCGTCGAGGACGAACACCCGGATCGCGCCCCAGATGATCATGCCGAGAATGCCGACGACGAACGCGTAGGACGGAATGGCGAACGCCTTGCCGGACTCGCGGACACCACGCAGGTTCGCGGCGGTGAGCAGCAGGATGGCTGCCACCGCGAACTCGACCTTGTGGGCGGCGACGAACGGCACCGCGGAACCGATGTTGGCGGCGGCCGCCGCGATGGAGACCGCGACCGTCAGGACGTAGTCGACCAGCAGTGCGCTGCCGACGACCAGACCCCATTTCGGTCCGTGGTTGACCGTGGCCACCTCGTAGTCACCGCCGCCGGAGGTGTACGCCTGCACGTTCTGCCGGTACGAGGCGACCACCGCGACCATGACGAGGACCACCACGAGCCCGATCCACGGGCTGAACACGTACGCCGACGCTCCCGCGATGGAGAGCATGAGGAGGATCTCCTCCGGCGCGTACGCCACGCTGGACATGGGGTCGGAGGCGAAGACGGGCAGCGCGATGCGCTTGGGCAACAGCGTGTGGGAGAGCCGGTCGCTGCGGAACGGCCGGCCGAGCACCAGCCTCTTCGCCGCAGTGGTGAACTTGGACACCGGAAAAGGGTAGATCGTCTCACCGGAGGTGCCGACGCTGGCCGCTCGCGGCGCGGTTCGCCTTGCGCACGCACCCCGCGCAGGGACACCGGCGCCGATCTCGCGGTACGTTCTCCACTGGCGTGGGCGCGAGCGAGGGTTTCCGCGGCCTGCGAAGTCCGGGTTGTACTGTGCCGCCGGGCAGGCGACGCCGACAGGAGGAGGCAAGGCGTGCACGTGGTGATCATGGGATGCGGCCGGGTCGGTGCGTCCCTGGCCGCTGCGCTGGAGCGACTCGGGCACGAGGTGGCCGTGATCGACAAGGACAAGCAGGCCTTCCGCAGACTCGGCAGTGAGTTCACCGGTCAGCAGGTCATCGGGGTCGGCTTCGACCGGCAGGTGCTCGTCCAGGCCGGAATCGAGCGCGCGGGCGCCTTCGCCGCGGTCTCCAGTGGAGACAACTCCAACATCATCTCGGCCAGGGTGGCGCGCGAGACCTTCGGTGTGGAGCACGTTGTCGCCAGGATCTACGACCACAAGCGCGCTGCCGTGTACGAGCGCCTGGGCATCCCGACGGTCGCGACGGTTCCGTGGACCACGGATCGTTTTCTGCGCACGCTGCTGCCCGATGGAGTGGCCACCTCGTGGCGCGAGCCCTCGGGCACGGTCGCCCTACTGCCGTTGCCTCTGCACGAGGGCTGGGTGGGGCGCAGTGTGCGGGACCTGCAACGCGCCAGCGGTTGCCGGGTGGCGTTCATCATGCGGTTCGGGACCGGCGTGCTGCCGAACTCCAAAACCGTGCTGCAGGCGGACGACGTCGTCTACGTGGCCGCACAGTCGGGCACGATCAGTGACGTCACGAACGTGGCCGGGCGAGCCCCGGAGGAGGAAAACTGATGCGGGTCGCCATAGCCGGAGCGGGTGCGGTCGGCCGGTCCATCGCGACCGAATTGGTCGATGCCGGGCACGTGGTGATGCTCATCGAACGCGAGTCCGGACAGTTCATGCCGGAGACTGTCGAGCAGGCCGACTGGGTGCTCGGGGACGCGTGTGAGGTGTCCACTCTCGAGGAGTCCGGGATCCAGCTGTGTGACGTGGTCATCGCCGCGACCGGCGACGACAAGGTCAACCTCGTGGTGTCGCTGCTCGCCAAGACGGAGTTCGCCGTTCGCCGGGTTGTGGCCAGGGTGAACAACCCGGCGAACGAGTGGTTGTTCACCGACTCCTGGGGCGTGGACGTCGCGGTCTCCACCCCGCGAATGCTCGCGGCGATGGTCGAGGAAGCGGTCAGCGTCGGCGATCTGGTCCGGTTGATGACCTTCCGCCAGAGTCAGGCCAACCTCGTCGAACTGACGTTGCCCGAGGAGACGCCGCTCGCCGGCCGCCCGGTGCGCGATCTCGACCTGCCCCGGGACGCGGCACTGGTGACGATCCTGCGCGGCGACCGGGTGATCGTTCCGCAACCCGAGGACCCGCTGGAGCCCGGTGACGAACTCCTGTTCGTCGCGCATGCGGATGTCGAATCCGACATCCGCACCGCCCTCGGCTACTAGCGCACGGGGTGTCTGCAAGTACCACCAAGCAAGATCGAGATCGCCGCTGACCGCTACCGACCGGTGGTGTCCCGGCGCCCGGTCAGGCTTCCTGGGGCGGCGTCTGGCCGTACTTGGCGCGCAGCCGGGCCTCGACGTCGGCCTCCTCGGCCGCGCGGGTCTCCTCGATCTCCTTGAGTCGCTTGTCCGAACGGCGAACCGCCCAGACCACGACCAGCAGCGCCAAGCCGTACAGCGGGTATCCCATGGCGATCTTGGCGAAGGCCAGCCAACCGGTGTGGTCCTCGTCGTAGAGCCACCGCTGCACGATGAACCGCGCGGCGAACACCGCGGTCAACGCCAGCGTGGCGATATCGAAGTCACGCCTCGACCGCTTGTCCTGCCGCCAGGCCATGCCAGCGCCGTTGAGGGCGTTCCAGATCACCCCGGCCAGCGGCCAGCGCACCAGGACCGAAATGAGCAACGCGCTGCCGTACACCACGCTCGCCCAGATGCCGAAGAGGAAGAAGCCCTTCGCCGATCCAGTCCGGTACGCGAGGAAAGCAGCGATCGCGACACCGAAGAAGCCCGAGATGGCCGGCTGCAGCGGTTCCTTGCGCACCACCCGGACCACGGTGATCAGCACGGCGCTGCCGAGGGCGCACCAGATACCGGCCTGCAGCCCGAACAGGGAGTTGGCCAGGACGAACACGACGACCGGAAGCGAGGAATAGGCGAGTCCCGACACGCCACCCATCTGCTCGAGCATCGTCGGTGCGGCCGCGGGCCGCTCGGCGTCCTCCGAGTCCTCCCCGTCTTTCGCGGCCGTGCCGCTCGCCTTGTCGGCGTCCTCGACGTCCTCGGTGTCCGGCTTGGTGTCCTGATCACCGTTACGGGCGGGGTCACTCACGATGCGCTATCACTCATTCACGTCGGTTCGGGCAACCCGCCAGCCGCTACGACGTCGTCGTCTGCAGTTCGTAGTACGGGTTGTACAGCACCTTGCGACCGTTACGGTCGGCCATCCGGCCGCGCACCTTTATCGTGCGTCCTGGCTCGATGCCCGGAATACGGCGGCGACCAAGCCAGACTAGCGTGACGCCGTCGGTGCCGTCGAAGAGCTCGGCCTCCAGGGTGGCGGCCGCGTTGTTCGGACACAGCTCCACGGTGCGCAGCCTGCCGAGGACGGTGACCTCCTGGCCCGAACGGCAGTCGCACGCTCGCTGGGCCCCGCCTGCCTCCGACTTCTCGGACAGGTCGTGTGCGTCGAGATCCTCGACTTCGCTGGTCAGCTTACGAACCAGCCGGCTGAAGTAGCCGCCGTCTTTGGCGGGCATATGCGGTGCTCCTGTGCTCCGGGGCCCCCGACAAACTCACGGCCCGTGCAGATCCAGCGTAACTCTTTCCCGGCAAGGGAAGCTGCTTTGCGTCAGGATCGCAACGTGACGTCCGCAATGCTTGTGAAACAAGCCGTGTTACTGCCCGGTACGGGCTCGGACGAGGTGTTCGTCCGCTCAGTGTTCGCCGGACCGCTGCGGGCCCTCGGGGTGCGGGTACACACTCCGGCGCCGCCGCGTGGCAGCGATCTCGTCCGGGGCTATCTGGCCGAACTCGACTCGTTCGCGGCCGACGCGCCCGGGACCGTCCTGGTGGGCGGAATCTCGCTCGGCGCACACCTGGCGGCCGAGTGGGCGGTGCGCAATCCGGACCGGTGCGCCGGAGTACTCGCCGCACTGCCCGCGTGGATCGGACCCGCGCGGCACGCACCCGCGGCCGTCGCCGCGGGCATCTCCGCAGACCTCGTGGAACGTGAGGGCCTCGAGGCCGCGCTGGCGATCTCGACGGCGGAGGTCGAACCGTGGCTCGCGGCCGAGCTGCGCCGGGCGTGGCGCAGGCAGGGCGACGGTTTGATCGCCGGCCTGCGCGCCGCGGCCGCGCATCCGGGACCGAGCAGTAGCGATCTCGCCGGTCTTACGGTCCCGGTCGGCATCGCTGCCTGCGTCGACGACCCGGTACATCCCGCCGCCGTGGCGTGGGAGTGGGCGGCGGCACTGCCGAGGGCGACCGTGCGGGAAACCACCCTGGCCACGCTCGGCGCCGAACGGGAGTCGCTCGGGCGGGCGGTGACAGCGGCCTGGACCGACACCCTCAGGCACCCTCGCAGGTGAACGGGCCGTCTGCGCCGAACACGGTGGTGGCGAATCGTTCGCCGATGCGGCGGTGCGTCTCCGCTTCTGGGTGCAGCTGATCGGGCAGCGGCGACCCGGCGAAGTCGGCCTCGCCGTAGAGTTCGCGGCCGTCGAGGTAGTGCAGGTTCGGGTCCTCGGCCACCCGCTGCCGCACGACGCGGGCCAGTTCGTCCCGGATGACGTTGAGCGTCAGCTTCCCCGCGGCGCGCTCGGCGGGGTCACCGGTGGCCCGGAACCGCGGTTTCCCCGCGTTGAAGTCCACGGCACTGGGCCCTGGAGTGTCCTCGTGGATGGGGCACAGGATCGGCGAGACGAGCAGTAGCGGCGTGCTGGCATGGCCTTCACGGATGGTGTCGAGGAAGCCGTGCACCGCGGGCGTGAAGGCCCGCAGCCGCAGCAGATCGGCGTTGACCAGGTTGATGCCGATCTTGATGCTGATCAGGTCCGCGGGGGTGTCCCGCATGGCGCGGGCGGTGAACGGGTCGAGCAGGGCGCCTGACCTGCCAGGCCGCCGTCGACGAACAGGTCGTACACGCCGTCAGGGCGAGGTGGGAGATCCCGATATCCCACCTTGGTGCGGAGGGTGTCCAGCTCGATGGCGGTGGCCTGAGTACGGAACACCAGCCGCACGCCGGAGGGCTGGGCCTCCGACATGGCCAGCTGCCCGTCCGAGCACTGCGCACGGGCCCGGGCAGGCAGCCTGTGCGGGAGCAACCCGTGTTAGGTGCGCTCCACCTCGAGTGCGCCCCGCAGAAGGTCCGCGGTGACGGGCGAGCTGTAACAGCCGGGAACGGAGTGTGGACGCGCGCTCATGATCGCAGGCTCGCAGCCGGGTACCGGTCCGCATAACGATTTTTCCAGCCGCCCCGGCCGGCCACGCGGCCACGATGTCGGGTTACTGGCCCTGCTGCTGTGCCGCGATGTGTTCGGCGACGGCGTCCGGCAAGGTGATCTGCAGTGGCGTGCGCACCGGCATCGGCGCGTCGCCGCGAACCACAATGGTGTGCCGGACGATGTCGCGCAGGGTGCCCGGCGCCTCCGCCGACTTGGACTGCGGGCCCGCGATCACACCCCGGAGCATCCACCGTGGACCGTCGACACCGACGAAGCGCAGCGCGACCTCGCCCAGCACGGCGGACAGTTCCATGCCCCACTCACCGTCACCGGTGGCGACCTGAGCACCGTCCTTGCGCAGTTGCTCCGCCAACTCCTCGCCCACCTCGGCCCACAGACCACCGGAACGCGGGGCGGCGTAACCGCTCACCGTGACCTGACCCTGCCCCGTCACCACGTGAACCGCCCTGACGGTGCCTGCTGCCTGGTCCATCTCCACCTGCACCTGCGCGCCGTCGGGGACGGGCACCCGGACGGAGCCGAGATCGATGCGCGGGATCTCGTCCTCCGGCGCGTCCGCGATGTCGAACGGCCCTTCCGGGCTGTCGAGAGGCTGCGGATCTACCCAGTCCTCTTCGTCCACACCAGTGTGCTCATCCACATCGGGTGCGGCATGCCGGCCTCTGGATCGCTCCTCCACCTGGCCGTTCTGCTCGGCCCGCCGGCGCTTACGTCCGAAAATCCCCACTAGCTCTCCGTTTCCTTCCCCAGTGAGCTCAATCTAGCCGTGTGGCATCCGCTAGCCGAGAACGGCATGCCCACCTGTCGAACCGTAGCCGCCGGCGCCGCGCTCCGACTTGTCGAGTTCATCGACCTCGACGAACTCGGCGTGCTCTACCCGCTGAATGACCAACTGGGCGATGCGATCACCTCGCGACAGCACGATCGGCTCGTGCGGGTCGTGGTTGATCAGGCAGACACGGATCTCGCCGCGGTAGCCGGAGTCGATGGTCCCCGGCGTGTTCACCACGGAGAGCCCCGCCCTGGCGGCGAGCCCGGACCTCGGATGGACGAACCCCGCATACCCGGGCGGCAGTGCGATGGCTATCCCGGTACCGACGAGCGAACGTGCGCCGGGTTCGAGCACGACATCGGTCGTGGTGACGAGATCGGCACCCGCGTCGCCCTGTCTGGCGTAGGACGGGAGGGGGACACCGGGATCAGTTCTGGAGAGCAGGACCTGCACGCTGGACACGGGCGGCGAGACTACCCTGAGGTCGTGAGCGGTAGCACAAGTGCGGTTGATCGGCGGGCAGACGGCGTGGCGGAGACGAGCGGCAGACAGGCCGGAACCCGGACCTGGTACCTCGAACGGCTCTATGTGCCCTGGTGGGGCTGGCCCCTGCCGCTGATCGGCGGCGGGCTGCTCGCTGCCGAGATTCACATGGGATACCCGGGAGTGCGCTCCTGGCTCCCCTACGTGGTGCTGCTCCCGCTGGTCGCCGCGCTGCTGATCGCATTCGGCCGGGCGAAGGTAGCGGTGAGCGACGACGGCGCCGCGGCGACGGAGGCAGGCGAAGTGGAACTTCGAGCCGGCGATGCCCACCTGCCCGTGCGGTTCACCGGTGAGATCGAGGTGATCGGCAAGGACCGCAAGCGCAAGGCCCTTGGCCCCGAACTCGATCCGGCCGCCTTCGTCCTGCACCGAGGGTGGGTGGGCCCCGTCGTCCGGGTGGAACTGACCGACCCCGCGGACCCCACCCCCTACTGGCTGATCAGCAGCCGCGATCCGGAAGCGCTGGCCGAGGCCATCCGGTCCAGTCGCGCCCCGCTGACCAGCACGGAGTGAGGAGCATCACAAGCCTCGGTGCCGCCGCCGCAGGGCCGCGGACAAGCGGAAGGGGTGGCACGGACCTCTCGGTCCCACCACCCCTTCGCATGCGTCCCTCCGGGTCCGCGACCCGTACTGGCCGGTCGCGGCCCGGTGCCGTCAGGCACAGTCGCGGCAGATCAGCCTTCCGCCACTCTCCTCGGAGAGCCTGCTCCTGTGATGCACCAGGAAACACACCGAGCAGGTGAACTCGTCGGCCTGCTTCGGTACGACCTTGACGGTCAGGTCCTCGCCGGAGAGCCCGGAGAGATCTGCCCCGGGAAGCTCGAAGTTCTCCGCGGTGGCGTCCTCGTCCACGTCCACCACGCCGGATTGTGTTTCATTGCGCCGCGCCTTCAGCTCCTCCAACGAGTCTTCGGCCAGCTCGTCGGCCTCGCTGCGGCGCGGAGCGTCGTAGTCGGTCGCCATTTCCCTCACCCCTGCGATCAGCGTCGATATCAGATGACCCGGACTCCGGGCCATCCCGTGAGTCCTTCGTGTCGCTGGTAAACGTCCCAGCGCCCCTTTTTGTGCCCGGCTTCGCAGTGAGGGAGATCTCTGTTTTCCCGTCTCGATCTACGCCCGGAGCCCGCAGAGGGTAGCCCATGACGGAAACGGCACGGAAACAGGTTGCCCGTCACCGTGCGTAGATCACTCGACAGGCGCAGAGAGCCCTCGTCACGGGTTAACTCTTTTGGGTGGAACCGAGGTGCAGGCGACCGCGGGGCCGTCCGGCCGAGATGGCCGCTGAGGTGGGGTTCGTCCAGGGAATCCGCCGATGACCGGTGCCGGCGCGGGCGTCCACGGACGGTGAGCCGGCGTGCCCGTGGTGCCCGTAGCGGGGTACTCGGCTGTAACGCCTAGGCTGATCTGCAACGACGGTGTCAGTAGTGACACGGTCAGTGACCGGAAGGGACGGGGCAGGTGGTGTCGGGGATCGGCGGGATCAGCGGTGCTGGACGCGGGGGGCGGAAGTCAAGGCCGTACCGCAAGCATCGGCCACTGCCCGCGCTCATCGTCATCGGCTTGCTGGGGGCCATCTCGGTGTTCGTCTGGCTCAACGTCATCGTCAATCGCGAGGGCCTGAACGAAGCCGTCCGGTGCGAACCTGAAGCCGCCCCACCACAGGGTGTGACCTACACCTCACTTGGCCACGGCGGCCTCGACGGTGTCACGCCCGTTCCGCCCGACAAGGTCGCCGTACAGGTTCTCAACGCCAGCGAGGCACGCAACGGTGCCGCCCTGACCACCGCGGCACTGCGTGAACTGGGCTTCACCGAGACGGCGGAGCCGGCAAACGATCCCGCGTACGAGGAAGTGCAGGCGAACTGCCGTGGCCAGATCCGGTTCGGCGAGAACGGCAGGGCGGCGGCGCGCACGCTGAGCCTGGTGGAGCCGTGCGCAGAGCTGATCAGGGACAACCGCAAGGACGCGACGGTCGACTTCTCCATCGGCACACTCTTCAACGGCGTGCGGCCGCGCAAGGAGGGCCTGCAGATCCTGGACCAGCTCAGTAAGTGGTCGGCCAGCCAGTCGGACCAGGGCGGTGGCGAACAGGCGGCCACACCGGCTTCGCAGATCGACCCGACCCTGATCACCGCGGCTCGCGACGCCCACTGCTGACGGCCCGGGTCCACGTGGGCCGTGTGGACCACGTGGACCTCGCCGGGCGGCACGGCCGTCAGATCGCTCCGGCCCCGCACTCGATCAGGGCGGAGCGCAGTGCCTCCGCGATCGGCGGCGCCGCCGCGAACGTGGCGTCCGAGCCCAACTCGGGGTCCGCGCCCGGCAGCGAGACGACCGCGCCCGCCTCGGCAGCGACAAGGGCACCCGCGGCCCAGTCCCAGCGCGAGAGCCCGTGCTCGAAGTAGGCGTCCACCCAGCCCGCGGCGACAGCGCAGAGATCGAGCGAAGCCGCGCCGGCCCTGCGCACGTCGCGCACCCGGCTCACCAGCCCGGCGACCATCGCCGCCTGCTGAGTGCGCCGCTCGACCCGGTACGCGAACCCGGTGCTCAACAGCGCCAGCTCCAGCCGTCGCGGCGCGGAGACGCGCAACGGGCGGCCGTCCAGCCACGCGCCAGCTCCCCGGGTCGCGGTCCAGCGACGGCCGCTGATCGGCTCCACCACGGCACCGGCCACCGACACCCCGTCCACCTGCGCCGCGAGCGACACCGAGAACCAGGGGTAGCCGTAGAGGAAGTTGACGGTCCCGTCGATCGGATCGACGACCCAGGTGACCCCGGTGCCCGCCGTTCCGCCTTCCTCCTCACCCAGCACGGACTCACCCGGCCGCAACTGCGCGAGCCTCGTCCGGACGAACCGTTCGGCCTCGCGGTCCACCGCGGTCACGACATCGGTGTCGGTGCTCTTGGTGTCGACGTCGACGGCGCGCCCTGCCCACATCCCGTCCCTTGCCTCGCGCACCAGCTCGGCGGCCTCGGCGGCGACCTGCTCGGCGATGTCGGTGAGCTCGGATTCGATTGTTCTCGAAGCACCCATGACGTCATGGGATCACATCCGGCTAAAGTCTCGTGCGCAGGTTTCTGAATCGAGAAGGTAACTCGGGCGAACACCGGCCTCAACGTTCGCCGGGCATGGTTACGGATGGGACACGAACGATGAAGGGATCACGCCAATGACGGCGACCCGTGGCTTCGGTATCGACATCGGCGGCAGTGGCATCAAGGGCGGCTTGGTCGATCTGGAACAAGGCAGGCTCATCGGTGACCGGCGGCGGGTCGACACCCCGCGGCCCTCCACCCCCGAGGCCATCGCCGACGTGGTGGCCGACATCGTGGCCGAGTTCGACTGGGAAGGTCCCGTGGGCGTCACCCTGCCCGCCGTGATCAAGAAGGGCTTCGCGCGCACCGCCGCCAACATCGACCCTTCGTGGATCGGCACCGACGCCGACGCGCTGTTCGCCAAGCGGCTCGGCCGCGATATCGACGACGTCGCGATGCTCAACGACGCCGACGCGGCCGGGATGGCGGAGATCCGGTTCGGTCATCCGGAGGCGCGCACCGGGGTGACGGTCCTGCTCACCTTCGGCACCGGGATCGGCAGCGCCGTGTTCCTGGACGGCAAGCTCCTGCCCAACACGGAGTTCGGCCATCTGGAAGTGGACGGCCACGACGCCGAGAAGCGGGCGGCGGCCTCGATCAAGGACAACGAGGACCTCTCGTACCCCGAATGGGCGCAGCGGGTAAACCGTTACCTGACTGTGCTGGAGGGCCTGATGGCCCCCGATCTGATCATCGTCGGGGGCGGAGTCAGCAAGAAATCGGAGAAATGGGTTCCGCTGCTCGACATCCGCACCGAGATCGTGGTGGCATCGTTGCAGAACAACGCGGGGATCGTGGGTGCCGCGCTGGCCGCGGCCGAGGGCATCGAGCACTGATCGTCAGGCCGTCTTCCGCCGTGGCGGAACCGCCCGGAAGCGCCTTCCGGCACACGCCGGAGTTGATCGCTTCGCGACGCCGGGGAGCATCGTCGTTACAATGGAACACGGCCCACGGCTGCGGCAAGCAAAACCGCAGGCCGGGGCGTGATCCCCGAATCTGAGGCAGCTGGGACGTACGTGTCTCGGCTCGTCATGATCGACCGCTGTGAAAGGGCGTACGTGGCAGCCGCAAGAACCGCAACCCGAAGCGGGACGAAATCAACGAGCGCCGCCAAGACCTCGACGGCCGGCGAGGACACGGCGGCCGACCCGGACACCACGGGCACCGAGGGTCCGGCGGACCAGAAGGCGGCCGCGAAGTCGCCCGGCCGCAAGGCGCCCGCGAAGAAGGCACCGGCCAAGGGCCGCAAGGGCGCCAAGACCGGCGACACCAAGGGTGAGCCGGACGGGCCCGGTGACGACGCCGAACTCGAGGAGGTCGACCTGTCAGACCTCGACGTGGAGACGGTGGAGGTCGACGTCGTCGACGCCACCGTGACCGAAGAGGCCGAAGAGCCCGAGGAGGCGGAAGAATCCTCGGAGCCGGCCGCCACGACCAGCCGGGCCAAGGGCGGGGCCAAGTCGCCCAACGACCCGGACTTCGTCTGGGACGAGGAGGAGTCGGAGGCCCTGCGGCAGGCCCGCAAGGACGCCGAGCTCACGGCCTCGGCCGACTCCGTGCGTGCCTACCTCAAGCAGATCGGCAAGGTGGCACTGCTCAACGCCGAGGAGGAGGTGGAGCTCGCCAAGCGGATCGAGGCCGGGCTCTACGCCGCCGACCGTGTTCGAGCAGCGGAGGAGGAGGGCGAGAAGCTCGCCACCCAGATGCGCCGCGACCTCAAGTGGATCGTGCGCGACGGAGAGCGGGCCAAGAACCACCTGCTCGAGGCGAACCTGCGACTCGTGGTTTCGCTGGCCAAGCGCTACACCGGCCGTGGCATGGCTTTCCTGGACCTGATCCAGGAGGGCAACCTCGGACTGATCCGCGCGGTGGAGAAGTTCGACTACACCAAGGGCTTCAAGTTCTCCACCTACGCCACCTGGTGGATCCGCCAGGCCATCACCAGGGCCATGGCCGACCAGGCACGCACCATCCGTATTCCGGTGCACATGGTCGAGGTGATCAACAAGCTCGGCCGCATACAGCGTGAGCTGCTGCAGGACCTGGGTCGCGAGCCGACTCCCGAGGAACTCGCCAAGGAGATGGACATCTCCCCGGAGAAGGTCCTGGAGATCCAGCAGTACGCGCGGGAGCCGATCTCACTGGACCAGACCATCGGTGACGAGGGTGACTCGCAGCTCGGTGACTTCATCGAGGACAGCGAAGCCGTGGTCGCGGTGGACGCGGTGTCGTTCACCTTGCTGCAGGACCAGCTCCAGTCGGTGCTGCAGACCCTGTCCGAGCGCGAGGCCGGCGTGGTCCGGTTGCGCTTCGGTCTCACCGACGGCCAGCCACGCACGCTGGACGAGATCGGCCAGGTCTACGGGGTGACCCGCGAACGGATCCGGCAGATCGAGTCGAAGACGATGTCGAAGCTGCGGCATCCTTCGCGGTCGCAGGTTCTGCGGGACTACCTCGACTGAGTCAGGCCACACAGCACTCGAACGGGCCCTCCCGGCTGCCCCCAGGCAGCCGGGAGGGCCCGTTTAGTTCCCCGCCGATCTACTCCCCCGCGTGCCAGCCACCGCCATCAGCGGCACTATCTCTTGTGGACCGGAATGGTGCCGTTCACGAATATCGCCGAGGGTGCACCGCTGGCCTCGGCTTTCGACTCGGTCGGCCTGCACTGGATCAGCGCGTTGATCTCCCTCGGCGCCGTCACCGGTCTGACCTCGGTGATGATGGTCGAACTCGTGACGATCGGCCGCATCGGTTTCGCCATGGGCCGCGACGGTCTGCTGCCCGCGAAGCTGGGTACCGCGCACCCTCTTTGGGGAACGCCACACCGGATGACCATCGGCGGAGCCACACTGGTCGCTCTGCTCGCCGCGTTCGTGCCGATCAGTGAACTCGCCGACATGGTGAGCATCGGTGCCCTGTCCGCGATGATCATCGTCGCGGTGGCCGTGCCGGTACTGCGGCGCACCCGGCCCAATCTGCGACGGCCGTTCCGGGCGCCCTTCTCCCCTGTGGTGCCCGTCGCGACGGCACTGGCCTGTCTGGCCCTGATGCTCAACCTCGATGTCCTCACCTGGCTGCGGTTCGCCGCCTGGCTCGGTCTCGGTCTGCTCATCTACTTCTTTTACGGCCGCAAGCACTCCCGGCTGGCCGCCAACAAGGACACCGGCGCCACCACAATCCAATGAGGACGAACACGTGATGAGGCCGCTCTTCAGTATCGGCGGTCGACCACCTGCTTCGTGCTGAAGGAGTACACCGCGTATCCGTGCTGAAAGTTGTTCCGTCGTCCGCCGGACACGGCGTACTCACCAGTGGTCGGGTAACCGAGGTAGGACCGTTCCCAGCCGAGCGCGGACCAGCGTCGCCGGATCGCGCCGTACACCTCGTGCGCTCCGGTGGACGGCGTGTAATAGATCGAGGCGGCCTTGCTGAAGTGGTTGTACCGGCCGACTTTGTCCGGCGTCGGCTTCTCATCCGTCGTCGGATAACCCATCGGACCCAACTCCCAGCCCAACGCCGCCCACTGCCGCCGGATCGCACCCCACACCGCATGCGCACCGGTCGACGGCGTGTAATAAATCGACGCCGCCTTGCTGAAATGGTTGTACCGGCCGACTTTGTCCGGCGTCGGCTTCTCATCCGTCGTCGGATAACCCATCGGACCCAACTCCCAGCCCAACGCCGCCCACTGCCGCCGGATCGCACCCCACACCGCATGCGCACCGGTCGACGGCGTGTAATAAATCGACGCCGGACCCGTTCCCGGGACTCCAGAGAAATGGTTGTAGCGGCCGACTTCGTCCGGGGTCGGCTTCTCATCGGTGACCGGCAGCCCGAGCGTGGTGTGGCCACCGCGCTCGAGGTACTTGTCCATGATCCTTCCGTGCGTCTCGTGCACCCCGGTCGACGCGGACCAGTACAGCCTGCCTCGTTCGTAGGTCCGGTAGCGCACGCCGCCGTCCGTCATCTCCGGGCCTGTCGCCACCCCCAGCAGTTCACGCAGTGCCGGATCACTGCCGTATCGCTGCTGGATGGGGCTCGTGTACTCGGCCGTCAGGGTGAGGTCGGACGTTCCCATCGTCAGGCTGCGGTTCCGCGACGCCGAGCCATCGGCCCACTTCGCGAAGCTCGACACCCCGTCAGCGGCAACAGCCGCGGCAACGACGTCGACGTTCGCACCCTCGGTGACCATGGTCGTGTTGCCACCTCCCTCGGAGGTGATCTGCAGTGCCGCGGGCACGGAACCGCGCAGCGTCAGCCGGTGCTCGCGCGGCCACGCCACATACGTCTTGCTGACCGACACACCCGCGCTGTCGGTGGCGGTCGCCGTGATCTCCATTCGCGAATCCGGGTGGTCGGTGAAGGGAGTCGTGAGCGAGTAACGCGTTCCGCCGGTCGCGGGATGCGCGTGGCAGGTCGCCTCCTGCGAACAGTGCAGGACCTTGATCATCCAGCTGACCGGCAAGTCGCCGTCCTCGGCGTCCTGCGCCGTGGCCGAGGTGGTCACTGGATCGTGCACCGCGAAGTCTTGCTCCGGTGGCTCGGTGAGCCGCAGGTCGGGCGAGTGATTTCCCGGCGCCACCACGAACTCCACCCGATCGTTGGCGCCAAGGGGATCCGTGACGGTCAACGCTGCGGTGACACGGTCGGAGCCCACGGCGTAGGTGTGGTCGACGTGTGCACCCGCCGCACCGCTGCCGTCCCCGAAGTCCCATTGGTATGTCAACGGGTCACTGTCGTAGTCCACCGACTCGGTCCCGTCGAAACTCACGGTTCGGGTGCCGGGGTCGGTCCGGGTAGTGGCCTTCGCCGACGGCGCCGAGTTTCCGTCCACATAGGTCAGACGCCGCAATGATCCGGTGTAGATGTCGGCATACACGATGTCGCCGTTGGGGGCGGCGGCGAACTTCACCGGCCCGCCGATATCGGTTCCCAGCGGCGGGCTCTGGGGCGGCTGGACCAGCCTGCCCTGCTCGTCGTACCGCAGTGACCACAGCTTTTTCGTCACGTAGTCACCGAAGAAGTACGCCCCCCGGTACCGCTCGGGATAGCTGCTCCCGCTGTAGACGATCCCTCCGGTGACGCTGTTGCCCTGGTCGACCCCGCTGCCGTGGGAGTAGGCCCAGAGCGGAGGATTGTTCGCCACCCCGGCGCATTCGGAAAACTCCTGGTAGCCAGGCGTCCGTTGAGTGCCCTCCCAGCAGGGCCAGGAGTGGTTTGACCCGGGCCGCACGAACCCGACCTCCTCCCAGTTCCGCCAGCCGACGTCTCCGACGATGGGCATACCGAGGTCGGGATCGAGGGCGAGCCGGAAAGGGCTGCGGAAACCACTGGCGTAGACACGACTGCGCACGGACGCGGGATCGGACGGGTTGTACGAGGGGTTGCCCGGCACCCCGAGCCCCTCACGGGTGATGTGCAGGATCTTGCCCTGGAGCGCATCGGGGTCCTGGGCGCGCAGCGCTCTGCGGTCCACCTTCGTGTAGTCCGACACGTCACCGATGGAGACCCAGACGGTGTTGTCCGGGGCCGTCACGATGCCCGTGATGCCGTGGACCGTGGACTCACCAGGCAGTTCCACCAGCACTCGTTCACCGCCGAGTCCGGTTGGTTCATCAGCTCCGGTGACCGTCCAGCGCGCGAGCCCGATGGTGAATCCGCCGTCGCCCGAGGGCACGGACCTGGCCAGGTAGATCTCCCGCGATGTCAGGTAGTCGGTGGCGACGGCGATACCGACCAGGCCGAGATCCTGGACGTCGTACGTGGGCAGGTTCGCGATCGTCTTGGATCCACCGTCCGGCGCGACCCAGGCAACGGTGCCCGGCTTTCCGGTGCTGAGAATCCCGCCGTCCGGCAAGTACGCGAAGTCGGTGAGCTGGTACGGCTCCTGCCCGCTGGCCCGCTCGCTCAGCGCGAAGCCCGTGGGCAGTGCCGCCACCGCGTGCGCGGGGGCCGGTATCAACAGCAACCCGAGAACCAGAACAGCTGTCCACACCATCACGCCGCCGCGTCCGACCATGTCCGCCCCTTCCGAGCACAACGCACCCTTTCGGTTGTTTCTCGTTCCGCCGGGCGGCTTCGTTCCTGACCAAGGTGCTTGGTTACGAAACCGTGTCGCGGCAGCGCGGTGGTATCGACCCGGGTTGACGGCGACCTCCGGGAGCACGACAGACGGTGTTCAACCGACGCTGTCCTCGTCATCCCACGTCCGCGTCCGCAGCCCGGCCTCGGTGACGATCCGGCGAGCGCGACCGGCCTCGGCCGCGTGGACGACGAGCAGCATGCCCGCGTCGTGCAACGCCGCCGCCAGATGCGACAGGGGCTGCAGTTGCGCCCGGTGACCGGGCGCCGTGTCCAGCACGCAGGCCAGTGCGCCTTCGCGGCCACGCAGGAGTCCACCGACGAACACGACCTCGGCGGTTCGGTGCGCCGACATCCACAGCGGTGGCAGCCCGGTGTCCAGGAAGTCGCGCAACGCTCGCTGCGGGGTGTCCGCCGCGGCGAACGAGCCGGTGTCCACGGCCGCGATCGGCACCACGGCGCTGAGCCGCATGGCCGCTTCGAGGAGGAGGCAGACGAACTCCGCCGTCCACGGCCCGAGCACCGGCACGGCCCGAAGCCGGCCAGCCGAGAGTTCGCGGACGGTTCTCGGCAACAGTTGCGGCACCGTCGAGCCGGGCTCGCCCGTCCGGCGCACCTCTCCGGCCAGCGCAAGCACCGCCAGTTGTTCCGGGGTGCGCCGAGGGCCACCGGCTCCGGCCGACAGTTCGGCCCGCAGCCCGGCGGTGCCGGGCAGCCACCTGACGTCCTCGAGTAGCGACACTCAGAACCGCCCGTCAGGGACCACACGACGATGCGTGGGCATCTGGAAGGCGCTCAGACCGCCTGTCGTCATCGTTGCATCCTGCCAGTGGTGGCGGGGCCGGTCACATGCTTTCCGGCCGTCTCCCGGCCACTCAGGCCGGTTCAACGGGCGGCGCGGTCCGGGTGGACGGTTCGTCCCGGGACCGCAGGGCCACCCCGGCGACGACCGCGAGGGTGCCTGCGGCTTCCAGCGGTGTGGGGACCTGGGCGAGCACGATGAGGCCGGTCACCCCCGCCGTGACCGGCAACAACGCCAGCAGCAGAGCGAAGCGGGCCCTGCCGACGCGGCGCAGCACGACCTGGTCCAGCGCGTACGGGACGACGGTGGACAACAGCCCGACCCCGACGCCGAGCAGGAGCAGCCGCGGCGAGCCCCAGACTCCTGTCGTGCCGAGCGCCAGGGGCGAGAGCAGCACCGTGGCCACGGCGAACCCCACGGCGAGGCTGTCGATACCGGATCCTGCGTTGCCGCCGATCGCCACCCGCTGCCCGATCACGATGTACGCGGCCCACGCCGCGGCGGCGCCGAGGGCGAACAGCACCCCCGCCGGGCTGCCCGCGAGCCGGACGTCGGCGATGCACAGCACCCCGGCACCCACCAGCAACAGGGCGAACACGTCTCGGCGGCCACGGGAGCCCAGCGCGGCCACCAGCACCGGTCCGGTGAACTCCAGCGCCACCGCCGTGCCGAGGGGCAGCCGCGCGATCGCTTCGTAGAAGAGCACGTTCATTCCCGCGGTGACCACTCCGAACGCCCCGGCGAGCAGCAGAGGCCGACCCCGCCACGCCGCCCTTCCGGGCCTGCGCCATGCCAGCAGCATCAGCGCGGCCCCGAGACAACGCAGCCAGGCCACTCCGGCCGGAGTGGCTGCGCCGAAAATGCCGACCGCGATCGCCGCACCGAGGTACATGGAAATTCCGCTGAGAACGAACACGGCAGGAGCGGGAATGGCGGAAAGGCGTCGGACAGATAACGAGGCCATCACCTCCACATGGTGCCTGACCGGCGGAAATGCCGAGTTTTGACCCCGGCCGTCCTACCTGTCGGGACGGACTTACGACATCTGGGGTAATTACGCGTGACACACCTCCCACACAGCCGGGAACACTTGCGGGCGCCGAAACGTCTGCAAGAGTGGAGGCAGCGAGCACCGCGGAGCTGGCGATCATCCGATCGCCGGGTTTTCACCAGAGTGGTCGCGGCTGGATCGATGGCATCGGCACCGCCGGTGCCGGGACGGAGGGAGACTCCCATGACTTCACCCACGCTCACCCGCCCCGAACTGACCGCTGCGGACCGTTGCGACCGTTGCGGTGCGGCGGCGAAGTTTCGCGCAATCCTGAGCACTGGTGGCGAGCTTCTGTTCTGCGGCCACCACGGTCGTGAGCACGAGTCCCGGCTGAAGGAGCTGGACGCCAACATCCAGGGCGGCTGACGCCGCACAGACGCACACGGGCGGGGACCTCACGGGGTCCCCGCCCGTTGCACATCCACCCCGGATAGCCGTGCGCACCACCGCGCTGCGTCCCGCCCAGGAATGGAGCGTCTGCAAGTACGCCCAAGCAAGATCCACAGCGTCACCAACCGCTACCAACCTGCGGCGCCCTGCACGGGCGGGCCAGGGCACTTGGCGGCGGAAAACGGCGCTCTTGATCTTGCTTGGGCGTACTTGCAGGCACACCTACCACCAGCCGGGGGTGACGGGCGGGGTCAGACGGTGTCCAGGACGCCTTCGAAGGCCGCCTCGGCGGCGCCGAGCAGTTTGACGTCGGCGCCGAGCTTCGACGCCTCGACCCGGACGCCACCGACCGCTCTGCTGACCAGACTGCGTCTGCGCACCTCCGCCTCGACCTGGTCCAGCACCGACGGTGGCAGCGCGGTGAACAGATCCCCCAGCACCACCAGCTGCGGACCGAGCAGGTTCACGACGTTGACCAGGCCGAGTGTGAGCCATTCGGCGAACTCCGCGAGTCGCGCACGGGCCTCGCCGGGCACACCGGCCAGCCGCCGCAGCTCCACGATCACCATGCCCCTCGGGCTGTCCGGCTCCAGCTCCAGCGCGCGGCACAGGGCCGCCTCCCCCACCTCGGTCTCCCAGCACCCCCGATTACCGCAGTAACAGGTCCGCCCGCCCGGTCGGATCACCATGTGCCCGATCTCCCCGACGTAACCCGCCGCCCCGCGCAGCGACGCTCCCTGCGCGATGACCCCGCCCCCCACTCCGATGTCGGCGGAGACATACACGGCGTCCTGCGCCCCCCGCGCCGTCCCACGCAGGTGTTCGGCGACCGCACCGAACTCGGCGTCGTTGCCCACCTGGACCGGAATCCGCAGAACCGCTGCCAGCCGCTCCCCCAGCGCCACCTCGGTCCACCGCAGGTTCGGCGCCTCGTGCACGTGTCCGTCGGAGCGCCGGACCACGCCCGGCACCGACACCCCGGCCGCGACCGGCTGGACACCGAGATCACCGGCCAGTACGGCGGCGGACTCCACGACGTGCGTGATGACCTCGCCCGGTTCCCCGGTCCGGCCGTGCAGGTTCCAGCTGTTGCGCCCGAGAATCTGCCCGCCCAGCCCGACCAGCGCGATCGCGACGTGCTCCACCTGGACGTCCACCGCGAGCACGACCGCGGCCTGCGGCTGGGGCAGCACGAGCAGCGACGGCCGCCCCGCGCCCCTTCCCGGCCTCGGCACCCGCTCCTGGACCACACCGCTCTCGGCGAGCCCGTCCACCAGGGTCTTGATCGTGCTGCGATTGAGCCCGAGTTCGGTCGCGAGCGCCGCCCGCGTGTGCGGGCCGCCCACGTGCAACAGCCGGAGCAAGGTGGTTCGGTTGTGCCGGCGCACGTCGTCGGGGCGGGCAACGGGCGTGCTGGTCACGCGGCCAGTGTCCCACCTGTCCCGGCGACGGCCAGCCGCCGGGACCCGCCCTCACGCCTCACGTCCGGACGCCGGCAGGCCCGGTCATCGCACCCCTCCGGTGGCCCGTTTGCGCGATAGTGCGTCCACGGTCGCAGCCAGCAGCAGTACCAATCCGGTCACGATCGACACCACCGCGGCAGGTTGCCCGAGCAGGCCGAGGCCGTTTTCCACCACCGCGAGCACCGTGCCGCCGATGACCGCGTCGAACACCCTGCCCCGGCCCCCGAACAGCGACGTCCCGCCGATAACGGCTGCGCCAACGGCGAACAGCAGGGTGTTCAGGCCGCCTGCCTGCGGGTCGACCGAGCCGACCTTGGAGGAGTACACGATCGCGCCGACCGCCGCGACCGACGAGCAGACGACGAAGACGCTGGCCCGGATCTTGGTCACGTTGATCCCGGCACGCCGCGCGGCCTCCCTGTTGCCGCCGACGGCGTAGATGTGCCTGCCGTAACGCGTGCGATTCAGCACGTAGGTGCCGACGGCGAGCAGAGCGAGGACGATCGGCACGACGTACGGAACGCCGGAGATGACGATGTTGTCGTTGGGCGAGCGGTTGATCGTCATCAGGTAGGTGGCGATCGCGCCCAATGCCCCGATGACACCCACCTTGGTCAGCACCAGCGGTGTCGGCTGAGTCACCAGACCTCGATTCAGCCGGGAGTAGTGCCTGCCCAGTGTCACCACCGCGAAGCCGCCAGCGGCGACCAGGAACAGCGCCCAGCTGCCCGCCGTGGAGAGGTTGCCGTTCGCGACCTTGTTCAACACCGGCGAAGAGCTGATTCCGAGCACCCCGCCCTCGCCGATGAACTGCAGGATCACCCCCTGCCAGGCCAGGAACAGTGCGAGGGTCACGACGAAGGAGGGCATCCCGATCTTGGAGACGAGGAACCCGGTGATGCAGCCGATGGCGGTGCCGGCGCAGATCGCCAGGCCGATCTCGACCCACGGATTCGCGCCGAGTCCTGACAGCGCGACCACGATGGTGAGCACCGAAAGCCCTGCCCCGACCCAGATTCGCAGAAACGCGGCCAGCAGCGCG
The DNA here is from genome assembly GCF_003385185.1 of Amycolatopsis palatopharyngis. Lineage (GTDB taxonomy): Bacteria > Actinomycetota > Actinomycetes > Mycobacteriales > Pseudonocardiaceae > Amycolatopsis > Amycolatopsis palatopharyngis. The sequence continues at coordinate 138,768 of NZ_PQHZ01000004.1, read as the reverse complement.
GCGAGTGCGAGTACCGCGAGGAAGGCGTAGAAGACGGTGCTTCCCATGCCGCCGAGCAGGTTGCCCTGTTCGACGAGGTGCATCGCCATCAGTGCGGCGCAGACCCCGGAGGCCGTGCCCGCCGAGAGGTCGATCTCGCCGACCAGCAGGACGAAGACGATGCCCATCGCGATGATCGTGCGACCGGCCCCCTGTGCGAGCAGGTTGGCGACATTGTTCAGCGACATGAACACGTCGGACATGGCCGCGAACATGATCACGAGGGCGATCAGCCCGAGCAGCGCCGGAAGCGAGCCGAGCTGCCCGGAACCCAGGCGGGAAACGTAGTCCCGCACGGCTTCCCTGGAGGACATGGTGGTGGTGTCGATGCCGAAGTCACTGATGGCGGCGTTCGGCGGCGGGGATGCGGGCGGTGAGGACGTGGGGGTCTCAGTCATGACCGGTTCTTTCGTGACTCGCTCGTTCACAGAACGGCGGATTCGGGGCGGGCGAGGCCGAGGTCGCCGGAGCGGCCCGCGGTGATCAGTTCGACGACCTGGCCGTGGGTGACGTCCTTGATCTGCACGTCGGCCACCATCCGGCCCAGGTACAGCACGGCGACCCGGTCGGCGACCTCGAACACGTCGGCCATGTTGTGGCTGATCAACACGACACCGAGGCCCTGTTCGGCCAGTCTGCGGACGAGGTCGAGGACCTGTCTGGTCTGGGCGACTCCGAGTGCGGCGGTCGGCTCGTCCAGCAGGACGACCTTGCTCTCCCACAGCACCGACTTCGCGATCGCCACGGTCTGCCGTTGCCCACCGGACAATGAGGACACCGGAGTACGCACCGACTTGACCGTGCGGACCGACAACGAGGCCAGCGTCTCGCGCGCGGCCTGTTCCATACTCGCCTCGTCGAGCAGCCACTGACTGCCGCGTTCCCGCCCGAGGAACATGTTCTGCACGATGTCTAGGTTGTCGGCCAATGCCAGATCCTGGTAGACGACCTCGATTCCCAGTGCCGCCGCGTCCCTCGGTCCACGGATATGCGCGGCCTCACCCTGGAAGGTCACCGTTCCCGAGTCGGCGGTGTGGATTCCGGCGATGCATTTGACCAATGTGGACTTTCCGGCACCGTTGTCGCCTACCAGGGCCGTCACTTCACCCGCGCGCACCGCGAAGTCCACGTCGTGCAGGACGTGCACGGGGCCGAAGCTCTTGTTCATCTGGTGCAGTTCGAGAATGGGCTCGCTCATCGGAACTCTTTCGCGTGGGTACCGGGACGGGGGCACCTCGTCGGGGGAGGCACCCCCGCCCCGGCTGTCCGGGATGGGTACGGGGTCAGGAGATTCCGAGTTCGGCACAGACCTGCTGCAGGTCGCCGCCGCAGATGTCGGCAGCGGGCACATACCCCTCGTCGACGACCTTCTTGACCTCGTTCTTGGTGATCAGTTCCGGCTCGAGCAGGACGGACTTGACGTCCCGGTTCCCCTCCGGGTCCTTGCTGACATCGGAGGCGATCGCATCGGCCGCCGCCGTGTCGCCCTCGGCGAGGGCCGCCGCCAGCGCCGCCACCGCGTCGGCCTCCTGCTGGATCGGCTTGAACACCGTCATGTACTGGTCACCACGCAGGATCGCCTTCAGCCCGTCGGCTGTCGCGTCCTGACCGGTCACCGGCACTGTCCCGTTTAGACCGTTCTTCTTCAGCACGGTGATGACCGCGCCGGCCAGGCCGTCGTTGGCCGCGACGACACCGTCGACCTTGCCGCCGTTGCTCGTAAGGATCTGTTCGAACATCACGCCGCCCTTTTGGTTCTCCCATCCATCGATGGGCTGGCTCTGCACGAGTTCGAGGTCCCCGGAGTCGTACAGCGGCTGCAGCACGTTGCGCTGTCCCTCGTGGAACAGGGTCGCGTTGTTGTCAGTGGGGGCGCCCTCGATCTCGATGACCTCCGCGCCCTTCTTGCCCTTGAGCGCGTCGGCCAGCCCCTGTCCCTGCAGTTCGCCGACCTTCACGTTGTCGAACGAGACGTAGTAGTCGGAGCTGCCGCCGAGGTTGAGCCGGTCGTAGTCGATGGTCGGGATACCAGCGTTCTTCGCCTTGGTCGCGACCGCGCTGCCGATCTCGCTGTTGATCGCGGCGATGATCAGGACCTTGACGCCCTGGCTGATCATGCCGTCGGCCAGGGTGGAGAACTTCTGGACGTCGCCCTGGGCGTTCTGGACGTCGGGCTCGAAGCCTTCCGCACGCAGAGCCTTCTCCAGCATGGGTTTGTCGAAGCCCTCCCAGCGCGCCGAGGTCGCTGTCTCGGGCAGGATCACGCCCACCTTGCCCGCCGCCCCTCCGCCATCCGCGGATGTCTCGCCAGCGGGTTCCGCCGGCCCCTCGGAGTTGGCCCCACATGCGGCGAGGGCGAGTGCCGACACCATGGTCGCCGCGACAACGGCAAATGGTCTGATGCGCATCCGTCGAACCTTTCCAAGATCAGCTGGGCGCGACGGCCGAATCGGTCCTGCGCTCCGTCGCACTAAATGTTGTGGACGGCAACATATGCCCGGGACGAGAGCAGCGGAAGATGTACTGGATCGATTAAGTGGCGCTGCTCGGACACGGTTTGGCAACGGGACGGGCCACCGAAGGAGACGAACCCCCGCTCATCGATCGGCCCTAAACTGCCAAGTCGGCCACCAGAACTGCCAACTCGAGCCCCGAAACTGCCAAGTCGGGAGTGGGGCTACCAGGAGCGGAGGGTGGTGATGCGCTCCTCGAGCTGCTCGATCGTCGCCATCGCGGTGGGCGGGCCGCCGCAGACCTTGCGCAGCTCGCTGTGGATGGCGCCGTGCGGCTTGTTGGTGCGGTGGTGGTACATGCCGACCAGGGCGTTGAGTTCCTTGCGCAGCCCGGCGATGCGCTCTCGCACGCTCTTCGGCTTCGGCTGCGCCTGCGCGGCGGGCTCCTCCGCAGGCTTGCGCCGCTTCGAATCGGAGAGCTGCTCCTCCTGCCGCTTACGCAGCAGGGCACGTACCTGGTCCGGTTCCAGCAACCCGGGCAGGCCCAGATACTCCTGCTCCTCGTCGGTACCGGAGAACACGGCGGTACCGAACGAGTTGCCGTCGTAGATCACCTGGTCGAGCTCCGCGGAGGCGCCCAGCGAGGTGAACGCCTTCTCCTCCTCGCCGGGTTCGTCCTCGGTCCGGTTGGCGGCTGCGAGCATCTCGTCGTCCCAGCCGTCCTTCTCCCGGTGCGGCTTGCCGAGCACGTGGTCCCGCTCGGCTTCCAGCTCGCTCGCCAGCTCCAGCAGCACCGGCACGCTCGGCACGAACACACTCGCCGTCTCACCGGCCCTGCGCGAGCGCACGAACCGGCCGATCGCCTGCGCGAAGAACAGCGGGGTCGACGCACTGGTCGCGTAGACACCGACCGCAAGCCGAGGCACGTCGACACCTTCGGAAACCATCCGCACGGCCACCAGCCAGCGGTCGGACGAGTCGGAGAACTCACCGATACGTTTGGTGGCCTTCGGGTCGTCGGACAGCACGAGCACCGGGTTCTCCCCGGAGATGCGGGCCAGCAGTTTGGCGTATGCGCGCGCGGACTCCTGGTCCGAAGCGATCACCAGGCCGCCCGCGTCCGGGATACCGCCCGCACGCAACTGGTTCAGCCTCGTGTCCGCGGCATGCAACACCGACGGGATCCACTCGCCACCGGGATCCAGCGCGGTCCGCCAGGCGCGCGCGTTCTGCTCCGCTGTCAGGGGTTCACCCAGCCGTGCGGTGAACTCGTCGCCCGCGCTGGTTCGCCAGGAGGCCTCACCGGAGTACGCCAGGAACACCACCGGCCGCACCACCCCGTCGGCGAGGGCGTCGGCGTAGTTGTACGCGTGATCGGCTCTGCTGCGCAGACTGCCGTCGCCGTCGGGCTCGTAATTGACGAACGGGATCGGCGAGTCGTCACTGCGGAACGGGGTCCCGGTCAGTGCGAGTCTGCGCACGGCCGGGGTGAATGCCTCGCGGATCGCGTCGCCCCAGGACTTGGCGTCACCGCCGTGGTGGATCTCGTCGAGGATGACCAGCGTCTTGCGGTTCTCCGTGCGCACCCTGTGCAGCGTGGGGTGCGCGGCGACCTGCGCATAGGTGAGCGCGACGCCCTGGAAGTCCGAGGACGTCACCGCCGTGGTGTTGCGGAAGTTGGAATCGATCGCGATCCCGGCGCCCGCGGCGGCGATCGCCCACTGGTGCTTGAGGTGCTCGGTCGGCGTCACGATCGTGATCGACTCGATCGTGCGGTCCGACAACAGCTCGGCCGCCACGCGCAGACCGAACACGGTCTTGCCCGCACCGGGGGTGGCGACGGCGAGGAAGTCCTTCGGCTTCGTGGTCAGGTACTTCGTCAGCGCACGCCGCTGCCAGGCCCGCAGCGGGCGGGCGGTGGCGTCGTGTTCGGGTTCGGGTGCGATGAACCCGCGCATGGCCTGTGCCTGCTCGTCAGCCTGCGCCGGATTCTGCTGGGCCGTGTCCGACAAGGAGGGTCCAACTCCTCTCGCGGGCGTCCGTGTCGTGTCAGTCTCACGCGGTCATTTGGTGCGACCTCGGCCGCATGCGAATGCCCCCACGTCGACCGGCCTCGGTGCCGAACCCACGGTGAGGGCGCGACGATCAGCCTACCCGCCCTCCCCCGCCGTGGCCGTCCACGGCACGCGCGAGAAAGAACACGCCGGTGGGGGCGACGAGCCAACCCGGCGCGGATGGACCATGCTTGGCACTGCGATGAGCGCAGCATCCGGGGGCGTCGACCCGAGCAACGGCGACAGCGAGCAGGAGCGGGCTACCCAGCGTCAGGGCGTCCGCAAGGGGCCCCTGCGCCTGCTCCGGCGCACCCTCAGCAAGGCGTGGGAGGGCAACATCTTCTCCGAGGCGGCCGAGGCCGCCTTCTGGCAGACACTGTCCCTGCCGCCGCTGCTGCTCGGCCTGCTCGGCAGCCTGGGCTTCATCGGCGACTGGTTCGGCCCGAAGGTCGTCACCGCCGTGCACGACCAGATCATCGCGTTCACCGAGAAGATCTTCAGCGGTAGCGTGGTCAACCAGATCATCGAGCCGACCGTCGACGACATCCTGACCATCGGCAAGGGCGAGATCGTCTCGGTCGGTTTCCTGATCTCGCTGTGGGCAGGCTCTTCGGCGATGTCCTCATTCGTCGACGCGATCACCGTGGCGCACGGCCAGTACGGCGTCCGCAACGAGGTCTGGCAGCGAATCTTCGCCCTGTTGCTCTACATGGCCGGGCTGGTGCTCGTCGTGATCGGGCTCCCGGTGATCGCGCTCGGCCCCGAACTGCTCTCGGAGTTCTTCCCGCCGGACTGGGGGCCGACGATCGCGTTCTGGATCGGCGTGCTCTACTACCCGACGCTCGGAGTGCTGCTCGTGCTGGCGCTGGCTACCCTGTACAAGCTGGCCCTGCCACGCAAGCTGCCGTGGCATCGCGGGCTGCCCGGCGCGATCCTCGCCATGGCGATCTTCCTGCTCTCCAGTGTCGGTCTGCGGTTCTACATCAGCTGGATCACCACCACCGGCTACACCTACGGCGCGCTCGCCACACCGATCGCCTTCCTGCTGTTCACGTTCTTCATCGGCCTGGCGATTGTCGGCGGCGCCTACTTCAACAGCGCCATTCAGGAATTGTGGCCGGCGAAAATGACCCGCAGGCAGCGGCGCAAGTGGCGCAGGCTGGAGATGGAGCGGGCCAACGAGCGGATGCGTTCGGAGGAACACCGCAAACTCTGGGAACGCACCACGATGCCACTGCGCAGGCCACGCAAGGCGGCCGAGCAGGGAACGGCAGACGCGCAGGAGGCGGATTCATCACCCGCGCCGGAGGAGGCCCGGGACCTGGCCGAGCACGACGAGCAGGCCGGGGAGGATCGCGCAGGATCAGCATCCCCGGCCACCGATAGCGGCTCCTACTCGTCGCCGCCCGAACGCAGACCTTCGTAGATCTTCTTGCAGTCCGGGCAGACCGGCGAGCCGGGCTTCGCCGACTTGGTCACCGGGAAGACCTCGCCGCAGAGTGCCACCACGTGCGTGCCCATGACCGCGCTCTCCGCGATCTTGTTCTTGCGCACGTAGTGGAACATCTTCGGCGCGTCGTCATCGGTGCTGTCGGTGCCCTCAGGGCGGGTGTCGACGTCAGGCAAGGTCTGAGTGCTCACGAGTCCATGATGCCGCACACCGCCGTCGCCGGTCACGGCTGCCGCCCGAGGTGGCCCCGCCAGGGGGAGACAGGTGGCGCCCCGGTGGCGGCCGGATGAGCCGAATCCGTGAGGATGACGCCTCGTGAACCGCACTCTCCTGAGCGGGCTGTCGATCTCCACAGAGGTCGCCGACGCCCTGCACGAACACCGCCCCGTCGTCGCGCCGAAGAGCATCCCGCTCTCGCACGGCCTCCCCGCTGCCCGCAACCCCGGGGTCGCCGCGGAGGCGGCCGTGGAGCTCTGCGCACTGTGATCGTCGTGGTGGGCGATGCCGGGCTCGACGTGGTCGCCCGGCCCGCGAGCGAGGTCGTACACGGCGGCGACACCCGGGCGCCGGTCCGGCTGACCGGCGGCGGCGCGGGCGCGAACACGGCGCTGTGGCTACGTTCCTGTGGCGTGCCGACGACGCTGGTGGCTCGGGTGGGCGACGACGCAGGCGGGCGGCTGATCCGCAGTGAGTTGGAGTCCGCCGGGGTGGACTGTGCGTTCACCGTGGATCCCGAGGCGGCCACTTGCTGCGTCGTGGTCCTGGTCGACCCCGACGGTCAGCGGAGCATGCTGGCCGACCGGGGCGCCAACGCACGCTTCGATCCTGCCGACCTCCACACACCGGTTTGCGTATCCGCCCTGAAAGCCGCGCGGCACCTGCACCTGTCGGGTTACGTCCTGCTCGATCCCGCGTCGCGGCCTGCGGGGCTGGCCGCCCTCGCGGCTGCCCACGACGCCGGGCTGAGCACGTCGGTGGATCCACAGGCGGCGGCACACCTGACCGATCCGGCAGGCTTCCTCGACGACGTCCGAGGCGTGGACCTGTTGCTGCCCAACGCCGACGAGCTGGCCGCGCTCACGGGCAAGCCGGAGCCCGCCTCGGCACGGGAACTGCTCGACGTGGTCGGCGCGGTGGCCGTCACCGCAGGCGCGAACGGCGCGAGCTGGGTCGACGGTTGCGGGATCACCACGGTCCCCGCTCCGCAGGGCGACTGCGTCGACAGCACGGGCGCGGGCGACGCGTTCGATGCGGGACTGCTGGCGGCCTGGCTACGGCGGGAACCGGCCGCGGACATGCTCCGGGCGGGTGTGCGCGCGGGCGCCGCCGCGGTCCGCCGAGTAGGCCCGCAACCGGCCCCAGGAGAGCGCCTCACCTAACCCCGCGGGGTTTGGAGCGTCTGCAAGTACCACCAAGCAAGATCATGAGCGCCATTAACCGCAACCAAGCGCCTCGAGTGTCGGCGGCCCGCTTGGTAGCGGTTGGTGGTGATGTTGACCTTGCTTGGGCGTACTTGCAGACGCTCCAAGCCGGGGACGGTACGGACGGGAGGTTCAACCGTCGATGACGCGGTGCTCGGTTCGCTCTATGGCCCTTGCCTCCCGCTGGTAGCGGTTGACGTCCTCCTTCTTGCGCGGCGGACGGTCGTTGGCGATCAGCACCGCGATCCATGGCAGCGGGATGGACAGGACGATGAAGCCCATGGCCAGCCACCAGGTCTCGTAGAACACCCCGGCCAGCACCAGACAGGGAAAGCGCAGCGCCATCATCAACATGTACTTGCGTTTGCGGGCGGCGTGCTGCTCCTCGTAGGAAGGTTCCGCCTCGGTGATCAGCACCGGGGTCACGCGCCTGTCGGGGTCGCTCACCGAGCACCACCTCCTGGCTCCATGCTCCCACCGCGCGGGTTCACCCGACAGCCGGGGAGCCCAGCCGATGCAACGCCGCCACAACGAGTGCCTCGACACCGGTACGCAGCGTTGGATGTGTGGTCGGCGCGAACAGCGGCGAGTGGTTGGACGGGACGTCGCGCTCGAAACGACCCTCAGCCATCGCGGTGAGCACGGTCTCCTCGTCGGCCCCGCCCACCAGCCAGTACACCGAGGGCACCCCCGCGGCCTCCGCGAAGCTGCCGAAGTCCTCACTTCCGGTGACCAGCGGCGCCTCGAAGGACCGCTGCGCCCCGAAGTGCTCCCGGAACACGTCGGTGATCTCCTCGGTCGCGGCCTCGTCGTTCGTCGTCACCGGGAACCGGCCGATCGAGGTGATCTCCGGCGGCTGCGGACATCCCGCCGCAGCCGCCTCACCATGCACGATCCGCTCCACCGCCGCCAGTACGCGGGCGCGGACGTGCTCGTCGAACGTCCGGATGTTGACCTCGAGAACCGCACTGTCGGCGATCACGTTGTGCGTCGTCCCGACGTGCATCGACCCGACCGTCACCACCGCCGACTCGGTCGCCGCGATCTCCCGGGACACGATCGTCTGCAGCCGCAGCACAACCGACGACGCCAGCACCGCCGGATCGACCGTGGTCTCCGGCCGCGAACCGTGCCCGCCCCGCCCGTGCAGGGTGATCCGCAGCGCGTCGGTCGCGGCCATCAGCACCCCTGGCCTGGTCAGCACCCAACCTGCGGGCCCGGGAACGACGTGCTGCCCCAGCACCACGTCCGGCCTGCCCCCGTGGTCGAAGAGGCCGTCGCGCACCATCGCCGCGGCCCCCTCCCCCACCTCCTCAGCCGGCTGGAACACCGCCAGCAGGGTGCCCGACCACTGCTGCCGGTGCCCGGCAAGCAGTCGCGCGGCACCCGTCAGCCAGGCTGCGTGCATATCGTGGCCGCAGGCGTGCATCACCGCCACGTCCGCACCGCCGGGGTCGATACCCCTGGCCCTGCTGGCGTAGTCGAGACCGGTCTTCTCCTCGACCGGCAGCGCGTCGATGTCCGCACGCAGCATGACCACCGGTCCAGGCCCGTTGCGCAGGACACCGAGCACACCCGTGCCCGCGATCCCGCTGTGCACGGTGTATCCGGCCTCGGCCAGCAGATCCGCGAGCACACCGGCCGTCCGATGCTCGGCGAACGACAGTTCGGGATGGCTGTGCAGGTCCCGGTAGAGCGATTCCAGTTCCGGCAGCAGATCGTCGAGTCCGTCGAGTACGCCCGCTCGCTGTGCTGAGGTCACCGATCCATCTGATCACATCGAGCGCGCCCGTACTCAGGTCCACGCTGCGGCTTTCCCAGTCCCGCTCGCGCTCCCGTGAGCCTCTACGCCGTGAAGAAGCCGCTGAGCGCGCGGCCGATCCGGCCTGGGGCGTTCTCCGTGGGGATGTGATCCGCATTCGGGATCCGGATGAGCGTGGTGCTGGGGATCTCCGAGGCGAACCGTTCGGCGTATTCCACCGTCTCGTGGAGGTCGTCTTCGCCCCAGACCAGCAGCTTGGGCGTGGTGGACCGCCGCAGCGCGGGAACGAGGTCAAGCGTGTAGCGGTTGTCGGCCGCGCCCGCCAGTGCCATCCAGGAGCGGCGAACCCGCTCATCGGTCCACGGATCCACGTACTCCGTGATCAACGACTCGGTGGCGACACCGCCCAGCACCCTCGCCACCGACTGTCGGCGGCCGGCGAGCACACCCTCGGCCGTGTCCCCGCCCCGGAACCTGGCCACGTGTGGCGCGGGCCAGGAGTCGTAGAGGACCGAGTTGACCAGCGCCAGCCGGGACACGTCGAGCCGCTCGCGGGCGAGGAGGTGCTGGGCGATGGCGCCACCGATGTCGTGGCCCCCCACGGCGACGGAACCGGAGAGGTTCAGCGCGGAGGCGAATCGTGTCACCCAGTCGGCGAGGGCCGGAACCGTGGCTGTTTCCGGGGTGAGCCGGCCTCCTGAGCGGCCCAGTCCGGGCAGGTCGACCGCGAGGGGCCGCAGCCCCGCGTCGGCGAGGTGGTCCAGCACGGGGAGCCAGACCCGGCTCCAGTAGGTCCCGTGCAGCAGCAACACGGGCGGGCCGTCGTGACCAGCGGTCAGGTAGCTGGCCGGTTCGCCGTCGACCTGGACCGTGGTCCTGCGCACTGTCGTTTCAGTGGTTTCACTCATGAACTCACTGTGACCCGCGCGGGCCTCGCGGCCGAGTGTCTGGAAAGACGCCTAGGGGTACATTCCTGCCATGAGTCTCCATCGGGTTGTCGCCCTGCTCAATCCGCCTCAGTCGCCGTTCGAACTCGCCTGCGCCACCGAGGTCTTCGGCACCAACCAGCGGGATCTGCCTGCCCGTTACAGCTTCCGGATCTGTGCCGAGCGCCCCGGGCCGCTGCGGACCACCGTCGGTTACTCGATGTCGGTGGAGGCGGATCTCGCGTCCCTGCGGGAGGCGGACACCGTGGTCGTCCCCGGCTGGCAGCCGCCGGACGCGCCGGTGCCGCCGACGGTCACCGAGGCGCTGCGGGCGGCCCATCAGCGTGGGGCGCGGATGGTCGCCATCTGCACGGGGGCGTTCGTCCTCGCCCGGGCCGGACTTCTCGGCGGCCGCCGCGCCACCACACATTGGCGTCACACGGCCCAGCTCGCCGCCGCCTTCCCCCAGATACAGGTGGACCCGGACGTGCTCTACGTGGACCACGGCGACGTGGCGACCAGTGCCGGAACCGGTGCGGGCATCGACCTGTGCCTGCACCTGGTGCGCTCCGACCACGGCGCGGCATACGCCGCTCAGGTCGCCCGGAACATGGTCCTTCCCCCACACCGGGAGGGCAGCCAACTCCAGTACGCCACCCAGCCCCCACCGGCCAGGGCGGACGGGTCACTGGCACCACTGCTGGAGTGGGCCACGGCTCACCTCGACAGCCGGTTGACCCTGGACCGGCTCGCCGAACGAGCCGGACTGTCGACCCGATCTCTGGCCCGGCGGTTCACCGAACAGCTCGGCACCAGCCCGGGACAGTGGCTGCTCCGCCAACGCCTCGAAGCGACACGGGTGCTGCTGGAGCAGACCGACCTTCCGGTGGAAGCCATCGCCACCCGCGTCGGGCTCGCCTCGGCGGTCAACCTGCGCCGCCGCTTCCGCGAGCACCTCGGCACCACACCCGGCGCCTACCGACGCACGTTCGGCCGGACCTGACCTGGGCGGGCTACGACGACCGCGCCCGTATCTCCGCACGCAGCCGGTCAGGCTCCTCTTCCGCGTCCAGCCCGAGATCGCGGCGCATCTCGATGCGCATCAGCCGGTACTGGCGCTGGCCGGTGTCCCACAGCTCGCGCATGTCGTCACGGCGTTCGCCGTCGAGCAGCCGTATCGAGAGCCGGGAACGCGGCATCATCGCCTCGCGCAGCATTACACGAACTCGCTCGGGGGAATGCAGGTTGACCGCGCCGAGCGAGTTCCGCGCCTGTTCGGAGACCGCACGAAGATCGGCCCGCAGATGCTCGTCAAGGTCCACGCCGGACTCCACGACCCTGCGAGCCCGGAACAACACCCAGTCGAACGCCTCGATCGAACCGATGACCTCGGAGTACGCCTCCGCCCTTCCATCGAAGTTGCGGACCTCCCAATCCCGCTCACGCTCGCGGCGCCATCTCAGCTCCTCGCGCTCGGACTCCCTGCGCCATCGCCGGTCCTCGCGCCATCCCGCGATGAACTGAGCCGTGACGACGCCGACGAATCCGAGCCCGGCGACCACGATCGGGACCCACACGGGAACTTGGGACATGGGCACAAGATAGTGCGCCGGATGTCTGGCATGACAACATTGACAGCGTGAGTGTTGATCTTCCTGAGTTCTCCGCCGGCTTCTGCTCCCGGTTGCGTGCCGCACTGCTGCGCACGGGCTATGACGCCGACGGGGTCGTCGGCGTCCTCGGCGGGCGGGCGCACGCCGCACTCGGCCGGGGTGAACCCGAGCCCGCGCTGCGCGCCACCGCTGATGCCGGCGAGCTCGGGACCCTCATCCGGCTGTTCCTGCTCGGCACGAGCGAGCGGACCGAAGCCGTACGCGCGGCGATCGCGCCAGTAGCACTGGATGAGGCGATCGACACCGGACTCCTGCGTTCCGAAGGCACCGGGGACACCATCCGGGCCGGTCTCGACCTGCGCCCGCACGGTGACGACGAGGGCTCCTGGTGGGTGCTGGCCGACCTCGACTCCGACCAGTCGGGCGCGCCGGTGCGCGAAGACCATGTGCTCGGGGTGGGACATGCCTCATTGAGCCTGGTCAGGGCCACCACCCGGCGTCCGGTCGACACCGTGCTCGACCTCGGCACCGGCAACGGCGTCCAGGCGCTGCACGCGAGCAGGCACGCGCGGCGGATCACCGCGACCGACGTCTCGGCCAGGGCGCTCGCGCTGGCCCGCGCGACCTTCCAGCTCAACGAACTGGACGTGGAACTGCTCCACGGCGAGTGGTTCGCGCCGGTCGCCAGGAGACGGTTCGACCAGATCGTGTGCAATCCGCCATTCGTCGTCGGCCCGCCCCGCGTGGACTACGTCTACCGGGACTCCGGCCTTGCCGGGGACGACGCCAGCGCACTCGTCATCCGCCAGCTGCCCGCCTTCCTCACCGAAGGCGGCGTGGGGCAGCTGCTCGCGTCCTGGCTGCATGTCGAGGGCGAGGACTGGGCGGACCGCGTGAGTGCGTGGCTGCCCGCCGAAACCGACGCATGGTTCGTCCAGCGCGACGTCGCGGACCCCGCCCTGTACGTGGGCACCTGGCTGCGCGACGCCGGCATCGACCCGCGATCGGCGGAGGGCCGGGCCAAGGGGGGTGCCTGGCTGGACTGGTTCGCCGAACAGAACGTCGAGGGCATCGGGTTCGGTTTCGTCACCCTCCGCCGCACACCGGCCGAGCCGGTCGTCGTGTGCGAGGACCTGCGCCAGGCGTACGACGACCCGCTGGGCGCGGAGGCCGGTCGCTGGCTGGACCGTGTGGACTGGCTGCGCGACCACGAGCGGGACCTGCTGGACACCGCCTTCACGGTGCCACCAACGGTACTGCTGGAGCGGGTGGACGAACCGGGCGACGAGGGCTGGTCCACGACGATCCGCAGGCTGCACCGGACCGACGGTCCCGGCTGGCAGCACGAGCTCGACGAGCTGACGACTGCTCTGCTCGCGGGATGCCGTGGCGCACTCCCGCTGTCGGACCTGCTCGGACTTCTGGCCGTGGGACACGGACAAGACGTGGACGAGCTGACCAAGACCGCCGTGCCGATGGTCGCCGAACTGGTCCGCCACGGAATGCTGCTGCCCGCGGACGGGCAGCTCACGTGAGGGCGGTAGCGGCCAGGGTGACCGAGGCATCGGTCACAGTGCAGGACGAGGTCGTGGGGGCCATCAACGAACCCGGACTGTTGGTATTACTCGGAATTCACATCGAGGACAACGAGTCACAGGCCGCCACGATGGCCAGGAAACTGCACGAGCTACGCATTCTGCGTGACGAGGAGTCCTGCGCCTCCGCGGACGCGCCCCTGCTCGTCGTCAGCCAGTTCACCCTCTACGGCGACACCCGGAAAGGGCGACGTCCATCATGGACTTCCGCTGCCCGCCCGGAAAACGCCGAACAACTGGTGGCCGCGGTCGTGACGGAACTGCGCGCCAGGGGCGCCCGGGTGGAGACCGGTCGCTTCGGCGCGATGATGGCCGTGCACAGCGTTAACGACGGCCCGTTCACCGTCCTGGTTGAGGTATAGACCACAGTCGCGCGTGCACACCTGAGAGACCATCACACGTTCTCAGGAAAACCTCAGCTTTGGTTGAGCAACCGCCTGCCCGGGAAAGCCGTCTTGAAGTTGAGAAGCCGGGAACGTTTTGGGAACCCACAGCGTTAACCCGGGTGTCAGTCAGCAAGCTCGTCTCGCGGTGCGAGTTCCACAGGCCCGCAGCGCGACGCACAGAGTTGACGTGGGAGATCCAAGCTCACGTCAGCCCGCGACAGGGGAGGCAGAATGTCCGTCCAAACGCTCGAGCGTGAGGCTCGTGGGATCCGTCAGCGTGGGATTCCCGCTCCCGCCACCGAGTCCGCCCCCATAGTCGAGACCGAGCTGCCCGCCGCCCCGAACATGGACGCCGACCTCGACGCGCAGAGTCCTGCCGCCGACCTGGTCCGGGTGTACCTGAACGGGATCGGCAAGACCGCGCTGCTCACCGCGTCCGACGAGGTCGAACTCGCGAAGCGCATCGAGGCCGGAGTGTTCGCACAGCACGTGCTGGACACCGACGAGAACCTCACCTCGCGGCGCAAGACCGAGCTCAGGGCCCTGGTTCGCGACGGCAAGGCGGCCAAGAACCACCTGCTGGAGGCCAATCTCCGGCTGGTCGTGTCGCTGGCCAAGCGTTACACCGGCCGCGGCATGCCGCTGCTGGATCTGATCCAGGAGGGCAACCTGGGCCTGATCCGCGCGGTGGAGAAGTTCGACTACTCCAAGGGCTTCAAGTTCTCCACCTACGCCACCTGGTGGATCCGCCAGGCCATCACCAGGGGGATGGCAGACCAGAGCCGGACGATCCGGCTCCCGGTCCACCTGGTCGAACAGGTCAACAAGCTGGCCAGGATCAAGCGCGACCTGCACCAGCAACTGGGCCGGGAGGCCACCCACGAGGAACTGGCCGCCGAGTCCGGCATCGCCGAGCACAAGGTGGCCAACCTGCTCGACCACGCCCGCGACCCGGTGAGCCTGGACATGCCGGTAGGCACCGAGGAGGACGCCCCGCTGGGCGACTTCATCGAGGACTCCGACGCGACCGACGCCGAGAGCGCGGTTATCTCCGGCCTGCTGCAGGACGACCTGCGGCGCGTGTTGTCCACGCTCGACGACAGGGAGCAGTTCGTCATCCGGCTGCGTTACGGCCTGGACGACGGCCAGCCCCGCACCCTCGACCAGATCGGCAAGCACTTCGGCCTGTCGCGGGAGCGGGTGCGGCAGATAGAGCGTGAGGTCATGTCGAAGCTCCGCCAGGGTGAGCGGGCGGAGAAGCTGCGCGCCTACGCGAGCTGACCTGCCGGCAGAAGCCCCTCGCGGTGCACCCATTCGGCCGCGTTGACTTATGACCAAGGTCACGGGACGGTCAATGGGGCCCGCTTGAGGCAACGCCTCCGGTACGGAAGGCGTCCCCTGGAGTGAGCTTCGCGATAGGTGCACGCACCTGATCGCCTTCCCCGGAAGGTCGGGTCCGTCGGGGTGGGCCCGGCCTTCCGACTATTCGCTCGCACTTTCCCGGAAGTGCGAGGAGGGCCACGCGAGCGTCCGTGGCGGCGGGCGGCGCGGTAACGTCGGTCCACCCCCGGACCGCACCGCGTGCAAGGGAGCCCGCGCAAGTGACCCACCCCACCACGTTCCAGCACACCGAAGTCCTGCCGCTGGCCACGGACAACCACACCGAGTACCGGCTCGTCACGCCGGACGGAGTGCGTGTCGTCGAGGCCGCAGGCCGCAGGTTCCTCGAAGTCGAGCCCGCCGCGCTGACCACGCTGGCCCGCGCCGCCATCACCGACATCCAGCACCTGCTGCGGCCGTCACATCTGGCGCAGCTGCGTGCGATCGTCGACGACCCCGAGGCGAGCGGCAACGACCGGTTCGTCGCGATGGACCTGCTGCGCAACGCCGCCATCGCCGCCGGGGGTGTGCTGCCGATGTGCCAGGACACCGGCACCGCCATCGTCATCGGCAAGCGGTCGGAAGGCGTGCTCACCGGCGGCAACGACGAGGAGGCGCTGTCACGGGGCGTGTTCGAGGCCTACCAGGAGCTCAACCTGCGTTATTCGCAGATGGCTCCGGTGAACTTCTGGGAAGAGCGCAACACCGGCACCAACCTGCCGGCTCAGGTCGAGCTGTACCACCGGGACGCGCCGTCGGGCAGTGACCCGAGCTACGAGTTCCTGGTGATGGCCAAGGGCGGTGGCAGCGCCAACAAGACGTTCCTGTACCAGGAGACCAAGGCCGTACTGCACCCCAAGCGCCTGGCCCGGTTCCTGGACGAGAAGTTGCGCAGCCTCGGTACCGCCGCCTGCCCCCCATACCACCTGGCTATCGTCGTGGGCGGTATGTCGGCCGAGTACAACCTGAAGGTCGCCAAGCTCGCCTCGGCCCGCTACCTGGACGACCTGCCACAGGAGGGTTCCGCGCTGGGGCACGGCTTCCGGGACGTGGACCTCGAACAGCAGGTACTGGAGATGACCCGGCAGTTCGGCATCGGCGCGCAGTTCGGCGGGAAGTACTTCTGCCACGACGTCCGGGTGATCCGCCTGCCGCGGCACGGCGCGTCCTGCCCGGTCGGTGTCGCGGTCTCCTGCTCAGCGGACCGCCAGGCGAAGGCCAAGATCACCGCCGAGGGCGTGTTCCTGGAGCAACTGGAGCGTGACCCGGCGCGGTTCCTGCCGGAGGTCACCGAGGACGAGCTGTCCGACGAGGTCGTGCGGGTCGACCTGAACCGGCCGATGGACGAGATTCGCGCACAGCTCTCCCAGCTCCCGGTCAAGACCCGGCTGGCGCTGACCGGGCCCCTGGTCGTGGCCCGCGACATCGCCCACGCCAAGATCGCCGAGCGGCTGGACGCCGGCGAGCCGATGCCGCAGTACCTCCGCGATCACCCGGTGTACTACGCGGGCCCGGCCAAGACCCCGGAGGGTTACGCGTCCGGTTCGTTCGGTCCCACCACGGCAGGGCGGATGGACTCCTACGTCGAGCAGTTCCAGGCCGCCGGCGGCTCGCAGGTGATGCTCGCCAAGGGCAACCGGTCGAAGAAGGTGACCGCGTCCTGCCGTGAGCACGGGGGCTTCTACCTCGGCTCGATCGGCGGCCCCGCGGCCCGGCTCGCGCAGGACTGCATCCGCAAGGTCGAGGTGCTGGAGTACGCCGAACTGGGCATGGAGGCGGTCTGGAAGATCGAGGTCGAGGACTTCCCCGCGTTCGTCGTCATCGACGACAAGGGCAACGACTTCTTCGACGCCACCTCCGAGCCGGTGCTGCAGATCGCCTTCCGCTGAACGTCCGGCTGACCGCAGCGCCCGGGTGATCCGGGCCGCTGCGGTCAGCCGGGGAACATCGAGGCCAGCCGGTCGAGGCTCTTCTCGATGCCGGCCTTGTTGCGGCGCGGGAACGGACTGAACGTGATCAGGATCGGGATCCGGGCAGTTGACCAGTCGAAGGTCTCGGTCACCAGGGTCCGGCCGCCGTCCGCGGGTTCGAACTGCCAGCGCCACCGGTGACCGTTGAAGTGCCGCCAGGCGATGAGCCGGTCCTGCTCGAACTCGACAACCGTGTTCAGGATCTTGTACTGCGTACCCAGCTGCATATCCATACTGAATCTGGACCCCAGTTCGAGCCGCTGCGGGCCACCCACGCGGGCGGCCCGCACCGAGCCCGAGCCGTCGATCAGCGGGTGCTGGGCCGGATCGGTCAGCATCTGGAACAACGTCTCCGGCGAGGCGGCGATGCTGCGTGTCCCCGAGACCTGGCGTTTACCCATGCATGTCACTGTAAGGGGACACGGCGTACCGCACACTGTGACGATCAACCCTTGCGGTTTTCGTAGGTCAGCACGACGGTGCGCTCACCCAGGGGTTCGTCCAGTACGACACTCACCGTCTCGAAGCGGATGTCCATCGTGCAGGCGACCTTCTCCGCCGGTTCGGTTTCCACGAGGTTCACCACCACCTGCCGGGCGGACTGCTCCGCCAGCTCGGCGCTGACCTGACCACAGCCGCCCTCCTGCGCGACGATCAGCAGCTTCCTGCCGTCCGCGCTGGTGGCGACATCCTGTGGGTACGCCTCGGGTAACGCGCTGCCGTCGATCTGTTTGCCCGGCAGCAGATCGTCCTGTTCCGCTCCGTCGGGGACCTGCACCGGCTCCCCCGGCGCGTTCGGCGGTTGTGGCGCCGGCATGGGCTCCTCCGCCGACGGCATCGGCAGGGGCGGCACCGTGGTGCTGGGAGCCGAGATCGGCTGTTCACCGTCGGCCGGTCTGGTGCCGTTGACCGGATCGGGTTCCTGGCTGGCGCAGGCCGTCCCGGCTAGCAGGACGACACTGCCGACTACGAGAATCTCTTTCCACCTCATATCGGCACAGACGGAACAGGACCACCGCGGCGTTGCATGCAAGGATGATTGCGACGACATCGGGAGGCTGCGAGCGGATGACCACGATCAGCGTGCGCTACATCGTGCACGACGTAGACGAGGCCGTGGATTTCTACACCCGGCACCTCGGATTCGAGGTGCATGATCGCCCAGCGGCGGGATTCGCCGTGGTGGTCCACGGCCCTCTGCGGCTGTTGCTGTCAGCTCCGGCGAGTGGCGGTGGGGCAGCGGCACACGACGTGCACGGCGGCAAGCCGGAGCCGGGTGGCTGGAACCGGATCCAGCTCGCGGTCACGGATCTGGAGTCGGTCGTCGACGGCTTGCGCACCGAGGGCGTCGCGTTCCGCACCGAACTCACCGAGGGCCGGGGCGGGAAGCAGATCCTCGTGGAGGATCCTTCCGGAAATCCGGTGGAACTCTTCGAACCACGATGACCTCAGGCTCCGCACCCCTGGCCCGCAGGCTGGGCACGTTCGACGCGGTAACGATCGGCCTCGGTTCGATGATCGGCGCTGGTGTGTTCGTGGCGTTCGCTCCCGCCGCTTCGGTGGCGGGCTCCGGACTGCTGCTCGGACTGGCGCTGGCCGCGGTGGTCGCCTACTGCAACGCGACGTCCTCGGCACGGCTGGCGGCCCGCTATCCGGCCTCCGGTGGCACCTACGTGTACGGCCGGGAGCGGCTCGGTGAGTTCTGGGGGTACCTGGCGGGCTGGGGCTTCGTGGTCGGCAAGACCGCGAGCTGCGCGGCGATGGCACTGGCCGTCGTCAGCTACGCGGCGCCGGACGTGCAACGACCGTGGCGAACTCTGTTCGCCGTCGGTGTGGTTGCGGCGCTGACGGCACTGAACTATCGGGGTGTGCGGCGTTCGGCGCTCGCGACGAAGGTGATCGTCACGGTCACCCTCCTGGTGCTCACCTCGACGGTGCTGGCAGTCGCGGTCGCGGGCGATCCCGCCGCGGCCAACCTCGTGCCGTTTCCCGGCAGCGGTGCGGGCGGCATTCTGCAGGCCGCCGGGCTGTTGTTCTTCGCCTTCGCCGGATACGCGCGGATCGCCACGCTCGGCGAGGAGGTGCGGGCGCCGGAGCGGACCATTCCGCGGGCAATCCCGTTGGCGCTGGGGATCACCCTCGCCGTCTACGTGGCCGTGGCGGTGGTGGTACTCCTCCAACTGGGACCGCAGCGGCTGGCAGGGCTCACCGATCCGGTGGCCGAAGCCGTGCAGGACACGGACTGGTCCTGGCTGGCTCCGGTCGTCCGGGCAGGTGCGGCGCTGGCAGCGTTGGGCGCGTTGCTGGCGCTGGTTCTCGGGGTCTCGCGTACGACCCTCGCGATGGCGCGTGACGGTCACCTGCCGCGCACCCTGGCGGCGGTGCACCCGCGTACCGGAGTGCCGCACCATGCCGAACTGGCGGTCGGTGTCGCGGTCGCGGCGCTGGTGAGTGTCGCGGACCTGCGCGGGGCGATCGGGTTCTCCGCCTTCGCGGTGCTGGTGTATTACGCGATCGCCAACGCCAGTGCGCTCACGCTCACCGCGCGGGAGAACCCGGCACCGAGGGCAGTGCCCGTGATCGGCCTGCTGGGCTGTGTGGTTCTCGCGGTCAGTCTCCCGGCCTCGTCGGTGCTGACCGGTGTGCTGGTCCTGTCCGCGGGCGCACTCACCTACACCCTCCGCAACCGCCTCCGCAGCTCCACCCCCTAGTCCCAGGCCTCACCCCGAGCGCGTCCCCGGCTTGGAGCGTCTGCAAGTACGCCCAAGCAAGATCGGGATCGCCGCTAACCGCTACCGAGTGCCCGGCGGCTTGGTAGCGGTTAACGACGAAGTGGATCTTGCTTGGTGGTACTTGCAGACGCACCATCCCTGGTGGTTCCGGGCGGTGGCGGGTGTGGGTCAGCGGGTCTTGTCCAGGCGGGAGAGGGTTTCGTCGTAGTCGCGCAGGAGCTCGGCCATGACGTCGGCAACGGGACGGACCTCGTTCATCCGGCCGACGATCTGACCGACCGGCATGGACACGACGCTGGGATCGTTCGCGGCGTGGATGCGGTTGTGCGCGTGCGACACCAGCAGGTTCTGCAGCGGCATCGGCAGCGGCTTCGGCGCGTCGGGTGTCGACCACGCCTCGGTCCAGCGCGTCTTGAGCAGCCGGGCAGGCTTTCCGGTGTAGATGCGGGTGCGCACGGTGTCCGACGACCCCGCCTTCAGCAGCGCCTGCTGCATCGCCGCGGAGTCCCCCATCGTCTGCAGGTACTCCTGTGTGGTGAGCCAGTACGAGCCCATCCAGGCTCCGGACGCGCCCAGTGCCAGCGCGGCCGCGACCTGCCTTCCGGAGCCGATACCACCGGCCGCGAGCACGGGCGCGCGATCGCCGACAGCGTCCACGATCTCCGGCAGCAACACCATCGACGCGATCTCGCCGGTATGCCCGCCGGCCTCGTATCCCTGTGCCACAACGAAATCGACGCCGTTGTCCACGTGCCGAACCGCGTGCTCCGCCTTCCCGGCCAGCGCGGCCACCGGGACGTCGTGGACGTGAACCTGCTCGATCACGTCCACCGGCGGCGAACCGAGCGCGTTGGCGATCAACCGGATCGGATGGCGCAGGGCCACCTCGACGTGCGACCGCGCCACCGAGTGCAGCCAGCCGAGCACCCCGGCCCGCTCATCGGAGCCGTCGGGCAGGTCCGGCACACCGAGGTCGGCGAGCGTACGGTCCACAAAGGCCCGATGCTCCTCGGGGATCAGCTTGGTGAGGTCGGTCGAGCTGCCCTCGGTCGGGATCTTCGAGGGCATCACGATGTCGACGCCGTAGGGCTTGCCTTCGGTGTTGTCGTCCATCCAGTCGAGCACGGAGTCGAGCTCGGCCGCGTCGTTGAACCGAACGCAGCCGAGCACGCCGAGTCCGCCCGCTCTGCTGATCGCCGCCGCGACGTGCTCGGACGGAGTGAACCCGACGATCGGATACTGGATGCCGAGGGTGTCGCAGAGTGGGGTACGCATGGAAGTTCTCCTCGATCGTGCGCCGCTTGGCGCGCCGGGCTCAGGCGGTGGCGGCAGGCTTGCTGAGGTCGACCGCGGCCTCGTGTTCCTGCGCGTACCGCTGTGCCCAGGGATAGTCCGGTTTCCCGCTCGGCGACCGGCCGATCTCGTCGGCGACCCACAGTGTTCGCGGCACCTTGTACCCGGCGAGCTCGGTACGGACATGCGCCTCGATCGCACCGAAGTCCGGGGCTGTTCCCGGCCTGGACTGGATCACGGCGGCGACCCGCTGCCCGAGACGCTCGTCCGGAACGCCGATCACCAACGCGTCGAAGACGTCAGGATGTGACTTGAGCGCGCCCTCCACCTCTTCCGGATACACCTTCTCGCCCCCGGTGTTCACACACTGCGAGCCGCGCCCGAGCAGAGTGACGGTGTCGTCCTCCTCGTATCGGGCATAGTCGCCCGGCACGACGTAGCGCACGCCGTCGATCTCCACGAAGATCGTCTTGCTCTTCTCCGGGTCGTTGTAGTAGCCCAGCGGCACATGCCCGCGCCGCGCGATCCGGCCGACAGCGCCGGGAGCGGGGTCGATCAGCCGGTCGTCCTCGTCCAGCAGGATCGCCTGCTTACCGAAATTCACCCTCGGACCGGCCGAATGGTCGGCGTCCTTGCTGACCATGCCGATGCCGGTGAACCCGCTCTCCGAGGAGCCGATGGCGTCGGTGATGACGACGTTCGGCAACTCGTTGAGGAACTCCTGCTTCACCGAATGGGAGAACAGCGCCGCGTGGCTGGACACCGCGACGAGCGAGGACGCGTCGTAGCCGCCCTGTCGATATGCCTCGATCAGCGGCCGTGCCATCGCGTCACCGACGATGGTGAGCACCTGCACCTTGTTGTCCTGCACGGCTTTCCAGACCTCGTGCGCGTCGAACTGGGGCACGAAGACCACGGTGCTACCGGTGAACAACGCCCCGAAGGCAGCCCACTGTGCGGCCCCGTGGATCAGCGGGGCCGCCGGGAGCCGGACCAGCCCTCCGGTGTCCCTGCCCTCATTGGCGAGGGTCCACTCGTCGGCGACGTAGTCCCCCGTCACGAAGTTGATGCCGCCGCCGAGGGCACGCCAGATGTCCTCGTGCCGCCACAGCACGCCCTTCGGATAGCCCGTGGTGCCACCCGTGTAGAGGATGTAGAGGTCGTCCGCACTGCGTTCACCGAAGTCACGTTCCGGTGAGGACCCGGCGAGCGCGGTCTCGTACTCGACACCGTCGTAGCGAGCGTAGTCACCGTCACTGCCGTCCTCGATGACGACAACGTGTTTCAGTTTCGGATGGTTCGGCAGCACCTCGGCCACCAGGTCGCTGTAGCGGCGCTCGTGCACCAGCGCGACCAGATCCGCGTTGTCGAAGAGGTAGTTCAACTCCCCCTGGACATAGCGGTAGTTCACGTTGACCGCGATGGCGCGCAGCTTGTACGCCGCGACCATGGCCTCGATGGCCTCGATCGAGTTTCGTGAGTACACGCCGATGTGGGCACCAGGTCCCACACCGTGTTCCGCGAGGTGATGCGCCAGCCTGTTGGCGCGCTGGTCCAGCTCGTCGAAGGTGATCCGTCGCGCGCCGCAGACGATCGCAGTGCGGTCCGGCACGACGTCGACGGCGTGCTCGAGTAGGTCCGCGATGTTGTATGCCACGCGACTAAACTAGAACATGTTATTGTTCTGGGCAATGGTCCCGACCCGATCGGAAGGCGGCAATATGCCGGAGAGGGCAGCAGACTCCCAGGAAGCCCCGCACGCGCTCGTCGAGCGACGCGGCGCGACCCTCGTGGTCACGATGAACCGCCCGCACGCGCGCAACGCCCTCACCGGCGAGATGTTGGCGATCATGGCCGAGGCGTGGGACCGGGTGGACGCCGACGACGAGATCCGCAGCTGCGTGCTCACCGGGGCGGGCGGCGCGTTCTGCGCGGGCGCCGACCTGAAGTCGATGAGCCGGAACAACCCCTCGGACTCCTTCGAGCGCGGCTCGTTCGACCCGACCCGGATCGAGGGACTGCTCAAGGGACGCAGGTTGAGCAAGCCGCTGATCGCGGCTGTCGAGGGGCCCGCGATAGCCGGCGGCACCGAGATCCTGCAGGGAACCGACATCCGGGTCGCCGGACAGAGCGCCAAGTTCGGTGTGTCCGAGGCGCGGTGGGGCCTTTTCCCGATGGGCGGGTCCGCCGTCCGGCTGCCCAGGCAGATTCCCTACACGATCGCCGCGGACATCCTGCTCACCGGACGACACGTCACCGCCACCGAGGCGAAGGACATCGGCCTGATCGGCCATGTCGTGCCGGATGGCTCGGCGCTGGACCGCGCACTCGAGATCGCCGAGTTGATCGCCGCGAACGGCCCGCTCGCGGTGCGGGCGATCCTGCGAACGATGCGCGACACCGAGGGAATGCACGAGGAGGAGGCGTTCAAGCTCGACGCCCAGTACGGCATCCCGGTGTTCGCCAGCGAGGACGCACGGGAGGGCCCGCGCGCGTTCGCCGAGAAGCGCAAGCCCCAGTTCCGGGGACGGTAGCACCGCGGTCAGGGCTGGTCCCACACTCGGACCAGCCCTGAAGCCTGCCAGGACATCTCAGAACCTGTCTGAGAACCACTCGGTCCGCAGTTCTCGCCGCGCCCTCTCAGCCGAACACTGTCAGATGGCGCGCTCGCGGCCCTGCCAGTACGGGTCGCGCAGCTTGCGCTTGTAGAGCTTGCCGTTGGGGTCGCGCGGGAGTTGCTCGGCGTAGTCGATGCTGCGCGGCAGCTTGAAGCGCGCCAGGCGTTCGCCGGCGTAGGTCAGCAGCTCCCTGGTCAGCTCGGCGCTCGGCTCGACGCCTTCGGTGGTCTGTACGACGGCCTTGATCTCCTCGCCCCAGTCTTCGTGCGGCACGCCGAACACCGCGACGTCGGCGACCTTGGGGTGCATCACCAGCTCGCCCTCGATCTCCGCGGGGTAGATGTTCACCCCGCCGGAGATGATCATGTCGTTCTTCCGGTCGTGCAGGTACAGGTAGCCGTCCTCGTCGAGGTGGCCGACGTCCCCGAGGGTGAACAGGTCGCCGACCCGCGACTTCTCGGTTTTCTCGCGATCCTTGTGATACTCGAACGTCGAGTCGCCCATCTTCATGTACACCGTGCCGACCTCACCTGGCGGCAACCCAGCTCCGGACTCGTCGAGGACCGTCACCGTGGATCCCGGCCACGGTCGCCCCACCGACCCCGGCTTGCGCAGCCACTCCTCGCCACTGATCACCGTGCCGCCGCCCTCGGTGGCCGCGTAGTACTCGGTCACGACGGGTCCCCACCAGTCGAGCATCTGCCGCTTGACCTCCAGCGGGCACGGCGCCGCACCGTGGATCATGTTGCGCAGCGAGGAGACGTCGTAGCCGGCACGCACGTCCTCCGGCAGCGCGAGCAGCCTGCGGAACTGGGTGGGCACCATATGGCTGTGCGTGACCCGGTGGCGCTCGATCAGCCGCAGCATCTCCTCCGGGTCCCACCGGTCCATCAGTACCGCGGGATGCCCGAGCTGGATCGCGATCGCGACGAAGTTCAGCACCGCCGTGTGGTAGAGCGGGGACCCACACAGGTGCACGTGCCCGTCGAACGGCGACAGCCCGAAAACGCCGAAGAACCACGTGGACGCCGCCGGGACCTGGTCCGGATCGGCCCCGCTGAGCGGCCTGCGGACACCCTTGGGCCTGCCGGTCGTACCCGAGGTGTAGAGCATCGGCGAACCCGCCGTGCGTCGCTGCGGCCTGCCTTCGCCCTCCCCCGACCCTAGTTCCTCGATCCGCCGGAAACCGGGCACCTCCCCCACCGCGAAGCGAGCACGCTCGGGCACTCCCGCTTCAGCCGCGGCTGCTGCGGCGACCTCGCCGAAGCGTTCGTGGGCGAGAAAGGCCTTCGCGCCGCTGTCACTGAGAATGTAGGCGACCTCGGGACCGACCAGGTGCCAGTTGACCATCACCACGTAGAGCCCGGACTGGATCGCCGCGAAGTACGCGGCCAGCAACTCCACACCGTTGGGTTGCAGCACGACGACGACGTCACCTGTGTCCAGGCCTAGCGCCTGCAGTCCCCTGGCGTAGGAGTTGGCCTTCGCGGTCAGCTCTCCGTAGCTGATCTCGGTGCCGTCGGGGTCGACCACCGCTGTGGCCTCGGGCCGTTCGGCCGCGATGTTCCAGACTCCGAGAGTGTCGGTCTGTGGCAGGGCAGAAGTGGGCATACCCGCAAATCTAGAACGTGTTCCATATCAAGGCAAGGTTCTGAGCATGATAGAGCCGCCGATCTTGCCGAGATTTCGAGAACGTGTTTCACTTTGACCGTGACTGCCGGTACAGATGCAGCAGAGGCTCCCCTCTCCGCCCCGCTCAACGTGGGGTTCGACTACACCCGCTCCGTCGGGCCGGTACTCGGCCACTTCGTCTCCGCACTCGCCGAACGCCGGATCGAGGGCGTGCGCGGTAGCGACGGCCGGGTGCACGTCCCACCCGTGGAGTACGACCCCATGACCGCCGCACCGCTCTCCGAATTCGTCACCGTGGCGAACGAGGGCACGGTGCTGTCCTGGTCCTGGATCGCCCGCCCGCTGGACGGTCAACCGCTGTCCCGGCCGTTCGCCTGGGCGCTGATCCGGCTGGACGGTGCGGACACCGCGATCCTGCACGCGGTCGACGCGGGCACACCAGAGCACATCAGTACCGGCAGCCGGGTGCGTGTCCGCTGGGCCGCCGAACCGGTCGGCCACATCCGGGACATCGCGTGCTTCGACCTCGTGGACCCGCCCGCCGGGCACACACTCGCGCAGTCGCCCGCGTCTCCCCCGGCCGCCGAGCGCGCCGACGGGGATCCGGTCGCCGTCGTCATCACGCCGATCCACCTGCGCTACCAGCACTCCGCCTCCCCCGAGGAAAGCCGCTACCTGCGGGCCCTGGCCGAGGGCAGGTTGCTCGGTCAGCGCTGTCCTGAATGCCGCAAGGTCTACATCCCGCCCCGTGGCGCGTGCCCCGTGGACGGGGTGCCGACCGTCGAGGAGATCGACCTGCCGGATACCGGCATCATCACCACGTTCTGCATCGTCAACGTGCCGTTCCTCGGCCAGCGGATCAAACCGCCCTACGTCGCCGCGTACATCCTGCTCGACGGGGCCGACATCGCGTTCCTGCACCTGGTTCTCGGCTGTGACGCCACCGACGTGCGGATGGGAATGCGGGTGCGCGCGTCCTGGAAGCCGAGGGACGAGTGGGGCACGACGCTGGAGAACGTTCAGCACTTCGAACCGACCGGTGAACCGGACGCGCCGTACGAGTCCTTCGCCCACCACCTGTGAAGGAGCTGCTCTGATGAACGAGGTCGCGGTTGTCGGCTTCACCCAGGCACCCAACGTCCGGCGGACCGAGGGCACCACCAACGGCGTCGAGATGCTGGTCCCGATCCTCGCCGAGGCGTTCGAGCGGACCGGTCTGTCCAAGGAGGACATCGGCTTCTGGTGTTCGGGGTCGTCCGACTACCTAGCGGGGCGAGCTTTTTCATTCATCTCCGCGGTTGACGCGATAGGCGCGTTCCCGCCGATCCACGAGTCGCATGTGGAGATGGACGCGGCGTGGGCGCTGTACGAAGCGTGGCTGAAGATCCGCACCGGCGAGGTGGACACCGCACTGGTGTACGGCTTCGGCAAGTCCTCGGCAGGCCAGTTGCGCAGGGTGCTGTCCCTGCAACTCGACCCCTACGTCGTCGCTCCACTGTGGCCGGACTCGATCAGCATCGCGGGCATCCAGGCCCGGCTCGGAATCGACAGCGGCCTGTGGAGTGAGAAGGAGATGGCCGAGATCGCCGCCCGCAGCCGCGCCGATGCGATCGGCAACCCGGCCGCCCAGCTCAGTGGCCGGGTGGAGCCCGGCGAGCTGCTCGATACGCCGATGTTCGCGGATCCGCTGCGAGCCCACGACATCGCCCCGATCACCGACGGTGCGGCGGTGATAGTCCTGGCCTCCGCCGACCGGGCTCGTGAGCTCGCCGACCGCCCAGCGTTCATCACCGGCATCGAGCATCGCGTCGACTCCCCCGTCCTCGGCGCACGAGACCTCACCCGCTCACCCTCGGCCGAAGCGGCGGGCAGTGCCGCGGGCGCGGACGGCGTCGAACTCGCCGAACTGCACGCGCCGTTCACCCACCAGGAGATCATCCTGCGTACCGCGCTCGGCCTCGGCGACGACGTGGTGATCAACCCGTCCGGCGGGCCGTTGACCGGCAATCCGATGTTCTCCGCGGGGCTGGTCCGCATCGGCGAGGCAGCGAACCGGATTCTGCGCGGGGACGCGGGAAAGGTGCTCGCGCACGCGACCAGCGGGCCCGTGCTGCAGCAGAATCTCGTGGCCGTACTGGAGGGACGCGACTGATGGCCAAGCAACTAGCCGCCGTGCTGGGCACCGGCCAGACCGACCACCGGGCCAAGCGCACCGACGTCTCGATGCCCGGACTGCTGCGCGAGGCGATCGACCGCGCGATGCTCGACGCCCAGGTCGAGTGGGCCGACATCGACGCCGTGGTGCTGGGCAAGGCACCCGACCTGTTCGAGGGCGTGATGATGCCCGAACTGTTCCTGGCCGACGCGCTCGGAGCGACGGGCAAACCACTGCTGCGCGTGCATACCGCGGGCTCCGTCGGCGGATCCACCGCGCTCGTCGCCACCAGCCTCGTGCAGGCCGGGGTGCATCGCAGGGTGCTCACGGTGGCGTTCGAAAAGCAGTCCGAGTCGAACGCGATGTGGGCCCTGTCCATCCTGCCGCCGTTCCAGATGCCGGTCGGTGCCGGGGCAGGCGGCTACTTCGCACCGCACGTGCGCTCCTACATCCGCCGCTCCGGCGCCCCGGAGCACATCGGCGCGATAGTGGCCGCCAAGGACCGGCGCAACGGGGCGCTCAACCCGCACGCGCACCTGCGCCAGGCGGATATCACCGTGGAATCCGTCCGGGCGTCGCAGATGTTGTGGGACCCCATCCGCTACGACGAAACCTGCCCTTCCTCCGACGGTGCCTGCGCCATGGTGATCGGCGACGAGAACGCGGGGGATGCGGTGTCCGGAGGCGCGGGCTGGATCCACGGCACCGCGATGCGCACGGAACCCACCACCTTCGCCGGCCGGGACCAGGTGAATCCGCAGGCGGGCCGCGACGCGGCCGCAGCGCTGTGGCGGGAGGCAGGCATCTCCGACCCACTGTCCGAAGTAGACGCAGCGGAGATTTACGTGCCGTTCTCCTGGTTCGAGCCGATGTGGCTGGAGAACCTGGGGTTCACCAGCGAGGGCACCGGCTGGAAACTGACCGAGGCAGGCGAGACGGCGATCGGCGGCAGACTTCCGGTGAACCCGTCCGGCGGTGTGCTGTCCTCCAACCCCATCGGCGCTTCGGGAATGCTGCGGTTCGCCGAGGCGGCCAAGCAGGTGATGGGCCGTGCGGGGGATTACCAGGTGGACGGCGCCAAAATTGCCCTCGGTCACGCCTACGGCGGCGGCTCGCAGTACTTCTCGATGTGGGTCGTCGGAGCGGACAAACCCGCGTAGGCCGCGACCACCGTCGCACTTTCCCGGGAAAGTGCGATACCCGGAGGGCGGCGTGGGGGGGTGTTCGCGCGGGCGATACTCGTCAGCCGAACTGGCCGGGCTCGTAGTCGCCGGCGGGCTGCTGGACGACGACGTTCAAGCGGTTGAAGGCGTTGATGACCGCGATGAGTGAGACCAGGGCGCCGAGCTGGTCCTCGTCGTAGTGCTTGGCGGCATTCGTCCATGCCTCGTCCGTGACGCCCCCGGCCGCGTCGGCGATGCGGGTGCCCTGCTCGGTCAGCTCGAGGGCAGCACGTTCGGCCTCGGTGAACACCGTGGCCTCCCGCCATGCCGCGAGCAGGTTGAGGCGCACCGAGGTCTCCCCTGCGTGTGCGGCGTCCTTGGTGTGCATATCGGTGCAGAACCCGCAGCCGTTGATCTGACTGGCGCGGATCTTCACCAGTTCCTCCGTCGCGGCAGGCAACGCCGAGTCCGTGACCACCTTGCCCGCGGCGATGATGTGCTTCAGCGCTTTGGCCGCGACCGGGTTGCCGAAGAGGTTCAGGCGAGCGTCCATCGTGCACTCCTTGCCGTTGTTGGTGTTTCCATCCCTATGACGGAACAGCTCGGCAAGATGTGACCGGAACGAATGTGACCTGCGTCGCTGGCTGCTCGCGCTACGCGAGAGCGATCAGCGCGCTGCCGTCGTCCTCGGGCAGGTCGGCCGCTGTCGTCGCCGTCGCGGAACTGCGCAACAGCTCGATCTCGCAGCCGAGGGTGGACAGGAACGCCGTGTCCGCGGCATCGCGGCCGGTGGCTATCCGCGTCAGGGTCTGGCGGGGTGCGAGCCTGGTCGCGTCGAACACGTACCAGCGGCCGTCGACGGCCGCCTCGAACACGGCGTGGAAGTCCATCGGGGACAGACCTGGCGCGTAGACCGCGGCGAACCGGGCGGGAATGTCCAGGGAACGACAGTAGGTCACGCACAGATGCGCGAAGTCGCGGCACACACCTTCGCCCGCGAGCAGTGTCTCCAGCGCGCTGTCGGTCGGCCTGCTGGTGCCCGGAATGTAGGCGAGACGGTCGCTGACGTACCGCACGATCTCGCGCACCTGGTCCCGCTGCCGCTCGATCCGGCCGAAGTGCTCCAGCGCCAGCCCGATCATCCGGTCCGAGGGACAGTAACGACTCGGGCGGGTGTAGGTGATCTGATCGGCGTCGGTGAGCGCCTCCGGCTCGGTGTCACCGCAGGCGCGCTCGGCGCGGTAGCGGATGTGCACCTCGTCGGCCGGCAGGTCCAGCACGTGCACCCTGGTGCCGTGTGGCAGTTCGACCGGGGCTTCCACCGGCGGGTTCTGCCCGCCCGAGGTGCGCACCGTCAACTCCTCGGAGTCGGCTCTCGACGAGTCGGCCACCGCCACCGAGAGCGCCAGCCTGCCCGGCGCGGTCACTCGCAGGGACAGTTCGGCTTCGAGGCGGGTACGTACGGTCATGGCGGCCATCATCCCTGACCGCGGCCCCCACTGACGAGAGGGCGTTCAGTCGTAACTCACCTGGTAGTGCTTGATGCCGTTGAGCCAGCCCGAACGCAGGCGCTCGGGCGGTGCGAGCTCACGGATGTTCGGCATCTCGTCGGCGATGGCGTTGAAGATCAGGTCGATCTCCAGCCTGGCCAGGTTCGCTCCGATGCAGTAGTGCGACCCTGTCCCGCCGAAACCGACGTGCGGGTTGTCCGTGCGCATGATGTCGAACTTCTCCGGCTGCTCGAACACGTCCGGATCGAAGTTCGCGGAACTGTAGAACATGCCGACCCGGTCACCCTTGCGGATCTGCTGCCCGCCGAGCTCGGTGTCCGCCGTGGCGGTGCGCTGGAACGCGACCACGGGCGTCGCCCATCGGACGATCTCGTCAGCCGCGGTCTTGGGGCGATCGCGCTTGTACAACTCCCACTGCTCCGGGTGATCCAGGAACGCCTTCATCCCGTGCGTGATCGCGTTGCGCGTCGTCTCGTTGCCCGCCACCGCGAGCAGGATGACGAAGAACCCGAACTCATCCGAGGACAGCGACTCACCGTCCACATCGGCCTGAACGAGCTTGGTGACGATATCGTCCATGGGACACCCTCGCCGTTGTTCCGCCATGTTCCAGGCGTAGCCGACGAGTTCGGCCGATGCGGCCACCGGCTCCACATCGTACTCGGGATCGTCGTAGCCGATCATCTGGTTCGACCAGTCGAAGATGCGGCCCCGGTCCTCCTGCGGGATGCCGAGCAGCTCGGCGATCGCCTGCAGCGGCAGCTCGCACGCGACATCCGCGACGAAGTCGCCTGATCCCTTCGCCTTGGCCTCGGCGACGATGTGTTGAGCGCGGCCGCGCAACGCCTCCTCGAGCTTGCCGATGGCCCGCGGCGTGAAGCCCTTCGAGACGATCCTGCGCAACTTGGTGTGCTGCGGCGCGTCCATGTTCAGCAGGATGAGCCGGGTGGCTTCGAGGGCCTCCTCCGTCATCGTCTCGTCGAACCGGATGATCGCCGTCTTCTCCCGCGAGGAGAACAGCTCACCGTCCTTGGAAACGGTTTTGACGTCCTCCAGCCGGGTGACCACCCAGAACCCCTCGTCACCGAACCCGGCCAGATTGTGCGGCTGCGGATTCCACCAGACGGGCGCTGTGCCGCGCAGTTCGGCGAACTCCTCCAGCGGTAACCGCTGGGCGTACAGGTCCGGATCGGTGAAGTCGAAACCAGTGGGGATCAGCGGTGTGGCCACGGCTACCTCCGTCGGTCGTCGGATTGGTCCGCACCCCACACGTAAATGTGGAACACGTTCTACCGACGATTGAAGCATACGGTGTTAACTAAGAGAAGAGTATGAGTGAAACCTGTTAACTAGCGCAATGTCGATCTTGAAACCGCAGGTCGGACAATCCAGGGTCACCGGCGCCCGTTCGGCGGTTGACCGAACGTCGAGTTGCAACAAATGAGAACTTGTTCTACTTTTTGCCTACTTACCGTATTCGGCGCGAAAGAGGAGACCACGGTGGGCCAACCCGTCATCGTCGACGCAGTCCGTACCCCGATCGGCAAGCGCGGAGGCTGGCTGGCCGGACTGCATGCCGCCGAGCTGCTCGCAGCGGCGCAGCGAGCCCTGTTGGAGCGATCGGCTCTCGACCCCGCTCTGGTGGAACAGGTCATCGGCGGGACCGTCACCCAGGCGGGTGAGCAGTCGAACAACATCACGCGGACCGCCTGGCTGCATGCGGGCTTGCCGGAACAATGCGGCGCGACCACGATCGACGCCCAGTGCGGGTCGGCGCAGCAGGCGACCCATCTGATCTCCGGGCTGATCGCCGCGGGTGCGATCGACGTCGGCATCGCCTGCGGGGTCGAGGCGATGAGCCGGGTCCCGCTCGGCTCCAACCGGGGAACCGAGGTCGGTACGCCCCGCCCTCAGTCCTGGACGATCGACATGCCCAACCAGTTCGGCGCGGCCGAACGCATCGCGCTGCGCAGGGGACTCACCCGTGATGACGTCGACGCCTTCGGTGCGGCATCGCAAACCAAGGCCGCCGCCGCGTGGGCGCAGGGCCGCTTCGACCGGGAGCTCGCCCCGGTCAAGGCACCTGTGCTCGACGCCGAGGGCAGGGCCACTGGCGAGACGCAACTGGTTTCCCGCGACCAGGGTCTGCGGGAAACCAGCGTGGACGGCCTCGCCAGGCTGAAGCCCGTGCAGGAGGGCGGCGTGCACACTGCCGGTACCTCCTCACAGATCTCCGACGGGGCGTCGGCGGTCCTGCTGATGGACTCCGACAGGGCGGCAGCACTCGGGCTTGCGCCCCGGGCCCGAATCCGCGCGCAGGCCCTCGTCGGCGCCGAGCCGTACTACCACCTGGACGGGCCGGTGAGCGCCACGGAACGGGTACTGGATCGAGCGGGCATGCGCATCGAGGACCTGGACCTGTTCGAAGTGAACGAGGCGTTCGCCTCCGTCGTGCTCTCCTGGCAGGGTGTGCACGCCCCCGATCCTTCCAGGGTGAACGTCAACGGTGGCGCGATCGCTCTCGGCCACCCGGTGGGCAGCACCGGAACCAGGCTGATCACCACCGCCCTGCACGAACTCGAGC
Source organism: Amycolatopsis palatopharyngis (assembly GCF_003385185.1). GTDB lineage: Bacteria > Actinomycetota > Actinomycetes > Mycobacteriales > Pseudonocardiaceae > Amycolatopsis > Amycolatopsis palatopharyngis. Next base: position 106,031 of record NZ_PQHZ01000004.1, on the reverse strand, counting down.
GCCGGGACGGCAACAGCGCGCTGGTCACCATGTGTGCGGGCGGGGCGATGGCCACGGCAACCGTGCTCGAACGACTCTGATCGGCACGCAGTGAGCGCCGGATTCCAGCCGGCCGGCGCTCACTGCGTGCCGTACACCGGTTCCGGTACTGGCGCGCGGTCGATCAAGCGGGCGACGACCGGACCGAGTTCACCGGGTTCCCATCGTGCGCCCTTGTCCACGGCAGGGCCGTGCCGCCATGCCTGTGCGAGCGCCACCCTGCCCCCGTCGACCTCGAAGACCCGTCCGGTGACCTCGGCTGACTCCGTGCTGCCCAGCCACACCACCAACGGCGACACGTTCTCCGGTGCCATGGAGTCGAAGCCGGCCCCTGGCGCGGCCATGTCCTCGGCGAAGGCCTGTTCGGTCATCCGGGTACGTGCGGCGGGCGCGATGGCGTTCACCGTGACCCCGTAGCGGGCCAACTCCGCCGCGGCCACCGTCGTCAGGCCGAGGATCCCGGCCTTGGCCGCCGAGTAGTTGCCCTGACCGACACTGCCGAGCAGGCCGGCCCCCGAACTGGTGTTGATGATCCTGGCTGCCGCCTCGCGCCCGGCCTTCGCCTCCGCGCGCCAGTAGGCCGCCGCATGGCGCAGTGGCGCGAAGTGCCCCTTCAGATGCACCCGGATCACCGCGTCCCAGTCGTTCTCGCCGAGATTCACCAGCATTCGGTCCCGCAGGAAGCCGGCATTGTTCACCAGCACGTCGAGGCGGCCGAACGCGTCGATCGCGGTCCGCACGAGGCTCTGCGCGCCCGACCAGTCCGCGACGTCGTCGCTGTTGGCGACGGCCCTGCCGCCCGCAGCCTCGATTTCGGCCACCACCTTCTGCGCCGGCCCCTCCGGCGCCGCGCCTCCGGCGCTCCCATCGAGCCCCGCGCCGACGTCGTTGACCACCACTGCGGCCCCTTCGGCGGCGAACGCCAGCGCGTGTGCCCTGCCGATTCCCCGCCCGGCCCCTGTGACGATCACGACGCGGTCGTCGACGACTCCACTCACGGTGTCTCCTTCTCCTTCAGTGCGTTCCCGGCCGTCAGGAACGCGGGCACCTCTCCCCCGCCGTGTACCTCGAGGGTGGCGCCGCTGACATAGGACGCCAGTGGCGACGCCAGAAACGCGGCACAGGAACCGATTTCCTCCGGTTCAGCCAATCGTCCCGCGGGGACGGTGGCGGCGACGGCCGCGATTCCGTCCTCGTCGCCGTAGTGCATTCCGGCCAGTTCCGTTCGCACCATTCCGACCCGCAGCGAGTTCACTCGTACGCGGGGAGCCCACTCAGCCGCGAGTGTCGCGGTGAGACTGTCCACACCGGCCTTCGCCGCACCGTAGGCGGCGGTACCCGGGGAGGGCCGCGTCGCGCTGACGCTACTGATCATGACGATGGCGCCACCGCTTTCCTGGCCTCGCATCACCGAGTTCGCGCACTGGGCCACCGTCAGCGGCGCCAGCAGATTCAGCGCGACCACCTTGCTGTTGAAGTTCGCCGAGGCCTGGTCGGTGGGCGCGAACGGGGCGCCGCCCGCGTTGTTCACCACGACGTCGAGCCTGCCGTGCCGGTGGACTACTTGACGGACGAGATCCGCGACCTGATCCGGCTCCCTGACATCGCAGGCGAGGAACTCCGCCGTACTGCCGTAGGCGTGCACCGGATCACCGGGATCGTTGCGCGCACAGGTGACCACCTTCGCGCCGGCCCGCAGGAAAACCCTGGTGATGCCCGCGCCGACACCACGGACACCGCCGGTCACCAGTACGACCGCGCCGTCGAGGCGAAGGTCGAGCGACACGACCGCACCTCCCATCGTCTTCTTCGTGCATCTGTACCGCATCCGGTCGTGCTGCTAACGTACCAAGCAAGTGCTAGGTTTGGAAGAAGGTTCGATGCCTGAAGCAATCACCGTCGATCGCGCCGAGCGAGGGCTCGCGGTCGTCACAGTGGACGCACCACCGGTCAACGCACTTTCCGTGCGGGACTGGTTCGACCTCGCCGAGGCGATCACGAACGCGGGCCGCGACCCCGGCTGTCACGTTGTCGTGCTTCGCGCCGAGGGACGTGGCTTCAACGCGGGGGTGAACATCAAGGAGATCCAGCGCGACGACGCCTACGAAGCACTGATCGGCGCCAACCAGGGTTGCGCCGCCGCGTTCTCCGCCGTGTACGACTGCGCCGTACCCGTCATCGCCGCGGTGCAAGGCTTCTGTCTAGGCGGCGGAATCGGCCTCGTGGGCAACGCCGACGTGATCATCGCCGCGGAGGACGCGACCTTCGGGCTGCCCGAGGTCGACCGAGGTGCACTCGGGGCGGCGACACACCTGGCCCGGCTGGTACCCCAGCACCTGATGCGAGCGTTGTACTTCACGGCGAGCACAGTCGACGCACATCAGTTGCATCACCACGGTTCGGTGTACGCGGTCGTGCCCCGCACCGGACTCGACACCGCGGCACTGGAGCTCGCAAGGCAGATCGCGGCCAAGGACACGCGGGTGATCCGCGCGGCCAAGCAGGCGATCAACGGGATCGACGTGCAGCCGGTGCACCGGAGCTACCGGTTCGAGCAGGGCTTCACCTTCGAACTCAACCTGGCGGGCGTCTCCGACGCGGCCCGGCAGGAATTCCTGGACGGCAAGGAGACCTGATGGCGGACAAGCGGATGACGCCGGACGAGATCGTCGGCGAACTCTCGGACGGGATGACGATCGGGATCGGCGGCTGGGGCTCACGGCGCAAGCCGATGGCACTCGTGCGCGCCATCCTGCGGTCGAACCTCACCGATCTGACGGTGGTCTCCTATGGCGGCCCGGACATCGGCCTGCTCGCGAGTTCGGGCCGGATCCGCAGGCTGGTGTTCGGGTTCGTCACGCTGGACTCGATCCCGTTCGACCCGTGGTTCAGCCGAGTGCGCGAAGCAGGCGAGATCGAGGTGACCGAGTACGACGAGGGAATGCTCGGAACCGGCCTGTCCGCCGCGGCCGCACGCCTGCCGTTCCTGCCGACGCGCGCGGGGCTCGGCTCGGACGTGCCGGGGTTCGACCCATCCCTGCGAACGGTGCGCTCGCCCTACGACGACAGCGAGGAACTTCTGGCCGTACCCGCGCTCCGGCTCGATGCCGCCCTGATCCACCTGAACCGGGCTGACGCGCGGGGAAACGCGCAGTACCTCGGTCCGGATCCGTACTTCGACGACCTGTTCGCCCTCGCGGCGGACCGCGCCTATGTGTCGGTGGAGCGGGTGGTGGAGACCGGCGAACTCACCGCCGCCGCGCCGGTGCAAAGCCTTCTGCTGAACCGCGCCTCGGTGCACGGAGTCGCCGAAACCCCTCGCGGTGCACATTTCACCAGCGCCGCGCCGGACTACGGCAGGGACGAACGGTTCCAGCGGCACTACGCGGCCTGCGCCAAGGACCAGGACGCGTGGCCAGGATTCATCGATCGATTCCTGTCCGGTGACGAACGCAGCTATCAGTCCGAAGTAGACAAGTACCTGCAGGAGGCCGCATGAGTGACGTGACTCGCGCTGAGGTCGCCGCGGCGGCCTGCGCAGACCTCTTTCGCGGCGACGGTGAGATGGTCGTCAGCCCGATGGGCCTGCTTCCCTCGCTCGGCGCCCGGCTCGCCCGGCTGACGTTCGAACCCGACCTGCTGCTCTCCGACGGAGAGGCGTACCTGCTCGCCAACACACCCGGACTCGCAGGCGGCGAACCACCGGTGATCGAGGGCTGGCAGCCGTTTCGCCGGGTGCTGGACACCGTTGTGCCGCACGGAAAGCGGCATGTGGTGATGGGCGCGAACCAGATCGATCGGTACGGCAACCAGAACATCTCCGCGATCGGCGACCACACCCGGCCCGCCAAACAACTGCTCGGCGTCCGTGGCGGCCCTGGCAACACGGTGAACCACCGGACGAGTTACTGGGTGCCGCGACACAGCACGAGGGTCTTCTGCGACCGGGTCGACGTGGTGTCGGGCGTCGGATACGACCGGGCGAGGGCGGCGGGACCGAGCGCGGAGCGTTTCCACGACGTCTACCGCGTGGTCACGAATCTGGCGGTACTCGACTTCTCCGGAAGGGACAACGCCATGCGCCTGCTGTCGGTCCATCCCGGAGTCTCGGTGGCCGAGGTGACCGAACAGACGTCGTTCGAACTGGACGCCGGCGAGGTCACCGAGTCGCGGTTGCCCACCGAGCGCGAGTTGTATCTGCTGCGCGAGGTGCTGGATCCGAATTCGGTGCGGGACAAGGAAGTTCCGGAATGAGTGCGCTGCGTACGGCACTGACGGAACTGACCGGCGTCCGCCATCCGATCGTGCAGACCGGGATGGGCTGGGTCGCGGGGCCACGTCTGGTCTCGGCCACCGCGGAGGCGGGCGGGCTGGGCATCCTGGCCTCGGCCACCATGACCTTCGACGAACTCGAGCAGGCGGTGCGCGAGACCAGATCCCGCACGCGGCAACCGTTCGGAGTGAACCTACGGGCGGATGCCGAGGACGCGGGCCGCCGGGTCGACCTGCTGATCCGGGAGCGGGTGCGGGTGGCGTCCTTCGCTCTCGCCCCGCGCAGGGAACTGATCACCAAGCTCAAGGACGCGGGCGTCGTGGTGATTCCCTCGGTCGGCGCGGCCAGGCACGCCGAGAAGGTCGCCGAGTGGGGTGCCGACGCTGTCGTGGTGCAGGGCGGCGAAGGTGGCGGGCATACCGGTCCGGTAGCGACCACCCTGCTACTGCCCGCCGTGCTCGACGCCGTGGACATCCCGGTCGTCGCCGCGGGAGGGTTCTTCGACGGAAGGGGCCTCGCCGCGGCACTGGCCTACGGTGCCGCCGGTGTGGCGATGGGTACCCGGTTCCTGCTGACCAGGGAGAGCACGGTGCCGGACGCCGTCAAGCGTGCGTACCTGGAGCGCGGCCTCGGCGACACGGTCGTGACCCGGAAGGTCGACGGAATGCCGCATCGAGTGCTGCGGACCGAACTCGTGGAGTCGCTGGAGCGTTCAGGACCGGTCACCGGGCTCGCCCGCGCGGCGCGCAACGCGACCCGGTTCCGCAGGCTCACCGGGCTGTCCTGGCGGTCGATGCTCGCGGAGGGTATCGGGATGCGCCGCGGCGGCGATCGCACCTGGTCCCAGGTGATCATGGCGGCGAACACGCCGATGCTGCTGCGCGCCGGTCTCGTCGCGGGCGATACCGAGGCCGGTGTCCTCGCGTCGGGACAGGTCGTGGGCCTGCTCGACGACCTGCCCGCGGTCGCCGAGCTGATCGAGGACATGGTGGCCGACGCCGCGGGTGCCATCGACCGGCTCACGACGATCCGAGCAGGTACGGATTCGGTCACACGGCAATGAACCCGGCGGTTCCGTGGGTGAGCACGCGAGCCCCGTCCCGCTCGACGACAAAGGTCTGACTGAGGCCGACGCATGCGCGGCCGAAAGACCGGAACGAGGCCGGGATATGGAACACCATGCCCTCGCGCAACGGTTCCCGGTTCTCCATCGTGATGTGGAACGGCGCACTGTCCATCCAATGTGGAGGATGGGCGAGACCGACCGGGTATCCGAAGAGATGATGGAAGACCACATCGTCCGGCAGGGGTCCGATCGCCTCGCTGGCTCGCCGGGCGACGTCCGCGCACGGCACCCCCGCGGCGGCCGTGCCCAGCACGGCGTCGAGCACGCTGCTCGACAACTCGCCCAGGCGCTGCGCGTCGGGGGTCGGCTCGCCACGGCTCAGCGTCCGCATCACGGGTGCGTGGTAGCGGTGATGGGCACCGGCGAACTCCAGGAAAATCGGACCGTCGCCAATGTGTTCACGACGCCAGCTGGAGTGCGGCACCCCGGCCCGCGGTGCGGAGACGACGACCGGCCCCCACGCCGAGGTCGAGGTGGCGCCCCGCAGGAGTGCTTCGGTGATGGCCCCGGCTATGGCCGAGTCGGTCGTGTCCGGGTCACCCGCCGCACGGACGGCCGCCTCGACACCACGCTGTGTGGCGTCAGCCGCCTCCTCGACGCAGCGCAGTTCCGCCGGGGACAGCACAAGGCGGAGGTTCTCGACCAGGTGCTCGCCGGGAACGAGGTCGGCGCCATGGCGACCGAGCAGCTCGATCGCCCGTGGTGGTGTCGACGTGTGCTCGAACTCGGCCGCGAGGCGAGCGCCGTCCGGCAGCGCCCGAGCGGCGTGCTCCGCGATCAGCGTGAGTGCCGTCGGGGCCTGGGTGTAGCCGTAGTAGAGCACCGTGTCCGCCACGGAACTCGCCATCGCCCTGCCGATTTCGAGGTCCGGAACGTAGAGGAACGTGTCCGATCTGGTGACCAGCAGCGGTTGTGGCACCCGTTCCATCGAGTGATACCCGCACAGGTACTCCACGCTCGACGGCCGGAACACGACGACACCGCCGAGGTTCGCCTGGGACAAGCGCTCCCTGACCCGTGCGAGACGCTCCCGGTACTCGTCGTCGGGAAACGGACGAGGCTCGAGCTCGGGCACCTGGGCAGCGGCGGGCACGTCGAGCCAGGCCGGCCGGGGAGTGCCGCCGAGTCCGACGAGATCCGGGTGGTGCACTGACGACTGGTCCGCGGGGTTGACGGGGACCACCCCCATCTCTCGCCGATCACGAACAAGGCACGGTCACTATCAGCGCCAGGCGGCCAGGTTGTCAACAATCTGACTGTGCACGCCAGCTCACAAGGGCCGGATGACCCGGCAGGGGTTTCCGGCGGCGAACACCCGCTCCGGAAGGTCCCTGGTCACCACGCTGCCCGCGCCGACGACGGTGTCGACGCCGATGGTGACCCCGGCACATACGATCACTCCGCCGCCGAGCCATACGTTGTCGCCGATCGTGATCGGCGCGGCGGTCTCCCAGCGCTGCCTGCGGGCCTCGTGGCCGGTCATCGGGTGCAGTGCCGTGAGCAGCTGCGCGCGCGGGCCGATCGACACGTCCTCGCCGATGACGATCGGTGCGCAGTCCATCAGGATGGCGTCGTAGTTGAGGAAGCTGTTCGCACCGATCTCGATCAGGTAGCCGTAGTCGCACTGGAACCGCGGCATGATCCAGGACCCGGCGCCGAGTTTGCCCAGCAACGCACCGAGGACCTCCGCCCGCAGCTGCGGCTCGTCCGAGGTCGTGGCGTTGAACTGATCGAGTAGTCGCTGAGCCCTTCTCCGTTCGGCCACCAGCTCGGGATCGTTGTCGCGGTACAGCTCTCCCCTCAACATGCGCCGCTTCTGCTCACCCATTCGGCCGAGACTATCGATCAACGTAAACGCGGCCGTGGGGTGTGGTCCACTGCAGGTCGCCCGCGGGAGTGGTGGTGACGGTCCAGGTGCCGGATTGTTTGAGTCGGTGGTGGCGCCGACAGAGACTGTGGAGATTGCAGGGACACGTGATGCCGTCGCGACGGTAGGGAACGTGGTGGTCGAGGTCGCAGCGGTGCGCGGACTGACCGCAGGCCGGGAATCGGCAGGTCCGATCTCGCAGCTGGACGAGCTCACGAAGCGTGGCGGACGGGGCGTAGCCGCGTTCGGCCAGCCCGCACGGGTGGCCGTGATTGTCCACCTTGACGCCACGCCAGGTGGCGTTCAGTCCGAGAGCGAGCGCGCGGACGGTGTCGGCGGGGATGGGACCGTACCCGCGAAGATCGCCGGGCTGGTCGTCCTGACCGAGCACCGTACCCGCCGTGGCGGTGACGTAGACGTGCACACGAACACGGCTGTGCTGGTGCCCCAGGAGCAGATCGCGCAGCACGTCGGCGCGGAGCTGGTCCATCGTCCGGGGATCGTCCGTGGTGTTCACCTCGCGGGCGAGGCCGTCGAGCAGGTCTTTGATCGCGAGCACGTCCGGCGTGGCGAGCAACGCGTTGAGCCAGGACATGCCCTCGTCCTGGTGCTCGACCGATACCCGGCGTTCCTGCCTGCGGGCCCGGGCGCGGGCGGCGGCGCCCTCGGGGTCAACCGCGTGCACCGCGATTCGCAGCGTATACGCCAGTTGCCGGGGAGTCTTGTCCCGCGCGGCGGGAAACACCCGTTCCTCCACGGCGAGGACGTGTTCATCGGACAGTGGCGTTGTGGCGCGGTCGATCTGGCGGACCTTGGCCGGGTCCAACGCCCCCGCGGCCAGCGCCGCCATGGTGCGCGGCAGCCGGGTCGACAGCGTGTTCGCCAGCGCCACATCCTCCCCGGCCCTGCCCAGGCTGACCTTGCACGAGGTCGCCAGCAGGTCGACGGACCACTCGTCGTCGGAGCGCAGTCGCGCCAGCCGCTGCACCGCCTGCAGCCGCGCGGCCTCCAGCATCGACTGCACCTGTCCGATCGACCGCACCATCTCCAACGCCTCCCGTTCATCGAGAGAACACGCCGGGATGTCCAGGAGATCGTTGATATCCCAGTCAGGAATCACCAATTCGTCTGTCTCGATCACATGTTCGATTCTACCGGAATTCCTGCTCGGACACCCGCGTCTCGGCAAATGCAAGAGAAATTCACCCGCTTGTGGATCCTTTTGGTACAGCGGGATATCCGTACTCGTCACCCGTAAGAGAATCGCTCGATTCAAGTACATCGTTTCGATCCGATCCTGAACGGATCAGGACTGGCCGCATATCCTCAGCCTTCTTGCAGCACCGCACGAATCACATGGCGAGCGTTGTCCGTCATCGCCGAATTGGTCGTCCGGTAATACGGCAACGCGATCAGCGCCTGAGAGAGCGCTCGTCCCCTGCCCCGGATCCAGGTCGCGTCGTCCACGCCCAGCGCCTCGCGGAAGACCAACCTCGCCTCGGCCGGCAGCAGGTTCCACGCCGGGAACAGATCACCGGCCGGGTCGCCGACTCCCAGGCAGCCGAAGTCGATCACCGCGGAAAGCCTGCCACCGTTCACCAGCAGATTGCCGGGCATCAGATCGCCATGCAGCCAGACCGGCGGCCCGTCCCAGCCCGGCGCCCGCAGCGCGTTCTCCCACGCGGCGGCCACGGCATCGCAGTCGACGTCCTCCTCCGGAATCTCGCGCAGGTGCTCGATCGCGGCCTTGGTCGACGAATCGAGCAGAGCGAGCGGTCCGCCGCGGTGGGCCCTCTCCTGCCCTGGCAGCGTGATGTTCCGCATCGCCGCCACGAACTCGGCCAGATCCTTGGCCAGCAGCACGGGCTCACTCAGCGCCCCCGGCTGCGGATGCTCCCCTGCCAGCCAGCGGTACACCGACCACGGCCACGGATAGCCCTCGGCTGGTTGCCCGGCGCCGAGCACCTCGGGGATGGCCGTGGGCAACCGGGACGCGAGGCGAGGCAGCCAGTTCTGCTCCTTCGCCACATCCTTGGCTCCGCCCCGCACCAACGGCAGCCTGACGACCATGTCGTCGCCAAGCCGGTACATCGCGTTGACCGTGCCACCGGATGGCCACCGCCGCACCGGCAGTTCCGCCCACTCGGGGAACCGCGCCGCGATCAACCGTCCGACGAGGTCGTCGTCAATGGGATGCATGCCGGGATGCATTTGCCCAGTGCTCACAGCACGTCATCCGACAGCCCGACGCCGGGGGCGTCAACTGGATTTCACCTTCGATCCGCTCGGCCACGGCCGATCAGAACACCGCCGCCGACCAGACCTCCTCGACGGACAGGTCGGCATCGGCGGTGCGGATCGCTTGCGCCACAAGGAGTTTTCCAGTGTTGACCAGGTGCGCGCGCATCGCTTCTCCGGCACGGTCGGGATCACCGGCGCTGATGGCATCGAGGATCGGAGCGTGCTCACAGTCGATGTCCCGCAGCGTCCTGGTTCTGTCCGCGGTGGAAGCACCGAGCAGGCGGGTGGTCTCGCGCAGGGACCTGACGATATCCCTCGCGCGGGCGTTGTCGGCGGCGCCGAGGATCAGGTCGTGCAGTCGCAGGTCGTGCTGGGCGAACACGTTCTCGTCGCCCTTCGCGGCAGCGGCCCGCATCAGGCGGCGCTGTTCGAGCAACGTCCGAGTGAGTGCCCGGTCCGCGACGGTGGCGGCCTTGCGCACGGCCGGTAGTTCCAGCGCGAGTCGCACGCCGAAGATCTCGGCGATCTCCTTCGGCTGGGGCAGCAGGATGCGGAAGCCCTGACGCGCCTCGAACTTGATGAGTCCGACTTCCTCGAGGCGAAGCAACGCGTCGCGTACAGGGGTGCGGGAGATGCCGAGCACCTCGGCCAACTGGTAGGCGGAGTACTTCACCCCTGGCTTCATCCGCCCTTCGTCGATGGCGGCACGGACGGCGGCGATCGCCTGCTCCATACGCCGTCCGCTGGACGGGGCGAGCGGTTGGAGGTCGAGCAGTCCGTCAGCCACCGCATCACTGTAACAAGCTTACCCTGTTCGTAGCATGCTACAACTTGTAGCATGCTACGAATGGACTCCGCTGAATCCTTCGCCGCCGAACTGCGCCGCCATGGCGTGAGTGACGTTCTCTCCGACGGGACCACCCGCGCCGCGTACTCCTCCGACGCGTCACTGTTCCGGGTGCGGCCGCTGGTCGTTGCCCGTCCCCGCGACGCGGAGGAAACCGCGGCCGCACTGGCGTTATGCCGTCGCGAGGGGGTACCGCTGACCTCGCGCGGCGGTGGCACGTCAGTCGCGGGCAATGCGGTGGGCACCGGCGTGGTGCTCGACTTCAGCCGCCATATGAACCGGGTGCTCGCCATCGATCCGGACGCACGGACCGCCACGGTCGAGCCGGGGGCCGTGCAGGTGGTGCTGCAACAAGCCGCGGCCGCGCACGGATTGCGGTTCGGTCCGGATCCGTCGACGTTCACCCGCTGCACGATCGGCGGGATGATCGGCAACAACGCCTGTGGTTCGAGAACTCTCGGATACGGGCGGACCTCGGACAACGTGCGAGGGCTGCGCGTGCTGACCGGCACCGGGGAGTCGCTTCGCCTCGACGCGTCCGAGGACTCGTCGACCCGGCCTGCCTCACCGGCGCTCGCGGCCCTGCGGGATGTCACCGGCGCCGGACTGGCCACCATCCGGACCGAGTTCGGCCGATTCGGGCGCCAGGTTTCCGGATATGCGCTCGAACATCTGCTGCCGGAGCACGGGTTCGACGTCACCCGCATGCTGGTCGGCAGCGAGGGCACCCTCGCGGTGGCCACCGAGGCCACGGTGCGACTGGTCACCGAACCGGCCCATCGCGTCCTGGTGGTCCTCGGCTTCCCCGACATCGCCTCGGCCGGGGACGCCGCGCCTTCGCTACTGGAGTTCTCCCCCACCGCCTGCGAGGGAATCGACCGGCGGATCGTCGACGTCGTGCGGGACCGACGCGGCCCGGACGCGGTCCCACCGTTGCCCGGCGGGGCGGCGTGGCTGTTCGTCGAGGTCGTCGGCGGCGACCTCGACGAGGCGTTGACGAAGGCGCGGCAGGTCGGTCACGTCTGCGCGGCGGTGGACAGCCTGGTGGTCACTGACCCCGCGCGTGCGGCCTCGCTGTGGCGGATCCGCGCCGACGGCGCGGGGCTCGCGGGCCGCAGTCCGGCCGGGCTGCCCGCACACGCGGGCTGGGAGGACGCCGCCGTGCCGCCCGCACGGCTCGGTGCCTACCTGCGGGACTTCGACGCCCTGATGACCGAGTACGGGGTGACCGGGGTGCCGTACGGCCATTTCGCCGACGGATGCGTGCACGTACGGGTCGACCTGCCGCTCGACCGCCCCGGCGGCACGGGCGTCTACCGGGGCTTCATGGTCGCGGCAGCGAAGCTTGTCGCGCGTTACGGCGGATCGCTGTCCGGTGAGCACGGCGACGGCCGCGCCCGCAGCGAGTTGTTGCCCTTGATGTACTCACCGGACGCATTGGAGCTGTTCGCCGCCGTCAAGCACACGTTCGACCCGGACAACATCCTCAACCCCGGCGTGCTGGTCGATCCACGCCCGATCGACGCGGATCTGCGGGTCCCCGCCGCCCCCGTCCTGCGCCGCGAACTGGCCTTCGCCTACCACCACGACGACGGCGACTTCACCCAGGCCGTGCACCGCTGCACCGGTGTCGGCAAGTGCCGGGCGGACAACACCGCCACCGGCGGGGTGATGTGCCCGTCGTACCTGGCCACCCGCGAGGAGAAGGACTCCACCCGAGGCCGTGCGCGCGTGCTGCAGGAGATGATCAACGGCAGCGCCGTCACCGACGGCTGGCGCTCGCCAGAGGTACACGAGGCCCTCGATCTCTGTCTGTCCTGCAAGGGCTGCGCTTCGGACTGTCCCACCGGCGTGGACATGGCCGCGTACAAGGCCGAAATGCTCCACCAGAGCTACCGCGGGCGGCTCCGGCCCGCGTCGCACTACTCGCTGGGCCGCCTGCCGCGCTGGGCCGCCATCGCCAGCCGCGCCCCCGGGCTGGTCAACGCGGCCATGCGCATCCCAGGATTCGGGCCGCTCGCGCTGTCGGCGGCGGGCGTCGACCGGCGGCGCAGCATCCCGCCGTTCGCCACGCGGACATTCCGCTCCTGGTTCGCCCAGACCGAGCACGAGCGCGCCACCTCCGGAGATCCGGTGTTGCTGTTCGTCGACTCGTTCACCAACTACTTCACACCGGAAGTCGGGCAGGCGACCGTGCGGGTGCTCGAGGCCGCCGGGTACCGGCCACGGCTGACCGCCACCCAGCAGTGCTGCGCGCTCACCTGGATCTCCACCGGGCAACTCGACGCGGCGAAGAAGATCCTCGGCCGCACCGTCGACGCCCTGTCCGAGCACGCGGCGGCGGGTCTCCCGATCGTCGGGATCGAACCGTCCTGCACCGGGGTACTGCGCTCCGACGCGGCCGAACTGCTCGGCCGGAAGGTCGCGCAACCGGTCGCCGAGAACACCCGCACCCTCGCCGAACTACTCAGCGACCGCGGCTGGGAACCACCCTCGCTCGAAGGGAAAACCGTTGTGGCGCAACCACATTGTCACCACCACGCGGTGATGGGCTGGGGACAGGACGCGCGGTTGCTCGAAAAGGCGGGCGCCCGGGTGCGGCGGCTGGGCGGATGTTGCGGCCTCGCGGGCAACTTCGGCGTCGAGAAGGGCCACTACGACGTGTCGGTAGCGGTGGCCGAACAGCAACTGTTGCCCGCGGTGCGGGCCGCAGAGGCCGGCACCACGATCCTCGCCGACGGTTACTCCTGTCGCACCCAGCTGTCGGACCTGACCGACCGTCGCGGCGAGCATCTGGCCCAGTTGCTGGCCGCCCAGCTGGACCAGAACCTCGGGACAGGCGAGACGAACATCCTGTGATCAGGACGCGAACCGGTCGGTCGCCGCCACCAACGCGTCCCGGATCCCCGGCTCGCTGAACGCGTGGCCGGCATCCGGCACGATGGTCAACTCGGCCTCGGGCCACGCCTGCGCCAGCTCCCATGCGGTCACCGGCGGGGTCACCACGTCGTGGCGTCCCTGCACGATCACGCCGGGAATGCCGGACAGCTTGCCGGCGTCGCGCAGAAGCTGGTCGGTGTCCAGCCAGCCGAGGTTGGCGAAGTAATGGTTCTCGATACGGGCGAACGCCAGTGCGTAGGCGGGATCACGGGGCACGACCGGTGCCTCCGGGGCCGGGATCAGCGTTACCGTGGCCGCCTCCCAGTCCCTCCACGCGGACGCGGCCGGACCATGCACGGCGGGATCCGGGTCGAACAGCAGGTCGTGATAGGCGGCGATCAGATCGCCGGAGCGCCGATCCCGTGGCACGGGTTCCAGGAACCGCTGCCACTGCTCCGGGTAGAGATGACCGGCGCCGCCGCGGAGGAACCAGTCCAGCTCCTGCTGCCGCACGGCGAACACTCCACGCAGGACGAGTTCGCTGACCCTGCCCGGATGGGTCTGCGCGTAGGCCAGTGCGAGCGTGCTTCCCCACGAACCGCCGAACACCTGCCAGCGCTCGATCCCCAGGTGTTCACGCAACCGCTCCATATCGGCCACCAGGTGCCAGGTGGTGTTGGCGGTGAGGTCGGCCCCTGGTTCGCTCGCGTGCGGAGTGCTGCGGCCGCAGCCGCGCTGGTCGAAGAGGATCACCCGGTACCTGGCCGGGTCGAACAGGCGGCGATGAGTCGGGGAACAACCACCGCCCGGACCGCCGTGCAGGAACACCGCGGGCTTCCCGCCGGGATCGCCGCAGGCCTCCCAGTAGACGTGGTTTCCGTCGCCGACGGAAAGACGGCCGTGGTCGTAGGGCTCGATCTCGGGATACAGGTCCGCCATACGATCATGCTGTCAGGCCGGACGCGAAACGGGAAACACTTCGGCTCGCCGACCTGTAACCGGGCGGTGATTCGATGGGTTACTCACCAGTACGAGTATGGCATGCTGCCGGAATGGACATCGTCGACGCGTGGATGCAGCATCCGACCCTGCGTTTCGCCCGGCACGACATGCTGGAGTCGCTGCGTCGCTGGACGGGCATGGAGATCCCCGAACAGGAGCCACCGATCGAGGGAACCGTCGCGGCGATGGACGCCGCGGGCGTCCGGCACGGGCTGCTCAGCGCCTGGCACGGGCCCGAAGGTTCGCTCGTCAGCAACGACGAGGTCGCGGGCTGGATCGCCACGCGACCGGACCGGTTCTCCGGCCTCGCCGCGGTCGACCTGCGGCGGCCGATGGACGCGGTGCGCGAACTGCGACGCGCCGTCCGAGAGCTGGGTTTCGTCGGCCTGCGGGTGGTGCCGTGGCTGTGGGGCCTGCCGCCCAACGACCGCCGCTACTATCCGCTCTACGCCGAATGCGTCGAACTCGGCGTGCCGTTCTGCACGCAGGTCGGACATACCGGTCCCCTGCGTAGCTCGGAGACCGGGCGGCCGATTCCATACCTCGACGACGTCGCGCTGGAGTTCCCCGAGCTGGTCATCGTCGCCGGACACATTGGTTATCCGTGGACCGAGGAAATGATCGCCCTGGCCCGCAAGTATCCCAATGTCCATATCGACACCAGTGCCTACACCAGCAAGCGCTATCCGCCGGAACTGGTGCGGTATCTACGGACCGACGGAGCGCACAAGGTGCTGTTCGGCAGCAACTTTCCGATGATCGAACCGGCCAGGGCGCTGCGCGACCTCGACGCGCTTGAGCTGGACGAGGCCCGCAGGGATCTGTTTCTCGCAGGCAACGCCCGCCGCGTCTTCGGCCTCGGCACCTCGCCGTGAGCTACAGCCGTTCGATGATCGTCACGTTCGCCGTGCCGCCGCCCTCGCACATGGTCTGCAGGCCATAGCGCCCACCGCCGCGTTCGAGCTCGTGCAGGAGCGTGGCGAACAGCTTAGTGCCGGTCGCGCCGATCGGATGTCCGAGCGCGATGCCGCCGCCGTTGATGTTCACCCGCGCGGGATCGGCCCCCGTCTCCTCCAGCCAGGCCAGCACCACGCTCGCGAACGCCTCGTTCACCTCGAAGACGTCGATGTCCTCCACCGTGAGTCCGGTCCGGCGCAGTGCGTGCGCGGTTGCCGGGATCGGCCCGGTGAGCATCCACACCGGATCGGCCGCGCGAACCGAGATATGGTGCACACGGGCTCTCGGGGTGATTCCGTGTTCGGCCACAAAGGACTCCGAGGCGAGCAGTGCGGCACTCGCACCGTCACAGATCTGACTGGCGACGGCCGCGGTCAGCCGCGAACCCTCGGTGAGCGGCGGCAACCCCGCCATCCGCTCAAGGCTGGTATCCCGACGCGGGCACTCGTCCGCGGTCAGCTCCCCGAACGGGACGATCTCGCGGTCGAAGCGGCCGGAGTCCATGGCGGCGAGCGCCCTGCGATGGCTCGCGTAGGCGTACTCCTCCATCGCCTGCCTGGTGATGTCCCAGTGCTCGGCGATCATCTCCGCGCTGCGGAACTGCGACACCTCCTCGGTGCCGTAGCGTTCCTGCCAGCCCTTCGATCCGGAGAACGGGTCGCTGAATCCGTACTCCCGCCCGGACAGCATCGCCGCGCTGATCGGGATCTGCGTCATGTTCTGCACACCGCCAGCGACCACCACGTCCATCGTGCCGGACAGCACTGCCTGCGCGGCGAAATGCACGGCCTGCTGACTCGACCCGCACTGCCGGTCCACGGTCACCCCGGGAACGTGGTCCGGCAGTCCCGCGGCGAGCCAAGCGGTGCGCGCGATGTTGCCCGCCTGCGAACCGAGGGTGTCGACGCAGCCGAGGATCACGTCGTCCACGAGCCCCGGGTCCACACCGGACCGCTCGACGACGGCACGCAGCACATGCGCACCGAGGTCGGCGCTGTGCACGCCGCTCAGGCCACCTCCGCGGCGGCCGACCGGCGTCCGGACCGCGTCGATGATGTAGGCCTCTGCCATACGCCCTCGTCTCCCTGGTGTCGTTGTGCCGCTAGAGTCTTGCCTTTTTGATGGGCCTGCGACGGGTGGCGATCCCGTCGAGCAGGATCCCGAGGTACTGCTCGGCGACGTCCTCCGCCGAGAGGTTGCCGCCGGGGTTGTACCAGCGCACCGCCACCCAGACGGTGTCGCGGATGAACCGGTAGACCAGTTCGATGTCGAGGTCCGCTCGAAACGCCCCCTCGGCCACGCCTTCGGCCAGAATCCTGTTCCACAGATCGCGGAACTCCACGTTGCGCTGGGCGATATAGGCGAACCGGTCGAGCTGGGACAGGTGCTTGGCCTCGTTCTGGTAGATGGCCACCTCGTGTGGCCTGCGGTGGATCGACTCGAACGAGGCCACCACCACGGCTTCGAGCGTCTTGCGTGGACCTAGGCCGGCCGCGACGATTTCCGCGTAGGTGTCGAACAGCTCGTCCAGGAAACCCCGCAGGATCTCGTCGGCCATCGACTCCTTCGAGTCGAAGTGGTGGTACAGGCTGCCGGAGAGGATCCCCGCGGCCTCGGCGATGTCGCGAACCGTGGTGACGACGAACCCGCGCTCGGCGAACAACCGCGCCGCCAGACCAAGCAACTCGGCTCGCCTGCCGGAGCCTGCGGACGGGGCCTGCCGTTCACGTGTATCCATCGAATCCGCCCTCACGCGTGCTGACTGCTCACCGATATGACCTCGCCGGTGAGGTACGAGGCGTACTCACTGGCAAGGAACACGATCACATTCGCCACTTCCCAGGGCTGCGCCGCCCTCCCGGACACCTCGCGGGCGGTCAGTTCGGCGAGCAGTTCGTCGGTCGTGACCTTCGCCAGGAACGGGTGCATCGCCAGGCTCGGCGCGACGGCGTTGACCCGGATTCCGTGCTCGGCCACGTCGGCGGCGCAGCTCCGGGTCAGTGCCATCACCCCGGCCTTGGCCGCGGCGTAGTGCGCCTGCCCCTCCTGGGCCCGCCAGCCGATCACCGACGCGTTGTTCACCACCGCTCCCCCGCCGCCCTGCTCGACGAACCTGCGCAGTGCCGCCCTGCTCACCCGGAAGGTGCCGGTCAGTGTCACGTCCAGTACGCGCGACCATTCCTCGTCAGTCATTTCCAAGACGGACCTGGTCCCGCCGAGCCCGGCGTTGTTGACCAGCACGTCGATCCGGCCGAAGCGCTCGACCGCGCCGTCGATCAGGGCTTTTACCTGCAGCTCGTCGGTGACGTCGCAGGCGATCTCGTGTACGACTCCGGAACCGAATCGCCCGGTCAGTTCGGCGGTCCTCTCGCCGAGCCTGCGGGCATGCCAGTCGCTGATGACGACAGCGGCCCCTTCCTCCAGTGCCCGCTGGGCGACGGCGGAACCGATCCCCGTGCCCGCGGCGGCGGTCACCACGACCACCTTGTCCCGCAGCAGGTCTCGCCCCTGTGGGTAGGTCGGGATCGGGATCACGGGCGTACCTCCCTCGGCAGGCCGAGCACTCGCTCGGCGATGATGTTGCGCTGGATCTCGTTCGAACCGCCGTAGATGGTGTCGGCCCTGGTGAACAGGTAGAGCCGCTGCCATTCGTCGAGGTCGTCCGGATCACCCGAGGTGACCAGCGATCCCGCTCCGCGGACCAGCATCGCCAGTTCCCCGAGCGAGCGGTGCCAGTTCGCCCAGAGCAGCTTCGATACGGACGCGGCACTCGCGGACGGGTCGCCGAGTGTGCGCAACGCGTGCGCCCGCAGCACCTCGAGCCCCATCCACGCCTCGGCGAGACGCTCGGCGATCGCGGGATCGGCGGCCGCGCCGTTGCTGTTCGCCAGGTCGGTCAGTGCTCGCAGTTCCCTGCGGAAGCCGACCTGCTGACCGAGTGTCGCGACACCCCGCTCGAAGGCGAGCGTGCCCATGGCCACCCGCCAGCCCTCACCCGGCGCGCCGACCACCAGGTCACCGGCCGTCCTCGCACCGTCGAAGAACACCTCGTTGAACTCCGAGGTGCCGGTGAGTTGCCGGATCGGGCGCACCTGAACCCCTGGCTGCCGCATCGGCACCAGTAGGTAGGAAAGGCCGTGATGGCGCCGCGAACCCGGCTCGGTGCGGGCCAGGACGAAGCACCAATCGGCGACGTGTGCCAGCGAGGTCCACACCTTCTGCCCGTGCAACACCCATTCGTCACCGTCCGGTTCCGCCTTGGTCGCGACCGCCGCGAGGTCGGAACCGGCGCCCGGCTCGGAATAGCCCTGGCACCACAACTGTGTCACCGAACGGATACCCGGAAGGAATCGACGCTGCTGTCCCGGCGTGCCGAAGGCGATCAGTGTGGGGCCGAGCAGTTCCTGGCCGAGATGACTGACCCTGGCCGGGGCATCCGCCCGCGCGTACTCCTCGTGGAAAACGACCTGCTCGGCCAGCGTCGCTCCCCGGCCGCCGTGCTCTACGGGCCAGCCCACACAGTTCCACCCGGCGGCCGCGACATGGCGTTCCCAGGCCACGCGCTGCTCGAACGCCTCGTGTTCGCGGCCCGGCCCACCGAGGCCCCGCAGACCGGCGAACTGACCGGTGAGGTTGTGTTCCAGCCAGTCCCGTATCTCGCGCCGGAAGTCATCGACGTGCACCGTGTCTCCTGCCGGTCGGACTGTCTTTCCTTCAATCGTCTTTCCGCGTAGGCTACCCTACCAAGCACTTGCTAGGTAGGAGGCTTTTGCGGTGATGGCGCGATCCGGACCGGTGACCATTCCGGCAGCGCTCGTCGACGCGGCGAGCCGGTTCGCGGACCGGGAGGCCGTTGTCGAAGGGCCCGTACGACTGACGTATGGCGAACTGCTCCGGCAGGTGCGCCAGTGCGCGAGTCTCTTCGTCGACAACGGGATCCGGTCCGGGGATCGCGTGGCGATCTGCTCCCCCAACACCCATCACTGGGTGGTCGCCGCCCTCGGGGTCCTGTACTGCGGCGCGACCCTGGTTCCGGTCAACACCCGGTTCACCGGCCCGGAGATGCTCGACATCGTGGAGCGCAGCGATGCGGCCGCACTGGTCATCGCGGGCCCGTTTCTCGGGACCGACCGGCTCGCCGACATCCGTGCCGCCGGGCTCGGCCCGTTGCGCCTGATCCTGCGAGTCCCCGTCGAGGGCACCCCCGCACCACAGGCAGGGGTGGCCGACTGGTCGGCCGTCGAGAACACCCCGGTGTCACCGGCCGCCGACGCCAGGGCCGAGGCCGTCGGCCCCGACGACGTCAGCGACATCCTCTTCACCTCCGGCACCACGGGTCGCAGCAAGGGGGCGATGAGCGCACATCGCCAGTCGCTCGGCGTCGCACGGGCATGGGCGGACCGCGGACAACTCACACCGGCGGACCGGTACCTGGTGATCAATCCGTTCTTCCACAGCTTCGGCTACAAGGCCGGAATACTCGCCGCCCTGCTGAGCGGATGCACCCTCCTGCCACAGCGCACCTTCGACGCCGACACCACGATGCGCGTCGTCACCGCCGAGCGGATCACCGTGCTACCCGGTGCCCCCACGATCTACCAGACGATGCTCGACTCGCCCGCCCTGCGCGAACACGACCTGTCGAGCCTGCGCCTCGCGGTCACCGGAGCGGCGACCGTCGCGGTGGCTCTGGTGGAACGGATGCGGGCCGAACTGAGCTTCGACACCGTGCTGACGGCATACGGGCTCACAGAGGCGGTGGTCGCGACGATGTGCCGCCCCGATGACGATGCCGAGACGATCGCGCGCACCTGCGGCAGGGCCGCCTCGGGCTTCGAGGTCCGAACGGCCGAGGACAGCGGGGAGATCCTGCTGCGCGGGCCCAACATGATGCTCGGCTACCTCGACGATCCCGAAGCGACCGCGGAGGCGATCGATACCGAGGGGTGGCTGCACACCGGCGACGTGGGCAAGCTCGACGAGCGGGGCTATCTGAGCATCACCGACCGCATCAAGGACATGTACATCTGTGGTGGCTTCAACGTGTACCCGGCGGAGGTGGAGCAGGCCCTCGCCCGGCTGGACGGAGTCGCCGATTCCGCGGTGATCGGGGTGCCTGACGTCCGGATGGGCGAGGTGGGCAAGGCATTCGTCGTTCCCAGGACGGGAGCGGGTCTGTCCGCTTCGGACATCATCGAGCACTGCAGGGCCACGCTGGCCAACTACAAGGTCCCGCGACACGTCGAGTTCCGCGACCTGTTGCCGCGCAACCCGTCCGGAAAGGTGCTCAAACGCGTGTTACGAGACGGCTGGTTACGAGACGAAGAGGAGCAGGCATGACCGCTGAGGCGGAAACCGCGACCGGGGACATCGTGCTGTACGAGCGGCGCGGGGCGGTCGCGGTGGTGACGATGAACCGGCCCGAGTATCGCAACGCACAGAACTCCGCGATGACCTACGCCCTCGACGCGGCCTTCACCAGGGCCGTCGAGGACGAGGAGGTCAAGGTCATCGTGCTCGCCGGAGCGGGCAAACACTTCTCCGCCGGCCACGATATCGGCACGCCTGGGCGTGACGTGGACGTTTCCTTCGATCGCAAGGCGGTCCTGTGGTGGGACCACGTCGGCCGCGCGGGCGGCGACCAGCGCTTCGCCCGGGAGTCCGAAGTGTACCTGGGGATGTGCAGGCGCTGGCGGGAGATTCCGAAGCCGATGATCGCCAGCGTACAAGGCGCCTGCATCGCGGGAGCCCTGATGCTGGCGTGGGTGTGCGACCTGATCGTCGCATCCGAAGACGCCTTCTTCGCCGACCCGGTGGTGCGGATGGGCATTCCCGGCGTGGAGTACTTCGCGCACCCGTGGATGCTCGGGCCCCGAGCGGCCAAGGAGGTGCTCTTCACCGGTGAACGCTTCACCGCGGCACAGGCGCAGCAGTGGGGCATGCTCAACCGCGTGGTCCCGAGGGCCGAACTCACCGAGCGCACGCTCGCGCTGGCCGACACCATCGCCGGGATGCCCTCCTTCGGGCTGGCTCTGGCCAAGAAAGCGGTCAACCAGGCCGAAGACCTGATGGGTATGCGCAGCGGAATGGACTCCGTCTTCGGGCTGCACCACTTCGCCCACGCGCACAACGCCGAACTCTCCGGCGGCGACTCGCTCGGCGGGCAGGACGCACGGTCCATGCGGGACGCCAACCGGCCGGGGAGCTGACACATGGATCTCGATCTCGACGAGCGCGCCACTGCCTTTCGCGACGAGGTACGGAAATGGCTCTCCGCGCACGTTCCCGAACACCCACTGCCGTCCTTCGACACCGCGAAGGGGTTCGCGCTGCACCGTGAGTGGGAGGCAAAACTGGCCGAGGCCCGGTTATCGGCTGTCTCCTGGCCCGCCGAGTACGGTGGCCGCGATTCGTCCCTGCTGGAGTGGGTGTTGTTCGAGGAGGAGTACTACGCCGCGGGGGCACCGGACCGCGTCGGGCAGAACGGGATCTTCATGCTGGCTCCCACCCTGTTCTCCCACGGGACCGGTGAGCAGCTCGCGCGCGTTCTCCCGCCGATGGCGCGCGGCGAGCAGGTGTGGGCGCAGGCTTGGTCCGAACCGGACGCCGGAAGTGACATCGCCGCGATGCGTAGTACGGCACGGCGTACCGATGGTGGCTGGCTGCTGAGTGGACAGAAGACCTGGAGCTCACGGGCCGCGTTCGCCGACAGGGCGTTCGGTCTGTTCCGCAGTGATCCGGCAAGCGTTCGGCACCACGGACTCACCTACCTGATGTTCGACCTGCGGGCAGAAGGCGTCCGGGTACGCCCGATCGGCCAACTCGACGGTGAACCCGGGTTCGCCGAGATCTTCCTCGACGACGTGTTCGTACCCGACGAGGACGTGATCGGCGAGCCGGACAACGGCTGGCGGATCGCGATGACCACCGCGAACAACGAGCGGGGGCTGTCGCTACGCAGTCCGGGCCGGTTCCTGGCCGCGGCCGCCCGGCTGGCACAGCTGTGGCGAGAACTCGGTGATCCGGCGGACACCGCGTTGGCCCAGCGGGTGGCCGACGCATGGATCGGTGCCCGCGCCTACCAGCTCTACACCTTCGCCACCGTCACGCGACTCGCCGATGGCGGGCAGCTCGGACCGGAGTCGAGTGTGAACAAACTGTTCTGGTCCAAACTGGACCTCGACATCTCCGAGACGGCGCTGGACCTGCTGGGGCCCGATGCCGAACTGCGGGACGGAACCGGATGGCCACAGAGGTGGCTGTTCGCGCTCGCCGGACCGATCTACGGCGGCACCGACCAGATCCAGCGCAATACCGTGGCCGAGCGATTGCTCGGCCTTCCGAGAGGCCGGTGAAGATGCGATTCACTCTGTCGTCCGAACAGCGGCAGTTCGCCGCGAGTATCGGCGAACTGCTGGCGGCGGCTGATGTGCCAACGGCCGTCCGGTCCTGGGCGGACGGCGTGCACGGCCCCGGTCTGAAGCTCTGGCGATCACTCGCCGACCTGGGCGTCACGGGACTCACCGTGCCGTCCCGGCTCGGTGGGCTCGACGCCACTGCCGTGGACCTCGCTGTCGCGTTCGACCAGCTCGGCTACCACGCCGTGCCCGGACCGTGGGTGGACAGCGCCGCCGCGCTACCCGCCCTGTTGCGCGGGACCGAGGCTGGCGAGCGACTGCTGCCCTCACTCGCCTCGGGTGCGGCGCTGGCCTCGGTCGCATTGCCGCCGCACGTGCCCTACGCCCTGGACGCCGACGTCGCGGAAGTCCGCATCCTGATCGACGGCGGCCAGGCCCTGCGGTTCACCCCGGGCACGATGCTGTCCTCAGTGGACGGCGCACGCAGACTGTTTCCCGTTTCGGCGGACGCCGTCGTCACCGATGACGTGGCTGTGGAACTCGCCGTCGACACCGCGGCGCTGGCGGTCGCCGCACAGCTGACCGGGGCGGGCCGGTGGTTGCTCGACTCCTCGGTTGCCTACGCGAAGCAACGCAGTCAGTACGGCAAGCCGATCGGGCAGTACCAGGCGGTGAAACACCTTCTGGCCGACGTCGCGACCCGGCTGGAGCTGGCGACACCACTCGTTCACGGGGCCGCCGTGGCGCTCACGGCCGGACCGGCCCCCCGGGACGTCTCCGCCGCACGGGTCGCCGCGGCGGACGCCGCGTATCTCGCGGCCCGCACGGCGCTGCAGGTACACGGCGCCATCGGCTACACCGAAGAACATCCCCTCGGACTGTGGCTGACCAAGGTCCGCGCGCTCGTCGCGGCGTGGGGAACACAGGCGTTCCACCGGAACAGGGTGCTCGCGGCGGTGGCGGCGTGAGGCCGGCGGGCACCGAGCGGGACGCACTCGCGGAGACCGTGCGCGCGGTGCTGCGGCGGCACGCGGACACCGACCCCTGGTCCGTGCTCTGTGAGCAGGTGGGCGTCGCGGCACTGGCGATACCGGAGGAGCACGGCGGCGCGGGCGGCGGGGTAGCCGAACTGGCCGTCGTGGCGCGGGAACTGGGCCGTGAGCTCGTCGGCTGCCCGTTCCTCGGCTCGTCGGTGCTCACCACGCTCGCGATCCTGGAGACCGGCGACACCCAGGACCACTCTCGGCTACTGCCGGGGCTGGCCGAGGGCAGCGTCGTCGGCGCCCTCGCGTGGACGTCGGCCACGGGTCGCTGGTGTCCGGACGAGGTGGCGTGCACGGCCACCGCTTCCACTGATCGGTACATTGTGGACGGAACGGCGCATTACGTGCTCCATGGCGACAGCGCGGGGCTGCTGCTCGTGCTCGCCGAGACCGGCGACGGGCTCGCGCTGATCGAGGTGGATCCCGCCCAGTCCGGGGTCCGCGTGTCCGGCACCCCCGCGATGGACCGGAGCAGGTCCTTCGCCCGAATCGAACTGACACAGGCCACTGGACGTCGCGTTGGTCCCGGCGATGCCCGGGCCGCGCTGCGGCAGGTACGCGACCTCTCCTGCGCGGTACTTGCCGCCGAACAGGCAGGAGCCGCGGCGAGGGCCCTGGAGATCACCGTGGCGTACTCGCTGGAGCGCGAACAGTTCGGCAGGCCGATCGGCGGCTTCCAGGCGCTCAAGCACCGGATGGCGGACCTGCACGTGCTCGTGGAGACGGCGTGGTCGGCCGCGGAGGCCGCGGCCGAACCGGGGCCGGATCAGGCTCGGTTGGCCACGGTGGCCAAGGCGTGGTGCTCGCGGGCACTGTCCGAAGTGGCGGCCGAGATGATCCAGCTGCACGGCGGAATCGGGATCACCTGGGAGCATCCGGCACATCGCTACTTCAAGCGCGCGCACAGCAGTGCCGAATTGTTCGGCCCGCCGCACCAGCACCTGGCCAGACTCGCCGAGATGGCAGGGGTGGGCGGCTGAGAACCGCCCACCACCTCAGATCAGGCCGAGCGACAGCATGGCCTCCGCGACCCTTGTGTAGGCCGAGATGTTGGACCCTGCCACGTAGTTGCCCGGCATCCCGTACTCCTCGGCGGTCTCGGAGCACCGGCTGTGGATGCCCTCCATGATGCGCTGCAGGCGCTGCTCGGAGTACTCGAAGGACCAGGAGTCGCGGGAGGCGTTCTGCTGCATCTCCAGTGCAGATGTCGCCACACCGCCCGCGTTGGCGGCCTTGCCAGGGCCGAACGCCGTGCCCGCTTCGAGGAAGACCTGCACGCCCTCGGGCGTGGTGGGCATGTTCGCCCCCTCGCCGACCGCGATACATCCGTTTCGCACCAGCGTAAGTGCTTCCTTGCCGGTGATCTCGTTCTGTGTCGCACAGGGCAGCGCCACTTCACACGGCACCTCCCAGACGAGCCGGTCCGGAACGAAGCTCGCGTTCGTTGCCACGCGCGTGTAAGTCTCGATGCGTTCCCGCCGAACCTCCTTGATCTCCTTCAGCAGCTCGACATCGATGCCCTTCTCGTCGTAGACGTAACCGCTGGAGTCCGAACAGGCCACTACCTTGCCGCCGAGTTCGTGGACCTTCTCGATCGCATAGATCGCCACGTTGCCGGAGCCCGAGACCACCACTGACCGCCCCTCGAACGACTCGCCCCGAGCGGCCAGCATCTCGTTGACGAAGAAGGCGCACCCGTAGCCGGTCGCCTCGGTGCGGACCTTCGCGCCGCCGTAGAGCAGACCCTTTCCGGTGAGGACCCCGGACTCGTACCGGTTGGTGATCCGCTTGTACTGGCCGAACAGGTATCCGATCTCCCTGCCGCCGACGCCGATGTCTCCGGCGGGCACGTCGGTGTACTCACCGATGTGCCGGTAGAGCTCGGTCATCAGGCTCTGACAGAACCGCATGATCTCGCGGTCCGACCGGCCCTTGGGGTCGAAGTCGGAACCGCCTTTGCCACCACCGATCGGGAGCCCGGTCAGCGCGTTCTTGAACACCTGCTCGAAACCGAGGAACTTGATGGTGCCGAGATAGACCGAGGGGTGAAAGCGCAACCCGCCCTTGAACGGACCGAGTGCGCTGTTGAACTCCACCCGGAAGCCGCGATTGATGTGGATCCCGCCCGCGTCGTCCTCCCACGGCACCCGGAAGATGATCTGGCGTTCGGGCTCGCAGAGCCGGCTGATGATCCTCGCGTCGGCGTACTCCGGGTGCTTGCCGAGCGCTGGTCCGATACTCTCCAGCACCTCCCGGACGGCCTGATGGAACTCGACCTCGCCGGGGTTGCGGGACAGCACGTCCGCATAAACCGATTCCAGCTTCTCGTGCAAGGGCACGCTTGCGCCTCCATTCATTCCAGTACCCGGGCGCCTACCCGGTAGATAGCTGCCGAAACCGCCGGATTCAGCCCCGGCCGATGAACGGCATCGTGGTCGCGGTCAGGGTCAGGAACTGCACGTTGGCCGACAGCGGTAGCCCGGCCATGTAGAGCACGGCCTCGGCGACGTTCGCCGCGTCGAAGGTCGGCTCGGGAGAAGTGCTGCCGTCTGCCTGGACAGCCCCACGCGCGATGCCGCTGGTCATCTCGGTCGCCGCGTTGCCGATGTCGATCTGCCCGCAGGCGATGCCATGGCCGCGGCCGTCCAGGGAGATCGACTTGGTCAGTCCGGTGATCGCGTGCTTGGTCGCGGTGTAGGCGACGCTGCGCGGGCGCGGAGCGTGCGCCGAGATCGAGCCGTTGTTGATGATCCGGCCACCTGCTGGTTCCTGGTCCCGCATCGCGCGAACCGCGTGGTGGGCACAGAGGAACATCCCGGTGAGGTTGACGTCCACCACCGCACGCCATTGCTGCGGCGTGAGCTCGTCGACGGAGCCCGCGGGGCCGAACGTGCCCGCGTTGTTCACCAGCAGGTCGAGTCTGCCCCACCGATCCCGCACCGTGCTGAACAGCCCGGCAACGGACTCGTCTTCGGTCACGTCGGACGGCACCACCAGCGCGGAGTCCTCTCGCCCCGCCGCGGCGACGGTGTCCCGCAATGCGGCCTCCCGTCGTCCGGCCAGCGCCACCAGCCAGCCCTGCCCGAGCAGCGCGACCGCGACCTCCCGCCCGATCCCGGAACCCGCCCCGGTCACGACCGCCACTCGCCCAGCACTCATCCCCGCATCCTAACCACCCCGACTTGGCAGATCCCGTGCCCGACTTGGCACATCCCGTGCCCGACTTGGCACATCCCGTGCCCGACTTGGCACATCCCGGGCCCGACTTGGCACATCCCGGGCCCGACTTGGCACATCCCGTGCCCGACTTGGCACATCCCGTGCCCGACTTGGCACATCCCGTGCCCGACTTGGCACATCCCGTGCCCGAGTTGGCAGATCCCGGGTCCGAGTTGGCACATCCCGTGCCCGACTTGGCACATCCCGGGCCCGACTTGGCACATCCCGTGCCCGACTTGGCACATCCCGTGCCCGACTTGGCACATCCCGGGCCCGACTTGGCACATCCCGTGCCCGACTTGGCACATCCCGTGCCCGACTTGGCACATCCCGGGCCCGACTTGGCACATCCCGTGCCCGAGTTGGCAGATCCCGGGTCCGAGTTGGCAGATCCACGACTCGAATCCCGAACTCGGGCCGAACGGAACTCCCGTCCGCCCATTCCTCCCTGGTCAGGGCGTACTCGACGTCACCGTGCTCGGCACCGGCGACTGGCTGGGTCCACGACTCGTGAAACGTACGCACGAAGCGGAGTCCCACCTTCTCCAGCACCCGCCGTGACCCGGTGTTGACCGTCATCGTCTCGGCTACCACCCGGCGCACTCCGAAGTCGGTAAACCCGGCCCACACCAGAGCCGCGGCGCCCTCGGTCGCGTACCCCTTTCCCCAGGCGGAACGCCTGAGCCGGTATCCCAGCTCCACCTCTCCCGGCTCGCGGTTCGCCAGCGGCCGCAGTTCGAACCAGCCGAGGAAACCGCCCGCCGACTCGGCCGCCCAGAAGCCGTACCCCGGCTCCCGCTCGTCGTAACCGAGCATCCGGGGCAGGACCTCGCTCCGCACCTGCTCCAGTGTCGGAGCGGACGCGGCGGTCAGATACCGCAGCACGCCGGGGTCCGTGTCCAGCTCGAAGAGGTTTTCCACATCGGTCGGTGCGAGCGGGCGCAGGGTCAGCCGCGCGGTCTCCAGTTGGTAGGGCATGGTTCGATCCTGGTGGGTCGCTCCAGCTGGCTCCAGCCGATTTCACCCGCAGACCGACCACCTCGAGCCCCGGAACTGCCAAGTCAGGCCCCGGAACTGCCAAGTCGGGCCCTGGATCTGCAAAGTCGGGCTCTGGAACTGCAAAGTCGGGTTAGAACCAGTCGTCGGGGCGGGGCCAGGTGAGCATGCCTTCGAGGTCCTCGCGGGTCTGGCCGTTCTCGCCTGGGGTGTCGGCGGCGGCGTAGGCGCCGCGGAAGAACAGCAGCGGGCGGGTGTCGCGGGTGTCGCCGAGTTCGAGGACGCGGCCGACCACCACCAGGTGATCACCGGCTTCGTGGACCGTCTCGACGGCGCAGTCCATCCAGGCGAGCGCGCCATCCAGCAGTGGCGCCCCGGACGCGGCCGGACGCCAGCTCACGGACTCGAACTTGTCCGCGCCCCGGGCGCCGAACACCGCGCTGACCGCACGCTGGTCCTCGGCGAGCACGTTCACCGCGAACCGGCCCGCCCGCTCGATCGCCGGCCAGCTCCGGGAAGTCTTCGCCGGGCAGAACAGCACCAGCGGCGGGTCGAGCGACAGGGCCGCGAACGATTGGCAGGCGAACCCGGCGGGACGCTCACCGTCATGGCCGGTGATCACCGTCACGCCCGTGCAGAAGTGCCCGAGCACCGACCGGAACCTGCCCGGGTCGAACCCGAGCCGCGCACCCGTCGCCCGCGCCGTCACTGCTGCCGCGCTCCCACCGAGAAGTCGTGACCCCACAGACTGACCGCCGTGCTCTCCCTGGCGATCCAGCTCCCGTCATCGACCTGCCTGCCCTCGCACCCGAACTCGACGTCGAAACCTCCTGGGGTCTTCATGTAGAACGACAGCATCAGGTCGTTGACGTGCCTGCCGAGGGTGGCCGACATCGGTACCCCGCGCCGCTGGGCCCGGTCGAGACACAGGCCCACGTCGTCGGTGTTCTCCACCTCCACCATCAGGTGCACGATCCCGCTCGGTGTGGGCATCGGCAGGAAGGCCAGGCTGTGGTGGCGAGGATTGCAGCCGAAGAAGCGCAGCCAGGCGGGCGGTCCGTCCGCCGGCCTGCCGACCATCTGCGGCGGCAGCTTCATCGAGTCCCGCAACCGGAACCCGAGGACGTCCCGGTAGAACCGCAGCGCGGCCTCGTCGTCGTGGGTGGACAGGACGACGTGCCCGAGCCCCTGCTCCCCAGTGACGAACCGATGCCCGTAGGGGCTCACCACCCTGCGGTGCTGCAGGGCGACGCCGTGGAACACCTCCTGCGTGTTGCCCGACGGATCGTCGAAGGAGATCAGCTCGTCCACCCTGCGGTCGGCGAGCTCGTCGGCCGTGCCTTCCTTGAACGGCACACCGTGCTCGTGCAACCGGGTGCGCATCTGCTCGAGCTCACCGGCGTTGGCGACCTCCCATCCGGTTCTGGCCAGCCGGTCGGTCTCCCCCGGTACGATCACCAGCCGCGCCGGGAAGTCGTCCATCCGCAGGTAGAGGGCGTCGGGGTGGGTGCCGCTGCCCTCGACCATGCCGAGCACCTTCAGGCCGTACTCCCGCCATTTCGCCATATCGGTGGCCTCGATGCGCAGGTAGCCCAGTGACCGGATGCCCATCAGGATTTCCCTCCGTCGGTGAGGAAGTCGATCGCCAGCCGGTTGAACTCCTCGAACTTCTCCAGCTGTGCCCAGTGCCCGCAGCGGCCGAACACATGCAGCTGCGCACGCGGGATCGTCTTGAGCGCGAGCAGTGCGCCGTCGAGCGGGTTGACCCGATCCTCCCGCCCCCAGATCAGCAGCACCCGCTGCCGAAGCCGGTGCGCCTCGCGCCACAGCATGCCCTGCTCGTAGGTGTCCGGCCGGGCGAACGAGGCCCCCATCGCGGCCATCGCCGCGAGCGAATCGGGAGCGCTCGCCGCGGCGAACCGCTCGTCGACGAGTTCGTCGGTGATCAGTGACTGGTCGTACACCATCACCCTGAGGAAGGCCTCGAGTTTCTCCTTGCTCGGCCCCGGCGGCGCCGCGAAGCGTGCGAGGTTCCTGATCCCCTCGGTGGGATCGGGCGAGAACATGTTGAGACTGAGCCCGCCAGGTCCCATCAGGACCAGCCTGCCCGCGCGGCCGGGATGGTCCAGGGCGAGCCGGACGGCCGCTCCCCCACCGAGCGAGTTGCCGATCAGGTGGGCACGCTCGATGCCGAGCGCGTCCATCAAGCCGACCACGGCATCCGCGCTGTGGGTGAAGTACTGCGGGTGCTCGGTGGGCTTGTCCGAACGGCCGAATCCCGGCTGGTCGACCGCGAGCACGCGGAAGGATTTGGCGAGCACCGGCAGGTTCCGGCCGAAGTTGCTCCACGCCGAGGCTCCAGGACCGCCTCCGTGTAGCAGGATCACCGTCTCGGGGTGTTCCGAACCGGCCTCGTGGTAGTGCAGACGGAGATCGTCACGCACCTGAACGTACTGACCCTCGCTCACGTCGTTAATCCCCTCACACCATCGCGTTCTCGACCGGGAGGCCGAACTCCCCGGTACCGAACATCGTGTACGCGCGTTCCGGGTCGTTCGCCGCGTGCACCCGTCCCGCGTGCGCGTCTCGCCAGAAACGCTGAATCGGCGTGCCCGCCTTCAGCGCGCGGCCACCGGAGTTCTCGAAAAGCCGGTCGATCGCCGTGATCGCCCGTTCCGTGCCCCTGACCTGGTCGCGGCGCACCCGCAGCCGGGTGGCGAACGGCAGCTTCTCCCCGGCCAGCGCGTGCTGGTACAGCTCGTCGATGTTGTGGGTGAGCTGCAGCCACGCCGCGTCGATCTCGCTGGCGGCCTCGGCGATACGCACCTTGGCGAAGGGGTCCTCGGCCGACTTCTCCCCGGCGTAGGCGGCGCGCACCCTGGACCGCTGGTACTCCACATGCGCGTCGTAGGCGCCCTGCGCCATACCGATGATCGGCGCCGTGATGGTGCTGGGGTGCACCGAGCCGTAGGGCAGCCGGTAGAGCGGACCGGGATTGACCTTCTGCCCCGGGGTCTTGCATTTCGACGTCGCCATGAAACTCAGCGCGCGGTGTTGTGGCACGAAAACGTCGTCGACGACGATGTCGTTGCTACCGGTTCCCCGTAGCCCCACGGTGTCCCATACGTCGTCGATCGTGTAGTCGCTGATCGGCAGCAGGTACGTGCAGAAGTCGACGGGCTTGCCCTCGGGATCGAACGCGGGCGCGCCGAGCAGGACCCAGGTGGCGTGATCACATCCGGAGGAGAAGCTCCACTTGCCACTGAGCCGGTATCCGCCATCGACCACCTTCGCCTTGCCCATCGGCGCGTATGAGGACGAGATCCTGGTGTCCACGTCCTCGGCCCACACCTCCTCCTGCGCCCGTGCGTCGAACAGCGCCAGGTGCCACGGGTGAACGCCGAGGATGGAAGCGACCCAGCCGGTGGAGCCGCAGGCACTGGAGATCAGCTTGACCGCGGTGTAGAACGTGACCGGATCCGCCTCGTAGCCGCCGTGGATCGTGGGTTGCAGGAGCTTGAAGAAGCCGGTCTCCTGCAAGGCTTTGATGGACTCGTCCGGGATCCGGCGCGCGTCCTCGGTGTCCTGCGCGCGCTCGCGCAGAGTGGGCAGCAACTCCTGTATTCCAGCGATCACCCCGTGGGTGCCCTGCTCGGTCATGTCCTGCCCCGTCCCTCGTTCGACATCCTCTGACAATCTCGGGCAGCAGCCTGCCGCCGCGAGACCAAGACTAGAACATGTTCTTGTTTTTGTCGAGACTCCGCTGGCAGGGGCCGTCGCGTCATGTCGTCCACAGTAGATCTCACTGAGCCTCTTTCTCCCTTTTCCGCAGGGAAACCGTGGCCGCGTGGCGCCCTGCTCGACGGCCGGAGAACACACAGTCGGCCAATGACAGCCCACTCACGTAGGAACGAGAACAGATTCCTACGGCAGTGCGTCCAGCCGCATAGAGCCCGGCGATCGGCGCACCCGAAGCAGCACGCACCGACCCGGTCTCCTCGTCGACGACCAGTCCGCCGAGCGTGATCATCGGACACGGGTACCCGAGATTCGGCCGGATCGACAGGTCGATCAGCGAGTAAGGACCGGTACGCAGCGCGCGGACGAACTCGGCCGGCTTGCCCATCGGATCGGGAGTACCCGACAGCGCGGCCGCGTTGTACAGCCCCACCGTCTCCGCGAGGCCCGCCGCGTCGATCCCGGCCGCGTCGGCGACCTCGCGCAGCGTCGCGGCGCGGACCCGTCCCCGCCCGAGCAGGTACAGCACCTGCAGCCACTGGAACCACTGGCTCTGCTTGCGCGCGGAGCGCCGCGCCTGCCGGACGATCGTGTCGTCGACCAGCAGCCAGCCCTTTCCCCCGTGCCGGCTGATCATCGCCTCGCCCACCGCCGCGCCGTATCGGGACTCGTCGATGATCCGCCGGCCCCGCGCGTCCACCAGGATGCCGCCGAGGAACGCGCTCGGCGGACTGAGGAACCGCCAGGCGGAGATCCGATCCAGTTCCGCGGTGGCACCGCCGGCCTCCACACCGAGGCGCATACCGGAACCGTCGTCGGCCGAGGTGCCCAGCGCGAGCCCGCCACGGTACGCGGGCGCGTGCTCACGGACGAGTTCCCGGTTCGCGATGAACCCGCCCGCCGACAGCACCACACCCCGGCGAGCGGTGAGCGTGACCTCCCGTGCGTAACGCCGCTCCAGCAGCAACGCACGCCGGTGTAGTGCCTTGCGCATGGCCGGTACGTAGAGCCCCGGCTTCGCGGAGTACCTGCCAAGCAGCCGGTGCGCGGTTCGCACCCAGCTCGGCGCATGCCGCAGGGTGCGCACGACCAGCCCGGTGACGGAGCCGTCCGGGCCGGTGAGCAGTCGCGCGGCGTCGGTCTGCGGCAGCACCCGGACCCCACTTCGCCGGGCCGACTCGGCCAGCCGGGTGAACAAGAGGGCTCCCGACGTCCCCTTGCCCCGGACCCGGTGGCCGCGCGCGGCAGGCGGTGTCACCTCGCGGAACTCCCCGGAACACTCGCTGCCCGAGTAGTAGAGGTAGTAGTCGTTGTTCGGGTACGAGGTCTTGTCGGGACACAGACTGCCCTCGAAGGGGACGCCATTGCCCTCCAGCCAGCGGATCATCTCCGGGCTGCCGGCGCAGAACCGCCGCAGCGTCTCCGGGGACACCACGTCGCCCGCCTCACGCTCCAGATACGCGTGCATCGCCGCCGCGGTGTCCTGCACGCCTGCGGCGACCTGCTGCGCGGTGCCACCTCCCGCGTAGAGCACACCCCCGCTCACCGCGGTGGCGCCGCCGCCGGAAAACCGGTCGACGACCAGCACATCCGCGCCCGCCTCGGCCGCCTCGATCGCCGCACAGGCGCCAGCGGCGCCGAATCCGACGACAATGACATCGGCAACATCGGTGTCGTGTTCAGCCACGTCGCCTACCCTAGAACTGAAACACGTTCTCGTCTATGGTGTCGACAGCGGTTGCGAACAGGCGTCAGCAGAACTATAACGTGTTTCAGGTCTAGGCAGGACAACAAGGGCCTGAGTGACGGAGGTGTCATGGCGGGCCGGCATTGCGCGGGCGAGTTCGACGTGATCGTGGTCGGCAGCGGCGCGGCGGGGATGA
Organism: Amycolatopsis palatopharyngis; assembly: GCF_003385185.1. Taxonomy (GTDB): domain Bacteria; phylum Actinomycetota; class Actinomycetes; order Mycobacteriales; family Pseudonocardiaceae; genus Amycolatopsis; species Amycolatopsis palatopharyngis. Next base: position 72,562 of record NZ_PQHZ01000004.1, on the reverse strand, counting down.
CCGCCGCACTGGCCGCCGCACGGCAGGGCCTGGACACGGTCGTGATCGAAAAGGCCGGCAGGTTCGGCGGCTCGACGGCCCGCTCGGGCGGGGGCGTCTGGATACCAGGCAACGAGGCCCTGCGGGCGGCGGGCGTGCGGGACACTCCGGAGCAGGCCAGGCAGTACCTGGCCGCCATCGTCGGCGATGTGGTGCCGGCCGAACTGCGCAACGCCTACCTCGACCACGGTCCAGGTGTGGTCGAGTTCGTCCACCGCAACACCCCCCTGCGGTTGCGCTGGGTCCGCGACTACTCCGACTACCACCCCGAGGCGCCAGGCGGCCTGTCCACCGGACGTTCGGTGGAGCCGAGACCGCTCGACGGCAGGATCCTCGGCCCCGAGCTCGCCAATCTCGAACCGCCGTACAGCGCTGCGCCGATGGGTGTGCCGATCACGCAGGCCGACTTCCGCTGGCTCAGCCTGATCGCCCGGCACCCCAAGGGCATCCTGCGCCTGATCCGGCTCGGTCTGCGCGGATTGGCCGGCCGCGTCGCGGGCAAGCGGCTGCTGTCGATGGGGCAGGCGCTCGCAGCCGGGCTCAGGGCCGGGCTGCAGCAGGCAGGCGTGCCGGTCTGGCTGGACACTCCCCTGCTCAGTCTGCAGGTGGAGGACTCGCGGGTCACCGGCGTGCTCGTGCACCGCGACGGCGAGGAGGTGCTGCTTCGGGCGCGCGCCGGTGTCGTGCTGGCCTCCGGTGGGTTCGAGCACAACGAGCAGATGCGGGTCAAGTACCAGCGGGCCCCGATCGGCACGGAATGGACCGTGGGCGCCGAGGCCAACACCGGCGACGGCATCAATGCCGGGCTAGCGCTCGGGGCGGCCGTGGACCTGATGGACGACGCCTGGTGGGGGCCGTCCATCCCACTGACCGGCGGGCCCTGGTTCGCCCTCGCCGAACGTTCACGACCGGGCTGCCTCATGGTCAACGCACGTGGCGAGCGGTTCGTCAACGAGTCGGCACCCTACGTCGAGGCCGTGCACGCGATGTACGGGCCGGGCGACGGCCCCGCCGAGAACATCCCGGCCTGGCTCGTGTTCGACCAGCGCTACCGCAACCGCTACATGTTCACCGGTCTCGGCCCCCGTCAACCGTTGCCGGGACGCTGGTACAAGGCGGGGATCGCGGCCAGGGCGGGCACACTGGCCGAACTGGCCGAACGGATCGAGATCCCGGCCGAGGCGCTCGCGGCCACGGTTTCCCGCTTCAACTCGTTCGCGACGACCGGCGTGGACGCCGACTTCGACCGCGGAGCGAGCGCCTACGACCACTACTACGGCGACCCACGCAACCGGCCCAACCCCAGCCTCGGCCCGGTGGACACGGCTCCCTACTACGCCGTCCGCATCGTGCCCGGCGACCTCGGCACCAAGGGCGGGCTGCGCACCGACGCGCATGCCAGGGTGCTGCGCGAGGACGGTTCGGTGATCGGTGGCCTCTACGCGGCGGGTAACGCCAGCGCCGCGGTGATGGGCCGCACGTACGCGGGCCCTGGCGCGACGATCGGACCGGCGATGGTGTTCGGCTTTCTTGCGGCCCAGCACCTCGCATCGAACAATCAACACCGCTCGACCGTCGAGCCATCAGGTGGAGGTAACCGATGACGCAGGCTGACGCCGTCCGCACGATCGATGTCGGTGCTCCGCCGGCCCGGTTCGCGCGTGGCTGGCACTGCCTCGGCCTGGCCGAGGACTTCAGGGACGGTAAACCGCACGCGATCAACGCCTTCGGCACGAAGCTGGTCGTGTTCCAGAGCCAGAGCGACGGCGAGCTGCACGTGCTCGACGGCTACTGCAGGCATATGGGCGGGGATCTGACGCAGGGCACGGTCAAGGGGGACGAGATCGCCTGCCCGTTCCACGACTGGCGCTGGAACGGCAACGGCAAATGCGTGTCGATCCCTTACGCGAAGCGGGTTCCACTGCGCGCACGTACCCGTTCCTGGCACACCCTTGAGGAGAACAAGCAGCTTTTCGTCTGGCACGACCCCGAGGGCAAGGCCCCGCCTGAGGACGTCACGATCCCGCGGATCGAGGGCGTGTTCAACGGCGAGTGGAGCAACTGGACATGGAACTCGGTGCTGATCGAGGGCGCCAACTGCCGCGAGATCGTGGACAACGTCGTGGACATGGCCCACTTCTTCTACATCCACTTCGCGTTCCCCACCTACTTCAAGAACGTCTTCGAGGGCCACATCGCCTCGCAGTTCCTCAACACCAAGGGCAGGCCGGATGTCGGAATGGCATCGAATTACGGCGGGGAGGAGAACCTCCTGCGCTCCGAGGCCTCCTACTACGGCCCCTCGTACATGATCAACACCCTGTTGAACACGTACAAGGGATTCGACGTCGAGAACGTGCTGATCAACTGCCACTACCCGGTCACGGAGAACTCCTTCGTGCTGCAGTGGGGCGTGATCGTGAAGAAGCTGCCCGGGGTGTCGGACGAGCAGGCGGACAAGATCGCCGGGAAGTTCGCGAAGAGCATCGGCGTCGGCTTCATGCAGGACGTGGAGATCTGGCGGAACAAGTCGCGGATCGATAACCCACTGCTCTGCGAGGAGGACGGCCCGGTCTACCAGCTGCGGCGGTGGTACGAACAGTTCTATGTGGACGCCGACGAGGTGGCCGAGGACATGACGCGGCGGTTCGAGTTCGAAGTGGACACATCCCGCGCGAACGAGGTGTGGTCGCGCGAGGTCGCGGAGAACCTGCGGCGGCAGCGGGATGAGGCGCAACACGCCGAACAGGGCTCGGAAGCCGGAGTCTGAGAATGACGGCCGGAACGGGCACACAGCACGGGCCACCGCCAGGCGGCCGTACGACCTTCGGTGAGCCGACGGCCAGGGCCGACACGCTGGCCGACCGGCGCGAGTTCCTCTCCGCGGGACTACGAAGCCACGACTGCGACACATGCGGAACATGCGTGCTGGTGAAGAAGAACAGCCCGAAGCATACGAGTATCCAATGGCTCACCGACGCGGCCACCAGCTGCCCTGTTTTCGCCGAGCGCATCGCGGACGGCGGGCACACCGCACTCCTGGACACCTGTGAACGGCTGGGTGAGAGCATCGCCCGCGCCGCGCGCGACGGCGAACTGGGAGGCCCCGGTGAGTGAGGCGTTGCTGCTGCGTGTGGCCGAGGTGATCGAGGAGACGGCCGACGCCCGCTCGATCGTCTTCGACCCCACCCCGGAGCAGCGCGCCGCGCTCGCGTACCGGCCGGGGCAGTTCCTCACCCTCCGGATCCCCAGCGACCGATGCGGATCGGTGGCGCGGTGCTACTCGTTGTCCAGTTCGCCGTACACCGGCGACGCGCCGCAGGTCACGGTCAAACGCACCGACGGCGGCTATGCCTCGCACTGGATCTGCGACAACATCCGGCCGGGCAGCGAGATCGAGGTGCTGGCGCCGAGCGGGGTGTTCAGCCCGGCCTCCCTGGACACCGACCTGCTGCTGGTCGCCGCGGGCAGCGGGATCACACCGGTGATGTCGATCGTCAAGTCCGCGCTGGCCGAGGGCTCGGGCCAGGTCGTCCTGGTCTACGCCAACCGCGACGAGCGGTCGGTGATCTTCGGCGACGATCTGCGCGCACTCGCCGAGAAACATCCGGACCGGCTCACGCTGATCCACTGGCTGGAGAGCGTGCAAGGGCTGCCGGCCACCGAACAGCTGCGGACGCTGCTGCGCCCGTTCAGCGGGCACGAGGCGTTCGTCTGCGGGCCACGCCCGTTCATGACCGCGACGACCACCGCGCTGAAGGCGCTCGATGTGCCGAGGTCGCGGATCCACCGGGAGAAGTTCGTCTCACTCGGCGGAAACCCGTTCGAGAACGCCGCGGTGGCCCCGGCGGGCGAGGACGTGAGCTCGGACGGCGCGAGTGCGGACCCGCCCGCGATGGTTCAGGTGGAGCTCGACGGTGAGCGGCACGAGTTCGCGTGGCCGCGCCGGAGCAAGCTGCTGGACCTGTTGCTGGAACGGGGACTGGACGCGCCGTTCTCCTGCAGGGAGGGTCAGTGCAGTGCCTGCGCCTGCCGGATCACCTCGGGCGAGGTCAAGATGCTGCACAACGAGGTACTGGAAGCCGAGGACATCGACGAGGGGATCGTACTGGCCTGCCAGTCGGTGCCGCTCACCGACGAGGTGTCGGTCAGCTACGAGTAGGAGTGTGTACATGCCCATCGACCCCGCCGTCGCCATCGGCGCCGAACTGGACGAGGTGAAGTTCGGCTGGACACCGTCGGATGTCCTGCTCTATCACCTCGCGCTAGGTGCGGGAGCTGATTCGACAGACCGCCGCGAGCTGCGTTATGCCTACGAGCGCGATCTGCGGGTACTGCCGACATTCGCAACGGTGGCGGCGAACCTCCGGGTGTTCGAGCCGCCGTCCGTGTCCTTTCCCGGGGTGGAGGTGGACCTGGCGAAAGTCGTGCACGGGCGGCAGTCGGTGACCGTGCACGGGCCGATTCCCGTCGAGGGTGAGGCGGTGGCGAAGTCCCGGATCACCGATGTCCTCGACAAGGGCAAGGCCGCCGTCGTGATCCAGCGAACCGACGTCATCGACAACTCCGGCGATCCACTGTGGACCACGGAGTCGAGCATCTTCGCCAAGGGCGAAGGCGGCTTCGGCGGCCACCGCGGCAACTCCGACCAGGTGGTGCTCCCGGATCGGCAACCCGACGTCGTGGTCGACACGCCGACGCTGCCGCAACAGGCCCTGCTGTACCGGCTCTGCGGTGACCGGAATCCGCTGCACGCCGATCCGGAGTTCGCCGGCCGCGCCGGGTTCGACGCACCCATCCTGCACGGCCTGTGTACCTACGGAATCGTCGCGAAGGCCGTCACCGACGCGCTACTGGACGCCGACGCCACCCGCATCGGCTCCTGGTCCGCGAAGTTCGCCGGAATCGTGTTCCCCGGCGAAGCCCTGCGCACCCGAGTCTGGTGCGAAGGCGACGCCCTCCTGGTCACGACGACGGCCCCCGGCCGCGACGAAGCCCCGGTGCTCACCGACGCCGTCCTGCGTACCCGGTAGGAACGCCAACGCGACGACATCAAATGGCGGCGACGAGCGAATAGGCCATACCCAGCCCCATGGTGGCGCGGTAGGCCTCGCGGGAGCTGTACCAGGCCCCGGCGCCCGCACTGCTCCTGACCAGGCGCGTGCCGCACAGCGCAGCGTCGGCGGCGAGTGCGACGGCTCCTGCGATCGCGAGCGCGGGAAGCGCGAGGGACGCCGAGGGGTCCATGCCGGCCATGGTGAACCACGGCCCGTGGGACATGCCAGGCTCGTGGGGCATCGCGGTGAGCATGTAGAACATGAGAACGGCGTGGTTGGCGACATGCCCGTGCCCGCCGTGCCCGTGCGCACCGTGCCCGGCAAAACTCGAAACACGCCGGTCCCGCAGGAAAGCCCAGAGGAAGTACGTCGCGACCAGGAGCAGCACCGCCTGCCAGCCTGCGGCGGGAATCGGGCCGCCCACCGGGGACAACATGGCCACCATCGCCAGCGTCAGCAGGAGTTCAGCCAGGTCACTGTCGCGGTGGCGTCCGGTTCGCAGGACGTCGGGCCGGGTCACCCGTTGCACGCACGGGATCAGCAGGAGCACGAAGATCACCGTGAGCAGCCAGGACACCATCGCCTGATGACTACCTGCCACCACGATCTCACTCCCCGTCGCCGCCGGTCGTGCTTACCGTGGCAGCCGACGGCGCGCCCGCACCAGCCGTCAAGCAGGTGAATGCGCTACCCGGCCGGGTTCACTCGCCGTCACAGGCGAGCACGAGCCCGCTTGTCGGCACCCCGGTACCCGCCGTGACGAGCACGTTGTGCACGTCCGGAACCTGATTGACCGCAGTGCCCCTGAGCTGCCGGACAGCCTCGGCGATGCCGTTCATCCCGTGGATATAGGCCTCCCCCAGTTGGCCACCGTGCGGGTTGAGCGGCAGTTCGCCGTGCAGTTCCAGCCTGTCGCCCGCGATGAAGTCCTTGGCCTCACCCCGGCCGCAGAAGCCGAGTTCCTCCAGTTGCATGAGCACGTACGGGGTGAAGTGGTCGTAGAGCACCGCGACGTCGACGTCGCCTGGGCCGATCCCGGCCTGTCGCCACAGCTGCCTGCCCACCACACCCATCTCCGGCAGCGCCGCGAGCCGGTCCCGGTAGTAACTGGTCATCACATACTGGTCCGGACCGCTGCCCTGCGCCGCCGCCGCGATCACGGCAGGCCGATGTGGGAGATCCCGTGCCCTGCTCGCACTGGTCACGACAAGCGCAACGGCGCCGTCACTCTCCTGACAGCAGTCCAGCAGATGCAGTGGTTCGGCGACCCACCGCGACGCCTGGTGCTCCTCGAGCGTGATGGGCCTGCCGTGGAACCACGCCTTCGGGTTGGTCGCGGCATGCTTGCGGTCGACGACCGCGATCCGGCCGAAGTCGGCGCTGGTGGCGCCGTAGTCGTGCAGGTAGCGCCGCGCCAGCATGGCGACCGTCGCGGCCGGGGTCGCGATACCCATCGGATAGTGGAAGCTGTTGTCCACTCCGGACGAGTTCACCTGCTGCGCGGCGGCTGACGAGACCTGGCCGAAGCGATGGCCGGATCGTTCGTTGAACGCCCGGTAGGCCACCACGACATCGGCCACTCCGGTGGCCACCGCCATCGCCGCCTGCTGCACGGTCGCCGCCGCGGCACCGCCGCCGTAGTGGATTCGGCTGAAGAACGACAGTTCCTCGATGCCGAGTTCCCTTGCCACTGCGATCTCACTGTTGGCGTCCATGGTGAACGAGACCAGTCCGTCCACATCGGACGGCGTGAGTCCCGCGTCGGCCAGCGCGCCGCGTACGGCCTCGGCCGCGAGCCGCAGTTCGCTGCGGCCGGAGTCCTTGGAGAACTCCGTCGCCCCGATTCCGGCTATGGCCGCCCGTCCCGGCAATGTCATGAGGCCTCCGCGTCCGGTAGTTCGATCCGCACGGTTCCGGTGACGTGCTCCCCCAGCGAGCAACGCCCGCTCACCGCGACGACCAGTTCGGTACCTTGCCGCCGCACGACGCTTCCCGACAGCGTCAAAGTGTCGTAGGCGTAGCAGGGGACACCGAGGCGGATCTTCACCCCGCGAACCAGCGCCCTCGGACCGGCCCAGTCGGTGACGAACCGCTGCACGAGGCCGGTGTCGGTGAGGATGTTCAGGAAGATGTCCTTCGAGCCCCGCGCCACCGCGGAGTCTCGGTCGTGGTGCACGTCCTGGAAGTCCCTCGTGGCGATCGCGGTGCTGACCACGAAGGTCGGAGTCACCTCGATCCGCAGTTCGGGAAGCTCCGTACCCACCGGTGCGGGCCAGGCCGTCTCGGTGCGGGTCATGTGCGGGGCCTCCAGGCAGGCAGTGTCAGTTCCTCGTCGATCCGCAGGAAGACCACCTCCACGGGTAGTCCGATGTGGACTTCGTCAGGGGTGGTGCCGACGATCTCGCCGAGCACCCTTACACCTTCGTCGAGCTCGACCAGCGCGACCACGAACGGCAGCGGTCGTCCCGGTACCGGCGGATGATGATGCGTGACGTAGCTGAAGACCGTGCCGGTTCCCTTCGCCACCACGTAGTCCGGTACACGGCCGAAGTCGCCACCGGGGTCGACCGGGCCGGGCGGGTGCCGCAGCACGTCACCCCAACGCTGGATCCGCAACTCCCCCGCTCGGGTACCCGACCAGAAGAACTCCGTGTCCGCGCTGATCACCGGCCGGATCTGTCCCTCGGCTCGCTCCCCCGCCTCGATGATCCGCGGGTTTCGCGGCGGGCCGGCAGGTCGCGCGGGCTCGCTGTCCGGCGGGCGGAACTTCAGCACCCGGAACATCATCTCCGCCACCAGTTCCTCGCCGACGAACCAGTCGGTCCTGGTGGTCACGAACCAACCCTCGCCCAGTGCCGTACGCTTCGGTCCGACCACGCTCTCCAGAGTGGTACTGGCCGCCACCTGCTCGCCATGACACAGATAACGGTGGTAGTTCTGCTCGGAATCGGTCGCCACGACTGAGGTGTAACCAGCGTCGTCCAGCACGGCCATCATCGCGCCGAGCGGATCGTCGGGGGCCCTGGTGCCGTGCAAACCGTTCATCGTCCACACCTGCGCCATGGCCGGTGGTGCGATCGGTCCACTGTGCCCCGACGCGATGGCGGAAGCGGGATCGGTGTAGACCGGGTTGGTGTCGCCGATGGCCTCCACCCAGTTGTTCACCATCGCCTGGTTCACCGGATCCCGTGCCACGCGAGGGACCGAAGCACCCAGCGCGGCGATCCGCTCCGCCTCGGCCCGCACGTCCACTGTCATGTCCGCGCTCACCGGGGCACCCTCGGCAACCCGAGGCCGGCGGTGGCGATCAGTTCCCGCTGGATCTCGTTCACTCCGCCCCCGAAGGTCAGCACGAGGTTGCGCTTGGCCAGTGTGTCCAGCCACCGCGCCAGTTCGGCGGTGTCCGGATCGGCCGGATCTCCGTGCCGCGCCACGACTTCCTCCAGAATTCTGCTCACGCGCTGGATGCGCTCGGAACCGAATATCTTCGTGGCGGAGGCATCCGCGATCTCGCTGGCCGGGGATCCGGCCCCCGCCGCGGCCGCGGCGACCTGCCAGTTGAGCAGTTCGTTTATCCGGGTCACCGCGAAGGTTTCCGCGAGGGCCGCCCGAACGTCGGGCAGCCCCAGCAGGGTTGTTCCCTCCGCGGTGGTCCTGGCGGCCGCCCAGGCACGTACCCGGTCGTAGAGACCGCCAATCCGGCCTGCGGGGCCGAGCATCACACGCTCGTGGTTGAGCTGGGTGGTGATCAGCTTCCAGCCCTCGTTCTCCGCACCGACCAGCATGTCCGCCGGCACCCGGACGTCGGAGTAGTACGTGGCGTTGACGTGGTGCGCGCCATCGCAGGTGATGATCGGGGTCCAGGAATAGCCGGGATCACGGGTGTCCACGATCAGGATCGAGATTCCCTTGTGCCGCGGCGCTTCCGGGTCGGTGCGCACGGCGAGCCAGATGTAGTCCGCGTCGTGCCCGCCGGTGGTGAAGATCTTCTGTCCGTTCACTATGTACTCGCCGTCGCGACGCACCGCCGATGTCCGTATCGCGGCGAGATCGGTGCCCGCGTCGGGTTCGCTGTACCCGATCGCGAAGTGCACCTCACCCGCGAGGATGCGGGGCAGGAACCGCGCCTTCTGCTCGGCCGTGCCGAACCGCTGGAGCGTGGGACCGACGGTCTGCAAGGTCACCGATGGCAGCTGCACGTCGGCGCGCGCGGCCTCGTCGACGAAGATGTGCTGCTCGATCTCGCCGAAACCGCGACCACCGAACTCCGTCGGCCAGCCCACGCCGAGCCAGCCGTCCCGGCCCATCCTGCGGACGATGTCGCGGAACACCGGACCGTGTCGTTCGCGCACCATCGCCGCGCGCTCGTCCGGCGCGACCAGATCCGCGAAGTACCGGCGCAGCTCATCGCGTAGCTGTCGTTGTGCCGCCGTCAGTTCCAGGAGCATCGATCGCGCACCGGTCGCGGCCGGGCGCCGTACCGCACTCACCGTCCTGCCCAGATCGCCGCCGGTGCCGGTCGCGCTGAAGCCGGCCACCCGCTCCCCCAGCAGGCCGAGCCGCGCCGCGGGACCGCCGACGTACCGGACGAGGTCCTTGATCAGCCCGTAGTAGCGGTGCAGCGGGTAGGTGACGTCCACGCCGATCCCGCCGTGCAGGTGGTGACAGGTGGCCAGCGCGCGGGGAGCCTCCTCCGCGAGCCAGTACGCACCGACGTCGAGGTCGGGCTGCCAGTCGCGGCCCGTGGCGATCCGCCACGCCGCCGACATCGCGGCGAGGTGCACGGTGCGCTCCGCGATGTAGACGTCCGCGATCTGCTGGGCCACGGCCTGAAACGTCGCAAGGGGCCTGCCGAACTGCTCGCGGGTGCCGAGATGTTTGGTGGTCAGTGCCAGTGCTCCGGCCAGCACGCCCTCACCGAAGGCCAGTGCGCCGGCGAGGGCGTAGGCATGCAGCACTTCGAGCGCCTCGCCCCGGTTCGCGGTGGCGAGCATGTCCGCCTCGTCCACTGCGACCTCCGCGAGGCGCACAGTGTGTTCGGGGGCTCCGGACGCACTCGGGGTGGTGATCACCGTGACGCCCTGCGCGGCCGGGTCCACCAGGAACACCACCGGCCCGCTCGCGGTCGTGGCCGGAACCAGAATCCGGGCCGACGCCGCCGCGCAGGGCACGCCGATCTTCGTGCCGGTCAGGCGCCAGCGGCGGCCATCGCTGACCGCCGTGGTCCGTGGCGTGGTGGTCATCGGGTCCGATGGCTCGTGCAGAGCGGCGGTCAGCAGCGATTCTCCCGCCGCGACCTCGGGCAGCAGGGCCGCGCGCTGATCCGCGCGGCCGAGCTGGTTCAGCGGGAGCAGTCCCAGCGCCAGCGTGCTCAACGCGGGCAACGAGGCGCCCGCCCGCCCGGCCTCGGTGAGTACGGCACCGACCTCGACAAGGCCGAGGCCGTCGCCGCCCAGCTCGGCGGGCAACGCGAGCGCGAGCAACCCGGCCTTCGCCAGTGCGCGCCACGTCTGCAGGTCGTAGCCCGTGTCGTCCACGCGCTCCGGATCGGCCTCGCGGTCGAGGATCTCGGCCGTCAACTCGGCGATCGCCCGCTGTTCGTCGCCCGGAGTGAAGTCCACGCCCGCTCCTCACCTGCCGTCGTCATCGAGACCAAAACTGAAACCTGTTCTAGTCTTAACCACGACCGGTGATCACTGCAAGCCCCGGTATCGGTTCCGCGCTATCCCGTCCGCCGTGCGGCCGCCTCCAGCAGCTCGGCCATGGCCCTGGGGATCGCCTCGGCCAGCGGCCAGAGATCGGGTACGAGGTCACGGGCGCCGAGCAGGCCGACGTCCACCTTGCCCGCGTTCGACAACACGGTGATGTTCAGTCCCGCACCGTGAAAGACCGGCCCGAGCGGATACAGCCCGGTGATCCTGGCCCCGAGCAGGTAGAGCGGCACGGGTGGACCGGCGACCGAGGAGATCACCAGGTTGTGCACGACAGGGTGCTTCTCGGCCAGTCGCAGCGCGGAGTACGCCCGCACCCCGAGACCGAACGCCGTGGCGCCGGCGAACTGGGCCCAGTCCTGGAGCATGTCGGCGTCGATGCTGTGGTGGTGAGCCTTCGACTGCCGGTTGTGCTCGGCAAGCAGGACCACCCGCGCCGCGGGATCGGCAAGGTGGGTCGGCAGCGTGGCGAAGAAGGCCGACACCTTGTTGCTGCCCGTCGACCGCTGGGTGCGGTCGTGCACCGAGACCGGCACGGTCGCCACGAGCGGATCCGGCGGCAGATCGTCGCGCGCGCCGAGAAACTCCCGCAGCGCACCGGCGCACAGGGCGAGCACCACGTCGTTGACCGTGACCCCGAAAGCGTTCTTGACCGTCTTCACGTCGGCCAGGTCGAGTTGGGTGAAGGCGAGGCTGCGGTGCCCCGTGATGGTGCCGTTCAACGTGGTGCGCGGCGCGGTGAACGGCACCGGCATTCCGGTTCTGCGCAGGGCACGGCCTGCCCACTTCGGCACCATCGTCGCCAGGCCGGGCAGCAGTTTGGCCAGCTGGACGGGCCTGCCTGCCACATCGGCGAGACCACCTCTGAGCAGCGAAAGAACATCCGGAGGGCCGCCTGCAGCGCCTTCCGCGGGCCCGGGGTCCGGCGGGGGCGCATCCGGCTCGGTGCCCGCGAGAAAGGCCAGGAGGTTCGCGCCACTGACCCCGTCGACGCTCGCATGGTGCATCTTCACCAGCACCGCGACCGTGCCGTCCTCGAGCCCGGAGATGACATGCATCTCCCAGAGCGGCCTGCCCCGGTCCAGCGGCTGACCCGCGATGTGCGCGCACAACCGCGCGAGCTCGGCACTGTCGCCCGGCGCGGGCACGGCGATGTGGTGCAGGTGGTGGTCGAGGTCGAACTCGTCGTCCTCGATCCAGATCGGATGGTGCAGATTCCACAGCGGGTTGTACAGCTTGCGCCGGAACGCCGGGATCAGCGCCACCCGCTCGTCCAGCCGTCGCGCCATGGCTTCGATGTCGTAGCCGCCGGGCACGGTGGCGGGGTCCACGGTGATCAACGCGCAGACGTGCATCAGCTGGGCCGAGGTCTCCAGGTAGAGAAAGCTCGCGTCCAGTCCGCTGAGTCTGCGCATGGGTCTCAGCGTATGCGAGATGGCGGCTGGACCCGACTGCTCAGAAACGCTGTGAGCCGTGCAACGCGTTCTACCGCAGCTCGAGGATCTAGACTCGACCATCGTGCAGCCGAACTTCCGCCTCCGCAGGGCCTTGCAGCTGGCGCTCACGGCGAACGCCGTGCGCCCGCTACGCGGCAGGGCCTCGATCCCCGCCTTCTTCGCGGGATGGCTCACCGCCGAACTCGCCCCGCACCTGCTGGCACTCACCGCCGCCGACAGCGCCGCACATGTGGCCCGGAACGGGTTGCGCCGGTCCGACCGGCTCGGACTCACGATGGCCGCGGCCTCAGCGGCCGGACTCGCCACCCTGGTGGGTTCCGGGCTCCGTGCCAGGGACGAGGTCGAAAAGGCCCTCACCGAGGCGCTCGGCTCGGACTACGGCGACGAACCGGACCCGGCTGACCTCGCGGTTCCGTGGCGGCAGCTGCTCCTGCCGTTTCGCATGCACGACCCCCAGGTTCGGCGCGACCGAAACATCGCCTACGCCACGGGCGGCAAGCGGTTCCTGCTCGACGTTCGCCGGCCCGTCGAACCCGGATCGGGACGTCCGGTACTGCTGCAGGTGCACGGCGGCGCCTGGATGGTGGGCAACAAGGACCGGCAGGGCATCCCGCTGATGACCTATCTGGCCCGTCACGGCTGGGTCTGCGTGGCGATCAATTACCCGCTCTCGCCCGCCGCCCGCTGGCCGGAGCATGTCGTCGCGGCGAAACGGGCCCTCGCGTGGATCAGGGAGCACATTCACGAATACGGCGGCGATCCCGGCTTCGTCGCCGTCACCGGCGGTTCGGCCGGCGGGCATCTCGCGGCACTGCTCGGCCTCACCGCGAACGACCCGCTGCTCCAGCCGGGTTTCGCGGAGGCCGACACGAGCGTGCAGGCCTGCGTGCCGCACTACGGGGTGTACGACTTCGCCGCGACCAGCGGTGACCGAGCCAGCAGGGCCAGGCTGCGGACGGTGCTCGCCAAATACGTGGTGGGCAAGGATCCAGTCGAGTTCCTCGACGACTACGTCGCGGCCTCTCCGCTGGACCGGATCACCGGGAACGCGCCACCGTTCTTCGTGATCCACGGCGAGCACGACACGCTGGTGCCGGTGCGCGAGGCCAGGGAGTTCGTCCGCAGGCTGCGGGCGGCGTCGGCGAAGCCGGTGGCCTACGCCGAACTGTCCGGTGCGCAGCACGCTTTCGACATCTTCCCCTCGATCCGCAGTGCACACGTGGTACGGGGCGTGCACCGCTTCCTGGAGTGGGCACGGACGCACACGCCGGCGCAGGTCAGTCCCGGGGCAGCCCGAGGAGGCGCTCCCCGATCACGTTGAGCAGCACCTGAGTGGTGCCGCCCGCGATGCTCAAGCAGCGGGTGAGCAGAAACTCGTGCTGGGCGGCGGCGGTCGAGGGCCGCACCGCGACCGCGGCCGCTCCAAGCGACCCGAGCGCGAACTCCGCCACATCCTGCCGGTGTCGCACCCCCAGCAGCTTGCGCACACTGGACTCGGAGCCGGGTTCCTGCCCGGCGAGACTGCGTAACGTCGCACGCAGCTCCAGCACCGAACCCGCGGTGCCCTGAGCGATGAGTTCGCCCAGCCGCGCCGAGGCCGCGGCCACGGCTGTGCCGGCCGCCGGGGTCATGGTCGCGAGCAGGCCCTCGACCGCGGCACCGACCGAAGGCCCATTGCCGAGTGCGACTCGCTCGCTGGCCAGAGTGGTCCGCGCCAGCTTCCACCCGCCACCGACGTCGCCGACCACACAGCCGTCGGGCACGAACACGTCCTCGAGGAACACCTCGTTGAACACGGACTCGCCGGTGATCTCCCGCAGCGGGCGAGTCTCGATCCCCGCGGAGCGCATGTCGACGAGGAAATAAGTGATCCCCTGGTGCTTCGGCACCGTGGTATCGGTCCTGGCGAGGCAGATCCCCCAGTGGGCCTCGCGGGCCAGCGACGTCCACACCTTCTGCCCGGTCAGCAGCCAGCCGCCGTCCACCCGCGAGGCCTTCGTCCGCAGTGACGCCAGGTCCGAACCCGCGCCGGGCTCGCTGAACAGCTGGCACCAGGTGATCTCCCCGCGCAGTGTCGGCCCGAGGAACCGCTCTCGCTGGTCGTCGCTGCCGTGTCGCAGGATGGTCGGTGCCGCCCAGCCGCCGATGACGAGATCGGGCCTGCTGACCCCGGCACTGTCCAGTTCGGCCTCGATGAGCAGCTGCTGCGCTGGCGAAGCACCGAGGCCGTGGGGAACGGGCCAGTGCGGTACCAGATAACCGCCCTCGGCGAGGGCTGTGCGCCGCCGCCCGACGGGCAACTCCGCGATTTCGCGCACGTCCGCCCGAACCTTCTCGGCGAAGCCGGCTTCTTCGCGGTCCCCGAGGTCGAGAGTGAGACGGCGCCGCGAACCGGCCAGCGCCAGCTCCGCCACCCGCAGGCGCCACCGGTCGGTTCCGCCCAATGCCTGCCGGGTGACCATGGCGCGGCGCAGGTACAGGTGCGCGTCGTGCTCCCAGGTGAAACCGGTTCCACCGAGCACCTGGACACAGTCCTTCGCGTTGTCCACCGCGGCGTCCAGACAACCCGCGGCAGCGACCGCGGCCGCGGGGGTCCGTTGCTCCGGCGGTTCGTCCGCGGCGCGGGCGGCGTCCCACGCCAGCGCCGCCGCGGTCTCGCTACGACAGAGCATCTCCGCGCACAGGTGTTTCACCGCCTGGAACGCGCCGATCGGCTTGCCGAACTGCTCGCGAACCCTGGCGTACTCGCCCGCGGTGCGCACGCACCAGGACGCCACACCGGCGGCATCGGCCGCGGCCAGCGTGGCCGCGAGGTCGAGGACCAGCGCGTCGTCGACACCAGGCAGCACGTCGCGGCGGGAAAGCCGGACCCGATCCAGGCTCACGCGCGCGACTCGCCGGGAGAAGTCCAGCGGTCGCGCGGGCTCGATTCGCACTCCGGGCGTTTCCGGCGCCACGACGACGCAGATGACCTCGTCGTCGATCCGGACGGGCAGGAACAGGTGCGCCCCGGGTTCGGCGTCGAGCACGAGCCCCACGTCCCCGGAAAGCAGGAGGCCGGCGTTGCGCTCCGGGACCGCGACGACATCGCCCTGGTCGAGTGCGACCGCGGCCGTGGCCTTTCCGTCGGCCAGTGCGGGCGCCAGTTCCATCGCAACGGGTGACTCGGGAACCCTGGCCAGCAGCAGCCCCGCCAGCACACCACCGAACACCGGTCCCGGCACGAGTGCGGCCGACACCTCGGCGAATCCGGCGGCGACGTCGGCAACCCGCGCTCCGGCGCCGCCCAACTCCTCGGGCGGCGCCATCGCGAACAGGCCGATTCGGGCGAGTTCGGCGAGCAGGTCCGCGCTTTCGGGGGCATCGCCATCGTTCTCACGGGCGCGGACGGCGGACGTCGTGGCCCGGCCGGCGGCCCAGCCGCGGATCGATTCGGCGAGGGCGAGCTGCTCAGGGGTGATCGCGATCGGCACGTGCTCCTCCATGGGCGAGGTGACCGGCTGACCGCAATTATAGAACGTGTTTCAGTTTCTGTACTGTTGGGTCTTGAGTTGAAGACTGCACGACGTTGGGTACGCTGTGCCTACAAAGTGGAACACGTTTCGGAACAGGGAGAACCGTCGATGGCAGGAAAGCCCAAGGCGGCCACGCAGGCCCGCGCACGAGGCGGGCTGGGCGCGATCGGCGGCGACGAGCTCGGCTCCGCGGCGCAGCGCGACCGTCGCAAGCGAATCATCGACGCGACGCTGGCGCTCGCCGCGAAGGGCGGCTACGACGCGGTCCAGATGCGGGCCGTCGCCGAACGTGCCGACGTGGCGCTCGGCACCCTCTACCGCTACTTCCCGTCCAAGATCCACCTGCTGGTTTCCGGTCTCGCCAGGGAGTTCGAGCGGGCACAGGACAAACTGGACCGGAGCACGATCCCGGGCGACACCCCGACCGAGCGGCTGCTGTTCGTGCTCGGGCGCAACACCCGGATGATGCAGCGGGACCCGCACCTGACCGAGGCGATGGTGCGGGCTTTCATGTTCGCCGACACCACGGCCGCGGCCGAGGTGGAGCTGGTCGGGCGGCAACTGGAGAACATGTTCGCCGCGGCGATGGGGATCGACGACCCGACCGAGTCCGACCGGGCCGTCTTCCACGTCATCGCCGACGTGTGGATGGCGAACCTGGTCGCCTGGGTGACCCGCCGGGCCTCGGCCACCGACGTCGCGAACCGCCTCGAACTGTCGGTGCATCTGCTGCTCGACAAGTAGCGATACCCGCAGCGGGCGCCGCTACGCCGTCAGTTTCGGGAGCACCTCGCGGCCGAAGGTCTCGATCCACTCGTCCTGGTTGCGGCCGACGTTGTGCACGTAGATCCGGTTGAACCCGGCGTCGACGAACTTCTGCAGCGCGGCCCGGTGCACGTCCGGGTCCGAGGAGACCACCATGCGGCCCTCGAAGTCCTCCGGCCGTACGAGTTTCGCCATCTGCTCGAAGTCGAACGGCGAGCGGATGTCGGCCTTCGGGAACTTCATCCCGCCGTTGGGCCACTGATCCAGCGCGTTCGCCCAGGCCTGCTCGTCGGTGGCCGCCCAAGACAGGTGCACCTGCAGCAGCTTCGGCATGGTGTCCGGGTCCTTGCCCGCCTTGCGCGCACCCTTGCCGAAGTTGTCCAGAATTCCGCTGAGCTTCTCCAGCGAGGCACCGGGCGTGATCAGTCCGTCGGCCAGTTCGCCGGTTTTACGCGAGGTGTACGGGCCTGCTGAGGCGATGTAGATCGGCGGCGGCGCCTCCGGCAGCGTCCACAGCCGGGAGGTGTGCAGCTTGAAGAACTCGCCGCTGTGCTTGACGTCCTTGCCGGAGAAGAGCTTGGTGATGACCTCGAGCGCCTCGAACATCCGCCGCACCCGCTCGGGAGCCTCGGGCCAGTACCCGGCGATGACGTGTTCGTTGAGCGCCTCACCGGAGCCGATTCCCAGCCACGTGCGGCCCGGATAGGTCGCCTCCAGGGTCGCCGCCGCCTGCGCCACCATCGATGGGTGCAGCCGGAACGAAGGGCAGGTGACACCGGGGCCGAGGTCGCCGGTGGTGTTCTCGGCCAGCGAGGCCAGCACGCTCCAGACGAAGGAGGCCTCCCCCTGCGCCGGAACCCACGGCTGGAAATGGTCGGCCGCCATCTGCCCGGAGAATCCGTGCTGCTCGGCCAGTGCGGCCAAGCGGATCGACTCCCGCGGCGAGAACTGCTCCAGCGCCGCCGCGATCCCGATCTGAACGTCACCCACGCGTTGCTCTCCCCTGCTCGCCCGATCCTGTGCTGCCGCCAACCTACCGCGTGTTACCGGATCTTCCGAAAACGCGCGGCCAGGTAACTCATCGGCCGGTGACAGCCACGTTCTCGGACACTCGATCAGCGAAACTCGTCGGCCACCTTCGCCAGCTCGTCCAGCTTGCTCAGTGTCTCGGCCTCGGGCATCGTCTTCAGCAGGAACGTCACCCGCTCGACGCCGGCCTCGCGGTACCCGTCGAGCAGGCCCTTGTCGGTGCCCGCCCCGAAGATGGTGAACGGGATATCGGTGCGGCCCTGCTCCGCCAGCCACTGCCGGACGCGCACGAGCTCCTCCGGTGGCGTATGCGCGCGGGGCAGCCACGCGTTCCCGTACTCGACCAGCCGGGTGAGTGCACCCTTGCTCTCGCCGCCGATGTAGATCGGCGGATGTGGCGTCTGCACCGGCTTGGGCCACGCGTAGAACGGCGCGAAGTCGAGTAGTTCGCCGTGGAACTCCGCCTGTTCCTTCGTCCAGGTCTCCTTGAGCACCTCGAGCTGCTCGTTCAGCAGCTTGCCTCGGGTGGTCGGGTCGGTGCCGTGATCACGCATCTCCTCGAAATTCCAGCCGACGCCCACACCGAACGCGACCCGGCCGCGAGAGATCAGATCCAGACTGGCGACCTCCTTCGCCGTGTGGATGACATCGCGCTGGATCTGCAGGGCGATGCCGGTGCCGAGGATCAGTCGCGAGGTCGTGGCCGCGGCGGCCGTCAAGGCCACGAACGGATCAAGCGTGCGGTAGTACACGCGGGGCAGGTCGCCGCCGCCCGGATACGGGCTCTCCCGGCTGATCGGGATATGCGAATGCTCGGCGAGGAAGAGCGAGTCGAAACCCCTCGTTTCCAGCGCCGCACCCAGCACGTCGGGGCGGATTCCTTCATCTGTCACGAATGTCGAGACACCGAACTCCATACGAAGGTCGAACACCAGCGAAGCGCTGCGCATTCCCGCCGTCACTGATCGAATCGGGCCGCGTCCGTCATCCGGCACAGCCATCGTCTGCCCCAGCTGGTGACACTGCGCAATCCATCGATTTCGACGGTCATCTCCCGCACCTAACGTCGATGGCGGCGGCCGCACCGGGCCCCGCGGGCAGGAGGAACTCCAATGACGATGGGTGCCACGGCATCAGTACTCGACACGCTGGGGGCGGTGACCCTGCTCGCGTGGACGGTGGCCATGTGGGCGGCCGTGGCCGTGCTCGCGTACGCGAACCGAGGGCCGGTTCGACCGTGGGTGTACCGCACGGCAGCTGCCCAGATCTTCCTCGGCGTCGTTGGGCAGCTCGGTCACCTCCAGGAGCACATCGCGCAGGTCGGCTACTGGGTGGTCAACCCGAACGCACCCGCCTGGATGACCCCGTGGGGTACCGGGCTCGCCGACGGGTTCGGCCAGATCGACCACTCGAAGCCGTCATTGGGAATGGAGATACTGCACTTCGCGGGCAACCTGTTGTTCCTGGCCGGGATCGTGGGGGTCATGTTGATCACCCAGCGGGCCGTGCGTTCGAAGGCCCGCACGTGGGCCAAGATGGGTGTGTGGATGCAGGGGATCCACGGACTCGAACACTTCGTACTCATGCTGACGGTGTGGCTGGGCGCTCCCAGGGCGATCGGCATGTCCACCTGGTTCGGCCTGCTCGAGCCCGGACCGGGGCTGTGGACCTACCGAGTCTGGTGGCATTTCGCCGCCAACGTCGTCGGCTCGGTGGTCTTCGCAATCGCCGTCTACCACCTGTGGCGCGAACGCGGCCGGATCGCGAGCGCCTACCAACCCGCTTCCACCACCGGGAACGAGCCGCACACGAATCAGCGCTCACCGGTGGCCAGCAGGAACAGCGAGGTACCGCCGAGCCGCTCCGCTGAGACCCCTGCCCCGACCGGTGCGGCTCAGCGGTAGCGCAGGGGAATCTCCGCCAGCCGGTCCAGCATCGCCAGCGTGTCCGCTTCCGGCACGGAAGGCAGTCCGAGGGTGACCCGTTCGACGCCGGCTTCGGCGTAGGCGTCCAGGACATCGGGCCGGTTGCCCGCGGCACTGGTAGCGGTCACCGGCACATCGGGGCCCGCATGCTCGCGCAGCAGGTCCAGCTGCCCGCGCACCTGGTCCGGCTCTCGTACGGCGTTCGGCAGCCAGCCGTTCGCGTGCGCGGCCACCCTGCGCACAGCTGGCTCCCCGTTGCCGCCGACGTAGATCGGCGGGTGCGGCCGCTGCACCGGCTTCGGCCACTGGAAGATCGGGTCGAAGTCCACATGCCTGCCGTGGAACTGCGCCTCCTCCTTCGTCCAGATCTCCCTGATCGCCTCCAGCTGCTCGTCCAGCAGCGCACCCCGCACCCGCGGGTCCGTTCCGTGGTTGCGCATCTCCTCACGGTTCCAGCCGACACCGACGCCGAAGATCACCCGTCCCGCGGAGATCAGGTCCAGCGTCGCGACCTCCTTCGCCGTGTGGATGACGTCTCGCTGGATCAGCAGGGTGAGCCCGGTCCCGAGGCGCAGGCTGGTGGTCACCGAGGAGATCGCACCGAGCGCCACGAACGGGTCCACCGGCCGGTAGTAACCGCGTGGCAACTCGACCCCCATCGGATGCGGGGTCTCCCGGCTAACCGGAATATGCGAGTGTTCGGCCAGGAACAGCGATTCGAACCCCCGCTCCTCAAGTGCCCTGCCCAGTGCGGCGGGTGCGATGCCCTCGTCGGTCGCGAATGTCGAGATGCCGATCTTCATAGGAGAACGGCTACCACAGATCGCCCCCGATGTGTTCCACCGAATGCCGGACGGGGCCCGGAATCGGGATTCCGGACCCCCGACAGCCGGTGCCGTCGACGAGGTGGTGTTGTTCCCCGAGCCGTTTCCGGCGCTTCGTCAGATGTTGCGCCGGTACTGCCCGCCGACCTCGAAGAAGGCCTCGGTGATCTGGCCGAGTGAACACACCCGCGCCGCGTCCATCAGCACTCCGAACAGGTTCTCCCCGCCCCGGGTCGCCGCCTCCCGCAACGCGGTCAGCGCCTGCTGTGCCTCGTCGTGGTGGCGATCCTGGAAGTCGGCGAGCCGGTCGAGCTGGGACTGCTTCTCCTGCTCGGTGGCCCTCGCCAGCTCTACGGTGCCCTCCTCCTCGTCCGGGTGGGGGTTGCGGAAGGTGTTCACCCCGACTAGGGGTAGCGAACCGTCGTGCTTGAGTCGTTCGTACAGAATGGACTCGTCCTGGATCTTGCCGCGTTGGTAGCCGGTCTCCATCGCGCCGAGAACGCCGCCCCGCTCGGAGATGCGGTCGAACTCGGTGAGCACGGCCTCCTCCACCAGGTCGGTCAGCTCGTCGATGATGAACGAGCCCTGCAGCGGGTTCTCGTTCTTGGACAGGCCCCACTCCTTGTTGATGATCATCTGAATGGCCATCGCACGACGCACCGAGCTCTCACTCGGAGTCGTGATCGCCTCGTCGTAGGCGTTGGTGTGCAAGGAGTTCGCGTTGTCGTAGAGCGCGCACAGGGCCTGCAGTGTCGTGCGGATGTCGTTGAAGCTCATCTCCTGCGCGTGCAGTGACCGGCCCGAGGTTTGCACGTGGTACTTCAGCTTCTGCGAGCGGTCGTTCGCGCCGTAGCGCTCGCGCATCGCGACCGCCCAGATCCGCCTCGCGACCCGGCCCAGCACCGAGTACTCCGCGTCCATCCCGTTGGAGAAGAAGAACGACAGGTTGGGTGCGAAGTCGTTGATGTCCATCCCACGCGACAGGTACGACTCCACATAGGTGAAACCGTTGGCGAGGGTGAAGGCGAGCTGCGAGATCGGGTTCGCACCGGCCTCGGCGATGTGGTATCCGGAAATCGAGACCGAGTAGAAGTTGCGCACCCCGTGCTCGATGAACCACTCCTGGATGTCGGCCATCATCCGCAGTGAGAACTCGGTGGAGAAGATGCAGGTGTTCTGCCCCTGATCCTCCTTGAGGATGTCGGCCTGCACTGTGCCGCGGACGTTGCGCAGCGCCCACTCGCGGAGCTCGGCGTACTCCGCGGCTTCGGGCTGCCTGCCGTGTTCCTCGACGAAGGCGTTCACCCGCTGATCGATCGCGGTGTTCAGGAAGTACGCCAGAATCGTCGGCGCCGGGCCGTTGATCGTCATCGACACCGACGTGTTCGGCGACGTCAGGTCGAAGCCGTCGTAGAGGACCTCCATGTCCTCGAGGGTGGCGATCGAAACGCCGGAGGTGCCGACCTTGCCGTAGATGTCCGGCCGGGTGTCGGGGTCGTGGCCGTAGAGGGTGACCGAGTCGAACGCGGTCGAGAGCCGCTTGGCCTCGGAATCCGAAGAAAGGTACTTGAACCGCCGGTTCGTCCGGAAGGCGTCCCCCTCCCCCGCGAACATCCGCGCCGGGTCCTCGCCCTCCCGCTTGAATGGGAAAACCCCTGCGGTGTAAGGGAAGTAGCCGGGCAGGTGCTCGCGGCGCAGGAAGGACAGCAGCTCGCCGGGATCGGTATAGCGCGGCAGGGCGACGCGGGGAATCCGGCTGCCGGACAACGTCTCCCGCCACAGCTGGGTGTGCAGCTCCTTGTCGCGGATCCGCACCACGAGCTCGTCGGCCCGGTAGGACTCCGCCAGTTCAGGCCAGGACTCCAGCAGCGTGCGGCTGTCCGCGTCGACCGCGGCCTCGGCCCGCTCCACGAGGGCGCCGATCGCCTCGGTATCGGCTCCCTCGGCGCCGAGCGCGTCGCGGGCGGCGACCAGGTGCGCACGGGTCCGGACGGCCTCAGCCTGCTCTTCGGTCCGCTCGTGATAGCCACGAACCGTGTCGGAGATGTCGGCGAGATAGCGCGACCGCGAGGACGGGATCACCGTGGAAGCGTCGGTGGAGACCTTGCCCTCCACCTTCGGCAGCACACCGGGAGACACCGCGAGTCCCCGCTCGGCCAGTCCATCGCGCAGATGCTGGTACAGGGCGGTCACGCCGTCGTCGTTGAACTTCGCGGCGCTCGTGCCGAACACCGGCATGTCCTCCGGCGCGGAGTGGAACTGCTCGCGGTTGCGCACCAGCTGCCTTGCGACGTCCCTTCGCGCGTCCTCGGCGCCGCGTCGCTCGAACTTGTTGATCGCGACCACGTCGGCGAAGTCGAGCATGTCGATCTTCTCCAGCTGAGATGCGGCCCCGAACTCCGGCGTCATCACGTACAGCGAGTAGTCGACGTGGTCGATGATGCCCGCATCGCCCTGGCCGATGCCCGGCGTCTCCACGATGACCAGGTCGTAGCCCGCCGCCTTGCAGGCGAGCACCGCGTCGTCCAGACCCGCCGGGATCTCACCACTGGTGGACCGGGTGGCCAGCGAGCGGAAGAAGACGGGTGAACCGTCGAGGCAGTTCATCCGGATGCGGTCGCCGAGCAGCGCGCCACCACCCCTGCGCCGGGAGGGATCCACCGCGAGTACGGCGACGCGCAGCTTGTCCTCCTGGTCGAGGCGGAACCGGCGGACGAGTTCGTCGGTGAGCGAGGACTTTCCCGAGCCACCGGTACCCGTGATCCCCAGCACCGGAACGGTGCGCGAGCCGGCGGCGTCGGCGATCGCCGAGCGCCAGTCCTCCGGCAGCGCCTCGCGCTGCAGCCGCGTGATGGTCCGCGCGAGCGTCGGGACATCCCCGGAGAACAGCTTGTCCACCGAGTGCGGCTGCTCGATCGTCAGCTCGGTGTCGCACTCCTGGATCATCAGATTGATCATCCCGGGCAGACCCATCTCATAGCCGTCGTCCGGCGAGAAGATGCGCGCCACACCCCTGGAGTGCAGAAGCTCGATCTCCTCCCGCACGATCACGCCGCCACCGCCGCCGAAGACCTTGATGTGGCCCGCCCCGCGCTCGGCGAGTAGTTCGACCAGGTAACTGAAGTACTCGACGTGCCCACCCTGGTAGGCACTGATCGCGACACCCTGGACGTCCTCGGAGATGGCCGCCGTGGCGACCTCGTCCACCGACCGGTTGTGCCCGAGGTGTACGACCTCGGCACCCTGCGACTGCAGAATGCGCCGCATGATGTTGATCGACGCGTCATGGCCGTCGAAGAGGCTGGACGCGGTGACGAACCGGACCGGGTGTTCGGGACGGTGCAGTGAGGCGCTCATTCCTCCAAAATACTTGGACTTCCTACTATTTTGAAGCGCAAGAGCACCGTGATGGCCATCTCATTCGCACTTTCACCCCGAAAGCGCCCCTCGCACACGCAAAGTAGCCGCACTTTCCCGGGAAAGTGCGAGGTCCGGTGCTCGCGCCGGGGGCTACTGGGCGACCGGTGAGCGCATCGCGATCCACTGCCGCATGGCGTACTCGACCAGCGTGATCAGTGTCTGCTTCGTCGATTCGCGATCCCTCGCGTCGCAGCGCACGACCGGGGTTCCTGGATCGATTGAGAGCGCTTCGCGAACGTCGTTGAGGTCGTGGTGCAGCATGCCGTCGAACGTGTTCACCCCGACGATGTAGGGCAGACCGCGGTCCTCGAAGAAGTCCACCGGGGCGAACGAGTCGGCCAGCCGGCGCGTGTCGGCCAGGACCACTGCCCCGATCGCACCGCGGACGAGGTCGTCCCACATGAACCAGAAGCGCTGCTGACCTGGCGTACCGAAGAGGTACAGAATCAGGTCCTCGTCGAGGGAGACACGACCGAAGTCCATCGCGACCGTGGTGGTCGACTTGTTCGGAGTCGCCTCGAGGTCGTCGATGCCGGTACTCGCATCGGTCATCATCGCCTCGGTGGTCAGCGGCACGATCTCCGAGACCGATCCCACGAACGTCGTCTTGCCCGCGCCGAATCCACCGGCCACGACGATCTTGGCCGAGGTCATGGTCGACGACGCGGTCTCCCGCGGTGCCTTAAAGCCGACGGAGTCCACTCAAAACCCTTTCCATCAAAATCAGGTGTTCCTCGGCACCTTCACTGCCCGCGGCGGTCTTGTGCACGGTGACCAGCCCGGCGTCGGCCGCGTCGCTGATCAGGACCCGCGCGACTCCGAGCGGAACACGAAGGGTCGAGGCGATCTCGGCCACCGACCGGGGGGTACGGCACTCTTCCATAATCGAGCGGTGCTCGACCTGCTCCGGTGCCGCGACACCGGCACCGCGTTCTCTGGTGGAGATCAGTGTCTCCAGTTCCAAGGGATAGTTCGCCTTGGTGCGTCCTCCCGTAATCGCGTACGGGCGAACGAATCCTGTCTCTTCCGTCGGATGCAAGGGTATGGCTTCGGCCGACACAAGTTGCTCCTCTCCGGTCGAATACCCGGGGCCCTCGGGGTCGCCGACGCGTAGAGGCTCGGGCGACGGGGCAGCAGTGCCGCCCTTGGAGTTCTTGTCCTTCTTGCGCTTCCGACGACCACGTCCGGAGTCCAGCGTGAACGAGTCGAGCACTTCGGCGAACGTGCTCGCGTCATCGTGCCCGGCGGCGCCGCTCCCCTCGTCCGGGGAGTACTGGTTCGCCCCGGACCCGTCACCGAATGGTCCCGGTCCCGTGCTCATCGGGATATCATCCCACTGGTTCACCGATCAGCGAGCCACCAGCACCCTGAAGCTGCGCGCGCAGCTCCGGCGTGAGGATCTGGCCGACCCGGTCCACCAGCAATGTCATCTCGTAGGCCACCTGACCGATGTCGCACGTCGGTGCCGCGAGAATGGCCAGGCAGGATCCGTCACTGATCGACATCAGCACCATGATCCCGAGTTCCATCTCGACCACGGTCTCGTTGACCGCACCGGCCTCGAAGCACCGCGCGGCACCTTGCGTGAGACTGACGAGACCGGACGCCACGGCGGCGAGTTGGTCGGCCCGGTCCAACGGCAACCGGTTCGAGGCCGTGAGGAGCAATCCGTCCGCCGAGACGACCACGGCGTGCGCCACGCCCGGTACCCGCTCGGCGAAATCGTTGACCAGCCAGCCGAACTGGTTCTGCTGCGGCTGTGCCCTATCCGGCGAGCTCATTCACCCTCCACTTTCTCGTGCTTCACGTCGGTCTTCTGAGCCGTGTGATGGCGCCCCCGACGGATCCCCTGCTGGAAACTGCTGAGCCGCCCGCGAACGTTCTGCGGATCGCGTTCCGGACGCGGGGCGGGGGCACCAGCTCCCGCGGCCGCGCTGCCGGGCAGCAATTGTTCGCCACGGCGGCGCCGGGGCAGTCCAGCCGCGGTGAAACTCGACGGTGCCGAACCCGGGACCGACTGCGCCGCGCGTACCTTGTCATCCGCGGCGAAGCTCCATGCGGACAATGTTCCGGACTGGCCAGGGGATTCGGTGCTCGCCGCGCCGGAATCAGTTGCCGTCACCGGGTTTTCCGAAGACTCGGCGGACGTCTCCGACGTCGCTTCCGCCGAAACCTCTTCGACCCCACCGGCCTGACTGTCCTTGGTGGACTCCGGTGCGACCGGTGTCGTTGCCGGTCCCGCGGGAGCGGCACTGGCCGCTGCCGGTGCGGAGCCGGCGGGCTCGGGCGTGTTCCCCGGTCGCGGCTTACGCTGCGGCAGGGGCGCGCTTTGTCCTGACCCGGTCGCGGACCGGTTCTGCCGAGCAGACTGACCGGACGGGCCCTGCTGTCCCGGCGACTCCTGTCGCGTCGCATCGGTCCGCTGCCTGCGTCCACGATGGACGCCCTGCTGGAAGCTGCTCAACCTGCCCCGGACGTCGTCCGGATCGCGGGCGGGCAGTTCCGGCTCGACGGGAGTGTCGGTCCGCTCGGGGACCGGGATCGGCCCGGCACTGCCGGGCATGAGCTGTTCACCACGCGTCCTGCGGGGCAGCCCGGCCTGGGTGTAACTGGACGGTTCCGACTGGGACACCGCCTGCACGGTGCGCCAGTTCTCGTCCGACGCGAAGTCCCAGTTACTCGCCTTGGCCGGAGTGTCCGCGGACTTCCCAGCCGTGCCGGCGTCGTCGCTGGCAGCATCGGCAGGTG
Source organism: Amycolatopsis palatopharyngis (assembly GCF_003385185.1). GTDB lineage: Bacteria > Actinomycetota > Actinomycetes > Mycobacteriales > Pseudonocardiaceae > Amycolatopsis > Amycolatopsis palatopharyngis. The sequence goes on along the minus strand of NZ_PQHZ01000004.1, from coordinate 46,072 downwards.
CGCTTGCGGCGTCCTTGCCCTTGGTGCCGTTCTTGTCCTCCACCTTGGACTTGGCCTGGTCCGCCGGGCGCGACGAAACAGCGGTCTTCGCGGCCGCCGCGGCCGCGCTCGCGTTCTCCTCCGGCGTCCGGAACCACGCGGAGAGCATGGCGTCGAAGATCGGCGTGGTTTCCGACCGGCCCGGCCTGGCGGCCTGCTTCGCGCGGCGCTCCGCGTCCGCGGCCGTCGTCGCGGCGCTCCACCAGTCGCTGAGCACCCGGCTGTTGGCCTCGAACAGTTCCTTGCCGCTCGGCAGCGCCTCGTCCGCCCTGCGTGCCGCGGTCTCCGGATCGGAACGGCCCTGCGGTTCGGTCGCGCTCGAACTGTCCGTCTCGGCCGAAGGGGCTGCCGCATCCGGTTCTGTCGCGGCGATCGCGGCGTCCGTGGCGATCGTGGTGTCCGTGGTGTCCGTGGCGTTCCTGGGCTCCTGGCCCGGAACCTTCACCTTCCCGGACTCGGTGCCGGCGTCGCTCTCGGCCGCGTCCGGTGCCTGCTGCTCGGCCGTCGCGGGTTCGGCGGGCCGGGGCGGCGGTACCCGTTGCGGTTGACCGGTCTCCTCGTCGTCCCTGGAGATCGGGCTGAACAACGCCGTCCCGGACACCTCCATGTCCGTGGGCGGGCCCGCGGCGTCCCGTTTGGAGTCCGCACCCGCCAGTCTGCGTTCGATCGCCGAACCCGGCCCCGGGGACGGCTTGCCCTGCAGGTTCGACAGCGCGCCGGGGCGGGGCGACCCGTTGGCCGGGCGCCTGCGGGGAAGCTGCCCCGGCGCCGGCGGACGCACAGGAGCAGGCCGGTCCGGCCCAGCCGGGGCGGACTGCGGAGAGGGCGCCGGTTGCGGCGGGGCGATGCCCTGCCCCGCCGACTCCAGCACGAGGGTGGCCGGGACGGTCACAGTGGCCCTGACACCCACGATGTCCTTGCCGCCGTGCAACGCGACGCCGAACCCCTGCCTGGTCGCGAGCCTGCCGACCACGAAGAGGCCCATCCTGCGCGAGGTGGCGAGGTCGATCGAACCCGACTCGGACAGCCGCGCGTTCGCCTCCGCGACCTCGGCCTCGTTCATCCCGATGCCGTTGTCCAGAATGTCGACCGAAAGCGATCCGTCCTCCGCGAGCCGGGTCACGACGGTCACCTGTGTCTCGGGTGCGGAGAACGCGGTCGCGTTGTCCAGCAGTTCGGCGATCAACCGCATCAGATCGCTGGCGGCGAAGCCGACCACGCGCACCTGGGGCGGCGTCCGCACGATGACCCGTTGGTACTGCTCGATCTCCGACACGGCGGCACGCATCACGTCGGTGGCCGTCACCGGCTGGCCCGACCGCCTGCCCGGCTCGGCGCCGGAGAGCACCATCAGGTTCTCGTTGTTGCGCCGCATTCGGGTGGCCAGGTGATCGAGCTGGAACAGAGTGGCCAGCTGGTCGGCGTCCTCCTCGTCCCGCTCCAGCCGCTCGATCAGCTGCAACTGCCGCTGGACGAGACTCTGACTGCGGCGGGAGAGGTTCACGAAGACACTGCTGTACCCGGTCCGCATCGCGGCCTGCTCTACCGCGAGACGCAGCGCCTGCGTGTGCACGGCGTCGAACGCCCTGGCGACCTCGCCGATCTCGCCGCCCGCCTGGACCGGCACCGGCTGCACGTCCGTGCCCTGAACCCGTCCTTCCTGAATGTTCACCACGGCAGCGGGCAGCTGGTTCTCCGCCACGTCCATGGCACCGGCGCGCAGCTTGCGCAGCGACCGGAGCAGGTGGGTGGTGATCACGAAGACCACCGCGACCGCCAGCGCCAGTGCCGCGAACAGCAGTACGGACAACACTCCCGCCGCGCTGCTCGAGTCGTCCACGAGTTCCGCGGAGACCCCGCTGAGCTCGCCACCGGTTTGTGCGGTCAGTTCGCCGAGCCCTGCCGCGACCGCGCCCGAGGTGTCGCTCCACTCCTGGGGCGAGAGCCGGGCGACGTCCGCACCCTGGTCGCCGAACGCCGTCGAAACAAGCCGGGCGCGCGTGTCCAGCGCGGCGGCGGGCACCATGGTCTCGAAGTCCTGTCGCCGCTGCTCGGTCGCGGCTGCCCGGAACTCGGCGAGCCGGTCGGCGAACCGGATCTCGGTGGCCCGCAGCCGGTCGAGCTCACTCGGGGCCAGCGCATCGCGAGCGATGCCGTAGTCGAGCAGCGCGCGCTGGACGGACAGTTCCTCGCCGGCTGCCAGCAGTGCGTGCAGCGCGCTCGGCGCCTTGCCGATCTCCGGATCGTTGACGCCGGAAACCACCGCCGTGTCCAAGCCGAGAAGGGCGTCGGTAACAGCCGAGTAGGCGGTCACCGCAGCCACCGGCTCGACCTGTCCCGCGGCGACCTGCTCCCGCAGTCCCGCGAGCTCCCCCAGTTGCGTCGTGACGTCGCCGTTGGCCGCGGCGATCGTGTCGTCGATCTGCAGCGCGCGAGTCGTGGCGCCGGCCAGCTCCTGTACCGCCGTGTCGACCTCCGCCCGCACGGCTTCGAGTTCATCCGAGGAGCCGGCCGTACCGCGTGTGAGCAGCTGCGCGGTGAGAGCACGCTCCCGCTGCAGGGCGTCGAGCGCCGATCGCCCTTGCTCCTCGACGCCGACGAGTGCGTCGATCCGCTCGTGCGAATCCGCACGCTCGACCTGCCCGGCGATGGTGGTGATGCCGAGCACCAGGGCGATGAGGATCGGCACGATCGACACCGCGGCGAGCTTGACGGGCAAGCTCCAGTCGCGCCATTCCAGCAGGGCGCGCCATTTAGACGGTTGTGGCGGTTGTTTGCCGAGAAGCTTGCCAACAGGCACTTGGCCTTGTCCTGCGACGGTCACGAAGGTGACTCCCTGTCCGGCGTGGTCGGTGCGTGCAGAGCGTTCACGATGCCCCGGTCACCCGACCGGGATCGCGCGGGTAACCGCGCCGATTCCGGCCACTGGTGGCGTCGTGCCTCGTCTCAGCCGCATCCGATCCATCCTTCTCACCGCTGGTTCAGTGGTCCATGGTCCCAGTAGCCGCGTCGGCGGCTTACCGCCGGTCGTCGCCGGTGATCGGGCGACCCTGTGGTCCGCTCCGCCCGGATGCAAGTGCAGCTGCACGGGCATCCGGGTAAGAACGACGCCTTATCGATCACCTTGGCGGACGTGGCCAAAGAAGCGTACACCAATCGAGTGCAAATCAATTGCTGTGACAAAACAGCGGATGACCAGCAAGAATGACGTTGTGAACAATTTCGCAAGCCACCCGATCGGGCGGTCCGCACACGAACCGTAAATCTGGTTACAGATTAAACAGGGCCAACCCTGCTCACATCACCCAGTTAGCCCTTGCGTAGTGCCCGACCCACCCAAAAGTCCTACGCCGCGTGCTTACGGAGCGACAACATCGGCGAAAACTATCCCCGATGTTGTGGTGTTGCCTCACCTGTTCCCGAATCAGCCCCGCCAACCCGCCGCCGCGGTTACGACCAGCGCGTATTCATCGCCCGCCAGTGCCCGCGACTTTTCCACCGGGAATGGTCGGCGACACATGCGACCGGTTCGACAGTCACTGACCGTGATAATTGTCGGGATTATGGTCGGGTTGGTTCCTTCGTCTGTCCTATTCCCGTCGGTAAGAACAACGCGGGGTCGGACCGTCGGGCACCAGTGAGTGATATGCGGCGACGACCCCGGGCGTCACGGTGATCTTCCTCGCAGGGGCGTGTGGCGGTCTCCGCCGCGTTCGGCCGCACACGAGCAGGCGGAAACGGAGGTCCGTTCACTCGCCCGGATCCGTTCCTGGGAGCCTCGGGGGTGTGAGCGACCCGCTTGCGGCGATCCGCCGCTTCCTGGACCGGCACCCGTTGCCGACGCCTTGTCTGGTCATCGACGTCGACGCGGTGCGGGAACGCTACCGGGCACTGTCCACTGCGTTCACCGCCGCCGGTGGGGCCCGGGTCTACTTCGCTGTCAAAGCGTGCCCCGAGCCCGCGGTGCTCGCGGCCCTCGCCGCCGAGGGCGCCAGCTTCGACGTGGCCAGCCCCGGTGAGATAGACCTGTGCCTGCGCCAGGGCGCCGCGCCCGCCGCACTCTCCTACGGCAACCCCATCAAGAAGGCCTCGGCCATCGCATACGCGCACAGCGCCGGTGTCCGCGAGTTCGTCTGCGACGCCGAGAGCGACCTGGACAACCTCGCGCGGCACGCGCCGGGGGCCGAAGTGTCCGTCCGGTTACTTCTGGACGCCCCCGACTCGGTCACCCCGTTCGGTGCCAAGTTCGGTTGCGAGCCCGAGGTCGCCGTGGGTCTGCTGACCCGGGCCGCCGAACTCGGTCTCGACCCCGTCGGGCTGAGCTTTCACGTCGGCTCCCAGCAACTCGACGTCAAGGCATGGGATCTCGCGATCGGTACCGCGGCGAGGGTGGCCTCGGCGGCGGGCACTCCGCTACGCCGGCTCAATCTGGGTGGCGGGTACGCCACGCCCTACCGTGGATCCGCCCCGGCGCTCGCCGAGTACTCGAGTCAGGCGGCCTCCTCACTGCGCACCCACTTCGGTGCCAATGCTCCGGAACTGCTGATCGAACCGGGCAGGGCGCTGGTCGCCGAGGCGGGCATGATTCGCACGGAGGTCGTGCTGGTGGCCCAGCGAAGGGCGGCGGACCCCCGCAGGTGGGTCTACCTCGACATCGGCAGGTACAACGGACTGGCGGAGACCGAGAACGAGGCGATCGCCTACCGTGTCGAGCGCGCGGGGGGAGTTCGTGACGAACCGGCTGGGCCGGTCGTACTCGCGGGACCCACCTGTGACGGCGACGACGTGCTGTACCAGCACACGCCGTACCGGTTGCCGTTATCGCTCCGACCAGGTGATCAACTCGACATTCCGGGAGCGGGCGCGTACACGGCAAGCTACTCCTCGGTCGCCTTCAATGGGATCGAGCCACTGCGGACTTACTGCATTTCAGGAGGGAGATGGATTGATGAGAGTGCGCGATCGGCACCGTGACCAGTCCGGGTACGGCACCGAGCTCGGCGCTGGCCCACCGGCGAGTGAGGTGGCGACAGCCTCCCCCGCTCCACCGGACAGCGAGGCACCAGGGCCGGTCGGCCTGTTCGCGGGCAAGCATGTGCTGGCCGAACTGAAAGGCGTGGACGAGGCCGTGCTCGATAACGCCGAACTGCTGCGACAGGTGCTGGCCGAGGTACTGACCCAGGCGGGCGCGACCGTACGCGAGGTGATCGCCCACCGTTTCGAACCGCAGGGTGTCACCGTGCTCGCGATGCTCGCCGAGTCCCACGCGTCCGTGCACACCTACCCCGAGATCGGGGCCGCCTTCGTGGACGTCTTCACCTGTGGCGACAAGGCGAAACCCGAACTCGCCGTCGAGCTGCTCTCCGGGGCGCTCGGCACCGGTTCGTTCACCATGTCCACCGTCGACCGCGGGCACGGCACCGCGGACCCGAGGAGCTAGTCCCCATGCCCCAGAAGATCACCGAACCGCTGGGCCCTGGTCTGTCGCGGACCTGGGAGCTGTCCGACGTACTGCTGGACACCCAGACCCAGTTCCAGCACGTGGTGATCGGTCGCACCGAACAGGGCATCTCGCTGTTCTGCGACGACGACCGGCAGAGCACCGACGCCAGCCAGCTCGTCTACCACGAGGCACTGCTGGTCCCCGCGATGCTGCTGGCCGAACACGTCCGCCGGGTCCTGGTCATCGGATCCAGCGAGGGGGTCCTCAGTCAGATCGCGGTGGCGCAGGGTGCCGAACTGGTGGATCACGTCGACATCGACAGGGAGGCTGTCGCCGCCTGCGCCGAGTGGTTGCCCTACGGCTACACGCCGGAGGAACTGGCCGCCGCGGAACAGGGCGCGGGTGCCGTGCGCCTGCACTATCGGGACGGCTGGGAGTTCCTGGCCGAGACCGCGAACGGACAGACCCGTTACGACGTGATCGTGATCGATCTTCCGGACGAGAACACCGACGCCGACGCGCAGCACAACCGCTTGTACGGCAAGGACTTCCTGACACGATGCTCCGGTGTGCTCGCGGAAGGCGGAGTCGTGGTCGCCCAGGCGGGCTGCCCGACGCTGTGGCGCAACGAGACCCTGCGTGCGGCCTGGCGCCGATTTCACGAGGTGTTCGGCACGGTCCTCTACTACGGATCGGACGAGCACGAGTGGGCGTTCCTCAGTGGGCGAGCCGATGAACTGGACGCGCCGATCCCCACACTGATCAGGAAACTGCCCGACGCGGGCTACCAGCCGTCCACTCTGGACGCGGACTCGTTGCGCGGGTGCACGGTGCCACCATTGAGTATCCGGCGGGGGTAGAGGTCAGATCTTCTGGCCTGCCTGGACCCGGCGGGTCACCGCTCGCTCGACGATGAAGGACACGAACGGTACGCAGCCGGCCAGCAGGACGCCGACGGTCCCCTTCACCGACCACCTGGCCTTGATCGCCAGGTCCACGGTGAGCACCAGGTAGACCATGTACACCACACCGTGGATCGGGGAGTACACCGCGGACGGGTCCGGGTTGCCGAAGCCGTAACGCAGCACCATCACGACGACCAGACCGAGCAGGCCGACGCCGGTCACGTAGGCCGCGGTGCGAAACCGGGACAGCGGTCCCCGTAGCGTGCTCGCCGGTGTCGATTCGTCAGTTCGCGTCGTCATGGTCGTGCGCGGCCTCTCTCCGGGTGTCACGTCAGTCGTGTTACGTCAGTGTTGCTGGTCATGGCGGTGCAGTTCGGCCAGGTAGCGGTTGTAGGCCGCCAGCTCGTCGTCGGGCTCGTCGTCCGGGGGCGACACCCGGGATCCGTGCCGCTGGGCGGCGGACCGGACCGGCGGTGCGTCCGCGGAAGGCTCGCCGGCCTCGGTCGCATCCGCCTCCTGGGCCGCTCGACGGCTCAGGACGCGGATGCGCCAGAACATGAAGGCGGGGAACAGCCCGAAAAGCGGCCACTGCAGGACGTAGCCGAGATTCTGGTAGGTGCCCCCAGCCGAAGAGAAGCGGTCCCACTGCCACCAGGCGAGGCCGCAACAGAGGACAAGGCTCAGCACGCAGACACCCGCGATCGCGAGTCGCCGGATTACCGTGGAGCCGAAATGCACGTTTCGACGCTAGCACCTGGCGTGCTATGACCCGATTCAGGCCGGGTCGCCGATCGGCCCTCAGGCGCCCTGCGCACCTGCCGCGTAACCGTCCGCGAGACCGAAGACCTTCTGCGCGTACTCCACCGAGTTGTTGTAGGACATGATTCCTGCCCACCACCCCTCGGCGCTGGCCATATCCCGGTCATTGACACAGAGATAGCGGGCGGCGGCCAGTGCGGCGTCGTCGATCTGCTGGGGGTCGCCGCGTCCGTCACCGTCGCCGTCGGCCGCGTACTTGGCCCAGGTGGTGGGGATGAACTGCATGGGTCCGACGGCCCTGTCGTGAGTGGGATCACCGTCAAGCCGGCCGCCGTCGCTGTCGGAGATCGCCTTCACCCCGGCCGATCCGTCCAGCGGAACGCCGATGATCGGCTTCGACGGCCTGCCGTCCTCGCCGAGCGTCGCACCGCCATAGCGGCCGTGGTCGGACTCGATCCGGCCGATTCCCGCGAGTGTCGCCCAGGACACCTTGCACTCCGGCTGCGCCGCTCGCAGGGCGAGTTCGGCGTTTCCGTAGGCCATCAGCGCCCTCGCGGGGACGTCGACCGCGGCGGACACGCTCTTGGCCCACTCGCCGAGTGACCCCGGCCCACTCCGCTGCTCCGTCTGCTGCTCGCGTTGTTCCTCAGCCCCGCTGCCCGCGGGCGCGCGCCCACCGGCCAGCGGCGTCTTCACCGGTGCGACGCTACCCGGCTCGACCTTCGCGGCGGCGATCTCCAGCGCTGGGACCTCGGTGGTGGTTCGCCCCGCTTCTGGAGTCGCGACGCTGGTGACCAGCCACATGCCGCCCACCGCCACTGACAGGACGACCACCACGATGGCCAGCCTGCCGAGGACCGCGACGGCCGGCCCCCGGGATCGCGACCGGCCGACGGCCGCGCCGTCCTGCTCAGGATCCCCGGGGTTGTCGGCGGTCTCGTCCACTGAGTCGGGCGTGCCGCGCACGAAATGAGCCTCCAGCGTGAGAGCCGTTTAACTGAACAACGATCTCGCGCAGGTTAGCGTTACGCACTGATTTCCCGCACGTGGCACGCCGCGTGGACGAGGGTCAGCTCGCCGCGTCGCGCCGCTGCCTGGCCAGCCTGGCAACACACCATGCCGGGGCGCTGCCCCTGCGCAGGTGCTCCAGCACCGTCAGCGGGCCGAGCCTGCGGGCCAGATCGGACGGTGCCAGCCCGGCCGCACGGTAGTCCAGTGCGCGCTGGTCGAGCGGGCTGATTCCCGCGTCCCACCACTGCGCCGCCTCGGCGACGTCGCCGATCATCTGCCACCAGCCCGCAGCGGCCGCGAGCAGGTCCTCCGGGACGTCGGGCAGCCGGGCACGCATCGCGGCGAGGTAGCCGGGATCTGCATCCACCTGTGCCCATGTGGCGGCACCGGAACGCTTGCGCTGGCCGGGAATTCCCGGCGCGGACTGCGGTGCGTCGGCCAGCCAGGCCGAGGCGATCTGGTTGATCTCGCGGTCCTCCGCGCTTTGCTCGCGCTCGGCCGCCCACTGCTGGATCAACGCGTCCACTCCGGGATCTCCGGTCATCCCTGCCTCCTCCGCAACGCACACTGCTGTAGGCCAGAACTGGTCGTGACTTGAGAACGTGTAGAGCAATCCTGCTGCGTGGTGGTGGCCCCGCGACCACCAACCGATCACGCAATGTGAGCACCGTAGGACCGCGCCCCTGCTATCCGCCAGACCCCCGGTGCGACGAATTCCCCGACCAGCGCCTTAACCGAAGCAATCCACCCGGATGGTGGAGCGATTTTTCGATGTACTCGCCAGTACTAACTAGGAGTAGTCAATACGGGAAGTGAACAGCAAAACTGCCGGCACCCCGATCGTGGTGCCGACGTTTCGCGATGTGGGATCAGGCGAACAAGCTCTTCACGAATGTGACGATGGCTTCCGCGCCATCACGCAACCAGCCGAGGGCGGTCTGCACGGCCTCCGCGGACTGGGTGGGCTGGGTGATCAGCAGGAATAGGACCAGGGCGACGACGCCGATCACGAGAACGTTCTTGATTGCCGGCGACATGGCTCCATCCGTTCAGCTGTCGTCGACCCCGCCCGGGTCCGCGACCTCAGTCGAACCCTGCCGGAGCCCGGTGGTTCCCATCGAACTCGACCATCATCCCCCGCCGGTGGCGGGATTCGGGACATGATCGCACCGATGGGTGGACCTGGCTACTTTCGATTACTCAATCGGATCCCCCTTTCGGGGGCCCGAATCCCACTGTAGAAGAAGCAGGGCGTCCGGCCCGCCGGGACACGCCAAGGCGCGGCGGGCCGGACGCTCGGCCGAGGCCTCAGTTCACCGCACCCGCCGACCGCAGCGCCGCGATCTCCTGCTCGTCCAGGCCGAGTTCCACGAGCACCTCGGCGGTGTCGGCGCCCTTCTCGTGCGGCGCCTCAGGTACACCGGGCGGGGTCCGGTCGAACTTCGGACCCGGCGCGGGCTGGACGGTGCCGTCGATCTCCACGAAGGTGCCTCGGGCGGAGTTGTGCGGGTGCTCGGCGGCCTCCCACGGCGAGAGCACGGGAGTGAGGCAGGCGTCGGATCCCTCCGCCTTGGCCACCAGTTCGTCCCTCGAGTACTTGCCGATCGCCGTGGCCAGGATCTCGCGCAACCGCGGCCACTCGTTCTTGTCCAGATGGAACGGCAACTCCTCGGCGTCCAGCTCCAGCACCCGGACCAGATCGGCCCAGAACCGCATCTCGATGGCGCCGACCGCGACGTACTTGCCGTCCGCGGTCTCGTAGGTGTCGTAGAACGGCGCACCGCCGTCGAGCATGTTCTCCCCACGCTCCCCCGCCCAGACACCGGACGCGCGCAAGCCGTGCAGGTGCGTGGTGAGCAGTGCCGCTCCATCCACCATGGAGGCATCCACGACCTGCCCCTGCCCCGAGGAAGTGCGTTCGTAGAGCGCGGCGAGCACCCCCATCGCGAGGAACAGCCCGCCGCCACCGAAATCGCCCACCAGGTTCAACGGGGGTACCGGCCGTTCACCCGCACGCCCTACCGGCTCGAGCGCACCGGCGAGGCCGATGTAGTTGATGTCGTGTCCCGCCGCCGTCGCCAGCGGCCCGTCCTGTCCCCAGCCGGTCATCCGGCCGTAGACCAGGCGCGGATTGCGGGCCCGCACCTCGGCCGGACCGAGCCCGAGCCGCTCGGCAACGCCGGGCCGGAAGCCCTCGATCAGGACGTCGGCCTTCTCCGCGAGGCGCAGGACGAGTTCGACCCCCTCCGTGGTCTTCGTGTTCACCCCGATGGTGCGGCGCCCACGCATCAGCGGGTCGTTGGAGAAGCCGAGCACGTCCTCGCCAGGGGTGGCGCGGTCGATCCTGATCACCTCCGCACCGAGGTCGGCGAGCATGGTGCAGGCGAACGGCGCGGGTGCCAGCCCGGCCAGCTCGATGACCTTGAGTCCGGTCAGCGGGCCACCACTCATTGAAGTTCCTTCCTGTGCTGTGCGAGCTAGGCGGGGATCAGAGCGTCCTGGAGATGATCTCCTTCATGATCTCGCTGGTACCGCCGAAGATCCGGGAGATGCGAATGTCGGCCCACGCACGCGCGATCGGGTACTCGGTCATGTAGCCGTAGCCGCCGAAGAGCTGCAGGCAGTCGTCCACGACCTTGTTGACCCGTTCGGTCGTCCAGAGTTTCGCCATCGCCGCGCCCTGCACGTCGAGTTCGCCCCGCAGGTGCCGTTCGATGCACTGGTCGAGGTAGGCCCTGGCGACCGCGGCCTCGGTCGCGGCCTCGGCGAGGGTGAACTTGGTGTTCTGGAAGTTGAAAACCGGCCTGCCGAAAGCCGTGCGGTCCTTCGTGTAGGCGATAGTCTGGTCGATGGCGGCCTCCATGCCGGCCACCGCGCTCACCGCGATGATCAGCCGCTCCTGCGGCAGCTGCTGCATGAGCTGGATGAACCCGAGGCCCTCCTGCTCGCCGAGCAGGTTCTCCATGGGCACGCGGACATCGTCGAAGAACAGCTCGGCGGTGTCCTGCCCCTTCAGGCCGACCTTGTCGAGCACGCGGCCGCGCCGGAAGCCCGGGGTCGAGGTCTCCACCGCGATCAGCGAGACACCCTGCGCCCCGGCGTCCGGGTCCGTCTTCACCGCGACCACGACGAGGTCGGCGTGTGCCCCGTTGGTGATGAACGTCTTCGCGCCGTTGATGACGTAGGAGTCGCCGTCACGTACCGCGCGGGTCTTGATGCCCTGCAGATCGGAGCCGGTGCCCGGTTCGGTCATCGCGACGGCGCCGACGAACTCGCCGCTGGCGAACTTCGGCAGCCACTCCCGCTTCTTCTCCTCGTTCGCGTAGGCCAGCAGGTAGTGCGCGACGATGCCGTTGTGTACCGACACTCCCCAGGCGCCGTCTCCGGCGCGGGCCTGCTCCTCGTAGAGCACGGCTTCGTGGGCGAAGGTGCCGCCACCACCGCCGTACTCCTCGGGGATCGAGATGGCCAGCAGCCCGACCTCGCCGGACTTCGTCCACAGCTCCCGGTCGACCTGCTTGGCCTCGATCCAGCGCTCCTGGTTGGGCGTCAGTTCCTTCTGGCAGAAGGTCCTCGCGAGATCACGGAAGTCCTCCAGGTCGTCGTCACTCCACGAGCTCCGGTGAATCTGCAACGGCACGGCGAGCCTCCTGGTCTGCGCACTGGAAAACATTCCAGTCGGGATGTAAGTTCTAACCGGAATGTACAGCCCGGGCCCGCAGCGGGTAAAGAGCAACCTCAGGAGGGACCTGTGACCGACGCCACGTCCGAATCCGGGCCGGAGCAGCGGCCGCCGTCCTCCCGGCCCGCGGGTCATCGGACCCAGGCGCAGCGCAGGGCACAGACGCGAGCGGCCTTGCTCGACGCCACCATCGACTGTCTGGTCGAGGTCGGCTACGCGCGAACGTCGATGCTGGAGATCTGCGCACGTGCCGGGGTGTCCAAGGGCGCCGTGCAGCACCACTTCAACGACAAGGCCGAACTGATGGCCGCCGCCGTGGAACACCTCACGGGCAGGCTCAAGGAACAGCGACTCGCCGAGGTGGACGACCTCCCCGCCGGAACGGAACGCATCCCGGCCGCGATCGACCTGCTCTGGGAGGCCTACTCCGGCACCCTCTCCACCGCCGTGACCGAACTGTGGGTGGCGGCGCGCACCGATCCCGAACTACGGGCGGCCATGCGTCCCGTCGACCGGGCACTCGGCCGCTCGGTGCTGGAGAACATCGCCACGGTGGCGGGCCCGGTGCCACGGGAGAAGGTCGAGACGCTGTTCTGGCTCACCGTCAACCTCACCCGAGGGCTGGCACTCGACGCGGAACTGGGCGGCGATCCGACCAGGCGCAAGCAGCTGCTCGAGGAGTGGAAACGGATCGCCGTACAGCTCTACACGAGCGACTGAAGGACGCGGAAAGACCCGTGCCGACGACGGCGGGCCGGTCCGGCCCTCGCCCGGACCGCCCCACCAGTACCCACAGAGACGCGCTGCCCAGCACGGGTATGACGCGCGGTGTCACGTTCCGAAGATGTCCCCAATGCGGCATTGGGGAACTTGAACGTCCCCAATGCCACATTGGGGACATCCCGCGGCGGGCTTCACACCGGGCGTACCGGCGGTATGGTGTACCCATCGGTAACATGTATCGGCAGGGAACGGAGACGGTATGACCAGCACGAGCCCGGTCAGCGCGGATCAGGCGGGCGACACGCCAAGCACCATCGGCGGCGTCGCGGGCGGTCCCCGATCGTCGCGCGCGGCCGCCCTGGTCGCCCGCGCGGCAGGCGGCAAGGACTCCGCACCGGTGACCATGACCTCACCGTTCACCGGTCTGCCCACCGCCACACTCCCCCAGGCGACCGACGCGGACGCGAGGGCCGTGTTCGACGACGCCCGCTCCGCGCAACGGGCCTGGGCGGCCCGGCCTGCCGCCGAGCGGCAGCGCATCCTGATCCGGCTGCACGACCTCGTGCTGGAACGTCAGCACGAAGCGCTCGACCTCGTGCAGATCGAGGCCGGCAAGTCCAGGATGGACGCCTTCGACGAGGTCTGCTCCACCGCGCTCGTCTCGGCCTACTACGGCAAGCACAGTGCCAAGTTCCTCGCGCCCAAACGCGCTGCCGGCCTTATCCCGCTGCTCACGAAGGCGGGCGTGGTGCACCACCCGAAGGGTGTCGTCGGCGTCATCTCGCCGTGGAACTACCCCCTCGCACTCACCGCGATGGACGTGTTGCCCGCACTGATGGCCGGCAACACCGTCGTGCAGAAGCCGGACAACCAGACGGCGCTGTCCGCGTTGTGGCTGCACGAACTCGCGCAGGAGGCCGGGCTGCCCGCCGGCGTCTGGCAGATCCTGCTCGGCCGTGGATCCCGGATCGGCAACGCGCTGGTGGAGGAATCGGACTACCTCTGTTTCACCGGTTCCACTCCGACGGGCAAGAGCCTGGCCAGCCAGGTCGCGGGCAGGCTCACCAGCTACTCCCTCGAACTCGGTGGCAAGAATCCGATGGTCGTCCTGCCCGACGCGGATGTCGCCAAGGCCGCCGCGGGTGCGGTGACCGCCTGCTTCTCCTCTGCCGGGCAGCTGTGTGTGTCCGTCGAACGGATCTATGTGCACGAAAGCATCCGCTCGGAGTTCACCGAGGCATTCGTGCGGCGCACGAACGCGCTGCGCCTGGGTGGCAAGCTCGACTACAGCGCGGACATGGGTTCGCTCACCTCGGCCGATCAGCTGGAGAACGTGCGTGCGCATGTCGAGGATGCCCGCGCGAACGGTGCGAAGGTGCTGAGCGGCGGCCGGGCCAGGCCCGACATCGGCCCGCTGTTCCACGAGCCGACAGTGCTCACCGATGTTCCGGAGTCGGCGAGGCTGTTCACCGAGGAGACCTTCGGGCCGGTCGTGTCGATCTACGGCTATCACGACGTCGACGACGCCGTGGCACGGGCGAACGACACCGAATACGGCCTTAACGCGAGCGTCTGGTCCCGGAGCGGCCGGACCGGCTGGGCGGTCGCCTCCCGGCTGAAGGCCGGCACGGTGAACGTGAACGAGGGTTACGCCGCGACCTTCGGCAGTGTCGGGGTGCCGATGGGCGGGATGAAGGAATCCGGCGTCGGCAGGCGCAACGGCGCCGAGGGGCTGCTCAAGTACACGGAGTCGCAGTCCATCGCCATCCAGCGTGGGCTCAAACTCCGGCCGTTCCGCGGCATGCCCGCCTCGGTGTGGACCAGGAGCATGACCGGCAGCATGAAACTGCTGCGCCGCCTTCCCGGTCGCTGAGGCCGCTGGGCCGCGGCCTCAGGAGGAGGCCGCGGCCGGCGCGTTGAGCAGTCCCCGGTCGTAGGCGATCGCGACCGCCTCGGCGCGCCGGTTCGCGCCCAGCTTCGCCATGACCCGCGACAGGTGCACGCTCACGGTCTTCTCGCTGATGTAGAGCGCGGCACCCACCTGCCGATTCGTCCGGCCCTGTGCGACCAACTCCAGGACCCCTCGTTCACGGTCGGTCAGCAGGTCCACCACATCGCGCCGGACCGGGGCACCGGGCAACTCCACCCGCGCCCTGCGGGCGAGACTTCCGACCGCCTCCCTGAGCGGAACGGCGCCGAGCCGCTCCGCCACTTCCGCCGCCAGTCCCAGTTGCTCGGCAGCGGCCACGCCCTGCTCACCGGTGCCCAGCAACGCCTCGGCGTGCAACCAGCGGCAGACCGCCTGTTCGTACACCGCTCCGTAGCCGAACTCCTCGACCGCCGTTGCCCACAGTGCCGGCTCGCCCCCTCCGGTCAGCCCGCTCGCCGCGGCCTCCGCCCTGGCGAACCAGGCGCGCCCCTCCGGCCCGAGGCTGCCCGATCTGGGCTGCCCGTACTCGACGCAGCCTCGTGCGTGTTCGATCAGCGCGGTGCCCTCGGCGACGGCGGTGGCCTCGGCATCGGCGTCGCCGCGCAGCCGGGCGGTCGCGGCCCACGCGCTCGCCGCCCGGATACCGAGAGCGGTAAGGCGCAGCCCGCCGAGCTGCCATCGCTCGAACTCCTCGAGCCAGCCGACGACCTCCCGCGCCTTCCGTGTCGCATCCGCGTACTCGCCCTTCCAGCTGGCGAGTTCGATCGTGGCCGCCCCGTATGCCAGTGGGATCCGCAGGTCGTCCCGGCGCTGCGCGCCCACTTCACTGCTGAGTAGCCGCTCCGCGATGTCGAACCGGCCCTTCGCCACGACGATATGGGCCCAGATCACCGACATCCGCGCCGCGACCACACTGGAGACGCCCGCCTCGAGTTGCTGAGCGGGGTCGTCACTCGGCCAGTCGCCGCTGACATACCGCAGGAACAGATGCTGGGACCGGACGGCGAGGCCGAAGGCGCTCCAGCTCAGCCCGGACTCCTCCGCCCGCTCGATCCCTCGCCGGTACAGCTCGATGGCCTGCTGGATCTCCGCCTGGTCGTCGTAACTCATCGCCTGGAAGTACAGCGCCCGCAACTCGACGTTGAGCGCGCCGGCCGCCCTGGCCTTGCGTTCGGCCTCGTGCAACCGGCTCCTGGCCTCGGCGCTGTTGCCGGCCGCGTCGGCCAGCGTGCCGATAGTGACCAGCGCCGATGCCTCCGCGCCCCCCGCGCCCGCGTCGCGGGCCTCCTCGACGGCCGCCGACGCGCTCGCCAGCGCCTCCTCCGGACGGTCGAGACCACGTAGTATCTGTGCCCTCGTGGCGAGCACCCACGCCCGCGTCATACTCGAGGCGTCCGCCGCGAACTCCCAGGCTCGCCCGATCGCCTCGTAGGACTCGTCGAACGTCGACTCCAGCGCCATCAGTGCTTCCGCGAGCCTGCGCCAGGACTTGGCCGCCCGATCGGCCGGCAGGTCCTCCTGCAGCGACTGCACGGCGGAGCGCGCATAGGCGATCGCTCGCTCCGGCTCGCCCGAGGTCCCGGCGAAGTAGGAGGCTTCGTGCAGCAACCTCGCCTCGTCGAGCCCCGCAGGCCGGTCGTCCGCGGGTACCGCGTCCCAGATGCGCAGCGCCTGCTCGATGTGCCGGAGCGCGGCTCCGGGAGCGCCGAGTTTCTCCGCCTCCCGCCCCGCACGCACCGAGGCGGCCAGCGCGATCGCGAGGTCGTTGCTCTCCATCGCGTGGAACGCCAGGCTGGCATCGCGCCCCCGGCCCTCTGGCTCGGCGGCCAGCCGGGCCGCGTAACCGCCGTGCATCCGGGACCGCTCTCCCGGCAGCAGGTCGCCGTAGACCGCCTCCTGCAGCAGCGCGTGCCGGAACGTGTAGGCGCCACCCTCGACCACCAGCACGTGGTGCTGCACGGCCTCCCGCAGCGCCTCCTCGAGCTCCAACTCGCCGAGCCCGGCGACCTCCATCACCACGTGGTGCGGCACAGGTCCGTTGGCGACCGCGATCACGCGCAATGCCCTGCGGGTGTCCGCGCCGAGCCGCTCCAGCCGGTCCAGCAACACCTCGGCCAGTCCCGCGGGTAGTTCCGAACCGTCCGAACAGGACGCGAGAAGTTCCTCGGCGAAGAACGGATTGCCCTGGGAGCGTTCGACGATGCCGGCGAGGACCGCCGCGTCGATCGCCCCCTCGGCCAGCGCCTCCACGAACGTCCTGGCCTCCCCGGCCCCGAACGGCGGCAGGTCGACCCGCTCGACGCTGGGCATCCTGACGAGTTCGGCGAGCACGGGGCGCAAGGGATGGCGCCGGTGAACGTCCTCTTCCCGGTAGCTGGCCACCACGAGCAGGCGCTGGCCGCGCAGCCGGGAGATCAGGAACGACAGCAGATTGCGCGTCGAGCCGTCCGCCCAGTGCAGGTCCTCCAGTAACAGGACCACCGGGCTGCGCTCGGCGAGTGCGGAAAGGGCCCCGAGCATCGCGTCGAACAGCTGTAACTGGCCGAGGTCCTGTTCGGTACGAACGCGCTGCATCGCCTCCTGATCGGCTGCGGCGACGGGCTGGTGCTCGGATCCAGCCACTGCTCCGGCGGGAACGCCGACCGCCAGTTGCGGGAGCAGCCTGGCCAGCGCGGGCCTGGCCGCGAGCACTTCCGCTACCTCCGGCTCCGATGACCTGGCCAACGGGTTCAACGCCTCGGCGAACGGAAGATACGGCAGACCACCCTCCCGCACGTCGAGACAGCGCCCCGTGAGTACCAGCCCTCCCCTGCCTGTCGCGTACTCACCGAGTTCGGCGAGCAGCCGGGTCTTGCCGACTCCGGCGTCTCCGGCGAGCAGGACCGCACCTGCCTGTCGCTCCTGCGCGCGGGAGAAGGCCGCCCGCAACCTGCTCATTTCGGAGGTGCGGGCGACCAGTGGGATTCCGGATCCGAGACGGGGCACAAGGTGCATTGTGGCTTACCGGACCGACAGTTTCGCTACGAATATCGCCGATGGCATACGCAGTGCCGCCTGCCAGGTGCCGATCATGCCGCGCGATCCGGCCGGACGGAACCAGTCTCCTCGTGCTCCCCTGCGCGCTGTCGCGCGACGACGGCACCTGCGGTGGCACTGGTTTTCCGGCGCCCGCTCCTGTTCTTTCTACTTGCCTTGGCGCCGAGCGAGGACACGATCCGCGCCATGCGGTGTGTCCTGCGGATCTCCTCGGCCCGATAGGCGGTCTCGGCGCGAAACGCGTCGTAGTCGTACAACAGCCAGTCGTTCATGATCTCTCATTTCTCCTGCGAGCTCTTCTCGTCTGAAACTCACAGTCGTCCTGAGGGACCGGCACCGGCATCGGGTGATCAAGCCATGTCCGCGCTCGCCGCACCCCTTACCCCGCTGCTTACCCCGGCGGGTGGGTAAGGGAGTAAGGGTCACCCCCGCTGTCCTCCCGCCCGAACCGCGGCCAGCATCGCCGACCAGCCCGGCCTGCTGGTCACGAGCATCCCCGAGAACGGATGTTTGGAATCGCGCAGCGCGACTCCCCCACTGTGGAAGGCGACCTCCACGCAGTCGTTCCCGCCGCCGCTGTGGCTGCTCCTGCGCCAGCCACGGCTGTTATGACCGATGTTCCCCACTGTCCCCACTGTCCCCGCTCCTTGTCTCGCCGCCGATCGCCGATACCCGCCGGACGGCGTCCGCGATCAGGTCGATCGTGTCGTCCGGTTTGAGCGCGGCGGCGCGTAGATGATCGAACATGAGTGAGTAACGCCGCACGTCCTCCGGCATCTCCAGATAGGAGCCGCCCGACGTGCTGTCCACGTACACGACATCCGGATCCGCCTGCTCCGGGAACCCCAGGATCAGGAACGGTCCTTCCATGCCCGGATGGGCTCCCGCCGAGAAGGGCACCACCTGGATCGTGACGTGCGGCAGCTCGGCCAGCACGAGCAACCGTTCGAGCTGCTCCGCCAGCACATCGGGGCCGCCGACCATCCGGTGCAGCACCGCCTCGTCGACCACCGCCCAGTACTCCGGCGGCGCGGCATCGGCGAGCAGCTGCTGTCGTGCCTTCCTGGCCGCGACGCGACGCTGGATCTCGGTTTCCTCGGCATCCGGTCGCATCGCTCTGATGACCGTGCGGGTGTAGCGCTCGGTCTGCAGCAACCCGGGAACCAGCAGTGCCTGGAACGCGCGCAGCGAGCTGGCATCCGCCTCGAGTCCGACGAAGGCGCCGGTGAACACCTCGTTGTACGCGTGCCACCAGCCCCGTTTACGTGCCTCGCGGGCGAGGTGGACCAGTGCCTCTCGCTCGTCGCCCGCAAGGCCGTAGAGCTCCAGCAGGTCGCGCGCGTCGCGCGGGGTCACGCCGACGTGCCCGGTCTCGATCCGGCTGATCTTGGAGGCCGAGCATTCGAGCTTCTCGCCGACCTCGTCGATCGTGAGTTCGGCCGCCTCCCGCAGTCTGCGCAACTCAGCGGCCAGCCTGCGGCGACGCACGGTCGGACCCTGACCTCGTGTCACGGGAGTTCCTCCCCATCGCGTTCGCGCCTTCTGGTCGCCAGAATAACCAGCCTGCCGACAGCACGGTGAACGGTTCACCATTCCCGGCTTCCCGGCGATGTCCCCGATCAGCGGACTGCGCCGGACCGGGCGTCGAGGTACGCTCAGTTGGTCACTGTCCGTAGTCACTCAGTACTGAGGGGAGGCGCGGTGCGCGATCCCATCGTCAGCCCACTGCAGGCCGCCGTGCACCGCAGACTCACCGAACTCACCCAGTCAGCGACGGGCGAATCGGGCGCCAGGGGAAACCCGGACGTCGCCCGCATGGCTGACGCACTGCGCGGCGTGCTCGCCGAGCATCGCCTCGATCCTCGCGGCCGGTGTTCCACCTGCCGCTCCCGGAAATCTCGGCTTCGGTTCTGGCGGCGCTCACCGACTCCGTGCCGTGCCTACCTCACGGTCCAGCTGCGGCTCGGCGCGGAACTGGCGGACTCCGACCCACTGGAATTCCCCGTACGCAGGCACCGCAGGCGCAAGCCGCGGCCGCATTACGCCCGCTGATCAGCGCGAACTGCCTCCGTCTGGTTACGGCACGACGCGCAGCAGGCCTTCCTGCACGACGGTCGCGATCAGTGTCCCGTCCAGACCGAAAAACCGGCCGGTCGCGAGCCCGCGGCCACCGGATGCCGTCGGGGAGCCACTGTCGTAGAGGAACCACTCGTCCGCACGGAACGGCCGGTGGAACCAGAGCGCATGGTCCAGGCTCGCGCCGATCACCGTGTCCAGGTCCCAGTAGACGCCGTGGCGCGCCAGCACGGAGTCCAGCAGCGTCATGTCCGAGGCGTAGGTGAGTACGCACACGTGCAGCAACTGCTGGTCGGGCAAAGTGCCGTCGGCTCGCATCCACACCTGGTTGCGGGCCGGACGCTCGCCGGAGTCCCTGGTCACCCACGGTGGTTCGTTGACGTACCGGATGTCGATCGGCCGGGGCCTGCTGCGCAGACTCAGCCGGTCCGCGTACTCCCCCGTGCGTTCGGCCAGCGTCGGCAGTGACTCCGGTCCTGGCACATCGGGCATCTCCTCGGCGTGCTCCAGACCGGCCTCGCTCTTCTGGAAGGACGCCGACAGCGAGAAGATGGCCTTTCCGTGCTGGATGGCCACAACCCTGCGGGTGGTGAAGGACCGTCCGTCCCGGATTCGGTCCACCTCGTACACGATCGGGACGCTCGGGTCGCCACCACGGATGAAGTAGGCGTGCAGCGAATGCACCTTGCGTTCCTCGGGGACGGTCCGCCCCGCGGCGACCAGCGCCTGCCCGGCCACCTGGCCGCCGAACACCCGCACCGGGGAGTGCGGCGGGCTCACCCCGCGAAAGATGTTCTCCTCGATCTTCTCCAGATCGAGCAGCGCGACCAGGCGATCGAGCACCCGCTGCCCTCCGGATCCTGCCTCGTCGTCCAGTCCGGACGCGGCAGCACGCGCCACCTCAGTCATACGAGCACCCTAAGCGGTCCCGGCCGTGTTGTTCAGGCGTGGTCCTCTTCGCCGAGCCGGTGCACCCGGATGAGGTTGGTGGAACCCACGGTCCCCGGGGGCGAGCCCGCGACGATCACCACGAGGTCGCCCGGCTGGTACTTGCCCATCTCCAGCATCGCGTGGTCCACCTGCCGGACCATGGCATCGGTGGCGTCCACCTTGTCAACGATGCGCGTGGTCGTGCCCCAGGTCATCGAGAGCTGGCTGCGCACGCTCTCCTCGGGGGTGAAGGCCATCAGCGGCAACCGCGTGTGCAGTCGCGCGAGCCTGCGGACCGTGTCGCCGGACTGGGTGAAGGCGACCAGCGCCTTGGCGTTGAGCCGTTCCCCGATGTCGCGTGCGGCGTAGGAGATGACCCCCCGCTTGGTCCTCGGGACATGGCTGAGTGGCGGGACCACCGGCGAGTCGGTCTCGACGGCGCGGATGATCCGGCTCATCGTCTCCACCGTCTCCACCGGATAACGCCCGACGCTCGTCTCACCGGAGAGCATGACCGCGTCGGTACCGTCGAGTACCGCGTTGGCCACGTCCGAGGCCTCCGCGCGTGTCGGCCGGGAGTTGTTGATCATCGAGTCGAGCATCTGCGTCGCGACGATGACCGGCTTGGCGTTCTCCCGTGCGATCTGGATCGCCCGCTTCTGCACCAGCGGCACCTGCTCCAGCGGCAACTCGACGCCCAGGTCGCCCCGGGCGACCATCACGCCGTCGAAGGCGAGCACGATCGCCTCGAGGTTGTGCACGGCCTCGGGCTTCTCCAGCTTGGCGATGACCGGAACCCTCGGCTTGCCGACCCGGTCCATCACCTGGTGCACGAGATCGATGTCGGCGGGTGAGCGGACGAACGAGAGCGCGATGAAGTCCACCCCGAGCTCGAGCGCGAACTCCAGGTCCTCGATGTCCTTCTCGGACATCGCGGGGACCGAGATGTCCATCCCTGGCAGCGAGACGCCCTTGTTGTTGCTGACCGGCCCGCCCTCGGTGACCTCGCAGACCACGTCGGACCCCTCGACGCCGGTGACCACGAGGCCGACCTTGCCGTCGTCGACCAGGAGGCGGTCGCCGGCCCTCGCGTCCTTCGCGAGGCCCTTGTAAGTGGTCGAGACGCGGTCGTGGGTACCCGCGACGTCCTCCACGGTGATCCGCACCACATCACCGGTACGCCACTCCACCGGGCCTCCGGCGAACGTACCCAGGCGGATCTTGGGTCCCTGCAGGTCGGCGAGCAGGCCCACGGCGCGGCCCGTCTCGGTGGCGGCAGCCCGGATCAAGTCGTAGACCTGCTTGTGGTCGCCATGACTGCCATGGCTGAAGTTCATCCTGGCGACGTCCATACCGGCGTCGACAAGTGCCCGGACCTTCTCCGCCGTGGCGGTCGCCGGGCCAAGGGTGCACACAATCTTCGCGCGTCGGCTCACGTTCAGACAGCCTAGACCCTCGAGCCGCTCGCGTCTGTACCGATCCCGAAACCGATACACCCCGGTTGCCGGACGCAGACGTTCAGCGACGTGGCTGTTCGCTGACTCCGACGTGGTCACGCGCCCACTCGTTGATCGGACGCAGGGCTCGCCATGCCCGCCGAACCCGATCGAGACAGCCACGCTCGTGCAGCGTGTCGTCCGGCTCCCAGGTACGGACCACGTAGAGCGAGCGGTGTTTGAGCAGGTCGATTCTCGGGTGATCGCCATCGAACCCACGCGGCCGGGTACGGAGCGTGTCGCCCGCGATGGTCCAGCCCGTTCTACGCAGCTTGGCGAGGATGTCCGCCAGCGCGCTGCCGTGCACCTCGGTGTCCACCGCGCGGCGGAAGTTCGCCAACTGGTCGCTCGCGAGGTGGAAACAGCCACCGCCCACCCGCAGTCCGGCCGGGCTCACCTCGACGTAGTAGGCACCACCCCCGCGCCCCGGCTCGATCACCCCACCGCAGTGCGTCTTGTAGGGGCTCTTGTCTTTGGCGAACCGGACGTCGCGGTGCGGCCGGAACACCTTGGCCGCGCCGAACCCCTCGGCGAACTCGGGTGAAAGCTCGGCGAGCAGGGCCTCCATGGGCGCCCGGACGTCGGACTTGTACAGGTGCTGGTGCTCCTGCCAGTAGGGCTTGGAGTTGTCCGCGGCCAGCCCGTCGTAGAAGTCGATCGCGTACTCGCCGAAGCCGGTGAACGTCACGGGTTCCAGCCTATGCACCGGTGAGCCGACCCAGCACCGAGGCCACCGCTCGCGGGATGCGCGGTGGCCTCGGTGGGTTCCCCCGATACCCGTACTGGGCCGGGTCCGGCCTTTCTCAGCCGTTGTGAATGGCCGTGATCAATTCGCCGTTGCCGGTGTCACCCGACAGCTCCCAGAAGAAGGTGCCGCCGAGGCCCTGCTGCCGGGCGTAGCCGACCTTGCCGCGGATCGTGGCCGGAGTGTCGTAGCTCCACCACTCGTTGCCACAGTGGGCGTACGCCGTGCCGCCCACCGTGCCCGTCGCCGGGCACCGGGATCGGAGCACCTTGTAGTCCTCGATGCCCTGCTCGTAAGTCCCTCGCGCCGAGCCGGTCGCCGATCCGCCGGGCTCGCTCTGCGTGACCCCGCTCCAGCCACGGCCGTAGAAACCCAGGCCCAGCAACAGTTTCCCGGGCGGGACCCCCTTGTTCTTCAGCTTCTGGATGGCTTCGTCCGAATTGAACCCCTGCTGCGGGATTCCCGGGTACGCGGTCAGCGGCGAGTGCGGGGCCGTCGGCCCCTGCGCTGCCCAGGCACCGAAGAAGTCGTAGGTCATCACGTTGTACCAGTCGACGTGTTTGGCCGCGCCGCCGTAGTCGGCCTTGTCGAGCTTCCCGCCCGCGCTCGCGTCCGCGGTGATCGCCGCGGTCACCAGCTGCGAGCCGAAGCGACTGTCCAATGCCGACATCAACCTGGTGAACGCCGTAGGCCCACTGGTGTCGCAGGTGAGCCCGCAGGCGTTCGGGTATTCCCAGTCGATGTCGATGCCATCGAAAACACCGGCCCAGCGCGGGTCGTTCACCAGTTGATAGCAGGATTCGGCGAAGGCCGCGGGATTCGCGGCGGCCTGCCCGAAACCGCCGGACCAGGTCCAGCCGCCGAAGGAGAACAGGACCTTGATGTGGGGATACATTTTCTTCAGCCGTTTGAGCTGACCGAAGTTGCCCCGCAGCGCACCCGCGTCCCAGGTGTCCGCGACACCGTCCACACTGGCGTCGGCACCGTAGAACTTGTCGTAGTCGGCGTAGGCGTCACCGATCGCGCAACGACCGTTGGTCACGTTGCCGAAGGCGTAGTTGATGTGAGTCAGTTTGGCGGCCGAACCGCTCGTGTGGATGTTCTTGACGTGGTAATTGCGCCCGTAGACGCCCCACTGGGTGAAGTAGCCGAGAGTCTTCCCGACCGCCTGTGCTTCGGGCAGATCGCCGGACCCGCCGGCCGGACCGGCACTGCCCGCCGAGGCAGGGGCGGAGAGGGAGACCACCATCAGGGCAGCGGTGAGGACACCACCCGCTGCGACCAGTTTGCGCTTCGCTGAACCGAACATGCGTGCTCCGTGGAGACGGGCGATGCTGCGCCACACCGCGTCAGCAGGGGACACCGCGGACCCGCGCCAGGCCCGTGGTTGTCGTGCATCCCCTGGGGCAGCTCACTTCTGATGACCCACCGATGAACAAGGGGACATCAAAAAAGTTAAGTGGTATAGACCACTAGGTCAATGGTTCAGACCAGCACTCGGGACTTTCGTAGGGTGCCCCCATCGCACTTTCCCGGGAAAGTGCGATGGGGGCACAGGCGAGTACGTCACTTTCCCGGGAAAGTGGCCTCAGAACCGCAGGCCGAGCACCCAGGCTCCGAGGGTGTAGGCGGCCAGCGTGATCAGCACGAGACCAATGACGTTGAGCCAGACGCCGCCACGCATCATCTGCCCGATCGTGACGTGCCCCGAGCCGAAGACGATCGCGTTCGGCGGGGTCGCGACGGGGAGCATGAACGCGCAGGTCGCCGCGAGCGCAGCCGGCACGACCAGCAGCATCGGGCCGGTGCCGAGACCCACCGCTACGCCACCGAGAATCGGCAGGAAGGCGGCTGCCGTCGCGGTGTTGCTGGTCAGCTCGGTCAGGATCAGCACGAGTCCGGCGGCCACCGCCACGAGCAGGATGGTCGGCAGGGCACCGAGCGCGCCGACCTGGTCACCGATCCAGTTGCTGAGTTCGGTCGCGGTGAACTGGCTGGACAGGCTCAACCCGCCACCGAAGAGCAGCAGCACACCCCACGGCAGTGTCTTCGCCGTGTCCCAGTCGAGGGTGCGCACGCCGCTGCGCGCGTCCACCGGGAGCAGGAAGAGTACGACGGCCACTGTCATCGCGATTCCCGCGTCGGAGATGCGGGACAACCACGGCAACGCGCCCCCGATCGTGTCGGTGTCGGCCAGCACGGGGATGAAGATCCACGACAGAGCCGCGAAGACGAACACCGCGAGTGCGTTCCACTCACCGCGGCTCATCGGGCCCAGTTCATCCAGCTGCGCCCGGATCATCTCCCGGCCGCCGGGCAGCGACTTCATCTTCGGCGGAAACACGAATTTGGTCAGCACCAACCAGGTGATCACGAGGAACACGACAGCGATCGGCACGCCGAACAGCATCCACTGGCCGAACCCGATCTGGATGTCGTGATTGTCGTCGAGGTAGCCGACCAGCAGCGTGTTCGGCGGTGTTCCGATGATCGTGCCGAGGGATCCGATGGAGGCGGCGTAGGCGATGCCCAGCATCAACGCCGTGGCGAAGTTGGCGTCCCGTTCACCGTTACCCAGTTGCAGCGTCAGACCGAGCACCGAAAGGCCGATCGGCATCATCATCACAGTGGTCGCGGTGTTGCTCACCCACATGCTGATGAAGGCGGTGGCGATCATGAATCCGGCGATCAGCATGACCGGCTTCGTGCCGACCGCGAGCACGGTCCGCAGCGCGATCCGTTTGTGCAGATTCCACCGCTGCATCGCCAGTGCGAGCATGAACCCGCCCATGAACAGGAAGATCACGTCGTTGGCGTACGGACTCGCGACATCGTCGATGTCCGCGACGCCGAGCACGGGAAACAGCACCAGCGGCAGCAGCGCGGTCGCGGGCAGCGGCAATGCCTCGGTCATCCACCAGACGGCCATCAGCACCGCCACCGCCGCCGTCGCCTTGGCCGGTGCCTGCAATGACTCGGGCAGCAGCAGGAACGTCAACAGTGCGAGCACCGGGCCCGCCGCCAGTCCGATCCACTGGCGTCGCACGGTGTTCGTACTCGCCCCAGGTTCGGCGGTCGTCTGTGTTTCCGGCTGTGACATCGCTCACCTCCGCGTCTCGGTCCGGGCAATCTACCGTGACTTTCGCACGGAGTCAGGGCCACCCGAGTGCCCACCCGGGTGGCCCTGTCCGGCGACTCCGTCTATCCGAAGAAGACCTGCGCCTCGGCGTAGCGTTCGGGTGGAACGGTCTTCAACTCGGCGGTCGCCTCGGCGAGCTTCACCCGCACGATGTCGGTGCCGCGCAGCGCCACCATCACGCCGAAGTCCCCGTCGGTGACGGCATCCACCGCGTTGAGCCCGAAACGCGTTGCGAGCACCCGGTCGTAGGCGGTTGGGGTGCCACCGCGCTGGGTGTGCCCGAGCACGACGGCACGGGATTCCTTGCCGGTGCGGGCGGCGATCTCGTCGGCGAGCCAGGTGCCGATCCCGCCGAGGCGCACGTGGCCGAAGGCGTCCTTCTCCCCGCTCTGCAGCAACTCGGCGCCGCCTTCGGGCAGCGCTCCCTCGGCGACCACGATGATCGGCGCGTACATCCGCTCGAACCGGCTCTCCACCCAGTCGACGACCTGGTCGACGGAGAACGGCCGCTCCGGTACGAGGATCACGTTGGCGCCGCCGGCCAGCCCGGAGTGCAAGGCGATCCAGCCCGCGTGCCTGCCCATGACCTCCACGACCAACGCGCGGTGGTGTGACTCCGCAGTGGTGCGCAGCCGGTCGATCGACTCGGTCGCGATGTGCACGGCCGTATCGAAGCCGAAGGTGTAGTCGGTGGCGCCGAGATCGTTGTCGATGGTCTTGGGTACCCCGACCACGCCGATGCCGTCGTCGGTCAGCCGCTTGGCGACACCGAGGGTGTCCTCGCCACCGATCGCGATGAGCGCGTCGATCTTCTGCTCGGCCAGCGTCGCCCTGATCTGGTCGACACCGCCGTCCTCCTTGTAGGGGTTGGTCCGCGAGGAGCCGAGGATGGTGCCACCGCGGGTCAGGATCTCCTCGACGTCGTCCAGCCCCAACGGCCTGCTGTCCCCGGTCATCGGGCCCTTCCACCCGTTGCGGAAGCCGACGACCTCCCAGTTGTTCACCTCGATACCCTTGCGGACCACCGCGCGGATCACCGCGTTCAGTCCTGGGCAGTCGCCACCGCCGGTCAGCACACCGACTCGCATCAGATCAGACCTCCGCTTGCGCTGATTTGTCCTGCGTCACACTGTCGGCGCCAGCCTAGCGGGAACCGGCTTGATCGTTGCAGGTGCTGCGCGCGTGCCCAGCATGGCCATCGGTCTGTTCGCGTACGAGCGTTTTCTCGGTGGCCCGCCGTCGTTCCTGCCCAACGATGTCGAGGCGGTCTGGGAGCTGACCGGCCCGCGCAGCATGCCCTCGCCGGAAGTGACGGCAAGATCAAGATATCGGCGGCGAAGGGCGGGTCCCGAAGGCGACGCCGGTAACCCCGGCAGTCACCAGCTTGCGCTGCAGACGGCGGAGTACTTGCAGTGTCTCGGTGTCCGAGAATCCGGTCACAGGCGACCAATCCCAACCTGCGCCGACGACATTGTCGATGAACACGATTTCGGTGGCCAGGAGTGTCCGAGTCCAGTCCGTCCTGCTGAGCGGCTCCTCCGCGAGCACGGCCGCACCGATCCGATCGGGGCTCGCGCAACACCTGCGCGGCCACGGTGAGTTCGCCTGAGATACGGGTATGAACAGTCGAAGAGCACCTACCCTACGTCCATGCATTCGGCGCTCTGGTTTCCGATCTTCGACGATCTTGCCGACCCGGGGGTTCTCGCACGTTTGGCAGCCGAGGCGGAGGAAGCCGGCTGGCAGGGGGTCTTCGTATGGGATCACGTGCACTGGCATTCGCCGATCCGGCAGCTGGCCGACCCGTGGATCTCGCTGGCCGCGATCGCCACTGCCACCGAACGGGTGCGACTGGGACCGATGGTTACACCCCTTGCCCGCCGCCGTCCGGCCAAGGTAGCCCGGGAAACCGCGACACTGGATCGGCTCAGCCGCGGTCGCCTCACGCTCGGGGTCGGCCTCGGCAGCGACCGCTTCGGCGGCGAGTTCTCCAGGACCGGCGAGCAGCCCGATGAGAGGTCACGTGGCCAGATGCTCGACGAGTCACTGGAAATTCTGACGGCGGCCTGGTCCGGCGAACCTGTGCACCACCACGGCGACCATTACGTCGTCGACGGCATCGAGTTCCTTCCCCGGCCGATTCAGCGGCCCCGGGTACCTGTCTGGGTCGCGGGATTCCCGGGAAACGCCAAGCCGCTGCGCAGAGCCGCGAGGTACGACGGGTTCTTTCCCATCAACCTCCAGCACCCGGACCAGCTCGCCGAAATCGTGGCTGCAATCAAGGACCTGCGTCCGCACGACGCGGTGCCGTGCGACGTGGCCGTCGCCCTCGCGCCGGGCACCGACCCGGCGCCCTATGCCAAAGCGGGGGCCACCTGGTGGATGCCGGAGTTCCCGCCCGGCGTCTCCTTGGACGTCGTTCGGGGTGTGCTGCGGGACGGTCCTCCAGGATTGGCGTGAGGCCCGCCGGTTCCCGCGAGGGTGCACCGAGGGTAAGACAGGTGTGGTCCCCTCGTCGCCAAGGCGACCCGGAGGTCTGTGCTACGTTGGCGGACGTGAACGCAGTCGTGCGCTATTTCTGGTTTAGCAGGCCGGCCCCGGGTGGGCCAGCCGGCGACACCGTGCGCTGACTTCCCACCCATCGAGCCGGATGACAGACCGGCTCGGCGGGACATCGACGGGGCGGTCTGTGGAAAGGACCCCCGCGATGCACTCCACCACTTCGTCGGACACCGACCGATCGGCCGCTGCCGGTATCGATCCGCAGTTGGACCTCGACAATCGGCGGACCACGAGTATCAGCCCGTTGCTCTCCCCCGCCCTGCTGCGCCAGGAACATCCCATGAGCGTGGCGGTCGCCAAGACCGTCGCGCAGGGCCGCGCCGAGACCGTCGACATCCTCGAAGGCCGAGATGACCGGCTGCTCGCCGTCGTCGGACCGTGTTCGGTGCACGACCCGGAAGCGGCACTCGACTACGCGCGCAAGCTCGCCGAGCACACCGAGCCGCTGCGCGACCGGCTGCACGTCGTGATGCGCGTGTACTTCGAGAAGCCGAGGACGACGCTCGGGTGGAAGGGACTGATCAACGATCCGGACCTGGACGGCAGCTTCGCGGTGAACAAGGGCCTGCGACTGGCCCGGCAGCTGCTGCTGGACATCTCAGCGCTCGGCCTCCCTGTCGGATGCGAGTTCCTGGACCCGATCACCCCGCAGTTCATCGCCGACACCGTCACCTGGGGGTCCATCGGCGCGAGGACGGCCGCCAGCCAGGTACACCGGCAGCTGTGCAGTGCCCTGTCCATGCCGGTCGGGATCAAGAACTCCACCGAGGGTGATGTGGGGGTCGCGGTGGACGCCACGAAGGCCGCCGCCTCCGGTCACGTGTTCGCCGGGATCAACGCCGACGGGCTGGCCGCCCTGCTCACTACGTCCGGCAACCCCGACTGTCACGTCATCCTGCGTGGCGGATCGGCCGGCCCGAACTTCGACAGCGACACCGTGGCCGGCACCCTTGGGCGGCTGCGTACCGCCGGACTGCCGGAACGCGTGATCATCGATGCCAGCCACGGCAACAGCGGTAAGGATCATGTCCGTCAGGCCGCCGTAGTCGGTGAGCTCGCCGAGCGCATCGGTGCGGGTGAGCAGGGGATCACCGGAGTGATGCTGGAGAGCTTCCTCGAGCAGGGACGTCAGGAGCTGACCCTGGGCAAGGCGGACGAGCTGCGGTACGGCCAGAGCATCACCGACGCCTGCATGGACTGGGCGACCACCGCGGAGCTGCTCGACCGCCTGGCCGACGGCGTGACGCGGCGCCGCTCGGTAGCAGTTAGCGACGATGCTGATCTTGCTCGGTAGTACTTGCAGGCACCCCTAGCTTGCGAAGCCGCGCATGCGGCGGACGTCCTCGATCACTCGCCAGCGCTCCAGGTTGTGCCGGGCGTCGGCCAGTGAGTCGTGGGCGTCCTCCGGGGCGGCCGGCAGTTTGGGCTTGCCGACGTCCTCCCAGCGCTGCCGCAGATCGCGGGTGAACCGCGGCAGCTGACGCGGCAGCGCGGGCATCGGGCCCCACAGCTGGGCCAGCGCCACGTGGTCGTAGGCGGCGAACCAGGCCCACAGCTCGATACCGCCCTGCGGCTTGCCGAAGAAGTCGAGCAGGTCGGCCCTGATCTGCTCGCGACTGCGCCACGCGGAGTTCGCGGGCGAGGGCAGTTTCGGCAGTACGTTGTTTCGCACCCATGGCCCAGCCCGCCCCGGGTCGAACTCGGTGGAGACGGCGTAGAACTCGCGGCCGTCGGTGTCCACGACACCGATCGACACCAGGTCGATCGTTACGCCGTCCTCGATGAACTCGGTGTCGTAGAAGAATCGCACCGGTGCACCTTAGAGGGTGGCGATCGGCTGTGGATCAGCCCGCCTTCGACTCCGGCAGCCGCGCGGCCTCGCGTGCGGAGGCCTGTGCCGGAACGGCGGCGCGGACGCCAGCCGCATCCGCCGCCGCGAGCTCCTTCGCCCGCGCGGCGTAGATGTCGACGTACTCCTGGCCGGACAGTTCCATCAGGGCGTACATGATCTCGTCGGTGATCGACCGCTCGACGAAACGGTCACCGGCCAGTCCGTCGTACCGGGAGAAGTCCAGCGGCTTGCCGAAGCGGATCTCCAGCTTGCGCGGCCACCACATCTTCGAGCCGATCGGGTTCACCTTGTCGGTGCCGATCATCGCGACCGGGACAACCAGGCCGCCCGACTCGAGCGCGATCCGCGCGACTCCCGTCTTGCCCTTGTAAAGCCGCCCGTCGGGCGAGCGGGTGCCCTCGGGGTAGATCCCGAGCAGGTGCCCCTCCCGGACCAGCCTGGTCGCC
Organism: Amycolatopsis palatopharyngis; assembly: GCF_003385185.1. GTDB lineage: Bacteria > Actinomycetota > Actinomycetes > Mycobacteriales > Pseudonocardiaceae > Amycolatopsis > Amycolatopsis palatopharyngis. Next base: position 15,298 of record NZ_PQHZ01000004.1, on the reverse strand, counting down.
GTGTCCAATGCGGCCTGGGCGGCCGAACCGCTCGACCGGTCGATCGGGAACTGCCCGACCCCGGTGAAGAACCACTTCTTCAGCGTGCCCTTGACGCCCTTCTCGGTGAAGTACTCCTGCTTCGCGGGAAACGTCACCTTCCGCTTCACGTAGGTGGGCATGAAGAACGAGTCGGCGACGGCGAGGTGGTTGCTGGCGAGGATGGCACCGCCGCGCTCCGGGATGTTCTCCGCGCCGACGACCTTGGTCGGCCAGAACAGCCGTAGCAGCGGCCCGAGGAACACGTACTTCATCAGCCGATACAGCACTGCGACATGCCCTCCTTGACACCGAAACTCCGACCGGTCGGCTGCCCTGCCCGATCAGCGGCGAACCACCCCGACGGTTCACCCTAGGAACCACGACCGCAACCGCACAACGGCAGACCCCCGGTTGCGCATTCGCAGCGACCCATCTCACAGGGCGGACCGCCGATCAGCGCGGGTCGCCCGACACCCGACCACCACCCCTTGGTCCGTGTCACCATGGGAGTCGACACGGACAAGGAAGGCGATCGGGCATGGCACTGCTCGCTGGCGCGGAACCGTTCTCCCACACCGGCACCTCCGGCACCGGAGTTCTGCTCTGCCACGGATTCACCGGTACCCCGGCCAGTATGCGGCCCTGGGGCGAGTACCTGGCGGCAGCCGGCTTCAGCGTGCGCGGTCCCCGACTGCCCGGGCACGGAACGACCTGGCAGGAAATGAACCGCACGCGCTGGACCGACTGGTACGGCACGGTGCGGACGGAACTGCTCGACCTCCGCACCAGCTGCGACACGGTGTTCGTCTTCGGTATGTCGATGGGCGGCACGCTGGCGCTGCGACTGGCACAGGAGTTCGGCTCGGACATCGCCGGGCTCGCACTGGTCAACCCTTCGGTGCTCACGCTGCGCCGAGATGCCCGGCTGCTGCCGCTGCTGTCCAGGGTGCTGGCCTCGGTGCCAGGCGTCGCGGGAGACATCGCCAAGCCTGGTGTCACCGAACTCGCCTACCACAGGGCGCCGGTACGGGCGGCCGCGAGCCTGAGTCAATTGTGGCGCCTGACCAGGGCGGACCTGCACAAGGTGACCCAGCCGTTGCTGCTCATGCACTCCGTCGTCGACCACGTCGTGGAGCCCGTCAACTCCCAGGTCGTCGCCGAGGGCGTCCGCAGCGAGCAACTCGTCGACGTGCCCCTCGAACACAGCTTCCACGTCGCCACACTCGACAACGACGCACCGCTGATCTTCGAGCGCAGCGTCGAGTTCATCCACTCCGTTCAACAGGTGGGTGCAGCATGAGTGACGGGCACCGAGAACAGACCGGGTACGGCACGAAACGGTGCGCGGCCCGCAGGCGAATGAGGCTTGGGACATGAGCAGGATCGACGGCCACGAAGGGCCGGACGACGTCGACGCGGCGTTCGCCAGGATCGCGGCGGACCTGCGTGCCGAGGGCATCGGCACGGACGCCGCGCGGGACACCGGGGAACACGAGGCATCCGCGCAGGAGGACCGGCCCCAGGAACAGCCCCGGAGCACGGACCGGACGTCGACCTCCGGCTGGCGCGACAGTGGCACCGAGTGGGACGAGACGCTCTTCGGCCCGGACCCGGCCGACAGCGTGGACGGGTCCGGCAGCGACGACACCGACGAGCACTTCGTGCCACCCGAACCACCACCGCTACCGCGCCCCCGCCGGGGTGCCGTCGTGGTGCTGCTGTTCTTCGTGATGTCTCTGCTGCTGCTGGTCGCACCGGGGGTGCTCGGCCTGTCCAGCAGGGTGGGCCTGCCGCTGGGCCTGCTCGGCCTTGCCGCGGCGATCGCACTGCTGCTCCTGCGGGTGAAGCAGGGTCCACCCGACGGCGCGGATCCGAGTACCGGCGCGCAGGTCTGACACCAGGGCAAAAGGGGTGGGGCCATGCGGATCGAGTTTCATCCGTCTCGCCGTTCCACGGTCGGCGCGGAGTGGGAGCTGGCCCTCGTCGACCGGCGCAGCGGTGAACTGACCTCGGTGGCCGAACGCATCCTCGACGAGCTTCGTCCGGAACACGACGACAGCCACCCCAAGATCAAGCAGGAACTGTTGCTCAACACCATCGAGGTGATCAGCGGTGTCTGTTCGACCGTTCCGGAACTGAGCGCCGACCTGGCCGAATCGGTACGACTCGTACGCTCGGTCACCGACCCACTCGGCGTGGAACTCTTCTCCGCGGGAACGCATCCCTTCTCCACCTGGTACCAGCAGAAGGTCACCGACAAGGAGCGCTACGCCAAGCTGATCGAGCGCACACAGTGGTGGGGCAGGCAGATGCTGATCTACGGCGTGCACGTCCACGTCGGGGTGGACCACCGGGACAAGGTGCTGCCGATCCTGGACGCTCTGCTCATCTACGCACCACACCTGCAGGCACTGTCGGCCTCGTCGCCGTACTGGGGTGGCGAGGACACCGGGTACGCCTCGAACCGGGCGCTGATGTTCCAGCAACTGCCGACCGCGGGATTGCCCTTCCAGTTCCGGCACTGGTCGGAGCTGGAACGCTATGTCGACGACATGTTCGTCACCGGCGTGATCGACCACTTCTCCGAGATCCGCTGGGACATCCGCCCCGCACCGCATTTCGGCACGGTCGAGATGCGGGTCTGCGATGGCGTGCCCACGCTGCAGGAGGTCGCGTCGATCGCCGCGCTGACCCAGTGCCTCGTGGACGATTTCAGCGCACGCCTCGACGCGGGCGAGACGTTGCCGTCACTCCCGCCGTGGCATGTCCAGGAGAACAAGTGGCGAGCCGCGCGCTATGGGATGGACGCGATAATCATCCTGGACGCGGCGGGCAACGAGCGCCTGGTCACCGAGGACCTCGGGGACGTGCTGGAACGGCTGGAGCCGGTGGCCAAACACCTGGAGTGCACGGCAGAGTTGCGCGGTGTCGAGACGATCCTGCAGCACGGCGCGAGCTACCAGCGGCAGCGGGCCGCTGCCAGGGAGTGCCACGGCAGCCTCAAGGCCGTGGTGGCCTCGCTGATCACCGAGATGCGCGAGGGACTGGTCTAGCGCGAGGCCGCCCGTCTCGCCAGCAGGGCCCGACGGGCCTGTTCCGATGACGTACGCAGGTCAGCGACACTGGCCGTCCAGCAGGTGCAACAGCGTGGCCGGACCAAGGACGCCTGCGCCCTCCTCGCGCACCCTGGCCCGGAGTTCGCGATCGGCGGTCACCACGACCACGTGGTCCTGCGGCCGGGTCGTGCGCGCTGTGCGTGTCGCGTCCACAATGGCCGAGTCGCCGTCGGAAGGCGCCGCGAGCACCTCCACGTCCGCATGTGGTTCCGTGGCCACCGCACGACCCTCCACCACCAGCAGCACCCGGGGCCGCCAGCACCAGTCCGGCGCATCGGGTACCGGTACGTCGCTGCCGCAGACGTCGGAGTGCACGAGTGCGCCAAGCCGGTCCCGGAGCCGGGCGGCCGCCGCCGCCCTGTCCCGCCACCATCCGTCCGGCCGCGAGCCGACGACGTTCGCGCCGTCCACCACCAGCACCAGCCTGCGCTCGAGCTGCTCGCGCAATCGGGGCCACGCCGCTGCGAAGTCGCGGTGCAGTCGCAGCGACGACACGTCCTCCGGGGTGACCCAGCGCAGCTCCGCCGTTTCCTTGCTGACCTCCTTCGGCTGCACCTCGGCGCCCACGGTGGCGAGCACCGTGGTGTAGCGCCAGGTGCCGTGCTCCTCGGTCGACGTCGCCGTGACCAGGACCGCACCGGGGTCTATCGCCGCTTCCTCCTCGGCCTCCCTGGTCGCCGCCTGCGCCGGGTTCTCGTCCGAGCGGATCGCCCCGCCCGGCAGCGCCCAGGTCCCGCCGTGGTGGGTCCACCAGGCCCGCCGCTGCAGCAGTACGCCGCGTTCGGGATCGGTCAGCAGCAGACCGGCCGCCCCGTACCGGCCCCAATGCCGGTGGCCACACGCGCACCGAACGAACCCATCGCCGTCGCCGAGCAACATGAATCCAGCTTGTCACATCGCCATACCGGCTCGGTTCGGCCGAATGGAGTGGCCGCGGGCGGCGCGACGGATCACCCTGATCTTGAGATCCGCCGTTCTCGGGCGTCCCTCAGCGGTGCCCGAGCGCGTCCCGCTCGCGCGCCAGTGCGGCCGCGCCGACGATGGTCGTCTCGTCCCCGAGCTGGGCCCGGCGAATCCGGGCGAGCGGCCGGTGGTGCGCCCCCGTGACAGCGGCCGCGTAGTGTTCCCGCGCCTCGTCCAGGAACAGTGGCGCCGATTCCGACACTCCACCCGCGATCACCACCACCTCCGGGTCGTAGATGTCGGCCACCAGCGCGAGGCCCTCGCCGAGCCAGCGGGCCAGCTCGGCCATCGCTCGCTGGGCGATCGGGTCGCCGTCCCTGGCCGCGGCCGCCACCCTGCGCCCGGTCACCGATCCCGGATCACCCGCCACCTCGCGTGCCAGCACGGTGGAGCGGCCGGGGTGCTGTGCCAGCAGTTCGATCGCGGTGGTCGCCAGCGCCGTCCCGCTGCAGTAACGCTCCCAGCACCCGTCCTTGCCACAGGGGCAGGGACGGCCGCCGGGAACCACGCGGATGTGTCCGAGTTCGGGTGCGACGCCGTGCGCGCCGCGGAAGATGGCACCGTCGAGCATCAGACCCGCACCGATTCCGGTGCCGAGCGCGATCAGGGCCGCCACCCGCGCTCCCCTGGCCGCGCCGAACCGGTGCTCGCCGACCGTGGCGGCGTTCGCGTCGTGCTCCAGCGTGACCGGCAGGCCCACCCGCTTCTCGATCCGGTCGGTCACCGGGACCGCTCGCCAGGCCAGGTGCGGTGCGAACATCACCGTGCGGCGGTCCGTACCGACGAACCCGGCGACCGCGAGCCCAACCGCGGCCACCTCGTGCCGGAGTCGCAACTGCTCGATCACCCCGGCGATCGCATCCTCCAGCGCCACCTCGCCGGTGGGTGTCCCCACCCGCGCGGTGTCCAGTAGCGCGCCCTGCTCGTCCACGACGCCGGCCCGCACGCTGGTGCCACCGACATCCACACCGATCGCGAGCACTACCGCCGCCCGTTTTCCGTGCCGGGCCGCCACTCCGGCCGCCGCCGGACCTCGATCCGCTGCACCCGGGCAGTGGCCGCGGTCCGGGTGGCCGTACGAGCCGGCTCGTCCGTGCCGGCGTCCTCCGGCTTGGGGGCTGGCCGGAAACCCGGCATATGCACGCCCTCCTGCGGTTGCCAGCGATCGGCGAGGACCGCGCGAAGCAGCGCGACCAGCGCCGCGGCCTGCTCCAGTAACCGGGCGGCGAACTCTGGCCGCTCCCCCCGCACCACCGCGACGATCGCGCACAGTGGACACCAGCCGCAGTCCGTGCCGGTACCGGCGGCGTCCCAGTTGTCTGCTGTGGATTCCGCGCCGTGCGCTTCCTCGTCACGACCGGTGCCGTGTCCCGCGGCGATCACGCCGTCCAGCCAGGGTGCCGCTCTGTCGGCCACCAGTTCGACCAGCAGCCGGATCTCCTCCGCCAGGCTGGTCACGTCCTGTTCGTTCCACTGCCCCGCCGCACCGTGTTCGGTCATCGGCCATCCTCCTGCCGCCGCAGCGAGACCAGCAGACCGCGTGCGTCCGACTCCGCGCCGGTGACCTGACACGGCCGTAGCAGTTCCGGCAGTGCGATCAGCCTGCGGAATCCGTCGATGGTGACGGCGAGGTCGTCGTCGACCCGGGCGAGATCCACGGCGGACTCCCTGTCGAGGGGCACGGCGACCCGTAGTTCGTATCCACCTTCGTCTACTTCGGACACCTGTAGCAGGGGGCTCACCCCGGTGTCACACCCGGCGAGCGGGTCGTCAGCACCGTAGAGTTCACCGGCGATCTCCACCAGCGCCGCCAGACCGACCGGTTCCACCGCCCTGTGCTCCACCGGCCGGATCAGTCTTTGGTCCAGCCCGGTCGCGGCGAGCTCGGCCAGCACCTCGTTCTGCTGTCTGCGCCTGGTCCGCAGCCACGATGCCGCCGATCCCCGCCACAGCCCTGGAGCGGGCATCAGACGGTTGACCACCAGCCCGTCCACCCGGATCCCGCGCAGGGCGAGCGAGGTCAGCGTCCGGCGGGTTTCGGCCGCGACCACCCGTTCGGGGGTCAGTACGAGACGGACGGTGGTGGTCGCCGGATCGGTCAGCAGTTCGCGCAGCGATTCCAGGTGCGCGCCGAGACGCCGGACGGCCTCGGTTGTCCCACCCCTGCCCCGGCCCGCCAAACGCGACTGCCGGACGACGAGCTTGCGCAGATACCCGGAAATGGCCTCGGGCAGTGCCAGCAGTCGCAGAGTTTCCGCGGTGGGGCCACAGTCCACGACCACCGTGTCCCACGGGCCGCTCGCGGCGAGCCTGCGCACCTCGCCGAGCGCGAGCACCTCGTCCACACCGGGCAGCACCGTCAGTTCGGCGGCGTCGAGCGAGTCGACCCCGGCGTCGGCGAGGGCATGGCGCACCTGCTCACGCAGCTCCACCCAGACCTCGTCGAGCAGCCCGAGCGAGTCGACCTGGACGGCGTACAGACCGTCCGCGACCTCGACGGGCTCGGTGCCCAGCCGCTGATCGACGGCGTCACTCAGCGAATGCGCCGGGTCGGTCGAGACGACGAGGGTCTTGCGGCCCTGCTGGGCCAGTCCGGCCGCGGTGGCCGCGGCCAGCGTCGTCTTACCGACACCCCCCTTGCCGGTGAACAACAGGATTCGCACCCTGGTTCTACCCCTCCGCTCGGCGCTTGAGCTCCTTCAGGGCGGTGTCCATGATCATCTTCTCTGCCTTGCGGCGCAGTAGCCCGATCATCGGCAGCGCCAGCTCGACGGACAACGTGTAGGTCACCAGCGTGCGCTCACCCTTGCGCTCGAGCAGGTACCGGCCGTCCTGGGACTTCTGCATCTGCCCCTTCACCAGGTGCCAGCTCACCGATAGGCCGTCGTCGGCCCAGTCGTACTCGAGGGTGTAGACGTCCTTCACCGGCCCTGCGTCGAGGGTGAACCGGACCTGCTTGGCCCGGCCGGAATCATCCTCCGCCAGCACTTCCGTCTCGCGAACCGCCTGTGCCCATTCCGGGTACGCGGGCAGGTCGGCGATCACCGCCATGATGCGCTCGGGCGCCGCATCGACCTCGATCGACTGCGTGGACTGCTCGGCCATGCGCACAACTTACCGTCTCGTCGTCGTCACCAGCGCAGCACGTAGGAACGCTCGGTCTCCTTGAAGTGGCCGACGTTACGGCACTCGGTCCGGCCCCACCTCCGCCGCGCCGACAACGGCTGGTGGACGTGCCCGAACAACGAGTAGCGCGGCTGCTCCTTCTCGATCAGCGCGAGCAGCGCGGCCGAGCCGAACTCGGCGCGCCGCGCGACGACGTCGTAGGTGAGATCGGCGATGGCAGGCGGGATGTGCGTGCACAGGACGTCGATCCCGGACAGGCCCGCGACCGCCGCGTCGTAGTCCTCGGGAGTACGCAGATACGGCCGCCAGACCGCGCCCCGGCGTGGCGTGACGCCCTCGGGCAACAGCGCTCCCCCGACGAAACCGAACCGCAGCCCGCCGATCTCGGTGACCTCCCCGTCGAGCACGCGAACGCCCTCCGAGGAGCGGGCCGCGTACTCCGGCCACAGCGCCGGCGTGTCGACATTGCCGGGAGTGGCGTAGGTGGGCGCGCTCAGTGCCCCGAAGAGCGTGGCGTACTGCTCCCGGATCGCCTCGTCCACCGCCGCGGCCGGATCCTCGAGGCTGGCCCAGAGCGACCGGGAGTAGGCGACGGTCTCGTCCCTGGTCCCCTCCCGGCGCAGGCGCGCGAACGTGGCGACCTTGTCGGCCCCGAACAGGGCCCCGAGAATTCCGTTGCCATGGTCCTGGTAATCCACGAAGTCGATCAGGTCGCCGAGCACGAGCAGGGCGTCGGCACCCTCACCTGCCCTGGCCAGTGCCTCGGCGTTTCCGTGGATGTCGGAAACGACATGAACCTTCACCCCACCAGTCTCCCGCACCCGATCGAGCGCCGGCATCCCCCCACCACCGCCGGTTATGCCGACCTTGGCGGGATGCCCGGCTCCCGCCCGTCCTCCAGGATCTCCTTCAGACCGAGTGCGATGCCCTTGGCCGCCCGCGCCCTCCGGTCGAACTCCCGGCGCAGCCCTGCCGGCCGCAGGGCGACGGGCGTACCGTCGGCGGCGGCCGGGGTCGCCCTGAGGAAGTAGTGCAGCAGGGTGCCGTCGAGGACCGGTTCCAGCCAGATCTCCATCGTGCCGACCAGCGCACCTCGCACCGTCCAGCGCAGACCCTTGTCGCCACGGTCGGTGTAGACCTCAAGCACCAGGTCCGGCCAATATCGTGACCAGGCCCGCGGATCGGCGAACGCGGCGGCGACCGTACCCGGGGGCACGGCGAGGAAAGTCTCGTCGACGATGTCCAACGCGGGGACGGAGTTGTCGGAATCGGACACGGGTGCAGAATGTCATGCCAATGAGGAACGTCTGCCACCACCATGGTCAAGCAGGTATGGGACAGGTTAGGTTGACCGGCGAGTAACATCCGCTCCCGGTGTCTATTTCGGAGGTCCACGTGCGCGAATACAGCGCTCCTGCAAGTCGGACGGTCGCTGCCGACGAGAATCTCGCCGACGTCGTGTGGGCCAACGCCGAACGATTCGGTGATGTGGTGAGCTTCCGCCGCCATATCGACGGGTCCTGGATCGACGTCACCGCACGCGAGTTCGCGGCCCAGGTGCTCGACGCGGCGAAAGGCCTGTTGGCCGCGGGTATCGAGCAGGGCGATCGAGTCGGGCTGATGTCCAAGACCCGGTACGAGTGGACTCTGCTCGACTTCGCCATCTGGGCGGCGGGCGGCGTCACCGTGCCGATCTACGAAACCTCCTCCGCCGAACAGGTGCACTGGATTCTCTCGGACTCCGCCGCCAAGGCCGTCTTCGTGGAGACCGCCGAGCACAGCGCGAGCCTGGACGAGGTGCGTGGAAGGCTGCCCGAGCTGGCGCACACCTGGCAGATCGAGGGCAGCCCAGGAGCGCTCGAACAGCTGAGCGCGCTCGCGGCCGAGGTGGCCGACGACGACGTGCACGCCCGTCGCCGCTCAGTGACCTCCGACGCCATCGCCACGGTCGTGTACACCTCGGGGACCACCGGGCGCCCCAAGGGTGTGCAGCTGACACACCACAACCTGCTCAGCGAGATCCGGGCGGACATCGCGGCGTTCCCGCAGCTGATGGAGCAGGGCAACTCGCTGCTCGCCTTCCTCCCGCTGGCGCACATCCTCGCCAGGGCGATCGCGGTCACCGCGGTCACCGCACGGGTCACGCTCGGCCACACCGCCGACATAACCGACCTGGTCGCGGATCTCGGCACCTTCCGGCCGACCTTCGTCGTCGCCGTCCCCCGCGTGTTCGAGAAGGTCTACAACGGAGCGAAGCTCAAGGCGCACTCCGACGGCAAGGGCAAGATCTTCGACGCGGCCGAGGCGACCGCCGTGGCCTACAGCCAGGCACAGGACGGCGGCAGCGCCGGTCTCGGCCTGCGCGTGAAGCACGCGGTGTTCGACAAGCTGGTCTACACGAAGCTGCGGGCCGCCCTCGGCGGACGGTGCGTCGCCGCCGTGTCCGGTGGCGCCCCGCTCGGCGCGCGCCTGGCCCACTTCTTCCGGGGCATCGGGGTGCCGGTGTTCGAGGGCTACGGCCTGACCGAGACCTCGGCCGCGGCCTGCGTGAACACCCAGGACGGATTCAAGGTGGGCACGGTCGGCAGGCCGGTCGCCGGTACCTCCGTCCGGATCGCCGAGGACGGCGAGATCCAGCTCAAGGGCGAAGTGGTCTTCACCGGTTACTGGAACAACGAGCAGGCGACCGCCGAATCGCTGCAGGACGGCTGGTTCTCCACCGGCGACCTCGGCGAGCTGGACAACGAGGGCTTCCTCAAGATCACCGGGCGGAAGAAGGAGATCATCGTGACCGCGGGCGGCAAGAACGTCGCCCCCTCCGGACTCGAGGACACGTTGAAGGCCAACCCGCTGATCAGCCAGGCGATGGTGGTCGGCGACCAGCGCCCGTTCATCGGGGTACTCGTGACCATCGACGAGGAGTTCTTCCCGACCTGGAAGTCCCAGCGCGGCAAGCCGGCCGACGCCAGTGTCGCCGACCTTGTCGACGACCCGGACCTGCGCACGGCGGTACAGGAGGCGGTCGACGCCGCGAACAAGCTGGTCTCGCACGCCGAGTCGATCAAGAAGTTCACGATCCTGCCGAATGACTTCACCGAGGCCGGTGGCGAGATCACCCCGAGCCTGAAGCTCAAGCGCAACGTGGTGAACAAGAACTACGCCACCGACATCGAGGCGCTGTACGGCAAGTGAGGCCCCGGCCCCGCTCCGGACACCGGGGCGGGGCCGGCCGCTCTTGCCGTCAGAGAATCAGCGGGACGACCGGCGAGGGCGCGTCCGAGAGCGGCAGCTGGTAGCGCTGGGACAGATACGACGCGATGTCGTGGAACAGCGGCGCGGCCGAGTGTCCTTCCGGGAGCGTCGTGTCCGGCGCGTCCAGCCAGATACCGACCACGAAGCGCGGGTCGTCCGCGGGCAGGATCCCGGCGAACGTGATGTTGTAGAGGTGGTCGCTGTAGGCCTTGGTGGCCGGGTCCACCTGCTGACCGGTGCCGGTCTTGCCGGAGATCTGGTACCCCTCCAGGGCGGCTGCCGGTGCCGTGCCGTTGTCGTTGCCACCCTCGTTCTGGGTCACGGCGCGCATCATGTCCTTGACCGTGTCCGCGGTCTTGGGGCTCACCACCTGCTGCGTACCGGGCGGGGGGCCGGGCTCCCGCTTGCCGTCCGGGCTGGTCTTCGACCGGATGATCCGCGGCTCGACCCGCAGACCGTCGTTGGCGATGGCCTGATACATCCCGGCCATCTGCAGCACGGTCATCGAAAGCCCCTGCCCGATGGGCAGGTTTCCGAACGTCGTCGCGTACCAGTTCTCCCTGGCCGGGACGCTGCCCGGACTCTCGCCTGGCAGGCCGACACCGGTGCGTTTGCCGAGGCCGAACCTGGCCAGCATCTCGGCGAAGCGCTCCTCACCGATCTTCTCGGCGAGCATCAGGGTGCCGACGTTGGACGATTTCGCGAAGATGCCCGTCGTGGTGAACTTCTGCGTCGGATGGTTCCACGCGTCATGCACGACGTGGTCCGCGACCTTCTTCGAGTCCGGCACCATGAGGGCGGACTCGGGCGTCGTCAGCCCGTACTCGATGGCCGCGGCCGCCGTGACGATCTTGTTCACAGAGCCGGGCTCGAACGGTGTGGACACCGCTTTGTTGTTCAGAAGTTCGGGCGTGAGGCTGTCCAGGTCGTTCGGATTGAAGGTCCGGTCGTTGGCCAGCGCGTAGACCTCGCCGGTCTTGGAGTCCAGGACCACGGCGCTGCCGCCCTTGGCGCGCGACTTCCGGACATAGTCGGCGAGCTTGTCCTGCACCACGTACTGCAGGTCGGAGTCGATGGTGAGTTCCACGTCCGAACCGGGCGTCGCGGCCTGCAGATCGCGTTCGGTACCGGGGATGACCACGTTGGTCCCCTGCGCGGTGTCCACGAGCCGCTGCCCCGGAGTTCCGGCGAGTGCCTCGTCCCACATGCTCTCCAGGCCTGCCAGACCGTGCAGGTTGTGCTTGGAGACGTCGGGATCCTGCATCTGCCAGTTGGCGACGCCGACGATGTTCGCGGCGACCTTTCCGCCCGGGTACTCCCGCTTCGCCCGCTTCTCCATCCCGATCTCCGGGTACTTCTCGGTGATGTCCTTGGCTACCGAGGGCTCCACCTCGTCGACGAGGAAGGTGAACGGGCCGTCCTTGTGGAAGCGCTGCAGAAGGTCCTGTTCGGTCGTCTTGTCCGGCACCTTCTGCGCGATGTACTTCGCGACCTCGGCGGCGCGGGTCCGGAAGTTCTTCCCCTCCTCGGGGTGCTCCTTCGCGTATTCGTCCCAGGTCTTACGCATGGCGCGCAGGCTCACCGTGAGGGTGCGCGTCTCCACGGTGAAGGCGAGCTTCACCCCGTTGCGATCCACAATGGACCCGCGCTGGGCCGGGATGTCGATCTCGAGTGTGCGCTGGCGCTCCGCTTTCGCCGACAGCGCCTGCGCCTCGATCGCCTGCACCTGCACGAGCTTCAGCCCCGCGACGGCGAGCACCGCCACGAGCATGATGCGGACGACGGTGAACCGGTTACGGTTGCCGCCGAGCACCTGGGGGTTACCGCCGCGACGGGCGCGTGCGGAGTAGGTCCGCCGGGTTCCCGCCCTGGAGCGGCCGCCGCGAGCCTGTCCCGCCATCAGCGGCCGCCGTCGCCTGAGTCGCCCTGCGGACCCGCCGCACCCGCGATCCGGTCGGCCTCGGTCTCTCCAGGGGCACCGTCGGAATCGTTCCCGGCCGGCGGGTCGTCCGACGACGAGTCGGGAGCGGGAGGCGCCGTGGCCGCCGCCTTCTTCTCCGCCTTCTTCGGGTCACCGACCACGCGGACGCTGCCGTCGGGCTCGACGACGAGCCAGCCGGGGTCGACAGCTGGAACCATGCCCAGCGCCTTCGCCCGCTCGGCGAGCGCCGTCGCGGACTCCTGGCTGGTGACCTGCTGCTGCAGCTGCTCCTTACGTTCGAGCAGACGGGCGTTGTTCTCGTTCAGCTCGTCCAGGCGGTAGGTATCGGCGATCGCCTGGGTGGACAGCCACAGGGTGGTAGCCACACCCGCGGCGAGCAGGCACATCATCATCACGACGAAAGACGCGCGCGAGCGAGGTCCACGCAACCGCGGCAGCCATTTCCGCGCGCGCACGAGTTCGCCGACCGCCCGCGTGTCCTGCTGGGACAACTCGGCGCGTTGCGCCCGGCGGGCATACGCCCGCTCGGCGGCGGTCGTACGTTGCTGCGCCGGCTGCCGCTGTGAACGCGTGGCCCGAGGAGTCTCGGTGCCCGCGGTCGTCGCGCGGGATCGCTTCTGCGCGGAACGAGTCGCGGCTGCCCTGGATCGTGTTGGCGCTGTCATCGCACTACCTCCGTGGCGGGAAGAACCTCGGCGGCGGTCATGCCGTCTCCCTGATCCGCTCGGCCGCGCGCAACCGGACCGAGGCCGCGCGGGGGTTCTGCTCGATCTCCGACTCGCCGGCCTTCTCGGCGCCGCGGGTCAGCAATCTGATGTCGGGGCCGTGCCCGGGAAGTTCGACGGGCAGCCCCTCCGGTGTCCGCGACTTCGCCAGCTCGGCGAAGGCACGCTTCACCATCCTGTCCTCGAGCGACTGGTAGGACTCGACGACGATCCGGCCGCCTGGCGCGAGTGCGGCCAACGCGTTGGGCATCGCCGCACGTAACGTCTCCAGCTCACCGTTGACCTCGATCCGCAGCGCCTGGAAGGTGCGCTTGGCCGGATGACCGCCGGTGCGCCTGCTCGGTGCGGGCACGGTGTCGTAGAGCAACTTGACCAGCCGTTCGCTGCGATCGAACGGCTCGCGCTCCCGTTCGGCCACGATCGTCTTCGCGATCCGGCCCGCGAAGCGCTCCTCGCCGTACTCCCGCAGAATCCGGGCCAGATCCGCGGTCGCGTAGGTGTTGAGCACGTCCGCCGCCGTAGGTCCCGTCGTGGGGTCCATCCGCATGTCCAGCGGTGCGTCCCTGGAGTAGGAGAAGCCGCGCTCGGTCCGGTCGAGCTGCATCGAGGACACGCCGAGGTCGAAAAGCAGACCGTCCACTGCGGACAGTCCGAGCTCGGCGAGCACATCCGGCAACTCGTCGTAGACGGCGTGGACGAAGCGCACCCGGTCGCCGTGGCGGGCGAGACGTTCCGCGGAGCGCTCGAGCGCCGCGGGGTCTCGATCGAGCGCGATGAGCCGCATTCGCGGATGTGCGGCGAGCAGTGCGTCGGAATGACCGCCGAGGCCGACAGTGGCATCGACGAGGACCGCGTCGGGAGCGGCGAGCGCGGGGGCGAACAACTCGAGGATCCGATCCAGCAGGACCGGAACGTGCTCAGCACTCTCTGTCATGGCCAACCCCCTTTCCCCGATGCCGCCCGCCCGGCAAGGCAGTCGAGTCGGTCGAGTTCCCGGAGTTCTCCGGAAGCGTCGATGCCGTCAGGTCTCCGCCCGCCCGCTGCGGGCCTGGTGCCGGGGAAGGTGCACCAGGGCCGGTGAGCGGACAGAGGCCTCACGACATCCACTTCGACCCGTTTCGGCTTCACTGAAAGTGGCCTGCCGAACGCGTCCTCGACTCAGAAGACGCCCGGCAGGACTTCTTCTCGAGCCTTCGCGTAGCTGTCCTCGTGTTCTTCCAGGTAGCCCTGCCACGCCTGGGCGTCCCAGATTTCCAGCCTGGTGATCGCACCGATCACCACGCAGTCCTTGTTGAGCCCGGCATAGCGCCGTAGCTCGGACGCGATCGGGATGCGCCCCTGCCCATCGGGCCGTTGCTCGTCCGTACCGGCGAACAGATAGCGCTGGTAGGCACGCACCGACTCGTTGGTGAACGGTGCCTCTGCCACCTTGCGTGCCATCTGCTCGAACTCGTCGCGCGGGAAGACGTACAGGCAGTGATCCTGTCCCTTGGTGATCATCAGCCCACCTGCCAGCGCGTCCCGGAACTTCGCGGGCAACGTGAGTCGCCCTTTGTCGTCCAGCTTGGGGTTGTGGGTGCCGAGGAACATCGGCCGCCACCTCCCTACCGGGCCCGGAGAACTTCACGAGGTACGAAATCCACCGAAACCGGCCACGGGGCTCCCTTCCGCCCCACTGATCACCACCGTACCCCACTTTCCACCACAGTCAACGACGAAAGCGCCGAATCGGGGGACAGATTTCTGCGTTTTTGCAGGTGAGAGCGGTGGGTGCCGAGTGGGGGCAGGTGGGGGAACATCGCCGCCACGGGTGAGAACTAGGGCTCTCCGGACCGCCGAGAAGCCGAGAATCGTCCACGGACAACCCCAACGGAGCAGCGCCAACCCCCACGCCCACACCCCAGTGGGGAACGGTGGGGCACCCCACTCCCCCGGGATTTTTAGTTCCCCAATGAGGTTTTCTCAGTAGCGGCCGTGGTGTTCGTGTTGGGTGAGGACGAGGGCTGCTTGGGTGATGGTGCCGATGTGGGTGGGGCTGAGGGTGATGCGGTGGAGTGCTCGCCAGCGGGTTTTGAGGGTGGCGGCGGGCGTTCGCCGAGACAGCGCAGGCTGGTGTGGAGGTGGTTGTAGGTGCGGTGGTGGGGGTGGAGGGG